>JBBABX010000001.1:0-201202 GCA_041657405.1 Minisyncoccota bacterium
ATCTGGCGGTGATTTCTACCCCCCTGTCGTCATTGCCACCACCCCCCGAAGAAGTCGTAGACACTGAGATAGTATCCCAATCTAAACGACCGGAAGAAGTAGAACCAAAAACCACCACTTCTCCAGTCAAATCTGAAGAAACAACCTTGGAAACGATCTGCCCTCCTGACGAGACAGAACCATCAGCAAAAAGCCAAAACCAATTAACAGATTCACTGGTGCCTTCCGCTTTGGCTGCAAACAACTGTTCTTGCCCTTCCACTAAAATAGCGTCAGGGTCAGGTTTTAAGATCGCCACCGAAAATGGTGTTGCCGCTGGTATGGGGATCGGACTGATCAGATTTACTGTGTGAGTAAACCTTTTTTCCGACCCTTCGCGGACTGTGACTCTAGCCACAACAGATTTAGCAGCTGGAGAGAAAGGCACTTCAACCTGAAAATGCCGACCCTCTTGAACTCCCCGGACAACTGGGTAAGATCCAACCACACAACCAGCCACTCCGCCGTGGACATGGACAGCTCCAGCCAAAAAGACTAGAGCCAAAAAAGCCAATTCCGCCGAAGATTTTTCACACTTCTGAATAATTGGCCCATCCTCCGTCAGCGATACCCATAGGACATCACTGCCAAACTCGTCTTTGTAATAGATTTCCAAGGTAGTATCCACCTCATAAATCAAACGAGTTGAAGTCTTAGCCTTAAAATCCAAAATTACAACACCAGGTTCTTTCATCAAGATATTGGTACTTTGGCCAATGTTCGCGATTTTTTCGGTTGCAACACCATCTTGATACACCGTTCCAGAAACAGAGAACGGCACACTTTCCGGTTTTGGTTCTTCCACAGGAGGACAACCAAGACACAACAACAACACCAAAAATGAGCCCAACAACAAAACGACATTTTTCATTTCAACCTCCTTCCGCCTATGGCGGAAACTCCCGCCATAGGCGGTTCCCTAAACGTCAACAGGGGGACGAGACACACCCGAGCCCCCTTCTTTTTTGCTCTTTGACAAGGAGCGGGAATCAACACCAAAAGTCGATTCCTTTCTATTCTTAGCTATAGCAAAAAAAATAGAAGTTGTCAACAAGAGTATCTCATTCCTTTTATTGAAAATTGGAAGTGTATTTATTATTCTACTTTTTGATATTTTATTGTATTTTCTCCTTAGATTTAACCCCCTCTTGGGATAACAAGCTTTTTTGGTCTGGATTTGTTTCCGATTTTCCTAGCTCAAATTCATTACTTGAATTTCTTTCTAAAATATCTGATTCGTCTTTTTTAAGAGACCAATTTTCAAAATCATCAGCTTTTTCTTCATCAGTTTCTTCATCAGCTTCCAACAAAGCCCCCAAAGGCACTGCTTTTTCAGCCATAATTGATGTTTGAGAGTCTGATTTCTCTTTAGATTTCTCAAAATTAACATCATCAGATGCTCCATTTGCTATCGCGCCAGCAATGAGAATTTCCTTTTCAACTTCTTCCTTTGCTAGTTGATTCAAGTATTGTTTGTCAAAATCTGTCAGAGAAGACTCCGAAGTTGGTTCACTAGCCATTATCAATTTTGAATTATCTTCATTCTCTTTGTCTCTCCATAATAGCCAAAGCAAAAATGAAATAATGGCAAGCAAGAAAAGATCCAAAAGCCAACACAAATTCTCACCAACAAAATCCGCCAAAACACCCAAGGCAGACAAAAGTCTTCTAGCGTCGATAGGATTTATTGATTCAGAAAAAGGTGTTGATGTTGCCAATAACAAAGAAGATGTAGCAACTATTGTCTCTGGCTCTAAAATTTCAACAATCTCTTCTAAAGGTTCCCCAGTTATTTCTTGGTAATATTGTCCGATGATGTTTCGCAAATCTAACGAATTAGCGGTATCTCGTCCACAATAAATACTATTTATTGCCAATGTAGTTGTGATGTAAACATAACCAGTTGGGTCATCAATTCCCCAAGGTTGCAAAACATCTCTTAAATAATTTTTCTGAAAATCTTCAACAGCTCGCAATGTTAGCAAGTCATAATAACCACTAACTGGCACATCATAACCTTCAAAATATTTTAAGAATAATTGAAGTTTGATTACCTCGTGTGGATTATTGTCGCGGCCATAGCGAATAAATTCTTTTAAGTAAAGTGGACAAGTTTTGGGCAATTCTGGTTTTTCTACCCTGCGACGACTTCCACCACCGCCACCACCGCCACCACCACCGCCACCACCAGAAGTAGTAATGAAAGTTCCTTCCGGACCAATCTCAGGATCAACAATTGAATAGGACAAAGTTACAAAATTCATTTCCGAACTAACGAGATGCGTTGGTGGCGGAGGAGGATTAATCCCGATTGTTTCAAATGACAATTCTTGACTGACATTGGGGGTAATCGGTTCACCCAAAGTATTAAAATAATTTTCAACGCCAACAATTCCTTCTTCTGATTCATTTTCAGTAATAAAGGACATTTGATCGCTGATTTTTTTTGAAGTAATTGGCAAAGATTTTGTCTGGAAATTGTCTTCTCCGCTAATTATTTTTTCAACGTCATTTAAATCATTTTCTGTTTGGAAACTGTTTTCGCTACTAGCTTCGTTATCTTCTTCCGAACTATTGATTAGATCTGCGCCAAATTCTTCGCTAATAGCAACCAAACTATTTATTGGCGATTCTTTGTCACCAATCTTAGTCGTAAATTCCACTTCATCGCTAATCGTCAAGACTTCACTAATCGCCTCCAAAGTATCACTGATTTCCATCAAAACTTTAACCTGTTCTATGTCTAAGGAGGAAGTTAGAGTGGTGGTGGCCTTTTGGATAAAATCATTAGTAGTAGTGCTGGCTTGATCAATGGTTGTTGTTGAGCTAGCTTCTGAAGTAATGGCCAAGACCTCTGTGGTTGACGAAGAAGAAACAGGAATTACTGTTTCCAAAACAATCTCCGTTTCGTCCTTTGGAATTTCTAACTCACTTGGTTCATTCAAACCCGTATTATCGTCAAAAGAATCTTGACTTTCAATTTCTATAACTGGCTCATCCAGCTCTTCCACGTCTGACACCTCTACCTCTAAGAAATTTGGGTCAGGAAATTCAGGGGTTTGATCTGATTCATTTATTTCAGCTATCTCACTTGCCTCAATCGCAGAAGATTCAGATTCAGAATCAGAAACTGGTTCAAGTTCATTTTCCAACTGAGTATCTTGAACATTAACCACTTCTTCGGCCCTCAATACCATCGGCAAAGAAAACGCCAAAAGCAGCCCCGAGATAAGGGCTCCTAAAATGATTTTTTTGGTTATTGAGAAAAATGATTTGTTCATAAGCAAACAGAAAAAAATATCGTCACAAATGAGCAAATCATTTCAAAGAGCGAATCACACAACTTTGCAGCTTCTCCCCAGAAGCCAAGTTGTTTATATAACTAATTTAATTCCTAGCAGAACTACAACAAAAAATCAATAGTTAATCAATAGCTTGGCACTCCCCCCACTACCACCATTAATTAACTTTATTATTTTCAATTTTAGACCACCAAAATTAAACCCTAAAAGACGTTGTAAATTAAAGTTTTGTTGAGGATGTCCTTTATGTCTTATAGATTTTTGTCCTATAAATTCCTAATATTTTCATTTCTACCCGATACTCTCTAGATGCTTGATAATCATTAAATAATCTGTGGATAATCTATAAAGAGAAATTTTTTAGGCTCCGCAACACTTCTTATATTTCTTCCCACTACCACAAGGGCATGGGTCATTGCGGCCAACCTTTTTGGTTCCATCAGGTATTTGGCTAGCTCCAGCTGTAATCTGAGAAGCCGACTCGTGAATTTCATCTAACACAACTTTTTCCTCTTTCACTTGAGTTTCTAAATTTAAGATGTGATCAAGAACCGCAGTTGCTACTGAAGTTTCCATATTTTTAAATAAAGTCAAACCCTCTCGTTTAAACTCCACCAATGGGTCACGTTGACCATAGGCTCTTAGGCGAACACTGCCACGCATGTAATCAATCGCTTCCAGGTGCTCAACCCAAAACATATCAATAACCTGTAAAATAAGATGTTTAGCGTTAGTATAAAATACTTCTTCGCCCAATATTTTTTTTCTTTCAATTATTTGCTTTGTTGCCTTTTCACGACTCATTTCATTATCAACGCCAACTAAAATTTTCTCTAAGTATTCATCCAAAACGTCTTTATCACCCAATAAGATTTTACGGCGACGTTCATAAACAATATTGCGTTGATGACTAGTGACATCATCATATTCAAGCAAATGCTTACGTGCGTCAAAATGAAACCCTTCAATTTTGTTTTGCGCGTTTTCCAATGCGCGAGAAACAAAACTATTCTCAATCGGCGCATCTTCAGGAATCCCAAATCTTCCCATCATATTTTTTATCCGGTCAGAAGCAAAAATCCTCATTAATTGATCTTCCAAAGAAACAAAAAATTGAGTCTCTCCTAAATCACCTTGTCGTCCAGAACGACCTCTTAATTGATTGTCAATTCGTCTAGCTTCGTGACGTTCAGTTCCCAAAACAAAAAGACCACCCAGTTGACGGATTTCATCTGCCTCGGCGGTAGTCGGAGTTGCACCACCCAATTTGATATCTACGCCACGACCAGCCATATTAGTAGCAATTACTACCCCACCTTTGCGACCAGCATCAGCAACAACCTGACCTTCATCTTCGTGATTTTTAGCATTCAAAATCTTGTGCGAAACTCCTTCTTTTTTTAAATAAGAGGATAAAAGTTCGTTTTTTTCAATTGAAATTGTGCCTACTAAAACTGGTTGACCCTTTCTATTCAATTCTTTTATTTTGCGAGCGATTGCTTTAAATTTCCCCTGTTCAGTCTGAAAAATCAAATCATTGTGGTCAATTCGTTTAATTGGTTTGTTGGTTGGAATAGATATTACATCTAAACCATAAACCTTTCTAAATTCTTCAGCTGAAGTTTTGGCCGTGCCAGTCATGCCAGCAATTTTTTGATACATTCTAAAATAATTTTGCAGAGTGATAGTTGCAAAAGTGCGTGATTCATCTTTAATTGACACCCCTTCTTTTGCTTCTATTGCTTGGTGTAAACCCTCTGACCAACGTCGTCCTGGTTGTAGTCTCCCAGTAAATTCATCAACTATGATTATTTCATTATCCCTAACCACATAATCTTTGTCACGTTCAAACAAAGCTTTAGCACGCACCGCTGTTTCTAGGTGGTGCACATATTTGATACCCCCCTCGGTATAGATATTTTCTACTCCTAACATCTTCTCGGCACGCGTGATTCCCTCGTCTGTCAAAGTAATAGCTTTCATTTTTTCGTCCACTTCATAATCATCACCAACTCTAAAGGAGGTCGCAATTTGCGCAAATGTGCCATAAAGTTTTTCTGATTCAGCGTAAGGTGCTGAAATAATTAAGGGGGTTCGCGATTCATCAATTAAAATAGAGTCAACCTCGTCAATAATGGCAAAATGGTGACCGTCTTCGTTAGATCGTTGAACTAAGTTAGCAATATCGTAGACTAGATTATCACGCAGATAATCAAAACCATATTCATTGTTGGTGCCATAAGTAATATCGGCGGCATAAGCTTCCCCTCTAAGACAAGGACGTAAAAATTCATGAACAACTCGGAATGATCCTTCTTCGTCTCGAAGATTATCTTTATTAGTGTGTTCCGAATCATAGAGATAAGAAGTCTGGTTATTGAGAACGCCTACAGATAAACCAAGAAAAGAATATATCTGCCCCATCCAGACAGCATCGCGCCGAGCCAAATAATCATTCACGGTTACTATATGCACACCCTTACCAGTAAGAGCGTTTAAATAAGCTGGCAAGGTAGCAACCAAAGTTTTTCCTTCCCCAGTACGCATTTCAGCTATTTTCCCTTGATGCAAGGCCAAACCACCAATCAATTGAACATCAAAATGACGCTGTCTAAGAACTCTTTTGGCTGTCTCACGCACAACCGCAAAAGCCTCTGGTAGAATTTGATCAAGAGTTTCGCCGTCTTTAATTCTTTTTTTAAATTCCTTTGTTTTTTCTTTTAAATTTTCGTCTGATAAAATTTGAGTTTTATCTTCTAACATGTTAATAGCCATAACCGTCTTGGTCGCTTCTTTTATATACTTTTTATCTAAATCATTTAGAGACTTCAAAATGTTTGTAAATATAGACATAACCCCTTGATGTTAGCACAAAAAAGATAAATGGAAAACGACTCCAATTAAATGCTAGCGATCAACGATAAATAATTAATGGTGTTAGAATTTTTAAATTTTTTAATCTCCAATTTTATTAACAAAAGAAAAATTCCGCTTAAGCGGAATTTTTCTTGGTGTACGAGATAAAAGAAATTATTTTTTCTTTTTCTTAGCGACTTTTTTGGTGGCCTTTTTCTTGGCTACCTTTTTCTTAGCGACTTTTTTGGTGGCCTTTTTCTTGGCTACCTTTTTCGCTGGCTTTTTGGCTTTCTTAGCCTTTTTCTTTGCTGCCATTTTTAGTAGTTTTACTTTTTTATAAAGTTTATTTGTGACAACATTCGACCTTTAATCATAACGCTGCCACTTCTATTATTAATTATCCGCTAAAAAGAAAAACAACTCAATCTTTTTTTTCATAAAATTGTGGATAACTTCTCAAAAATAAAAAATTCAAAAAATAATTTATCTGTAAGTATAAAAAAAAAATAAAATTAATTTTTATACTTACAGATAAAAAAAATAAAATCTCGTCTTTGACGAGATTTTATTGATGTTGATTTGTGGCCGACAGAGAGTCAACTCCATATGCTAAATGTCCTAATGTGAGTACCTCTGTCAGCCACAAACCAACATCAACTCAGATATTTATATATTCTCACATTTCAATCCAAAAAACAACAAGGGCTTCAATTGTTTTAAAGATAAAAACTAAAGGCCCGAAACGGGCCTTTAGTTGAACATTTAGCATTGGAGCTCTTCCCCATATTATGAAGAAAATCTCACATTAAATATAGTAAAGCAAACTACAAACAAAAAATCAAGTTTTTATCTATAAATAAAAACTAAGGTAATGAATTAAATTGTCTCCAAAAGATTTTGAGCTTTTGTTTTCAATGCCTTTTGTTCTTCAGGGACTAGTTCTATCATCATTTCTAAATTTTTTTTACCCTCATTATTTTGCCCTAAAGAGATTTGGGCTTCAGCCAATTTTAAATAATTTTCAAAATTTTTAGGATTATTAGTTATGTTATCAATGTAGTAACCTATCCGTTTTTCTAGAAGATAATCAACCTCTTTCTTCTCCCCCGCTTGAGTATAATAATATATAAATCGATCATCTAAAAAATAATCAGGGTTATCTTTTATTGGTTTAATTATTTCTAAAGCCAAATTATTTTCACCAACAATGATTGCCCCCAACGCATACATTTTTCGCGCTTCCGGATAATTTGGTTCTAAATTAAAAGCTTCTTCCAATTCGAGCATTGCCATATCAGCCCTGTTTAATTTAAAATACAAAGTTGCTAATTCAAATCTAATCATTTGTTTTTTGGGAGAAAATTCTTTAGCATGAGCTAAATGAACCAAAGCTTCATCATGTTTACCAATTTTAGAAAGAAAAGTCCCATAATAAAAATGAGCTCGAGGATTATTTTTATGAGTAAGAAGATTTTTATCCCACTCCGTCATTGCTAGATTTAGATAATGATTTTTAAGTTCTCCAGAAATAATCTTGTCTTGCAAAATAGTTAAAGTTTTGCCTAATAATTGTTCTCCTGCTTCTTGGTTAGCAAAGGTCTCCGCCGCAAAAACCTTTTTGTAATATTCCAAGCTGATCACAGGATTGTGAGAAAAGTTGAGCGCTTTGATAATGTCTTGAGACGCCCCAATCGGTTTGAAGTTAAATTTATACAAAAACAATGATAAAAATAAACCTGAAATTATAAGGGTCGTCCAAATTGAATTTGATGTTTTTGTCTTATCCGTCTTAATAAGTTTTCTATTAGTATTTTCTTCCTTACCAGCATTAACCCTAGTTGATGTGTAAAGAAAATGAATATAAGCCAAAACAATAAAAAATAGAAGATAACTTATTAAATTATCAAAAACAAACAGATTTTGGAAAAAATAAGCTGCCAATAAACCCAACAAAACAGCAGAACTTGTTCCATCCCCTTTTTCTTTTACTCTTTTATTTTTTTTGTTCAAAGAAACCTCTTCAAAACTATCCTTATTTGATTGATAAATATTTTTCAACAAGTAAAAAATTGATACCGCAAAAATAAGAAGATACATAAGAAGGCCAAGCGCGCCAGTACTAACCATCCAATCAAAAATCACATTATGCGCACGATCAAACCATGGTTCTTGCCGCCACATCAACGGATTGTAATATTTACCAAATACATAACTGAAATTTCCCGGACCCCAACCTAGAATTGGTCTTTCCCGAAAACCTTGCCAAGCCATTTGCCAGATTAAAAACCTAGATTGAGTAGTAGTCTCTGTCATTGAAATAGAAGAAAAGCGCGACAAAACCGGACTAGATTGGATAAAAGCAGAATCCTTAAAAATACCAAAGATAATTAATAAAACGGCCACCCCAACAAGAATTGAAAAAGCAATTTTCCTAAACTTGTGATGTCGATGATTTTTTACCACCAACAAAATACAAGCTAAAATAATTCCTCCCAAAAAACCCAGAATCGCTCCTCTGGTTGCTGTAAAATACAGAACAAAAGTGTTGATTACAATAGAAAAAACCAAAAAGCTTTTAAGACCGAGATTTTTTTCATGGAAAATAAGATAAGCAGCAAAAAATATGTGAAAAACACAATACGAAGCCAAGTAAGCGGCATTACCCAGACTAGCATCAAGACGAACTCCTCCCTGATGAATTTGCGCAAGTCCCATTAATTGCCCTAGACCGTAAAAAACTACTAGCAAATTAGCTAGTAAAGTTGTATAAAGATATTTCCGCCAAATTTTTTCTTCTTTAAAAACGGAAATCAAAATAGTAAACAAAACAGCTAAATGCAACAGGGTAATTAGACCATCCATCCTTTCAAAATTTGACCAAAAACTATTATAAGGATCAACCCCTAAAATAGTGGCTAGACTTGCTACGATGATTAATCCCCAAATAAGAAAAAAAACGAGCGATTTTTTAAATCGATAATCTTTATTCCAAAAAGCCAAAACAACCCACAAAGCTGCGATAATTTCCACTATTATCCTAAAGGCAAAATTTTTACCCGTTATAAACGGGAAAAGCATCGAAGTAGATATGCCAAGAGGTAAAAAGGGCAAAATAAAAAGACCAATTAAAACTCCAAAATATAAAAACCTACTTATTCGCATAATACTTTAAATATAAAAGAAATGTCTTTTTTATTCAATAGCTTTGGAGTATAAATCTATTTGTTTTTTTATCAACAAATTTTTATCATAATGGAGAAAAACATGTTCTCTAGCCTTTTGGCTTAAATTAGACCAAATTTCAGGATTTTCAATTAAATAAATAATCTTGTCCGCAATTGCCCGACAATCACCCTCTGACACCAGAAATCCATTTTGATTTTCAATTACCTGTTCAGGAAAACCGCTATGTTTGGTAGCTATCACCGGCAACCCAGTAGCTTCTGCTTGTGAAATTATGATGTTCATATTATTGATATTTATTCCATATCACCGTCGTTGGCTATTTTGGATGTTTGCAAATAGATATCCATCGACATAAAAAATTTAATAATATCTTCTATTTTTTGGTAACCATAAAATTTAACAACTGATTCAAGTTTTAATTTATCCGTCAAAGAAAAAATTTCCGACTTGAGCGGACCATCGCCAATTATATGTAATTTGACCTTATCTTTGCCAACCTTGTCTACAACTAAACGAATTGCGTGTAATAAATCTGGAAAACCTTTTTTTTCGACAAACCTTCCGACAGAAATTAGATTTATCGGATAATGTTTAAATTTTCTAACTTTAAAAGGATAAGCTCCAACATCAATACTTACAGGCAGAACAATAATTTTATCCCCAGGAAAACCTTGTTTTATTAGACGCTCTTTCATATTTTCAGACATCGCAATAAAGATTTTGGTTTCTTTTATCAGACGGTCATAATAATGAGACCCTTTTTCTTTTATAATATGGCTGATATCATAACCATAAAAGGAAACTACTAAGGGCGATTTAATTCCAAGAATTTCTTTGATTAATAAAAATTTGTTAGCGACAGTTCCAAAATGACAATGAACCAAATCAAAATGCCTCCCAACAAATGGTTCCACCCAAAACAAAGTTTTGAGAGACCGACTGAATTGACCATATTTTTTAAAATTAAAAATCTTAAACAATAAAATGGGCTTGGTTAATAAAATTTTAATGATTTTGGGCAAAGCCTTAAATAATTTTAAGACTTTTGATTTGGGAAAATTAAGATAAGTCGTCCGATTAAATAATTGGTAATCAGAAAAACGGTCTGATACCAATCTTTTATCGCCTGGGGAAAATGAAAACATTTCCACATTAATCCCGCTATCCAACAAATCAGTTATTTGATTGATAATGAAAGTTTCTGAAATGACAGGAAAAGAACCTGTTAAAAATAATATTTTTTTTCCTTTTAATTTATGTTCAGGCATAATTTTATTTAATCTTGACTATTACAAAAACATTTCAAAAAAACGAACAAAGTTTGGATTAAATTTCATTGACAATTTCTTGATTAAATTTTTCTTTTTGTCGCATAAAAATTTTTTATATGAGAACAAATACTTTTTACTTCTTTTGTCGTCAATTCAGGATATAGTGGCAAAGATAAAATTTCACGACTAGCTTGATAAGTTATCGGTAAATCTTTTTTACCGATTTTTAGAAATTTATAAACCGGCTGACTAGTTATCGGACGCGGATAATGAATTGCTGTCGCGACACCTTTTTGAGATAGAAACTCTGCTAAGCGATCCCTTTCTTTTGACCTTACCACAAACAAATGCCAAGAACCAGAGTAATCTTGTCCCTCTTGCTCTGGCAAAATAAGGGGTGAACCTTTCAATTCTTTTTGATAAAGTCTCGCCAATTTCTTTCTTGTTTTATTCCAAACCGTCAAATAATCCAAACCCCAACTCAAAAAAGCGGCTTGAATTTCATCTAAACGACTATTGCAACCTTCTAGCACATTGTTAAACTTGCTTGCTTCACCATAATTTCTTAATTGGCGACAAATCCTCGCAAGTTTTTTGTTTTTTGTTACAATAGCTCCACCGTCGCCTAAAGCACCGAGATTTTTTGTTGGGTAAAAACTAAAACAACTAACATCCCCCCAAAATCCCACCGTTCGTCCGCAGTAATTAGCTCCAGTCGCCTGAGCACAATCTTCGACAACTTTTAAATTATATTTTTGGGCAATTTTCATTATTCGATCCATTAAAACGGGCCGACCAAAAAGATGAACGGGTAAAATTATTTTAGTTTTTTTTGTAATTTTTTCTTCAATCAAACTTGTATCCATTAACAAACTTCTCTCATCGACATCGACAAAGATCGGTTTGGCTCCAACCAAACGAATAGCAGTGATTGTTGGAGTCGCCGTATTCGCCACCGTGACAACTTCATCGCCTAACCCTATACCCAAAGCTTTAAGCGCTAAAAATAAAGCATCAGTTCCTGAATTAACCCCGACGACCTCACCATCTCCTAAATAAGTTGAAAATTTTCTTTCAAAATTTTCTAATTCCGGCCCTAAGATAAACCACCCTTTTTCAAGCGGTTTAAATATCGCTTTTTCAATTTCTTTTCTATATTTTTTTTGACGTCGAGTAAAATCAATAAATTTAATCATTGCTTTCTTTTATAAATTCTAAAAATTGAGAATAATCTCTCAAATAATCAAATTTTTCGTAACATTGATTGGCCAAAACCAAGATAACACAGTCTGAAGAAAAATTTTTCATTGTATGCCACAAACTTGGTCCCAACCTAACTCCAATAGTGTGATCATTAAGCAAAATTTCTTGTTTTATTTCACCATCATCCAAACCTAATAAAAAAGACCCCTTGAGACAAAAAATGATTTGGTCTGTTTTACGATGAGCATGTCCGCCACGTTCTAGATGAGTTGAATTTTCCAAATCTGTGATATAAAAAATTCTTTTGACTGCAAAAGGTATTTCTTCTTCAATCTCACCGACTACTAATAATCCCCTTTTGTCGGGAAAAGCGGAAAGTTTTACCCAGCCAGAGTTTTTTACAATTATTTCTTCTTTCTCCATAAATTTCATTTAATGATTATTTTTTATCCAAATCAAGGAATTTTTAATTTCTTTAGTAAAACAAACATCAATAATAAACAAAAACAAACCGTAAACAAGTATCCCTAAAAGAATATAAATTAAAAGAGACCACCAAGAAAAAATCGGCCAAAATTGTTTTAAAAAATAAAGACCGTAAGCCATTGCCAAACTAGCAATAACGGGTTCAAGAGCTGTTTTAGAAATTCCCCACACTCCTAGATTTATTTCTTGACGCAAAATATAAAGCAAATATAACTGAGTAAACAATGTTCCCATTGCCACAGTTAAAGCTGTGCCTTCCCCACCAAGAAAAAAGGTTAGGGGAACAATAAAAATAATCATTGTCACTAATTGAATTGAAGAAGATCTGGTTGGAATCGACGGCCGACCAACTCCGAGAAAAAAAGAATTTGTGATTTGCTCAAAAGATTTAAGAAATCCAACCCAAACTAAAATTGTCAAAATCGGAACCATTGGCAACCAGCGAGGGCCATAAACGAAAGTTATAATTTCTCGCGCCAAAAGAAACAACCCAAAAGACGCAGGAATGGTTAAGGCAAAGATTAAAGAAGTCACCCGAACATAAGTCCTACGCAAAAAGATCTTATCGTTTTGAATCTTGGCGAAAAGAGGAAATAAAATAGAACCAAAAACTCTGGCAATCTCAACTGCCGGCAACATCCCAAGAGAAAAAGCCATTTGGTAAAAACCAAGAATAGTCGAGCCTAAAATTTTGCCAATTGTCAAATTGTCTCCTTGCCCAATAAAAAAATTTATAATGGCAGAAATTCCTACCCAACGACCATAAAAATAAAGTTCTTTGTTTTTTTTCCAATCAACCACAAACTTAGGACGGTAGGGGTGAAAGAGATAGGATAAAATTACCGCAAAGAAACGATTGGCAATCGCACCAATAACTAAGGCCCAAACATTATGGAAAATGACAGCAGCCACAATTGTTGTCGTTATTTCTAAAATAACCACGCAAATATCAAGTTGACTTTTCTTATTAAATTGTAATTCTTTTTGCCATAAAATAACTCCTACATTTTCAAAACCAATAACAAAAACTGGTAGGGCCAAAATTCTAACCAACAACACCACCATTTCATTGTTATTAAAAAACAAGCCCACCAAAGGCGCGGTCAAAAAGAGAATGATGGCAACCAAAGTATTCCTAAGAATATTAAAAGACCAGGCGCTATCGATATATTCGTCGACATTTTCCTTTTTATGAATAATTGCCGAGTAAAAACCAGTCTGGAAAAAATTGTCAACAAGACCAAGGGCAATCGCTGCCATCCCAAACAAACCAAAATCATTTGGGAATAGCAAGCGTGCTAAAATGATTGTTCGAACAAACTGAAGACTTTTGATAATAAAACGGCTAATTAAGATAACTAGACTGCTCTGGAAAGCTTTTTGTCCAATATTTGCATCTTTAGTTTCAAGCCATAATTTTTTAAACTTTTTAGTCAAATTTATTTTTTGAAAAAATATCATAAAAATTGAAATAATAAAAAAACCGTCGGGTTATTTGCTGTTTATTTTTTTCGCGCTAAAATCAAATTATTGCCACGACCTATAGGCAACCAAATATCCAAAAAGCAAAGTAGATTATAAAAAGGCATTAAGATAATATTCAGACGATCTCCCAACTTCTTGCCTCTAAGCAAAAATTCAAACTCCCAACCGAGAGTCCCCCAAAAAGTGAAGGTGTGGCGGGAAACAAGGATTTCAAGATTTCTTTCTTTCATTTCCTGTTTTAATTCATCTAGAACCGGTTGCTCGCCCAAGTGTTCGTCTGATTCCCAATCGTGAAATCGTTGAAACCATCTCCTTGGGAAAATATGTATAGACGTTTTATCGCATGGGATTGCCAAGTAGATAAGACCAGAGGGTCTCAAAGCTTCAATCAAATTAGTAATCACTTTTTTGTTATCAACAATATGTTCAAGAGTATCAATGGAAACAATCAAATCATAGATATTTTGCTCTCTAAAATTTTTTAAATCAAAAACTTTGAAACACAGATTTTTATTTGGATAATTTCCCCACTCCTCATCTTCTAAAATATCAATTCCCAAGACTGAAGCAGAAGGATAATAGTCAGCCAATAATTTTGAATATTTTCCATGTCCACAACCAGCATCTAAAATATTTTTAAAATTATTATTTTTTTTATTTAGAATCAAAAAACGGTTAAAGTATTTTAATCTAAGCAATGTCCCAAAATGTATTGGGCGGAAAAATTTAGATTGTAAAATTTTTTGTTTTGACTCTCTAATCTTCGCCCACAAAAAATGAAATGTATATCTAATTTTTTTGTCTTGACGCCACGCTTTAACAAAATAATCGGCGGCTAAACTAAACTTGCCATTTTGACGATACATTAATCCCAACCAAAAATATTGTTTTGCCAATAAAATTGGATGTAAGAGATATTCCTGAAAATGTTTTTTAATTAACATTTCTCGACCTCTTATTCGACGTTCAAGATTTCCTCCAATATGTTCATCAGTAGAAAAATTATTCATAATAACTAGGGGTTCATTAAGACCGATGCCTTTATATTTTTGGGTTAAGCGAATAATCAATTCCGCCTCTTGATGGCTGGGAAAATTTTCATCAAAACCATTAATTTCTTCAAAAGCTTTTTTCTTAATAATTAAAGTTGAAGTTAAAAAACCTTTAAACCTAGTTAACGAAATTAAATGGTAATCATTTGTCCCAGCAAAAACTTCCGTGTTAAATTTCCCCTTTTCAGAACAATTTATCACGCCGGAAAAACAAAAACCAACATCACTCGAAGAGTTACTTAAAAGAGAAATTTGTTTTTCTAATTTACGGTCAATCCAAGAATCGTCATCATCCAAAAAAGCCAAGAGTTGACCCCTCGCTAGAGAAGCCCCCCTATTCCGAGAGGCCGCCGCACCAAGACTTGTCTTATTTTGATAATAAAAAATCCGAGAATCATTAAAAGATTTGACAATCTCCTCGGCTCTGGCAATTAAACCATCATCAATAACAATAATTTCAAAGTCTTGAAAAGTTTGATTAAAAACTGACTTGATAGCTTGAGATAAAATATCCGGCCGATTATGGGTCGGGATAATAACCGAAACCTTTGGCATATTTAGCTATTTATAACATTTTTTAGCAAATTTTCCAATTTATCCGTTTGCTCCTCGCAACTCGGAAAATTTTTAACAAAATCCAAACCATTAGCAACAATTTTCTGACGTAGTCCATTATCACTAACTGCTTGACCTAACTTATTTATCAATCCTTCTAGGTCACGTCGCGGTGCAACCAAAGCCGTTTGTTCATCAAAGGCGTAGTCCCGATTACCACCGTTATCATAAGTAACAACCATCGAACCACAAGCCATCGCCTCTAACGGTGGCATCCCAAATCCTTCATCCCAAGATGGACAAAGAAAAATATCACAACTTGAATAAATTTCGGCAAGTTTTTTTTGCGGTGGATTAAAGTAGTATTCATCACAAATCTCTGGTTTTTGACCGCGAACTCCAAACATTACTAACTCCAATTTTAAACTAGAAAACTTTTCTTTCACCGCTTGATAAGCTTTCAACCCATCTTTTACCCCTTTCCAAGGATAAGAATGGTTCAACATTAAAACCCTAATTTTGCCAGTTTCTTTCTTAACAGGAATTGGTTGAAAAAGATTTTTATCAAGTGGCTCTAGAAACAGAGCTCCTTCTTGCCCGAAGTCTTTCCGTAAAATATTTTTTAGCCAAGTTGAAACAACCACTTTCTTAGTAGGTGCGGCGTAAACCTTGGAGACTTCTTCAGATTGACCATGATACAAGCGTTCATCATGTTGAATAAATTGAATTTTTCGACCAAATTTTTCAGGCAAAGTTAAAACAAACTGACCCACTTGCCAAGAATCACCCACTACAACATCAGCTTTTGACAAATATTTTGGAGACCATTTCGGCAAGAATTTAACTTTTGCTTCTAAGGGGCCAAACCAACGCGGCTCTTTATACCAAATTTTTTGCCAACGCCGGAAAAATCTTCTTTCCGTAGTTGAAATTGTAACCTCGTAACCACGTTTACCCAGAATATTAGCATAAGACAAAATTATCCGAACCCCGCCAGAAATCTTCAAATGAGGCAATAAAAAATTAATTTTCATTTTTTTTGAGTTTGACAATAAATTGATAAACAAACAAACCAGGCCAAATTTTAGCCAACAAAAAGGTTCCTCTTGTTGGGATATGATGGGCCGTTTCAATAATTCTAAAATTGGTCTTCTCCACTAATTGACGTAGGCTCCGCCAGGAAAAAAAATGAATATGTCCACGATCCATCAGGCCCTCTTTTTCATATTCAAAATGTCCCATCAAAATTTTTAATCGATTTCGCCAAAATAACAAATTAGGCACCGTAATAATAATATCTGTTTTTTCATCACTTATTTTTTCCAATTTTAACAATAATTCTTCTGGCCAAAATAAATGTTCTAAAACTTCAGAAATAACAATTTTTTTGAAATGTTTTTGTCTAATTGACTCTGGCCAATTTGCAAAAGGTTCTTCTAAATTAAAACAAAAAACTTCTGACAAACGTTTCTTGGCCTCAGCGCAAAGATGAGACGAAAATTCCAAGCCGCTGACCCTCACATTCTTTTCTTTGGCAATAATCTCACCCAAATAACCAGGGCCACAACCAATATCTAAAACCTCATCAACTAAGTCATCACCCAGAAGACGCAGGATAGCCTCTCGGCGAGAACGATTGATTTTTTTATAAGTAGCGTTTTCGTAATGATGATTCATTGTAGAAAATTTTTGATAATTTCAATTTGTCGTTCCCGACTAAAATCTTTTTTTATAGCTTCTTTGGCACGCTCGCCAAGATTTCTAAATTTATCTGGATATTTGCAGACTTCCATAATTTTTTGAGCCAAATTTTCCGCATTTGCTAATTGACAAAAAACTACCTCACGACCGTCTTGAAAAAATTTATCCATCTCCTGATTTCTGCCAGTTAAAAGAATTTTTCCACAAGCCATTGCTTCAACCATTTTATTGGGGACTACTCTCCTAGCTTTATCGGTCCCACCAAAAATTCCGAGACAAATGTCGGCCAAATTAACGTAACCAAATAATTCTTCATAATCAATAGCCGGAAGAAAAGTGACATTGGTTAATTTTAATTTTTCCGCCAATTTGAGCATTTGTTTTTTTGTTTGTCCACTTCCAATCAAAGTAAAATGAACTCTTTCTTCATCTCGCAAATAATTTGCGGCTCCAAGAATATATTCTACACCCTGAAGCGGAATATAGTAACCCCAAAACAGAATATGATATTTGCCCTCCAAAAAATTTTCTCTGGCTTTGGTCTCTTTTTGGCAAAGATTATCTAAATCAGCCCAATCAACCGCAACTGGAATAACTAAAAATTTTTTATTTTTTACCTTGGTTAGATGAAAGGTTTTTATAAAATAATTCTGATGACCAAGAGTGTCAAAAATTAAAATATCACTCACCCAACAACTAAGCCAATCTATAAGATAATAATAGATCGCCTTTAAAGAATATCGGCTAGTCAATTGTCGGTCATTAACATAAGTATCAAAAATGGAAATATGAGCATCAAAAATAATTTGCCCATGATAAAAAATCCTAAATATCAATACTGGTAACACAAAAAATTGCGCAACTTGCATTACCAAAACGTAATCCTTTCCCCAACCATAACGGAAAAGTCGCCAAGCAAAGCGCCAAACTCGCCAATGATCATTAGGAATTTCTACCAATTCAGCATGGGTGCAATTTTCCCAAGCGTCAATAAAAACTTTTTTTCGTGAATAATCACCAAAAACCGAACCTATAATCAAAAGACTTTTTTTATTATCACTCATAGAAATAATTATAAATTTTTTGAGCCCGTTTGTCCCAAGAATATTGGAGAACATCCCCCTTGGCTTGAGATACACGTTTTTGAGATACCAGGGGCTCAAAAAAAATAAGTTTTATTTTTTCAATTAAATCTTTTTCATTTCCCGCTTCAAAAAACAGGCAACTTTGTTCAGTTAAAATTTCTTTTAGACTTGGCAAACTAGAAGCGACTATTGGTACACCACTAGCCATATATTCAAACATCTTAATTGGTGAGGTATAAAACTCAGACTCAAGAGAGACGGGTTTATTGGGTAAAACTAGACAGTCGGCAGCCTTTAAATAAAAAGGGATATTTTTTTTATCAATCCGACCAATTAAGAAAATATTTTTTAATCCACCAATCTCAACAATTCTATGATATTTTTCAAGATCTTGGTCTGTCCCTCCAACCAAAACAAAAATCCACTCTTGGGGAGCAATTTTAGCTGCTTGAATTAAAGTATCAACTCCCTTCCAATGATAGAGATGTCCGACATACATAATTATCTTTTTATCATTTGGCAAATTTAAATCTCGACGCAAGATCGAAACGTCTTCAACAAGGTTAGAAAAAGAGGATAAGTCCACTCCATTAGGCGCCACTAAAATTTTTTTAAAACCACGTTTGATAAATTCCTTAGCTGTTCCCTGCGAATTACAAACTATCCCGTCTGCTTTAGAAATAAAATATTGGAAAAGATTGTTTTTACTAACAGGCCAAAAATGAGCCTCAAAAAAGGTTTTGTATCCTTTCTTCTTGAATAACCAAACAATTTCCGGTTGACGAGAAAAAATAATCGCTCCGCGTTTAGGCTTTTCTCTCCAAAGCCTAATTAGAAAAAATAGGGATTGGAATCCAAAAGCTACACGCCCCAAAAATCGACTATATTGAATAAAATCAAAAGATTTAATTTCTCTTACAACAAAATTCTTCTCCAAATGATAATAAGAAAATAAATCCTGCTTGATTTTATTAAACCGTTTAGAATGCCACAGTTCCACAACTAGACCAAGTCGTGAAAATTCTTCACACATCTTGGCAATTTGAAAACCATGAGCTTTTTCTGTTGGCAAACGATGATTAGCAATAAAAATTATCTCATCGCCAAAAGATTTATTTTTCTTAAGAAGAAAATGAAATGTATCCCAATAAAAAAATCGAGATCCTCGATAAATAAGAAGAAGTAACCAGCTAAGAAATTTGGGTTGGATTTTTTTTAATCGCAATTCTCTTATATCAATTAAAGAAAATCCTTCGGATTCGGCTAATTTTTGGAAATCCAGACGAGTAAAATAATGCATCTCGCTTAATTTTTGCCTATCTATGACATCTCGATATTTTTTTTGTTTGCCAATCAAATCAAGAATTTTTTCAGCCCAACAACGCGGCAACCAATTTATAAGATAAAGATGATAATGGCTATCATAAAAACCAAAACGGTTTGGCACACTAACATATATACAACCTTGAGGTCTTAAAACTCGAAACATTTCTTGAAGGACAAGTTTTGGATTCTCGACATGTTCAATAACTTCAGCCAAATTTATAAAATCAAATTCAAGAGAAGGAAAAGGCAATTTTTCGGCTTGCCCCTGAAAGATGTTTATCTTAATCCCCCTTTCCCCAGCAAGGACTCTCGCTTGAGAAATTTTTTGAGGGTTTAATTCTAACCCGATCGCCGAATACCCTCTCTTGACACAAGCTAAGAGAAATTTACCAAATCCCGAGCCTAAATCTAAAATTTTTTTATTAGCTAGACTTCCAATATTTTTTTCTAAATTATCAATATGATCCATTTTTCAATTTATTAATGATTGCTTCTACCAATTCCTTAGGTGATTTTTCCGAATTAAAAATTTCAAAATTTACCCCCGACTTGTTAAGAACACTTTTGGCTGAAAGATAATTTTTTTCGCTAGCTTCGCGCCAAATTTCCACTTGTGATTTAGGAAAATCTTCCCTGACACCATAGCCTCTTCGGGCTAAGCGTTCTTTCCTTTTATCAAAAGATAATTCTAAAACTACTAAAAACTCCGGATAAATAAAATTTTTTAAATAACCAATAAAAAAATCAGCAGTTTTTGGTTCGCCAAAAACTGAAAGAAGGTTCTGAAAATAGCCCTGGTCGATAACAGCATTTGAAAATCTTTTTGCTTTTTGATATTTAGCATTATGGATGACGAAACAATTCATAAATTTGTAGTAAAAATCTTTCCAAGCCACAGAAGCATTTATAATATAAGAAAGACCTTTTATAAATTTTAGAGGGTGTTTTAAAAAAAATAAGATATTATAAAAAAACCACTCACGCCTAGTATTAATCCTAACTAGAACAAAACCATTTTGTTCAGCCAATAATTTAGAAACTGTCGTCTTACCAGTAGCTGGTAGACCAAAAAATTCAACAATCATCTTTGGTAAATTTAAAACAATAAGATTCAACCAAAAAACGACTAATCAAACCAAATTTGCGCCCAACCAATAATTTTCCAAACAATTTATCAAGCATCAAATTTTTCAAAAGAGGCACGGTTACCGTCACTCCGTAAGGACCCGAAACTTTAAAACCGGCTTGAACCAACAAAGTTTTTAATTTAGTCGGTAAAATTTGCCCTTGATGAATTTGCGGCACTTTTTGCCTTTTAAGGCGGTAAAAAAGATAGCGCGGATTTTTCGTAATAATAACACCCAAACTTCCAAATTTTAGAAGATCAAAAATTTTTTTCACAGCTAAATTTTTGTCTGGCAAATATTCCAAAGCCCGAGATGAAAAAAAGAAGTCAAACTGACACTCCGGCGCAAAACTCATAAAGTCAGAGAGAACAAAATTAAGAGAATCCGAATCGGAAAGATTTTGTTTGGCCAAAGAGAGCATTTCATTGGAAATATCCACCAAAGTAAAGTTCGCTCCCGACTTTTTGTCTAGAAAAAACTTAGTCCAAGTCCCTGGCCCTGGACCAAATTCTAGGTAATTAGAAAAAATAAGATTCTGATTTAAAAAAACTTTTTCAAGCGCTTGCTTGGTCTGATCATAACCAAGTTTTGCTTGGTCATCTTTAAACCAACGCCAAAATTCATAATCTGAAAAAAACTTTTCTTTGACTTGCTTGTCGTAAATCTTTTCGAAATTCATTAATTTAATGTAATTTAATTCAAACTAGTTATTAATTTTTCGACAAGCAATTTAAGACCGTGATGTCTTGCAACATAATCTTGAAGTTCTGAAACTAATTTTCTTTTTTCAGCCGGAGCTAAACCCAAAAGTTCTCTTAATTTTTTGGCCAAATCAACAAAATCATCTTCTTCAAAAATTAAGCGATCGTCAATTTCCCCAATTAAATTCTGGTTGCAAACCAGGACCAAACAACCACAGGCCATTGCTTCAAAAATTGTTTTGTCATACATCCCGCTTGAGCTAAGATTAACAAAAATTTCGTGACTGCGATAGATTTTAGGCGCCTGATGGTTTGTCACACCAGCATAAAAAGTAAGATTATCGACTAAGATTGAATCTGCAACATTTTGTTTTAAGGTTTCTGCCCAAATCTGATTATCCGGCAAATAATCACCATAAAAACTAACTTTAAAATCTACCCTATCTTCAGCTAACAATTTTAGGGCTGAAATGAAAATATCTGGTTTTTTGACAGGAGCCAAACGCGCTAAAAATAAAATTTTTCCAAGACGAAAATCATTATTTTTTTCAAGCGAATTAAAAAAACTCAAATTAATCCCGACCGGCATAAGAATATTCTTTTTAAATTTTGCGGTGTATGAATAACGCGAGGTGCAAAAAATTTTATGACAAAGAGCAACTGCTAAATTAGTTAAACAATTACCAGCATGATGATTTCGCCACATTGTAATTTTTTTGCCCATAAGTCGCCACCAACAACCTGCTAATAAAACATACTCCTGATTCATATGCACAAAAACTGTGTCATAGTTTTTTCGTTCCTGCCAAAGATATTTATAAAAACGCCAAATATATTTAAATTTCGATTGCCCTTCTTCTTTGCCTAGTGACAGCACCTTAACCCCTGATAAATCATATTCGCCCTTCTCTAAACAGATAATTGTCATCTGTTTAACATGTTCAGCAAATTCTTTTAACCAACCATGGAAAAACCCTAAAATTGGGTCATTTTTATCGACTTTTTGGGTGATAATTAAAAGCTTCACAAAATTATTTTAACATAAAAATATCCAAACAAACGCTTCAGACGGATGATGGAACGTTTAAATCGTTATTTTTAGCCAATTTTTAGAAAATTTTTTGTTTTATTGAGACGTCTTTTCCTCGATTTTTAAATAAATTCTTAAAAATAATAATTTCTGCCTCTCAAACCAAAGTTTTGGCATATTTTTCCAAATATTCTTCTTTGTCAGTGATAACTTGTTTAGAAAGTTCCTCTTTCAGCTTCTCGGCAAGTTTAACCAATTGAGTCCTATTATTAAAAGCCCAAAGAATCTTTTCACTCAAACATTCTTCATTAACAATCGGACAAATTAAACTATTGTTTTCATTTAAAATCTCCCCGACAATACCCACGTCCGTTGTCAAAATCGGACAAGAAGCTTGCGCCGCTTCTATAAATGTCCGACCGTAGCCTTCGTAGTTAGATGTAAGCAAAAAGAGATCAACCGTTTGATAATAAGCCAATAAATTATTGTTCCATTTTTCTAAGACAACATTTTCATTCAGATTCAAGCGCAAAATTTCTTTTTCAATCTTTTTCTGTTCTGGCCCATCACCCACAATCACTAGCCCAATCCGCGGATTAGTTTTTATCACCGACGCTAAAGATCGCAAAGCCAGTGAAAAATTTTTTTCTCGCGTCAATCTTGAAGCCATCAAAATCACAAAATCAAATTGCGGATATTTTTGATGTAAATTTTCTGTTATGATCCTTGGATTAGAATATGGAGACACAAAAATCGGCAAGACTACTGGTTCAGTTTTGAGTAATAAAAACGCCAACGATTGTTTAATTCTTTCTGAAACCACACGCACGCTATTCGCCTGAGGCAAAAGTTTTCTGGCCAACCAAACTCTGATTTTATTTTTTAGCGACTCACGTTCAAAAAAAGAGCTAAAGGCATCCGTGTGAAGTTGAAAATTCAACTTGATGTTGAATCTTTTTGCCAAAAACCAGCCCGCCAGACCAGTTTCAAATGGGTCTTGGCAAGTAACAACCCCAAACCTATCGTTCCCGCCTTTTAAAACTTTTCGTCCAACTCTAATCGCACTCCAAACGTAAAAAAATGATGACAAACTGTTTGTTGGATAAGCCCGACAATTTGAAGCAATTTGCGTTTCCTTAAATTTATCTACCTTTTTGGCGAATACAACAATCTCCAGTTGTTCAAATAATCTAGCATAATCAAACATTCGTGCTCGGACCGCACTTTTTTCTTCAAAAATTTTTCGATCGGTTGAAATCATTAAAACTTTCATTTGTTTTTAAGTTCTAGTGTTAAAATTAAATTTTCCAGCATTTTGTCTTTGGTAAAAGTTGTTTCCACATATTTTTGAGACATTTGCCTTTGCAATTTTTGTTCCAATGTCATTTTTAACAAATTTTTTATCGCCTCAACTAGGCTTTCTTTGTTATTATACTTAAACAGTTGATCTTTGCTTTGAATTAATTCTGGATTACCACCAGTATCAGTTACCAGAGCAATTGTGCCAAGACTCATTACTTCAAGTAATTGGTGAGAAAATCCTTCATAAGCAGTATTGAGCACAAAAAGATCAGCCGCCTTCAAATATTTGGAGAGTATCTCTTTATTTAGTTGACCAAGATATTTAACAAATTCAGATAAATTATTTTCACGAATTACTTTTTCTAAATTGTCTTTTTCTGGACCACTACCAGCAATAAATAATTTTGCCCTCGGAAACTCCATTCTAATTTCTGGCATAATTTTTATCAACAAATCAAAACCTTTCCAAGGAACGAGGCGCCCCGCGCTAATTAAAATCTGACTTTCACCTGAACCAAGCCCTAGTTCAGCACGTACTTCTTTTTTATTTAAGATAATCTCTTGAGGTTGAAAAGCATTGTAAATCACAACAATTCTCTCCGAGTTAACGCCCCAATTGGTGACAATTTTTTTTAGGTATTCGCTCGGCACAATTATTTTTTGGGCTCGACGTGCTACAGTCAACTGAATTTTTTTTAAAATTTTTACCGCCCAAGGATAGTCACCTCTAACAGAAAAGTTATCAAGTAAATCTGTTACTCCAAAACGTTGGCAGCCTTGCTCCCAAGCATAATCACCAACAATTTTTAAAAAATATGACCGACGTCGCAAAATACAAGCAAGCATTACCGGTAAACCGACACTAACTGGATCTTGTGCGTAAATAACCTTACTCTTTGGTATTAAATAAGAAATTCGCCAAAAATAAATTAAGTGGCGAATCAATTTTGGTAAATGTCGCACTTCTCCAAAATTTAAAATCTTGACCGAAAAACCGCGTTTTGGTAATTCATTGTTTAAAATTTTGCTATAAGTGGCCGGTCCGCCAATATCTGGTGGATAAAGACCTGTAGCGATAAGGAGGTCATTTTTGTAAGTCATAAGTTATGTATGGTTTGTAGAACTTGAAACATCAAGATAAACAAAATCAGCTTACAATTTAAAGCTTACCGTATTTAGGAAAAAAGAAAAAGTCTTGTCAGCCACTAACTTCAAGCAGCAAGCTTCTTAAGAATCTCCTTCATTTGGTTAGCAATTTCATCCCAATTATATTTCTCTTTTACTAATCGTTGAGCATTGTCAATTACCCGCGCCACCAATTTACGATTATTACAATCAACAATGAACTTTATTTTTTCAGCAATTGATTCTGGCTTGCGCAATTCGCAAAACCAACCAGTTACATTTTCTTTTAAGAAATCTGGAATTCCTCCAACCGGAGTGCCAATTACTGGCAAACCAACAGCCATCGCTTCTAAAAAAGAATTGCCTAATCCTTCAGACAACGACGGCCTTACAAAAATATCAGCTCCTATTAGATAATCAAAAATTTTATTCGGCGTCACTAAACCGACAAATTCTATCCTCTTCCCCAATCCCAATTCGTCAACTAAAACTTTTAGCTTTGATTCATCCGGGCCAGTGCCAACTATTTTTAATCTAAAATTATCCGGCAAAAATTGCAAGGATTTAATCAAATCATCAACCCCGTTTTTTTTTACTAATCGTGAAGTTGTAATTATTTCCACTTCTCCATCAACTTTGTTTTCTTTTTTTAATCTTCTATTTTCAATTTGACCTGTGCCATTGGGCACAACTTCAATCGGACAAGTCGCCCCCATTTTCATAGCCCAATTTTTAAGATAAGTGGAAATAGCCTGAATAAAATCAGCTTCCCTAAACATCGCCCCAAAACGTCTTCCTAAAATTCGCGCTTTTTTCTCAACTTCAATCAAGTCATCACCTTCCTGTAAAGTGAGCAAAAAAGGTGTCTCAGTAAGCCTTCGATAAGACAAAGCCGCCAAACCACCGAAACTGGCCATAAGCCCCCAAACAACAGAGATCTTGCGTTTTTTTAGTTTCTTAGAAGCCCAAAAACCGCCAAGAAACGCCAACATTAGTTTATCCAAAGGTGAGCCAATCCCTAAACGAAAAACTTCAATTTGACCAACTTTTTCTTGTTTGGGCAAATTTCGTTGAATCCTGGCTGTTACCAGACAAAAATTATAATCTAACAAGCGGTCAGTTATTTCTTTGACCGCCAACTCGGCACCACCAATTAGCGGCAAATAAGCTGTTGAAAAAATAAGAATCGTTTTTTGGTTTTTCATTAATTCAATAAGATGCAAGTTTAATCCAAATCAACTTTGAGCATTTTTTCTAAGACTTCTCTTGGAACTTCTTTATCTTCTTTTTGTCTTATAATTAGGGTTATCGGTTTTTCTTCTTCTTGAACATTCTTTAATAAATTTTCTTTTGCTTTTGGTTCTTCTTGGGATTTTTCTTCATCTTTAGCTTCTACCGTATTTTTTTTAAATTCTGTTTTTTCTTTTTTCTTGTCAGCAAAAATTTCTTTCAATACTGATTTCAAATCTTCTTTAGATTGATTAGACTTGGGTTTACTTTTTAAAATATTTAGAGAAAATTTTTTAGGAACTTTGTTGTAATTATTATTAACCTTAAACTCAACTTTTTTTTCTTCAAACGTTGGTTTAATCTCATTACTTGGCTTAGGTGTTTGACTGTTGTGATTTTCTTTCTTTTTAGGTTCCTCTTTCTTCCAATTGTCTTTCCTTTTGACCGTTTCAACTATTATTTCTTCGCCGTACCAATTAACAATTTCTTTTTGAACTTGTTCACGCGATTTAGCATAAGTCTGTCTAGTATAATTAATAATGGCATCGTGATTAGATTCACCCAAAGCCACGATTGGCGGAATGGTTACTGCCGAAAAGGGTGGCGAACCAACGCCATCAATCATTAGTGTTAGATAAATTTGGGCAAAACCCAAATTGACCAAATCTTCTTTAGTAAAAGTCGGCGAAAAGATTTTTTCTAACAATTCAGCATCAAATGGTCCAACCCGAAATGAAATAATTGAGCCAACGTTGCCAAAAACTGCGTTTCGCACCGTTTCTGGCATTTGTTCAATATATTGATGTGCAATCGTCAAACTCAATTTATATTTGCGTGCTTCTGCTAAAATATCGGCAAAAGAATCATTAACAAATGATTGAAATTCATCAACAAACAAATAAAATTGTGGCAAATGAATCAAGCTCGCCGGAGACACTTCCGCACGCGACATGGCCGCTAAATAAATTTTGGTAATAAACATTCCACCCAAAAGATTAGCATTTTGTTCGCCCAAGCGACCCTTAGATAAGTTTACAATTAAAATCTTCTTTTCATCCATCACTTTTCGTAAATCAAAATTGGATTTAGGTTGACCGATAATATTCCGAATCAACGGATTAGATGTAAATTGACCAATTTTGTTTTTAATAGCATCACCAGCTTCTTGCATATAACGTTCATTATATTTGGCAAATTCATCCACCCAAAATGATTTTACCGAGGGATCGGAAATATTATCCACCACCTTTTTACGAAAACCTTTATCCGACAACATTCGATTTACTCCTAACAAAGTAGAATTCGGGTATTCTAAAAGCGCCAATAGAGTATTGTTTAAAATATATTCCATCCGCGCTGACCAAACATCCGGCCAAATTTTTTTGAACGTAGACATCAGTCCGTTGGCAACCAAGTGACGTTGGTCTTTGCCTACATCTTCCATGATATTGAAAGCAATCGGATAATCTAAATCAAATGGCGCAAAATAGATTACGTCTTTGACTCTTTCGGTTGGCACAAAATCCAGTAAGGTTTCTGCCGACTTGCCGTGTGGGTCAATAAACGCCATCCCTTCTCCATTTTTGATATCCTGCACTGCCATATTCTCCAACAAGGTTGATTTACCCAAACCAGTTTTCCCAATAACATAAAAATGCCTCGCACGATCTTCCGACTTAATGCCAAAGGTTGTCCGTTTGCCCCGGAAGTCTGTTTGCGCGAAGTAGTTGACAGTTTGGTTGTTCATGAAGTGCGATAAATGCGATACTAATATACGAATGTATGCGAATAAAACGAATAGAAAAACTGGAGGGTAAAGAATACTATCTTAATTATAAAACTTAATCGGTAATAATTCCAGTTCAACCGAAAAAATAGTATACCGTATGTTGTATATAGTATGTAGTTGATCCGCTATCTTTTTATCAAAAATCACATGACTAATCACGTAAGGGGTCACGTAAATTTTGATAAAAAAAATGACCCCCAATCCGCCGAAGCAGACTGAGGGTCAAAGGGTCCAAGGGACAAAGGATCAGGCTTGCGCCAGAGCCGAAGGTTCCGAGAACCCCAGATCTGACTTGCGAGAGAACACCTGGTCGCCAACACGCCACCCGAGCGGGCTCAGGGCGGAGTTCGCCCAGACGCACCAGCCGCCGCCGCCCCAGTCCACGTCGACCGCGCGAAGCACACCAGCCTGGTCCCGAATGTAGAAGATGTTGGCGTAGCCGTTGTTCAAGAGAACACCGTTTTCACCATTCTTCTTCTTCTCCATCAAGAAGAACATTTCCGTCAAAGTGGTTTCGGATTTCTCCTCGCCACCCAGTTCGGTAATGATGGGACCATCAACTGAAGACTTCCGTAATTTGTGGTAGCGGAGCGTCTGTTCGCTCGTCGGGTCTTCGGTCTTGCCGTCGCCCGACAGAAACCAGCTGGTAAAGCTGTCCCAGACTGCCGAGATCTTCACCGAAGCGTTGCGCTTGGTGTTGACCACAAACTTGTCTTTGGCGACGAACTTGCCGGTGGTTGCGGGAATCACAACCGCTCCAACTGGCTCAAAAATTGAGGGGTTGGGTTTAGCGACCCCATTCCAGCAGGGTTCCTTGCGGAGGAACTTCTTCAATTCCCCCAACCACTCCTCCCAGTCCTTTCCAGAGAGTTTCTCAAACAGATCATTCAGCAGTCCCTGAACCTCGGAGAGTGCTACGCCGAGCATGTCTACCATGGTCAGCCTCCTTTCTTCTCTTTTTTGTCAATTTGGTACGGAAACAATTCCTGCACCTTCTACCTATTATTATACACTCAAACTCATCTTTAGTCAATGGTTTAAATTAAAGATAACCAAAAATAAGTATTTTGACTCCCCCACCTTAAAAATAGTCCGGAGACGATTTTTAAGGTGATCAAAACATCTTAAAATCCCCCAATCTCCCAAAAATTCGCCTGAATTTTTGGGAGATTGGGGGATTTGAGAATTGTTTTTTCATCTTTTTTCAAGAAAAAAGTCTAAAATTTGATAATTATTTTTAATTATCTGTACGCCCCTATTGTATAAACATTGGCTGGATCCCACATCATCCAAGAAGTCAGTCCGGCATCATAGACAGCACGCTTTTGCGCTTTAATCATATCAGCAGT
Organism: Minisyncoccota bacterium; assembly: GCA_041657405.1. Lineage (GTDB taxonomy): Bacteria > Patescibacteriota > Minisyncoccia > Phycocordibacterales > XYD1-FULL-46-19 > JAKJEI01. The sequence goes on from JBBABX010000001.1 coordinate 29,201, forward strand.
GTAATCGGCACCTAGATCAAAATCCTGCAACCACGGCCGGAGTTTGAGAGACGAATAACCTTGTGCTACTACTCGTGCAACAGCCGCAGACATTGAGTGTTTTACTATCTCATACGGCACAGAAGCGGGATTTTTGTAATTCAAAAAACCAGTCGGATAATGCGACGGATAAACCATTGGCGCAACATAATCAAAATACGGAATTGTATTTTCTAAAACTTGACCGATTCCCAAATCATCAGTATTTGTCGTTACCATACCAAAAACATCAGCCGAAATTGGCACATCAAGACCTTTCAACTTAGCGTCTAAATAAACAAAAAACTTTCGCAGGGCTTCAGCCTGAGTCTCACCATCAAGACGCGAGTAAGGATAAGAAATATTGGTCGTATCCCCATCAGACGGAAAACGAATGTAATCAAAATTTAGTTCATCGAAACCAAGACGGTAGGCTTCTTTGCCAACCGCAACGGTATAATCCCAAACTTCTGGCGCGCTGACATCAAGCCAAGCTATCCCCTTGCGATCGGTCCAAAGCATACCATTATCCAAACGCTTGAGTGCCAAATCGGGCCTGGTTCGTGATAATAAATTGTCTTGGAAAACCGAGATCCGAGCAATAGTATAAAAATTTTTCTGGTGAAGATAATCCACAAACTCTGCCAAGTCTTTTACTCGTCCACTCAATTTACCAGTTGCCTCAGTCTCTATATCCATCGAAACAGTGCCAGAATAATCTTTGACGTCAATCACCATAGAATTGATTTCTGTTCCCGCCAAATTATTAATGAGACGTTCTCGAATATTTTTGGTCCCGGCTACCCAACTAGACATATAAATTGCCTTGACCACAGCTGGCGTCTCTTTATGAGTGACAATTAGCTTAGGTTCTGACTTTTGACTGGAAGTAGCTTGTGCCAGCAAATCATTATTTATCAAACCCGCTATTTCACGATTATAAGTCGGTATTTCAAAAGATCCCCAAAACCAAAAAAATAACAGGGTAAAAACGACGACAAAAACCGCCCCTACCAACCATAGAATTTTTTTATTAATTTTAATTCTCAAGTTCCGACGCATCAAAATTTGTTTCTTCCGTCTCTGGGACCACTTCTTCCATTTCAATCTTTTTGCGACGCGGTCGTCGTTTTTTAACTTCGGTCATTTCAGAAATAAAACTAGGTGATTGATCCCTTTCTTCCATCTCGCCTACCGGCTCAGAAGTTATGACTACCGTTTCTTCTTGCACAACAATCGGTTCAGAATCTGATTTTTCTTCTAATTCCAAATCCGAATTCGGCTTTAGTTCGGTTATTGCTTCTTGATTATAAGAGAAGCCACTAGTTGACTCCCGCACAAAACCAAAAATAACTATTAATAAACCAAATAAAAATATTAGAGCTGTCCGCAGGGATTCCGGGAGGCCGGTAAAAGGAATAATCATAACAAGCAAACCCAGAATCGCGCTGGCCCTGTTACGCCAAATTATGTGTCTCATATGAAGAAAGGATATCATATTTAAAAGTAAGTTAAAAGGCATCTACCTGTCGGCAGACAGGAAAGTTATTTATCTGCCTTGGGCAGAGAAGCTAAAGATAGAGATAAGGTAGTTTTCAGCTATCAGGTTTCAGCTTTCAGGAGAGATCATGATGATAAAAGCACAAATAATTAATAGAACAGACCAGGGCCGGAGACCACGCATCTTTCAGAAGTGGCGGGATTAAAGTGTAAAGATAAAAGTGTAAAATGCAAAGATAAAACAGCTGTCAGATTTCAGTTGGGGTAATTAAAAAGTCGGTAATTACAAAATCCCCTGGCGCCCCGAAGGGTCCAAGGGATTGAGAGTCGAAGTGACTGAGGGTCAAAGGGTCCCCGCCTCCGCCAAGACTATGGCGGGCAAGCAAGGGACAAAGGATCAGACTTGCACCGGAGCCGAAGATTCCGAGGGCTCCAGGTCTAAATTGCGGGAGAACACCTGGAAGCCGCCACGCCACCGAACCGGGCTCCCGACTGAGTCCGCACCGACGTCCCAGCCGCCGCCGCGCCAGTGCACGAGGACCGCGCGAAGCACACCATTCTTGTCCCGAATGTAGAATATGTTGGAGAAGCCGTTGTCCAAGAGAACACCGTCTTCACCATTCTTCTGCTTCTCCATGAGGGAGAACATCTCCGCCAAGGTGGTTTCGGCTTTCGCTTCGCCACCAAGTTCGGTGATGATCGGACCATCAACCGAAGACTTCCGCAATTTGTGGTAGCGGAGCATCTGTTCGCTCTCCGGGTCTTCGGTTTTGCCGTCGCCAGAGAGGAACCAGTTGGTGAAGTTGTCGCCGAGGCTGGAACAAATACCTCCGTCTCTCTTCAACTTAAAGTAGTCCTTGTCGACGAACGGAACCGTGGTCGCGGGAATCACAACGGTGCCGACCGGTTTGAGCAAAAGCTCGGGTTTGGCCGGTTTAACAGGGACAACGGATGCTTGAGGAAGGAGGCAACCTGCCAGTTTCTCTCTGAGACCTTTTTGGTTGCTAGTCCATCCCTCGGCCGTTACCTGATCAATCTCCCCCGGGCGAGGAGCTTGGCGCAAAAGTGCTGCTTGAAATTCAATATACCACCCCGGGATTTCAGTTAAGGCTGTACTCATGATGAGCTGTTCCTTTCTCCTATTGTTTCTTTGTTAATTTGGTACGGAAACAATTCCCATACCTTCTACCTATTATTATACGCCCAAACTCATCTTTTGTCAATGGTTTAATCCAATAGTGTCTCAAATTAAGTCTTTTTTGCTTCAAGCCCCAAGGTCCGTTTGGCTAGGTCCGTCCTAGACCAAAAAATGGTCTAGGACGGACCTGGCCAGATTTGTTCTTTTTATTTTAATTTTTAAATTTTAATCTTTACCCCGTTAGAAATCAACCACTTTTTTTCCTCTTTGGGTTCTTTAAGAGTTTGCCATGCTTTATTTTGTCACCTTAAGTGTATGAAAGTCTCCATTTCTAACGGGGTTAACTTTCATCTCTTCCCCCACCTTATAGATATCCCCGGCGCCGATGGTCATTATCAAATCACCCTCCCCTGTCTCGGTCTTTAGAGCTTCCGCGATTTCAACAAAACTAGTCAGGGCGCGCACATTGGGGTTTTTGACCGCGATAGCTCCAGCCAAAATTTCAGAACTAATGGTCGGATCGGCCGGTTCACGCGCGGCATAAATCGGCGCCAAAATAATCTCGTCGGCCAAGGCCAGTTTGTCGGCAAAATCTTCTTTTAAAATTTTGGTGCGACTGTATAAATGAGGCTGAAAAACCGCAATCAGTTTCCCAGTCATTTCACGCTCCGCCATAAACTCGCGCGCACCAGACAGGGTCGCCTCAAGCTCGGTTGGATGATGTGCGTAATCGTCATAGACCAAAGCACCGGTTTCCATTTCGCCTTTAAATTCAAATCGTCGCCAGGTCCCGGCAAAGTCACGCAAGGCTTCAATGGCAACTTTCTCATCAATCTGCAAGGTTTCCCCCACCGCCAAAACCGCGCTCGCGTTTAAGAGATTGTGCCGACCCGGGACCGTCAGTCCAAAAGCTGATATTTTTTCAAAATATTTTTTGTAATCAATAATTGTCGCTTTCGCTTGCGCCAAAACCGGCTTTAAACGCGGATCATTTTTGTCACAAATCACAAAACCGTCCGCCGGCACCTTGGACGCAAACTCCGCAAAGGCCGACTGAATATCGACCAAGTCTTTGTAGTAGTCCAAGTGATCATTATCAATATTGGTAATGACCGCAATCTTTGGTGACAAATTAAGAAACGATCGTTGATACTCGCAAGCCTCCACCACCAGATATTCGCTATTACCAGCGATAAAATTGGTTCCCCCCGAAAAAGCATCGTCCACACTCTTGCTTTTTAGCAAACTGCCAACCACCACCGTCGGTGACAGGTCGGCCGCCAACATCATTTCCGCCACCATGGCTGTGGTAGTAGTTTTGCCATGAGTGCCAGCGATGGCAATGGTATATTTTTCGGCCGAAATTAAACCAAGCGCTTGCGGATAAGTGAGGCACGTAATTCCCTTAGTGTGCGCGGTCACCAATTCTGGATTATCATCAGGAATGGCAATAGTATAAACAACCAAGTCAATATCCGGCGCAATATTCTCGGCTACTTGTTGATAAAAAATCTTAACGCCTAGTTTTTCCAGTTCTTCAGTCACAAAAGACGACGCGCGGTCTGAACCGGACACTTGTTTGCCCTCACCCAAAAACATCCGCGCCAAAGCTGACATTCCGATACCGCCAATGCCGATAAAATGAATTTTTTGGCTGGTTGTGATGATGGACATTACCCTATTATAAGCTAAGCTTTTAAGCTTTTATAGTTGACCAAAGTTTTTATTATGTTATGGTGTGCAAAGATTTAACCAGGAGGAAAAAGGATGGGCACAAAAACCAAGCCTCGGAATATTTTTGACGAAGTTTCTGAATACTTCGACAAAAATGGTAGTCTGCCGACACATATCCCGCCTGAACATTTGAGGGAACTGCGTGACGCTGTGAACCCCAAGACCGCCCTCGGTAAGGCCCTATATAAAAACTACCCTTACTGAAAACGAAATTCCCTCTCGCCAAACCGACCTCTGTGGTCGGTTTATTTTTTAATTTAGATCAGAGTGGTTGTATATCGCCAAAATCTCTCTGTAAGACAATTGATCTTTGTCGCCATATGTATAATGGTTTTTGGCAATGATTTTTTTCTCAGTACTATTTGAGATCGCCATTTCATTACCTAAATAAAAACCGATATGTTGATGATTATGACTGTTATCCAGTGGCTTATCCCAAACAATAACACAACCCGGTTTTAGGTCATCGGTTTTTTCCCAACCGGCCTTTTCCAACGCCGTGATTGTCCCGTTAACCGTCGCATGTAAGCGATCAATCAATCCAAAAATCGCCAAGAGGCTCGATACATAAAAAGCACAGGAAAGTTTGCCGTCTTCCAGAATATCTTTCTCCTCACCATCCACTTTGGCATAGAGATGACGGAACATCTCAGTTCCCACGCTTGCCTCAATGACGGCCAAAAAAGATTTTAAAGTCAGTGGCTTAATTATTTTGTCTTTATTCTTCTCTTCCATTTTACATTTTAATTCCCTATTCAATATTCCATATTCTACTATATTCTCTTCACTTGCTTATTAAATTGATCCCCCCGATCGTACTCATTCTTGAACACCCCAAAACTCGCTGCGCCAGGCGACAAAAGCACAACATCTCCCCGCTTGGCCTTGGATTTAGCCCAAGCAAAAGCCTCTTTCATATTATCAAAAACCCTAATCGCCTCCCTGGAGAGGGTAACCCTCTCCTCAGAGCCCTGGAGAGGGTTACCCTCTCCAGGGCCTCCTTCTGTTAAGAATTTTAGGATTTTATCAGTCGCCGTACCACGAAACAGCGCCAGGGCTTTGATATTTTGTCTGACCACTTTGATATAAGTAGTGTAGTCCAGATTTTTGTCGGCTCCGCCACCTAACAAAATAATTTTGCCTTTGTACTTTTTGAGCGCTTCTAAGGCGGCCAAGACCGCATCCGGCGTGGTGGCATTGGTGTCGTTATAATATTTGACTCCGCCTTTGTCGGCAATTAATTCCAACCGCCCCGACAAGCCCGGAAACTCGGCAATCGCTTTTTTGCTAATCTTGTCAGGTACACCCAGTTCGCGCGCGGCCGCAACGGCTAGGGCAATGTTCTCTACATTATGTTCGCCCAGCAAGTTGTGTTTCCAACTGGCTGGCAAATCACTTTTTTTGATAATTTTAAATCGCCCTTTAATACCCGCCTTGTCTTTTTCTTTAATCACCTTGGCGGCTTGCGGTCGCGCGAGCAAAATATCAGCTTTAGTTTGCCAACGATAAATATTCGCCTTGTCGGCAAAATACTTTTCCATGCTGTCCTTATAGTAATTTTGATGGTCATTCAAAAAAGTGGTAAACAAGGCAAGGTGTGGACTAATCCGGCTTTCGCCAAAACCTTGCAATTGCCAGGAATCAAGTTCCATCACGACAAAATCGCCTGGTTTAACTTTTTTAAGCAAAGGCAAAGTTGCAATTCCCTTAACATTACCTCCTAAATAAACCCTCTTATCACCAAAATTTTCTTTTAAAATTTCACATAATAAATGAGTCACCATACTCTTGCCACGCGTGCCAGTTACACCAACAATTTTTACTCCGGCTGGTGCTAATTTTACAAAAAGCGAGGCATCCATTTCTACTGAGATTTTGCATTTCTTGGCCTCGGCAATAAACGGCGAATCAAGTGGCACACCAGCAGCTTTAATTATCATGTCGCGGTCTTGAAAATCTTTAAGTTTATGTTCGCCAAGAATATATTTTATATTTTTGAAACTAGTTAGTTTTTTGAGCGAAGGAGCCAATTGTTCTTTTGTCTTCAAATCAGTCACAACCAGATCGGCATTATTTTCGGCCAAAAACTTAACCACCCCAATCCCCCTTCCCAAGAGACCAAGACCCATCACGGTGATTTTTCGCCCTTGAAAATAACTTTTATAGTCCATAAAGAACATTTTAGCACAAGAAAAACTTAGGTAAAAACTCCGCCGAAGCGGGGTTCCTGTGCGCATGGTAGGACTCGAACCTACGACCTCGTCATTATCAGTGACGCGCTCTAACCACCTGAGCTACACGCGCAAAATTTAAGCCAAAAGTTAAGAATAAAAAATCTTAACTCCGACTTTCCTTAGGAATATACCAAAAAAACAAGTCAAAAACAAGTCAAAAAAGACCCGCATCAATTGTGACACGGGTCAAGAGGAATGTAACAAAGAATTTATCTGAACCCTTTGTCACGAAGTCGTTCGGCCTCCATTTCTTCATTAGAGGCATTGGGCCTCCAATATGGGGACACAACTAAAACCCGAAATTTCTCAGGTTCTCCAAACCTTGAAACGTAAGATTGGTAATCATATTCCACCAATTTTCCGTCTTCCGAGATTCTTACCCCTAGACGGTTATCTAGAGAATCAATAAGAACCTCTGGTTGGTTCAGAACTTGAAAATAGATGGTGAAAAAGATCCCTGCAATAACTAACAGGCCAATTACCGAAACACCATCAAAAAGAAGCTCTCTGGTTTTCATTTTTTCTCTCCTTTTTTTACTCAAAATCCATTCTAAGTTTAATTATATCATAATCAGTCTTAAAAGTCAACTAAAATTTAAAACCTTTGGAGACCAAAAAACCGTTTGGAACAAAGTTCCAAACGGTTTCAGGGTTGTTTAGACTTCAAACCTAATCTTAAATCATACAGATATTGATTTAGACCATAACCAGGTCTTCTGGCTACAAGAAAATAGTTACGACGGCGCTGAACAAATTTAGCGCACACTCCGCAAAAAATTTTATCTTCACCATCAGCCCTGATTATCGCTCCCCATTCGGACCCAAAGAGTTTCCCACACTTTGAACATCGTGCCATGCTCATTTCAACCTCCTTGTTTTGTAAATCTTAGGTCTGGAAGAACTTTCTATTTTTATCATAAAATTTTTTAACTCATTAAGCAACAATGTCTAACCAATAAAAACACCTTTTTTTCAGGAGGTGTTTTTTGTTTAAGCATTACAATTTTTTTAGGATATTATCTTTTCTTCTGTTCCGTTTCCCAATTTAACGATTAAGGGGTATCGAGTTCCTTGTTGTTTCGATTTCTTCGAAAAAAACCGAAAGAGTGCGGAGAACTATCACTCTCGCCATGTCAATAAATTGACATGGCGATCGACCAGTCAGGCCATTAGCCGTTAAACGGCAAGATCTGACCAGTTCAATTTGAAATAAATCCACGACCAGCTTCCGCTAGCCGTGCCTTGTTACGACTTAACCCTTGTTACCGAACTTGCCTTAGGGCCGCCGAAGCGGCATTTTGGGCATTCCCGGCTCCCCTGGCTTGACGGGCGGTGAGTACAAGGCTCGAGAACGTATTCACCGCAGTATAGCTGACCTGCGATTACTAGCGATTCCAGCTTCATGAGGTCGAGTTGCAGACCTCAATCCGAACTGAGGCCACCTTTAAAGATTAGCTCCATCTTACGATATTGCGACTCTCTGTAGTGACCATTGTATTATGTGTGTAGCCCAAGGCGTCGAGGGACATGCTGATTTGGCGTCATCCTCGCTTCCTCCCTGCTGAGCAGGGCAGTCTCGTCTGACACTTGTAACAGACGATAAGGGTTGCGTTCGTTACCCCACTTAAGGGAACAATTCAAACCACGAACTGACGACAACCATGCATCACCTGTCCAATTGTCCTTGTGAGAGGGACATGGTTTCCCAAGTCTTTCAATTGGATGTCTAACCTTGGTGAGGTTCTTCGTTTAGCGTCGAATTAAACCACATAATCCACCGCTTGTGCGAGCCCCCGTCTATTCTTTTGAGTTTTAGCCTTGCGGCCGTACTTCCCAGGCGGTTCTCTTAACGCGTTAGCTGTGCCTCTCAGAGGGTCGATACTCCGAAAAGCTAGAGAACATCGTTTAGGGCGTGGACTACCGGGGTATCTAATCCCGTTCGCTCCCCACGCTTTCGTGCTTGAGTGTCAGATAGGCGCCAGTCTATTGCCTTCGCTTTTGGTGTTCCCCATGATATCAACGGATTTCACCCCTACACCATGAGTTCCATAGACCTCTCACCTTCTCTAGTTCTGCCGTTTCCTCCGCATCTTCCCGGTTGGGCCGGGAGTTTTAACAAAGGACTAATCAGAACCACCGACGCACTCTTTACGCCCAGTAATTCCGGGTAACGCTTGGGGCACTCGTTTTACCGCTGCTGCTGGCACGAGTTTTGCAGCCCCTTATTCATGAGGTACCGTCATATGATTCAACATCACTTCTTCCCTCATAAAAGATGTTTACGCTCCTAAGAACTTCATCCATCACGCGGCGTCGCTCCGTCAGGCTTTCGCCCATTGCGGAAGATTCTCGACTGCAGCCACCCGTAGGTGTATGGGCCGTGTCTCAGTCCCATCGGTGGGGGCCAGGCTCTCACCTCCCCTAGACGTCATTGCCTTGGTAGGCTATTACCCTACCAACTAGCTGATATCCCGCAGGCTCTTTCTCAAGCGATAAATCTTTACCCCGAAGGGACTATCGAGTATTATCTCGCCTTTCGACGAGTTATCCCCGACTTGAGAGTAGATTCCCACGTGTTACTACCTCGTTCGCCATGCCACACTCCAAACACGAAAATTCATGTTCGCAGTGTGGCATTCGACTTGCATGCCTTATCCACGCCGCCAGCGTTCACCCTGAGCCAAGATCAAACTCTAAGTAAAAATATCCGCTTTTTGCTAAAGCTTAAGCAAGATATTGAAATTTGCATCACTTATAATAGTGGCAAATTTCATAAACGGAACAGAAGAAAAAATAATATTGCTTCTGAGATTTGGCTTTTTCTCGGTTACTGACACCGAGAAAAGTATTTTGCTGACTTTGCCTTGTCAGTGTTCATCCAGAACACAGATAGGCTTCAGCTTTTACTTGTTTCCAAGTTAAGCTGATTTTGTAATGCTTTGATATTAAATTGACAATGAACCCAACAAACGACTATTTATTTATAGCCTTGTTTCTTATTATATATAGTAAAAACAGAAAGTCAACCCTGTAAACCGAGAACGACAACGACCAAGAATTTATGGTCTTCAAACTCAAATAAATCAATCAGTAAAAAAATAAGGACTCTTCCTAAAATGACTGTTATTAATTTAATAGGACAAACTAATCAAAATTATTTAATTTTTTTTAGTTTGCCAAACTTGCCAACTAACTAAAAGATTGGAAGCAATAAAGACTGAAGAATATGTGCCGATAATCATACCCACCAAAAGAATTAAAGCAAAGTAAAAAGTAGAAGCTGGGCCAAATATCAATAAAGCCGTCAAAACAGCAACGATAACAATTGTTGTGTTGATTGACCGAATATAAGTTTCGCGCAAACTAACCCCTACAACTTCTTCAAATTTAACATTTGGATGTCGATGAAGATTTTCCCGAATTCGATCAAAAACCACAATTGTATCATTTACTGACAAACCTAGAATAGTCAAAAGGGCAGTCAGAAAAAGAGCATCGGCTTCTGCTCCTTGAAAATGTCCAAGCAAAGCCATCGCTCCAGCTGAAATTATTACGTCATGGGACAGAGCGACAATTGCCGTCATTCCATATTTCCAAGACTTTACAAAATGTCTGGAAACTTGACGAAAGACAAACGCAATATACAGAATAATCAACAACGCCACTAGCACAATGGCGATTAGCCCCTTATTGCGAAGCTCTTTACCTAAAGTCGGACCAATATCGCTAAATCTTTCTTGGGTAAAAGTTTCTTTACCCTCAAAAGTTAGAACATCAAACAAAACATCTTTTTCAGTTTCAGAAATATTTCGTAATTTAAAAGTATAACTTTGTTCACCAGTAGGTTGGATTAAAACATTTCCCCAATCTAATTTTTCAACAGCAGTTGATACTTTATCAAATTCTGGTCTTTCTTCCTGGTATTTTATTTCAATCAATGTGCCCCCGGTAAAATCTATCCCCAAATTAAGTCCATAATGGATAATCGCAAAAATTGACAGGGTCAACATTGCTAATGAGAGAACATAAAATATTTTTCTGTGTTTAACGATCATCATATTTTTATTTAAAAAAAGCAGAATCAAACAAGAATTTGGAGAACCCGACCCGATTGCGAAAACCAAATGCTAAAAGCAAAGTTCTGGTTACGGTAATTGCCGTAAACATACTAACCACAATACCAATCATTAACGTTAAGGCAAAACCCTTAATCAAGCTGGTTCCAAACCAGAACAAGATAGCTGCCGAAATTAAACTGGACAAATTAGAATCCCGAATAGACATCCAAGCGCGGGAAAAACCTTCTTTTATAGATTCTATCAAACCCTTACCGACAGCAATTTCTTCTTTCATTCGCTCAAAAATGAGAATGTTGGCATCAATCGCAATGCCGATTGAAAGAATAAAACCAGCCATACCAGCTGCTGTTAAGGTAACTGGCATTAATTTAAAAATCGAAAGCATCAAAACAACGTAAAAAGCCAACGCAAAAACAGAAACCAAACCAGGCAAACGATACCACAAAATCATAAAAACAGAAACAATCAGCAACCCAATCAAACCAGCTCCAATTCCTTTCTGAATAGCTTCTTCGCCCAGGGTGGCACCAACTACTTGTGTTGACGCTAAGGTGATCGGCACCGGCAAAGCGCCGAGATTTAAATCGCGAGTTAGAGATTTTGCCTCTTCAACAGTAAACTGACCACTGATTTCTGCTTGACCATCATTAATTTCTTCCCGCACAATAGGAGCTGAAATTAAAATCTTGTCCAAAAAGATACCTATTGGCTTACCAATATTAGCTTTGGTTAAATTAGCAAAAAGTTGGCTACCTTCACGATTAAATTCAATTAAAATAGAAGGGCTTAAAGAATTTTGATTAAATATCACCTGCGCTTTTTTTAAATAACGACCAGTCAACTTGGTTTCTTCAAAATCAGGGTCTTGTTTTAGCAAATTCAAAGTTTCTTGACCAAACTCATCAAGCAACATTGCTTCCGCCACAACCGCAGGCGTTGTAGTTGGGATATTTGAAATATAAACTTGAACTTTTTCTTGAGCTGCTAAAATCGCTTCTCGTTCCGGACTAGTGGTTGCGCGCTCTACGCGAAATTCTAAAATTGGCGTCTCACTAATCATCTCCGTCGCTTCTTCAATGTCAGTCACCCCTGGCAATTCTACAATTAATTGATTTTGTTCTATTCCACTAATGGCTGAGTGTTCTATTTGCACAACCGGCTCAGACACCCCAAAAACATTTACCCGCCGATCAATCACTTCACGCAAAGAAGCCATCGCGTCAGAAATGTTAGATGGTTCAAGTTGAGAGACATCCGCAACGTAAGTTAAACGACTTCCTCCTGACAAATCCAAACCAAGCTTAAAGGGGTAGTAAAAAGGTCCTTCTGAATTTTCTGAATAGTAAACAAAAAACCCCAAGGTCAAACCCGCCAAAACTAACAAAATAGCAGTTAAACGTGTTTTATTCATACTTGGTTTATTATAAGCATAATTTTAAATAACGCAAACACTCTAAAACGATCAAAACGCCCAATTTCCTAAAATATTGAGCGTCTTGTCACTAGAATTTAAGTTGCTTGGATATCAATTTTTAACCTGCTCAAAACAAAAATCAACCCATACCCCACCAAACTTCCCAAGAGCCAACCGCTCAAGACATCTAAGGGATAATGAACCCCTGCCATGATTCTAGCCAAGCCAACTACCAACGCGGCTCCAAAAAAAATAATCCCTATTTTTTTGTCTTGCGACCATAGAGCAACCGCTAAGGCAGACATAAACGTCGCATGTCCAGACGGCCAGGCATCACCAAGATTAGTTGTAATTATGGGAACAATCCCTAAAATTTCAAAAGGTCTTGGATTAAAGAGGTTATACTTAAATAAATTAGTCAAAAACCAAGCCCCTAAAGCCGCAGCTAGAGATAAAAAGATAATCCTCAAAACTCTTAGTCTATGTTTAGAGACTAAGAACCAAATAATAAGACCCAAACCCAAAAACCAAGGCAAAAGACTGGCTAAAAAATAGACCGGCCACGATCCCAGTTTTTGACCTAAATAATAAAACCAAAAAAATATTTGCTCATTCATTAATTTAATTCAGCTAGATTTTTGAACAGACAGGCAATTGTAAGCGGACCCACCCCACCTGGTACCGGTGTAAAAATTGAGCAACGCAAAGCACAGGCTGGTTCAGCATCGCCTAATAATCTACCCTCAGCCTCACTAGTGGCGGCATCAATTAACACAACTCCTTCTTTTAACATTCCCACCTTAAGAAGACCGGGTTTCCCAGCTCCACTAACAATCAAATCGGCTTGGGCAATTATTGTCGTAGAATTTTTTGTCGCCAAATCTACTATCTCTACGATAGCGCCGTTTTGCGTCAACCACAATGCGGCTGGTTTCCCCACTAAACGTCCCCTACCAACTACCACAGCTCTTTTACCCTCAATTGAAACTTGATTTCTTGTCAAAATTTCCTTTATCGCCGCCACAACAGGCGGCAAAACTCTAGCTTCCGATGTTAAAGCATCAACATCCTTTTCTGACGGAATCAAGGCTAGCAATTTTTCCGTCGCCAAATGTTTTGGTAAGGGCAATTGAACAACAATTCCATTGATTGAGCCGTCGTTTGCCAATTTGTGTAATTGTTCAACCAATCCATCTTCAGAAACATCATCAGCAAACTTATAAACAATCGTCTCAACCCCGACTGCCTCACCAAATTTTTGTTTACGCGAAAGATACTTGGCCGACACAATATCATCGCCTACCGATACTATTGCCAACTTGAGATTTCGCCCAATTAATTTTTCTTTTAATTCTTTTTTTATATCTTCGGCTATTTGTCGTCCATCAATAATCATATTTATTCTTATTTATTTTTCGATTAATTCTTTTAGACCTTCCTCTAATGAAACTCTTGGCTCCCAAGTCAACATTTTTTTGGCCTTATTGTTATCGGCTCGCGTATCATGTGGCTCAAAACGCGCCGGAATGTGCTCTATGGAACCACCAATCATTTTAGCAATCTCATTTATGCTATGATTACAACCAGCTCCGATATTTAGAACTTCACCACCTCCAACCGGTTTTTCCATTGCTAAAATATTCGCTCGCACTACGTCATGAACACTAGTAAAATCTCTAGTTTGAGTACCATCTCCAGTAATCGTCATCGGCAAACCTTTATCCTTTTGTTTTAAAAATTTACCAATAACCAAAGCATAAGCCCCTTCCGTATTTTGACGCGGACCATAAACATTAAAATAACGCAAACAAACTGTTGATAACTCGTAAACTTCAGAAAAAATTCGACAATACATCTCACCAATATATTTTTGCAAACCATAAGGACTTTTAGGTTGCGCCGGCATATCTTCGGTCAATGGCATAATTGGTTGGTCGCCATAAACCGCACTAGAAGCTGAATAAATTACCTTTTTAACCTTAGCTTCTTTAGCGGCCAACAACACATTTAAAGTCCCCCCAACATTTATCTGGTTAGTTTCCAAAGGATATTCAATAGAATAAGGCACGCTTGGCAAAGCTGCCAAATGAAAAACATAATCAATCCCCTCAAATATTGGCCTGATTTCCGAAAAATTTGCCACATCTTTTTGATAAAAAATCGCCGCCGGATTGACATTTTCTCTTTTACCGCCAGACAAGTTATCGATAACGTAAATTTCATCACCTCTTTTAACCATTTGGTCGGTCAAATTTGAACCAATAAAACCGGCACCGCCTGTGATAATAATTTTTGCCATATCCTTAGATACCTTTTCGCATTATTAAAGTTTTAATCGTTTTTAGAGCAATACTAACATCCAACCAAAAACTGCGATTTTTAATATAATATAAATCATAAGCAAATTTAACCTTAGTTTCGTTGACGCTAATACCATGATGAGGTTCGCCATCTTGGTGAATTTGTGCCCACCCCGAAAGACCAGGTTTGATAATATGTCTAATATTAAAATATGGAATATCTTGACTGTATAAAGCCACTGGATCAGCAAATTCTGGACGCGGACCTACTAATGACAAGTCGCCGATCAAAACATTCCATAATTGTGGTAATTCATCTATCCTAGTTTTACGCAAAAATTTACCGACTTTAGTCACTTCATTTCTACCCTCTCCCCACTTGGCACCATCGTAAGCAATTTTCATTGTGCGAAATTTAATTAAAGTAACTAGTTTTCCATCTTTACCTACTCTTTCTTGAAGAGAAAAGATAACTCCCCCATCGTCCAATTTGATAGCAACATAAACAAAAGGATAAACCAACAAAGAAATCAGCCCCGCGACCAAGGCAAAGGTAGCATCCATTAATCTTTTTAAGGCGTCATATACTGGCTTGGGTCGATTAGAAATATTTTCTAAAAACCATTGTTCTTTAATAACATTGACCAACTCTCGGTCAAAAAGCTCTTCGTAAAGATTGTGAACTGAAATAAAACGAATACCAGAAAAAATCATCTTATAAAAATTTTTTAAGGCTTCATGAATATTTTCATCATACAAATCCACCACTACCGCAGTAACGCCAGATGATCCAATTTTTTTAATATCATCATAGTCAGCTATTTCTATGTTATAACGAGGATTATTTTTTATCTCTTCTACAATCTCTGTTACTTCTGCTCCGCGACAAGTAAAAAGTATTTTTTCTCTTTGAGTTAAACTAATATTAGGCGCAAAAAAGCGACGCCAGCCAAAAATAAGAATGAAAGATAAAATCAAATCAAGAAACAATATTGTTTTTGGAGTAATTCCAAAATAAGGAATAAAATAAAAAAAGACAACCGCGATAGTGCTATTGACTAATAAAGAATTAAAAATCAATCTTGGTAGACGGCGTTGAAAAATCACTGTTTGTTTGCCGTAAAGACCAGCTATGTAAAAAACCAGAATCCAAATCAAAAAAATCACCGAAAAGGGTTGAAGGTGTCGATAAAAAACTCCCTCTTCGGGCCAAGCCAAAGTCCTTAAAAATAGGGCCAGCCATAAAGCCAAATTGAAAAGCGCTAGGTCTCCCAACAATAAAATTATTGTTTCTTTTTTTGATTGCAATTTCATTTTTATCTGTGTTTATTTTGATAATACAATAAAAAAACGTTTTTTACCAATATTGAACTGTCTTTAAACTCAAAAAATAAAAGTAGAAAATAGCAATAAAAAATGTATAATAAATGATATCCATAACCAATTTTTGAAAAATTCTTTATCTAATCCGTGAATCCTAAAAAAACTAAAATTTTTTATTTGATAACCAAAGGTAATTTCGGCGGCGCACAACGTTATGTTTTTGAATTGGCCAAACATCTCCCCTTAAACAGTTTTGAAGTTACTGTTATTATGGGCGAAGGAAAAGAATTAAAACAAAAATTGGAAAGAGCTCATATCAAAGTTAGACAATTAGAGACACTTAAACGTGATGTTGATATAAACGCGGACTGGCAGACATTCAAAACTTTATTTAAAATTCTACGACAAGAAAAGCCCGATATTATTCATCTAAACAGTTCTAAGATTGGCGGACTTGGTGCCTTGGCTGGCAGACTAGCTGGTGTATCCAAAATTATTTTCACCGCTCATGGTTGGGCTTTTAATGAGAAAAGAACTTGGATGGCTAAAAGGGTTATTCTCTTTTTTCATTGGTTAACAATTATTCTCTGTCACCAAATTATTGCTGTTTCAATTCAAACAAAAAAAGATATTGAAAAATTGCCTTTAACAAAAAATAAAATAGCTGTCATTTACAATGGTTTGGATGGCACTAAATTCTTTAATCGTTTTGTCGCCAGACGTGAATTATTTAATTATTTTCCCCAAGAAACCAAACAAATTGAAAAAACAGCCAACAGTTTGCAAACAAAATTTTGGATTGGCACTATTTCTGAACTTCACCCAAACAAAGGCTTAGATATTTTACTTGAAGCCTTTGCAAATGTCTTGAGAAAAACATTAGGCAGTTCTTTAGGTTGGTCATTAATTTTAGTAATCATTGGCGAGGGTGAAGAAAGAATGCGTCTGCAAAAATTTATCCATGACAAAAGATTAGAAGATCGAATTTTTTTGCTAGGTCAAGTGCCTGATGCTAGGAACTATTTGAAAGCTTTTGACATCTTCACATTAACCTCGCGGACCGAGGCTCTCCCTTATGCCATCTTAGAAGCTGGTGCCGCTGGTCTACCTATCGTAGCTTCAGAAGTTGGCGGTATCCCCGAAATTATCCCCGGACCAGAATATGGCATTCTCACCCCTCCAGAAAATATTAAAGAAATAGAAAAATCGCTTCTCTATATGCTAAAAAAACCAGATTACCGAAAATTGACCATCAACAACTTGAAGAAAAAAATCAGCAACAACTTTTCCTTAAAAAAGATGGTAATAAGAACGATTGAACTGTATCAAGAATAATCATAAATAACCAAAAATATTCATTCCACTATAACTCAGAAAAGGAAGTAGCTTTTTTGAATATTAACCTTTGTCTTTTTTGCGAGATTCCACGCCTATTCCATATGGTTTTCTGGGTTTATTGCGGCCCAATAAACTCATTCTTCACATCATCACGATGGTAAGCTAACGAATAACGCTTCATTCCCATCAAAATCCCCAAGCCCATAAACTCTGCCAAAAGATGGGAGCCACCATAACTCAAAAAGGGTAAGGGCAAACCAGTCACTGGCAAAAGACCGATATTCATCCCAACATGGATCAACAAGTGGGCCATAAACATCACGGCCACACCCAAGCCAAATAATATTTCAAAATTAGTCGCTCCCTTCATCGCAATTGTTAAAATTCTCCAGATTATTAACCCAAATAAAAAGAAAAAGATAAGCACTCCCAAAAAACCCCACTCCTCAGCAAAGGCGGCAAAGATAAAGTCCGTTTGATATTCTGGTAAAAATTTTAACCTAGATTGGGTACCATAACCAACCCCCTTGCCGGTCAACTGACCAGAACCAACCGCAATAGTAGATTGAAAAGCATTATAACCAGCCCCTTGCACGTCCGCCAATGGATGCAAAAAACTCACAATACGATTTTTTTGGTAAGGCTGAAGAATAAACAACCAAGACATCACGAAAAAAATAATAGCCGCCGCCCCAAGCAAAAAGAGATGTTTTTTAGAAACACCCGAGACAAGAATCATCCCAAGCCAAATTAGGAAAATGATTAAGGCTGAACCAAAATCTGGCTGGAGCATAATCGCTACAAATGGCAAAAAAGCATAAACACCAGAAATAATGATGTGTCTGACATTGGCAATTTCTATATGTCTCTTGGAAAAATATTTAGCTAACATCAGAACCAGAGCCAATTTCATAAAATCTGCCGGCTGCAAAGAAAGACTGCCTAAAGAAAGCCAGCTTTGAGCCCCCTTAGTTACCGTTCCAATAATAAAAAGTAACAACAAAAGACCCACCAAAGAAAGATAAATGCCAACCAAGACCCCGCTACGACGCAAAAACCGCCAATCAATCAAACTAAAACTGAAAAAAAGCGCTAGTGAAAATAAAACCCAGGTTATTTGACGATAAAAAAAGTAACTTTCGTTAGTGAAAGAATTCATCGTTACCAAGCCAAAAATTAAAAGTGGCAAAAGACTGAAAAACAAAATCCAGTCAACTCGACTATCTTTCCGCAAAAGCCAAGTCATAATTTTATTTTAAATCAAAGGCATTTATCCGCCAATAATTATCAATATAAGAAGGCTCTATTATAAAGGAGTCCGGCCAAGTCATAAATATTTCTTGGCTTTCGCCAGCCAACAAACTATCTACAAAAGTAGAGCTAGCAGCAAAAGCATTTTGGTTTATATCTGACAAAATTGTATTTATTTTTATTTCTTTGTAATTATCAAATGAATCATTTTTTACTTTCAAGCGCAAAATTGGATAAGGTTCATTTAAAAAACTTATTCGTTCAATAGAAATAATTCTCGGCACTGAAGAAATTTTTTCCCAGATTGGATATTCTTCTATTTCAAGAAAAGCCTTCACTGCTGAATAAGCTAAGTCAGATTTTATATTACTTTCAAAAATTATAAATTTCTCTCCAGGATTAACAAAAGTTTCTCCTTCACGTTTGACTAATTCTACATTGTCAACATCAAAAAGTCTAAAGGTATAAGTAATCTTTTTTACACCTAAACTTTGGTTCTCATTCTCTACCAAAGCAGCTACATCATATTGTCCATCAGCAAGTTTAAAAGTTCTTGTCCAATAAATTTTAAGTGGTAAAGCGGTATGATGACAAACCCTAGCACAAGGACCACCACAATCAATTCCCTCCTCACCTTGATTTTTTAGACCGTCAAAACAAGTCGGTGTCGGCTTATAAATAAAATAAAAAACGCCAGCCACTAAGGCCATAAAAAGAACGACGCACGAAAAATAAGTTAGCTGACGTCTGCTGGACCATTTCATACCAAAATGATAACATTGCTTATCAAGTTTTTCCAGCATCAAAATTTTAAATAAAATCTAAATCAATTTTTCAACCTAAAACCCAACAACTTAATTATCTTCTTAAGCTTTATTTTGAAAATTTTAAAAACAAAAAATCACCCTTGGTGGTGATTAATTATTTTTCTTTTTTGTCCAAATTTTAAAATAAAATCTTGTCAGATTTCGAATACTTTGTTCCGGCGGTTAGCTACTCTCCCCTTGCGAGTACCATCGCTACGACCGAGCTTAACTTCTCTGTTCGGGATGGTAAGAGGTGTGACCTCGGCGTCAAACCACCAGAACAAAATATTCGAAATCAAACAAATGGTTTTCAAATTTCCTAATAGGAATCGGCGAATTAGTACCTCTCGGCTCAACGCATTACTGCGCTTACACCTAAGGCCTATCAACCTGGTAATCTTCCAGGAGCCTGATAACGATAATTAATCTTGAAGTTGGCTTCCCTCTTAGATGCTTTCAGAGGTTATCCATTCCCGACTTAGCTACAGAGCATTGCCCTTGGCAGGACAGCTCTCAGACCAGAGGTCAGTCCACTTCGGTCCTCTCGTACTAGAAGCAGATCTTCTCAATTATCAACGCCTGCAGCAGATAGGAGACCAACCTGTCTCACGACGGTTTGAACCCAGCTCGCGTATCTTTTTAATTGGCGAACAGCCAAACCCTTGGGACCTTCTCCAGCCCCAGGATAAGATGAGCCGACATCGAGGTGCCGAACTCCGCCGTCGCTATGGACGCTTGGGCGGAACCAGCCTGTTATCCCCAGAGTAGCTTTTATCCGTTAATCTCCGGCCGCGTCTAATACGGACCGTCGGTTCACTATGCTCTGCTTTCGCACCTGCTCGACACGTACGTCTTGCAGTTAAGCCAGCTTGTGCCATTACACTATCGGCACGATTTCCATTCGCGCCTAGCTGACCTTAATAGACTCCTCCGTTACTTTTTAGGAGGATATCGCCCCAATAAAACTACCCACCAGATACTGTCTCCGACCGTTTTTGCCGGTCAGGTTAGAATATACACTCAACCAGAGTGGTATTTCACTGACGAGTCCACGACAGCCAAAACCATCGCTTCAAACTCTCCCACCTATGCTACGCAGATAAAACGTATATCCAATATCAAGTTGTAGTAAAGCTTCTGGGGTCTTTTCGTCTAGCTGCAGGTAGAGGGCATCTTCACCCCCACTGTATTTTCACCGGGCAAATCCTCGAGACAGTTCCCCAGTCGTTACGCCATTCGTGCACGTCTGAACTTACCAGACAAGGAATTACGCTACCTTAGGACGATTATAGTTATCGCCGACATTCACCAGGGCTTATAAAACCAGCTCAACCTTGCGGTATCACCAGTCTTATTTGACCTTCTGGCATTGGTCAGGCGTCACCCCCTATACATACTCTTACGAGTTCGCAGGGAGCTGTGTTTTTGATAAACAGTCGCCAGGGATACTTTAGCTGCGGCCCACACCAAAAGTGCAGGCAGGCCTTATTGCAAACTTACGGCCGCTTTTTTGCCGAGTTCCTTGAGGATCTCTCACCCGTTCGCCTTGGTCTTCTCGACCAAACCACCTGTGTCGGTTTGCGGTACGGACTCTTTATTCTTAACCCTAGAAGATTTTCTCGGAAGGCTCTGCGTGAAAATTTTTCAATCCGTAGAAAGAAATTTTGCCGCTATCGGAATTTGAATTAAATCAGCTCTCCGGATTTACCTAAAGAGCATCCCTAGAAGTAGCAACGCCAATCCTATAAGGCGCATTCACTTTTTTCCTCCGTCCCTCCATCAGAAAAATAAAGAGGTCATGGAATATTAACCATGTGTCCATCGTCTACGGCTTTCGCCATCGACTTAGGCCCGACTAACCCTTGGCTGATCAACATTGCCAAGGAAACCTTGGTTTTTCGGCGCCCCGGGCTCTCACCGGGGTTGCGGTTACTTGTGCCAACATTCTTACTTCTTCGCGCTCCATCTCAATCTCGCGACGAGACTTCACAGCGGCGAAAAACACTCTCCTACCACATCCCGTGTCTCGCTACCATAAACCATTAAATGATTTACGCTAGTGAGACACGAAATATCCTCACCTTCGGTACAATACTTGAGCCCCGATAATTTGCGGCGCAAGATCTCTTGATGAGTGAGCTATTACGCTTTCTTTAAATGATGGCTGCTTCTAAGCCAACATCCTCATTGTCAGAGAAATCTCACCTCCTTAAGTGCACTTAGTATTGATTTAGGGACCTTAGATTGAGATCTGGGCTGTTTCCCTTTTGACGAACGGAGCTTCGCCCCCGCCGTCTAACTGCCTGGTAGTTAATCTCTGGTATTCGGAGTTTGATAGAGTTGACGAGGTTTCCCCCTATTCAACTCTTCCAGTGCTCTACCCCCAGAGGGTATGCCAGACGCTAGCCCTAAAGCTATTTCGGAGAGAACCAGCTATTACTGAGTTCGATTAGCTTTTCACTCCTTACCACAGGTCATCCGATAGTATTGCACGGCTAACCGGTTCGGACCTCCCCTCGCATTTCTGCGAGGTTCATCCTGCCCATGGCAAGCTCACCCAGTTTCGGGTCTTATGCATATTACACAAAATAGAAATTAGAAGTTAGATATTAAGAATTGGAAAATCCAATCCCTAACTTCCAACCTCCAACTCCTAAAATTCGCACTTTCATACTCGGTTTCCCTACAGCTCCACCTTTTTGAGGCTTAGCTAAGCAATATACATAAACTCGTTGGCTCATTCTTCAATAGGCACGCCGTCACCCACGCCAATGGCGGGGCTCCGACTCCTTGTAAGCATAGGGTTTCAGGTTCTATTTCAACGCCCTCCCGGGCTACTTTTCACCTTTCCCTCACGGTACTTGTTCACTATCGATCTCTAAAAGTATTTAGCCTTAGCAGTTAGTTCTGCCAGATTCCCTCAAGGTTATCATTCCTCGAAGTACTCGAGAACAGCGGTAAAAGAGACGTTTATTTTTCACCTACAGGGCTGTTACCTTCTACGGCTTTGCTTCCCAGCAAATTCAATTAAATAAACGTTTTGTAACTCTTCTAGTAAACTACGCCACTGCCTCACAACCCCCATATTCCGCACGTAATTTATAAATTTTATTTACCTCACTAGTTTTTATTTTTAATTGAAAAAATTTCCAAACTTTTTAACTTAGGCATAAGACAATTTATAAACTATGTGCGAAACACAGGTTTGGGCTGTTCCCTTTTCGCTCGCCGCTACTTAGGGAATGTTTCCCGCCAAGCGGGACTTTTTTTCTTTTCCTCCGGGTACTAAGATGTTTCAATTCCCCGGGTACGCATCTGATAATCAAGTTACCAGATGATATGGTTTTACCATATCGGGTTTCCCCATTCGGACGCCTCCGGATCAAAGGTTGCTAGGCACCTCCCCGAAGATTATCGCAGCCGAGCCACGTCCTTCATCGCCTTTTAGAGTCTAGGCATCCACCCTATGCTCTTTAAATCTCCCATTAGGAAATTTAAAAACCATTATATTTATTTTTATACTTACATTTTTATTTTAGTGTTCTATGTTTTAAAAACATAGTTCTACCTTTTTCCATCTCTCAAACCACAAGACCCCTTGCATGTCTGATGATGGCATTCAATTTTCAAAGTTCAGTCATTCAGAGAAACCTTATTCAAGACGGATATTCCAGCAAAGCTGAAATAAAAAACCGCTTGTTTCAAGCGGTCCAGAGCCAGGCCAAAACAATCGGGGCTACAGTTTCCGCTTAATTTTGGGTTTTTCTTTAATATTCATACTGACATTTATTAGTATATACGAAAATAAAAACGTGTCAATACATAAACTTCAAACAACAAGATTTACCCCTATATAAAAATACCCATAAAATTATGGGTATTTTTATGAAATTCTTTTTTGATTTCAGATTTTGATTTCAGAAGTAATAATTAATCTCTTCGCGAAATTTCACCCCGCAACTTGTTAATAAAACTGGTTGCAGCTTCTCTACCACCCAAGCCAAAAGATAAACCAAGAGCGATAGAAACAGTGGCTACAATACCAGTCATAAAAATTTGCAAGAATGGCCCCATCATTCCCAATTGCTCAAGAGCCATCACAATCGCAAAAATCCAAATAAGCCATTTAGTGATGCCTCCAAAAAGCTCTGCGGAGCTAACACGAGCCGCACGAGCAGAAGCGACAACGACTTTCTGCAAAACATCAGCTACCACAGTCGCGATAATCAAAATAATCGTCGCGATAATAACGCTTGGAATGTAAGCCAAAATTTCACGCAAGAAATCACCAACTTCATTTAACTGGAGCACGTTCAAAGCTGCCACCAAAAAACCAAGAATAATAAACCATTTGACCAAGAAACCAAGAAACTTGCCTGTATCCAAACGATAACCAGCTTGTTCTATTAAACGATGCACATCAAGTTTTTCTAAGACGCGATCAATTTTTAGAGCACGGATAAGTTTGGCTACCCACAAACCAACAGCATCGCCAAACACCCAACCGATAACAAACAGGATGATGGCAATTACGATGTTAGGAACATAAGTGACAATGCCAGAAACCAATTCTTGAAATGAACCGGCCAAGGCATTACCCCAACTTTGTAAATACATATCTAAAATGTTATTAATAAATTTACTTATAATTTCCAGTTTATTGACCTCATAATGAGGCTGGTTCGACCAATAAACCAGTAAAACCTTTATCTAATTCTAGCACAAAAATAATGAAATCTTTAACAATTTTGTGGATATCAAAAAAGACTCCAAAGAACCTCTAAATATTCATCTTATCAATAATTTTCTTATGAGGATAATCCAATACGTCACGCAAAAATTTGTCACTAGAATAAAAACGATACGCAAAATCAGCCAAATTCATAATGGCATAGACCAGCTCACGTCCAATTTCAGATTCTATATCAACTACTGTTTTTTCAATTAATTTCTTTTTTAGATTGTCGCCAACCACAAGAATATCTACTCTTCTTCCCCCCTCTTGGACAAAAACCCCAGATAAAATTAGTAATTTAATTTTGCCGCAATTTTTAAATTTTTTCGCTAATTCATCGCGACTGACAAAAAAATCCGCGCTAAACAATGACTGAAGATGATCTGTAAAAAAGAAATCTTGATTTAAGCCCCAAAGTCGATTGTGAATTGATTCACGGGGTGATTGTTTTTTCTTACCCTTTTTTGTCTTTTTACTTTTCTTAGTCGGCGTTGAATTAACAATTTTTTTAGTCTTAACCAAACCAATTGACTCCAAGAGCAAAAGTTCTTTTCGCAATTGTCCTGGCTTAATTTTTGTTTTTTGATGAAGTTCTTTCAAGAGATAAATATTATCTGGGTTAAACAAAAAAAGCCTAATCAACTTTACCCGATTGGGACCACCAAATAATTTTGGCAATATTTCCATAACTAAAATATACCGCAAAGATTAGCTCTAAGCAATAACAAAACTAAGTTCTAAATTTTAAACGACTCAACCTGAACAGGTTGAGTCGTTTAAAAAAAGAGTCTAAAACAAGCTCTATTTTACTTCAACTTTACCACCAGCTTCTTCAATCGCTTTCTTGATGTCATCAGCTTCGTCTTTCTTAGCGCCATCTTTCAAGACAGAAGGAGCAGCATCAACCAAATCTTTGGCTTCTTTCAAACCAAGACCTAATTTTTCTTTTACTGCTTTAATAACTTGAACTTTTTGGTCGCCAGCAGCTGTCAAGGTAACGGTAAAACTGTCTTTAGCTTCAGCCGCTTCGCCGCCAGCGGTTGCGCCACCGACCGCCATTACTGCTTGAGCCGATACTCCAAATTTTTCCTCCAAAAGTTTGACTAATTCATGAAGCTCTAAAACAGTCATTGATTCAACTTGTTCCACCAAGGCTTTGAATTTGTCTGGGATGACAACTTCGGTTTTGGTTTCTTCTTGTTTTACTTCTTTTTTAGATTCTTCAACCGGAGCTTCCGGCACTTTGATTTCTTTTTGCGACTCAACTTCAACAGTCGCGTCTTTCTTTTCTTCGTCCATAATATTTTGAATTAAATTTTATAATTTTAATTTATTAAGCTGTTTCCTTTTTTTGAGCAATCTGGTCAAGCGCCATCACCAAACCTTGGATTGGCGAATTGATAAGATTCACAAATTGCGCGTACAAGGTCTCTCGATTTGGAATTTTAGCCATTTGTATTACAAAATCTGCATCTACAAATGAACCGTTATAAATACCTCCAACAATTTTTATGACTTCAGCATTTTTTTTCTGAAAATCATAAATCTCTTTAATAGGCAAAAGAGTATCTCCTTCTTCGTTAGTAAGATAAGACAATGCAATTTCACCTTCTAACTCTGGCATCTCGCCATCAAAGTTAGCCTCGCCCAGAGTGCGCTTGATCAAGGTCTTCTTGGCGACATAATAGCCAACTTCTTTAAGACGTAAATTTTTCCGCAAATCATTAACCCCTTCAACCGACAGGCCGTGGAAATTAACAAAAACAATCGTCTTGCCTTTGTCGGCGATGAATTTAAGTTTCTCAACAATAGCAGATTTTTTTTCTTTAGTTATTGCCATATAATAAATAAACTTTAGCGAACAAAGCTAGTTTTCCATTGTTTGTAAATGACCAAACAATGGAAAAATTTTAGTCATTTTTTTCTTTCTCTTGGTTCACCCTTGACTCTTGAGAGAAACAAAATTATTGAAAATTATGAAGACTTCATTTCTTTAATTCTCAATAAAAAAAACGGCTAAAAACCGCTTGGATCGACACGTCGCCCGAGTATTCTCGGCGACCCTCGGTAGGATTTAATCTTGCGATACCTACTGTCTACGGTTGATTTTATTATTAACTATTTTAAATCGAAAGTCAACAAAAAAATATTGAGAAAACATTGAGATTGATCGTTAAAATTCTATTCTGCCTCACCAGTACCTGCAAAATTTGTCTCACTAGATGGTTCTTTTAAATTACCAATGGAACCAAAGTAAAACAATAGGCCGACCGCCATCGCCAAAATCGCCAAGAATCCCGTCAACATCCGCCAAAAATTACAATTTAAATACTTAAACATCAAAAAATTTTCTTAACTGCTTTTAAAATTTTTGTTATCATCCCCGCCTTTTTCTCTATAATTATTATATCAGAAGTAGTGGAATTTGAAGATATACCATCAGTCTCCGACTCAAGATCTTGTTCATTGCCAGAATTTAATTGGGACAAATCAGCCGAACCAACAGCCGCCAGAGTCAAGGCTTGTTCTTTCTTGATTTGTATCAACATATTTTGCGCTTCGGCCAACTTTTGCCGCAACTCTATGACTTTAGCAGTTGTAGAAGCGAATAAGACTAATTGGTCTTGATTAGCTATTTTTGTTCCAGCCCCAGCAACAGTAAAATCATCCGGGCAATTAAGACTCCAGGATCCGGTCTTAGTCTCTTTTGGCAACGATATTTTTAGTTCACCCCCAGCGCTGACTATTGTGTCTTTGACGAAAGTAATTATCGTAGAACTACCATTTTTTATATTCCAATCATTAATATTTTCTTCCCATTCACCCAAATTTTTAATAGACAAATAATTTTTATCAGGAAATACCTCTAAGACAAAATTTGGTTCAGTCACCGTCACGACAGTCCGCGAAACTGCTTCTTCCAAGCCTGAGGTGTAATTTAAAACTACATTATACTGCCCAGGAAAATCGTATTGATGACTGACCTTAACTCCCCGTTTAGATGTCCCGTCGCCAAACGACCACTCAAAAGTTCCAGAGAGTGGTTTTTGGGATTCTACCTTAAATTCAACTGGCGTTCGAGTATTTGCCAATCGAGCTCGTCCAGCGCTTATTTCAATATCATCAGGATCATAACTACTTATTTCTACTTGACCAGAATGCGCTGATAAGTTTGAGTCGTTACCTAAATCGAAATCAGAATTATTGTCATCATCAGCGTCATTGTCATCATTTCCAAGATTAGATAAGGCAGAAGCCGACGAATTAATAACAATCTTTGCAGTAATAAATTCCTCTACTGAAAAACCCTCTCCATCTTTCATTGTTACTTTTACCCTATAAATTCCATTTGGAGCATTTTCATCTTTGCTGTTTTTACCATTCCATTCTTTTTCTGCTGTTAAAGAAAAAGTGCTACTGGAAAAATATTTAAAAGCTGAGGTTCTGTTGCAAATACTATCATCTTCTTTACAAATAGAAATAGTTGTAAATTTTACTTCCCTATCAGCGGTAACCCTAATCAACAATCTCGAATCATCACCAGTAAGCGGATTGAAGGTTATATCATCTGTTTGTTCATGCAATTGAAAACTTTCAATTTTAGGACCATCTGCCCAAGTAACTAATGGAAAAAATAAAAGAATAAAAACAAAGGTAATAAAAACCTTCCGTTTTAAAAACATTAAAAACATGTTAAAAAATTAAGTTTGTAATTACATCGGCGCTACTCTTAAAATACTGTTCTCCATCAATGGTGTCCCAGCAACCAATTCATTATTACGATCACGACCATTTTGCCGCCAGCCAGTATTAACCACTTCCCAGCTTGATTGCAAGTTGCCATCTCGATCCCAACGTCGCTCAATTGAACAGTCGAGACCATAATAATCTGGATTAAACAAGATCGTTTGATCCCAAACCATTTCAATTTCATCCTCTTTTTTAACTAATCTCAACTGCAAATTATCATCTGGCAAGCCCTCCATTTCTGAATTTTCCACAAAGTTGGCTACAAGATTGGCTGGCAAATCAGAAATAACCTCATCGTCTATTCTTTCAATCAAATAAAAATCCTGACCGCTAATAGTCCCCGACAATTCAATCAACGGCTTATTGTCAGAACCAACAAGCCAAAAATTATCCAAAGACAACTCAAACGGCAAAGAATTATAAAGCTCCAACCATTCATCAGCAGAAGAAGCGGCCGTGCCAGTCCAGCCGATTTCATTAATAACCAGAGACCGAACACTAAACCAGATTTCAAATGGTTCGGACTGTATCTCTTCGCCATTATTATCGCGTGCAGATAAAACCAGCCTCCAACCAATCGGCCCGTCAGACAAGTCTGTTTCATAAATTATTGAACTGTTGGTCGTATCGGCCATCAAAATTTCCAGGTCCTCTCCCCAATCTCCCCAAAACTCATAAGTGTTAAAAAGTTTATATGAGTATTCCCCCGGCTTAGAGATTGTCCACGAAATGTGGATTTTTTCTGTTGGGTCAATCGAACAATGATCCGATAGACGACTCTTGGCGCACTCTTCAACTGATAGACTAATAGTTGGCGGTAAAGAATCTATAAAAATTTCAATGGCAACAGCTTCTGAAATGTGATCTCCAATATCGCGCGCAAAAAAATTAAGAGTCGTTGTGCCTTGTGGTAAATCATTTATTACAAGCTCCCATTCCCCACTTTCTTGGTCGCTAAGAATTATATTATCATGATCAAAATCACAAAAAACAAAGTTCCCTGGAGTGCTTGAACCAGAAAAAATTATAGTCGTAGTAGAAAACGGAACAGAAAAATCTAGGGGCGAAAGAATAACTGGACTCTCAATCATTATTTTTTCAACAACTTCAGGTATTAAATTTTCATCTGCCGCCAGAGAAACACTTTCAACAGATGAAATATGGTGATGAACGTGTTGACTAATTTCCGCTAATTCAATTGAAGATTCTATGTTTTGGTTATTTTCAGTTTCCAACTTGGCGCGAAAATCATCTAATTGTTGTTGAAGAGCTAAGACTTCTGTCATTAATTGATCAATTTGCGCCTGACTTATAGTCGATTCAGTAATTGGAATATTGTCTAAAATTGGCGATATTTCCTCCTTTTGAGAAGAAGCAATGTTAGCTTCAATATTAGAATTATTATCTAAATCATGATTATTAGAAGATAGGCTTAGAGACCAAAGAGTGCCCAAAGCTGAAAGAGCATTATTCGCGCCAATTGATAAGCGATCTATAAAACGCTTGATATAACTTTTATTTAAATCAAATAGACGATGAGATTTTCTTTCCACAGCTACTTCTTTAAAAAATAATTCAATGACTCCCGCACTCCCAAGAACCGCTTTTTCAGAAAGGTGTTGCCAATAGTCAGAAACGACAAGGTTGTCAATGTCGTCTAACTGATAGGTTTTTTCAATTTGGCCAGAGAACAAATTTCTTTTGCTATCAATTCTCGTCAAAGCCTGAGTTAACATACCAAGGCCAAAATTATAACTTATTCCATTTCGTAACCTAAAATATTTTTCTTCTTTTATTGTTGGTTTATTAAAATACTCATCCAAAATAGTATCATCGCTAAAAAAATTTCCGTTAGAAAAAACCGCCAAACTATCAAAGTATTCACCCAAGGTATCCAACCTAACTGGTTTTTGGCCGGTAAAGGTCAGATCGTCTGCAAAACGAAAACTACCAACCGTAAAACGTTCAGCATAATTTTCATAAGTTTTTTTGAAGGCGTGAGCATCGTCACGCGTATGGTCCGGCACAGTCGCGTCTTGGACCAAGTGCAAGACATGCCCCAAAGAAAGCAAGGCTCTTTCTTTATCACCCCAGGCATACTCATAAACCGCCCGTGGCCAAGAAAAATCATTCGGGTCAGAAAAATAACTTCTCACCAAACCGTTGCCCGGCCGAGAGGCTTGAGCATCCGGACTCTCGGCCCAAACTTTTGACGACCGCCCGCCCTTAAAGCCACGGTTATGGACCGGATCATAAAAGTGATTAAGCCAGCGCGGTGCAGCATCCTCATCTTCACTGCCTTGAATAATTAAATCCTTTTCAAAATCAAGAAAACTTTGACTCGGATTATAGAACTCAAATAATTTTATCGCTTCTTGGGTAACAGCCCGGTGAGTAGTGCTATCATCATAAGCAAAAACCGGCACAGCCCTGAATAATCCAAGGTTAGCCAGAAACAAGCCTAGAATTACAAGCTTTCTATTAGCCATTTCTGTGAGTTCGGGTTTTTAATTAAAGAATACGAAAATAAAACCTGATTATTATCCAAAACAACAAACTCAAATCTATCATCTCCGACCAAGGTCCCGGTTTCAACTTTTTTTAAATCACTCAGAAGCAAGCCAACTCCTCCACTTTTAAAACCAGCCTTAAACCCCCCCCCCACCCCCCCCCCTCTTCTCCGGCACAAAATAACTGGCCGCCAAGCCGGCATCACCAGCTTCCAGCGCTGCCACAAACAAATCCAAGGTTTCTTCCGGTGTCTCCCCGCCGTTAGTATCCGTCCGATAAGTTTCTTCTATCGCCTCAAATTCCGCCAAATGCTTGCGATTCAGATATTCATACCAATAAAACGAAAGGGTCTGTGGACCCCAAATCACACCCCAAATTATCAACGCGACCAAAACAACCAGGCCACCAATAAGCCAAATTTTCTTTTTCATATTTTTAAATTTATGAATTCAAATTATTTATAATGTTACCACTTAAAAATCTTCATGAAACCCTCTCTTCCCCCAAACCTGTGGATAACTAGCCAATCTAGGAGAGGGTAACCCTCTCCTAGATTGGCTAGTTATCCACTCTTTCTTTTTCTAACTCTTCTCTCCTCTTTTTATAGTCCATAACTAACAAATCAATATCTGATTCTTCAAAATCAGGGAATTCTTTTCTATCCAACAAGTTTGATTCTGGTCTTTCCCCAACAAAAAAATCATAATAGCTGGAAAAAGAATGGGCATCCAAACTCTTTTTTATTTCGTCAATATTAGAATTCTCTTCACTTTCCCACTCGGGAAACCTTACTTTTACAGGGTTTAGATGGATGTAAGAAATTAGATATTGATAGTAACTTTCGGAATCAATATGTTGAGCTTTAAAAGTACCTTCAAATAATCTACCCCTTCTTTTATATTTTAAATTAAAAAACATAGAGTGGCTCGTTTGTATTTTATTTAAAAACTTTGATATGCCACCTTCTTCAACTTCCTTAAGTAGCAAGTGAAAGTGGTTTGGCATCAGACAATAAGCACCAATATTAACAAGTGGATCACCTTTTCTTTTTGTTAAAAAGATATTTTTACCTCTATTTTCTTTAAAAATCTTTTCCATAGTAATTGGTTCCTTGTTGTTTAAAGCATAAAGAATCTTTACAAATCTAGAATGGTCATTTTTATCCTTAAAAATAACACGTTTTTCAACACCACGATTATAAATGTGGTAATATTCATCCATTGCAAATTTAAATTTCCTTTCCACCATTATATTATAATATTATATACCAAATCGGAAGAGAGGGTTACCCTCCAAGGAGGAAAAGAGGAGAGGGTAACCCTCTCCTCTTTTCCTCCTTAAGAAAACTCCCAAGCATTGTGTAAAAGCTGCCATAGGGCGGACCTGGTCGAAGTTAGGAAGGCAGGGAAAACAATATATGCGCCTCTCTAGTACTCAATTCTATCCACAAGAAGACCTTGATTGTCGTAAAGAGCTAAATAACCGTTGCTTTTTCTAAAGATGTTGCTTGAATAACCTAAATAAACGCGCCAGGTGTCACCCAAGAAGTACTCTTGATTTTTTCGTTTATTGAAGCAGTTTTCGTAACCAAAAATTTCTTTTACCAATCGTCGACAAGAAGAAGGTATTTCACAATAATTGTTTACACAATCACCGTCAATCTTGGGTTCAACACAACGCGGCAAGCGACGAACTAAATAATAGCACTCGTCTCTAATCTCATCCCGATCCACAAATTCTAATTCCGAAGGACAACGAACGCTTAGTTTAGGCTTAAAATTCAAACCAGACAAATTCTCTAAATAGCCCATACAAACATTTTCTTTGAAACTGGACTCTAGGGGGAGTTTCCGCCCTGCAGGATTATCACCCACTGAGATAATTGCTGAGTCGCCAGGATAAAGAACTAACGGCACTCTAGTATTGCCAGTTGTTTGGTAAGGATTATAATATTCAATCGCCCCAACTGGCAGAACAATTTTTTTATTATTTTTCTTACTAGAAGAAGTGCTGCCACTTTGAACAGTCCAACCACCAATATAGACTGGGCCAGCTTTCCAACTACGATTAGTAATATAAAAATATTGATCATCTGGATAACTAGCCGAACGAATGTTCCCCAATTTTATTTTGATATTTTTACTATAAGGACTGACGTTTTCTATTTCTCCAGATACCTTTTTTTCGTCATCTTGATTTTGAGTGTTACCCATTGACAATAACCCTCTTTCGCCAACTAAGACATTAGGGATTGAACCAGCTTCTTTTCTAACAATTCCGCCAGACAACCACAGGGCAAACATTATCACAATAACCATCAAAAACCATAGACCATCTGATTTAGGCATAATATTTAAATTATAAAATATCCAAACAAGTCTGACAACAAATAACCCGACTATAATTTAACTTTTGAAATAAGAACAATCTCTCCCAAGCCACTTTTTCATAAAATACTACACTTATTAATCTCACGAACTTTAAAAAAGTATCCCCAAAAAACTTCCCTCTTGATATTAAATTTTCCCGAAGCCATTTTTGCTTGTCTTTTTTATTCTTTGTCTCATTTTTGTTTATTTTCGGCAACATAAGCAAGTTGAAATAAAATAGGCTTGGTCCAACTTGCAACATCGGGAAATAAAAAAACCACCCGAAAGGGTGGTTTTTTTATTTCAACTAACTAAGACTAAACATCAATGTAAAGATGGTCAGTCTCAAAGTCGGTAGCTGGGGAAGTAATTTGCATTGTGTCTGCATTATCAGCCGCACCAACATTGTAGTTTACCCCATAGAGCTGTACTCGGTAATAACCGTCAGCAGCCGGAGTAAGGGTAACTTGCAAAGTAAAGGTTTCAGTTTCACCTTGGTCAACTACGTAGTAATCGCCACTCTTGCTAGCAGTAGCAGAGTAGATAGCCGAAGTGGAAGCCAAACCAGCATCATTCAACATCATCGCAACACCAGTGGAATCTTCAACAGTGTAGATAACACCAGCATTTGTTGTAATTGTAGCAGTAGCGGCAGTCGGTCCAGTTGGAATGTAAATAGCATTCTCAAAAGCCGTCACGTCAAACTTGACGGTGTAAAGACCAATTTTACCACCAGCTGTATCACCATTAGTATCTTCAATCGTTGGAGTGGAGATAGTGTTAGCAGCAATAACAATACCAGTTGAGTGGAAAGCGTGGTATTTAGAGGAAGCGGCACCAGTCTTATCGGTATTACCGACAAGATTACCTTTTTCGTCTTCAACATCCCAAGCATCCCAAGCATCATCGTTGTCAGGGTTAACACTAGCCATCAAGTTATCACCTTCGGTGAAGTATCCGTCTCCAATTTCATTGATGTCAACTTCAACAACAACCTCAACCGTGTCGCCAGCATCAATAACCAAATCAATATTGTCAAAGACAACAGTGGTGGTCGCAATAGTTGAAGAAGCAAGAGTTTCGGAGCCCATCACATCACCATCAACAACTAATTTAGCAGTATTGATGATATTGCTGACACCGGCACCGACCGCGGTAAAGTCAACAGAAATATCGTTGACATAAAGGTCGGAATCACCTCGAGCTTCAAGTTTGAACGACAAAATTTCTTCATCGTCAGTCTCATCGGTTGTGCTAACCATGATAATGCGGGAATCATTGATAGCCGCGCTACCCTTGGTCAAACGGAGCTCCAAGTCAGAGGCAGAAGCAAAACCTTCAAAAGAGAAGGTGCGACCAGTGGCATCATTGATATCACCAGTATTGCTGTCATCAATAACTGCACCTAGACCATCACGATAACGAACAGACTCAAACTCAACAGTCCAAGTCTTGCCTTCGTCGGTAGAATCAAGATTAGAAACACCAGACAAGGCAACAACCAATTCACCGGTCTCGCCAGCACGAATAATCGCGCCACGATCCAAGGAAACGGTTTTGTCATAATTGTTACGACGGGTAAATTCATCGGCGTCCAAGCGAGCAACTTCTTCGTCTTCAAACCAAATAGAAACCTCTTCCGCATAGCGGTCAAGATCTCTGGTTGCGGTTCCCTTGGAGAAGTTTAGGTTAACGGCGAGTAGTTCAAGGTCAGAATTGTCGTCAGCCTCAATAACAAGGCCAGCAACCTCAACATCATCTTTTCCTTCACCAACTTCTTCATTGCTCAATTTAGAAACATAATCAACGTCGTAAATTGAACCAGCGCCACCTTCCAAACCGGTGGAAACATCGTCATCATCGTCATCATCACCAGCAGTAGAACCAGCGGTCAAGGTCGCATACATAGAGCGACTTTTAGGACCGAAGTAACCGGCAGCTGGGGCAACGCCATTGGCGGCTTGCCATTTGGCGACAGCGGCTTTGGTCAAGTTACCAAAATAACCGTAAGCAACGCCGACTGGCATCACGAGATAACCTTCATCTTCTAAATATTTCTGCAGGATTTCAACTTGATCACCTTGGCTACCAATAGTTAGGTCCTTGGTGATAGTTCCAGTTGTAGATGAACCGCCAGACAAAGCAGAGATTTGCGCCTGCAATTGCGCAATCAAAGCTTGCAATTCTTCAACTGTCGCGGCTTTGGCGGTAGAAACACCAACCAAGGCGAAGATGAAGGCAGCAGCTACAACTAGAGTAAGAATTCTTTTACTCATAATATATAATGTAACTAATAAACTTACTTATAATAACTAATAATAATAATTTTGTGTTGGTTGTTCGTACACCTCGACACCAACCAGCGAGATAACAATTTAATTTAATTGATATTTCGCTGGTTAGTGTCAAAGCAAATAAAAACAACCACGAGAAGATTGTTCGACCAAACCTTCTCAATGTCTTGACTAAATTTTGGAAAGACAAAAATTAAAACAGAAAACTTTCGGATATTCAATTTTCAAAGGGCAATTATCCAAATTATAGCAACTTTGTCGTATCTTTCGCAAAACAATCAATGTGGATAACTAAACAAGAGTTTTTTGAAAAAACACTTGTTTTACCCCATTTAAAACGTCTTGCAACATCAATTGTGACAAACCAACTATCGCTGATATTATACTAAAAATAGAACAGTAGTCAAACAAAAATTATCTATCAGGAATAAGATTTGTTAAATTAATAAAACTCAACAAACAACAAATACGAATCAATGGAGTAATAATGAATCCATTGTTTAAATTTTAGGAGAAAATTAAAACCCATTTGTAAAAGACAAAACTTCAATTTCATTTTTTTGACCTTTACAGACTTTTGGGGTTAAATTCAAAATTTAAATTTAAGCCAAGAGATATCGGCTCCATCGTCGGTCTCCTTTTTTCTTTAGAATTCCTTTCTGTACCAAGTCAGCTAATTCACGTTGAATTGTTTTAGTGCTACAATCTGAAATCGCATCAGAAATGTCTTTTATAGAAGTCCAACTCTTTCCGCGAAGGAAAGTGATAATTTCATTGCGTCGAGTATTTTTGCTTACTAAACGACGCCCCTTTTTAACCCCTTCTTGATTAGAAATGTCCTTTTCATCCAAATTTGGTGTCCTTTTTATTTTCTCGGACATAAAATTATTAAGCCGGGTATTATCTATAGCGGTCGGAAAATGCCCCAAGCTCCTGGTTTGACCATCAACTGGATATTTCTCTTTAGCTTCCAAAAGCAATTGCAAAGCTTCCTCTGGTCCAACGATTTCCTTTAAACCGCAACCTAGCCGAGTAGAGATATTTTTACTTAACTGACTAAACTCATTTCGTAAAATTGTTAAATTCATTTCTGAAGAAAAACTTGCCGCCAACGCGACTTCCAACAAATTGATGATTTGATCTAGACGATTAAGGACAGCTTCCAAAACAGAAATTTTAAATAATGGGGAGATCTGTCCTTCAGCTGATAAGCCATTGGCTAAACCGGTTGTCGGAACCAAAAGACTGGTCTCCGAAAGAAACTCAAGGACAGATTCTCTAAGACGCCATTTTAAGGGTTCACTTTCAGGGATGAGTGAGGTTATCAAATAAGTAGCCTGGA
Organism: Minisyncoccota bacterium; assembly: GCA_041657405.1. Lineage (GTDB taxonomy): Bacteria > Patescibacteriota > Minisyncoccia > Phycocordibacterales > XYD1-FULL-46-19 > JAKJEI01. The sequence continues at coordinate 65,337 of JBBABX010000001.1, forward strand.
CAAGCTTTTTTGATTTGAGATAAACAAACTTCAAAAAACGCTGGTCTATCCCCTGACCCATATTATTGTCTTTTATATTATTGTCTTTTTCTTTATCAGTCATAACAATATTATAGTCTTTTAAAAATAGTCCTTTTAAATTTTAAGGTCATTTTAACTCTACCTCAAAAGACATAAAATGTCCATTAAAGCTCTCTCTAAATCAAGTTTCATAAATCTCAAGATTGCTCTGGTGAAACTAAACAAAATCCAGACAACTGCAACAATATCTGCTCCTCCTAGAATTTCTCTAATCACAAAAAACATAGGAAGAGTTGAAAGATTTAGAGATTGAACAAAATTAAATGATTTTTATAAATAAATAGTTATCCACAGGCAACTTAATCTTTTAGACCAACCTGAAATTTTTATCCGCCTCTGTTATAATTGAGAAATGAGAAAACGAAAAAAAAATCAAACTAAAAGAGAAGCCAGGAGTTCCGCCAGAGAAAGAGAATATGATGACCAATCAAGAGCCAACCTAAAAGACGAGACTAAAAAAGCAATCCTTGCAGTGATATTTTTTGCTAGCTCCATATTTTTTATTCTTTCTTGCTTTGATATTGCCGGACCAGCCGGACAAATAATTTACAATCTTTTCTATAAATTATTTGGCAATGGTGCTCTCTTGTTGCCAATCCTTTTGATTCTTTTGGGAGTCTATCTGCTTCGTTCATTAAAGTTCAGTTTGTCATTTAGTCGTATTGTTGGCGGTTTAATATTTTTTTTGGCCAGCTTGGGAATAATCCAGACCATTGTCGGCGAGACCAGCGGAGGTGTTATTGGCAAGCTTCTGGCTTCTCCGCTTTTACGTTATTTTGATTTTTATGCTAGTTTAATATTTTTGGCAGCCCTGATTCTTATTTCTCTGATTATCACTTTTGATTCCCATCAAATTCTTGGATTTGGTTTATGGCAAAAATTCTTCAAGAAAAAGATTGGCGAAGAAGATGAGGACGAAATGGAAACGACCAAATTAGATTATTCGGAACAAGAAATGTTGACCGAAAAAGACAAAAAAGAAACAGAACCCGAAAAAGAAAAACAAGAAAAAGAGGAACCAAAAGAAATCAAAATAAAAGATAGTGGTTTATTAAGCGGAGTTTCTTTTTTCAACAAAAAAACAAAAACCGGAGCCTTTACTCCTCCACCAATATCTTTGCTTGAGCAAGACAGTGGCAAACCGAATGCCGGCGATATCAAGGCTAATGCCAACATCATCAAGCGCACTCTTTCTAACTTTGGAATTAGTGTCGAGATGGATGAAGTTTCAATTGGTCCAACAGTTACTCGTTATGCCCTCAAGCCAGCCGAAGGAATGAAACTCTCACGAATAGTCGCCTTACAAAACGATTTGGCTCTTTCTTTGGCCGCCCACCCACTTCGGATAGAAGCACCTATTCCTGGTAAATCCTTAGTCGGAATTGAAATCCCAAACAAAATTAAAGCAACTATCCGCCTAGCTTCCTTGCTCTCTTCCAATGACTTTACAGAATCACATCACCCACTCTATGTGGCGTTGGGTCGCGACATCTCCGGTCAACCACGCTTTACCAATATCGCCAAAGCGCCTCATTTATTGATTGCTGGCGCAACTGGTTCAGGTAAATCAGTCACCATTCACACAATTATCACCTCTCTTCTTTACCGTAATCAACCAGAAAAAATGCGTTTTATTATGATTGACCCCAAGCGCGTTGAACTTACTCTCTACAATAAAATCCCTCATCTTTTAACACCAGTCATTACTGACTCCAAAAAGGCCATCGCGGCTCTTCGGTGGTTAGCCAAAGAAATGGATCGCCGTTACGATATCTTGGAAGCTGAGGCTGTCCGCGATATCCAGTCTTACCACAAAAACGTAGTCAATCCGGCCTTGGCAAAAGCTGAGAAAGAAACAACAACTGCCGATAAAGAGACCCCAGAAGCTGAGGAAATTGAACAAATGCCTTATATTGTGGTTATTATTGACGAATTGGCTGATATTATGACTGCTTACCCGCGTGAATTAGAAGCTGCCATCGTGCGTTTGGCTCAAATGTCTCGAGCTGTCGGAATTCATTTGGTTTTGTCCACCCAGCGACCATCAGTAGAAGTTATTACCGGTTTGATTAAAGCCAATATTCCCTCTCGAATTGCACTTCAAGTTGCTTCACAAATTGACTCGCGAACTATCTTGGATATGGCAGGAGCTGAAAAACTCCTAGGGGCTGGTGATATGCTTTATATCTCTGGCGAAATGTCCAAACCTGTTCGTATTCAATCGGCTTTTATTTCTGAAGACGAAGTAAAGAGAGTCTCAACCTACTTAGCTAAACACTACGCTGACAATCCCCCATTAGATTTAAATTTGGGAACCGAAGGAACTAACGGTGGCTCACCTTTGTTCAATGCTTCTTTTGGCGAAAGTGACACTGATGATGAATTATATGAAGACGCCAGAGAAGCTGTTATCCAAGCTGGTAAAGCTTCTGCCTCTTACCTTCAACGTAAATTAAAAGTCGGTTATGCTCGTGCCGCCCGTCTATTGGATATGCTGGAAGAACGTGGAGTAATTGGTCCAGGGGAAGGAGCTAAGCCGCGAGAAGTTTATAATAGCCAAGAAGCAATGTTAACAGACGAAACCACCAGCGATGATATGCTATAATTAAAAAGAAAATGACTCCAAAATTAAAAGAAAAAATATCCGCTAAAACTATTGTCGTTTTTTTAATTGTAGCGATTATTTTGATTTATTCCAGTCTAAAGTTTAAAGACTTGATTTCCGGACCAGAGATTGTTCTCTACTCCCCTAATGACGGTTCTAGTTTGGAAGATGAGTTGATAAATATCAAGGGTCGCGCTGACCGCATCACTAAGATATATCTAAATGGTCGCAAAATTTTTACTGACCAAAATGGCAATTTTGAAGAATCTTTGCTTCTTTCTAATGGTTATAATTTTTTTGAGCTAAAAGCAGAAGACAAGTTTGGTCGCGAGATAGTAAAAAAGTTGCAGTTGGTATATGACAAGAGTTAAACAGACCCCCTAAAAAAGAGATTACAAACAAATTAAGTTTAAAAACTGATAATTAAAAAATTGTTTTTAAACTTAAATAATTCACAAATTGACATTTTACAATTATGGCAAAGAAAATAAGAGAGAAGAAAACAACAGGTAGCGATATTATTGACACCATAAAAGCCATCCAAAGCAAATTTGGCGATGAAGCGATTATGAAACTTGGCGATAAACCCAAGGTCGGCATCGACGCTGTGCCAACTGGCTCCCTTGCCCTTGACGCTGCTTTGGGAGTCGGCGGAGTCCCCCGTGGTAGAATTGTGGAAATATTTGGACCAGAATCTTCTGGTAAAACCACTTTGGCCTTGCATATTGTAGCTCAAGCTCAGAAAAATGGCGGAATTTGTGCTTTTATTGATGCTGAACACGCCCTTGACCCAGAATACTCCAAGCGAATAGGCGTTCAAGTAGAAGACTTGCTTATCTCTCAACCAGATTACGGAGAACAAGCCTTAGAAATCGCCGAGAGTTTGGTTCGTTCTGGCAAACTTGATGTAGTTGTTATAGATTCTGTCGCCGCCCTCACCCCTAAAGATGAGATTGAAGGCGATGTTGGTGAATATCACGTCGGCAAACAAGCACGTTTAATGTCACAAGCCCTGCGTAAGATGACTTCTATTGTTGGTCGCAGTAAAACGGTGGTAATTTTTATCAACCAGATTCGTATGCAAATCGGCGTAATGTTTGGAAACCCAGAGACCACTCCAGGCGGAAAGGCTTTAAAATTTTATTCTTCAGTTCGTTTAGACGTTCGCCGAATTGCTCAAATAAAAAAAGGTGATGAAGTAATCGGCGGACGAATCAGAGTCAAGGTAGTAAAAAATAAAGTGGCGGCGCCATTTCGTCAAGCCGAATTTGACCTTCTTTATCGAGAAGGAATCTCTCCCGAAGGAGAGCTTTTGGCCATTGGGGAAAAATACGGTTTAATCAAAAAATCAGGCGCTTCTTATTCTTATACCCCGGACAACAAAACTGCTCACGAAATAAAGTTGGGTCGCGGTTATGACGCCGCCAGACAATATTTAAGGGGAAACCAAGATTTGAAACAAGAAATAATGGAAAAAGTAAAAGAGGAACTCTTAAATACCGAGGACGATTCCAACGAAGAACCGATCGGCCCGAGTAAGGAAGAATAAAAAAATTAATTAATTATTATTCCTAAAACTGGACAATTTAAATTATTTTAGTTAGTATCTGAAAATTATGTTGGAATATAATGAAATAAAACCAAGAAAATTTATCGTGTTTGAAGGAGAGCCTTTTGAGATTTTGACTTCTCATGTTTTTCGCAAACAACAACGGAAACCAATCAATGCCGTCAAAATGCGCAATTTGGTCACCGGTAAAGTCATTGAAAACTCTTTCCACCAAAGCGAAAAAGTTGAGGAAGCAGAGTTGGAACGTCGACCTATTAAATATCTTTATGAAAATCGCGGACAATATTGGTTTTCCGAAGCAGACAACCCAAGCAAACGTTTTGAAATCCCCGCCGAAACAGTGACAGATAAAATAAAATTTATCCGACAAAATGAAGTGATTGAAATATTATCCTTTGACGGCAAAGCCTTGGGAATAGAAGTGCCAATCAAGGTAGAATTAAAGGTGACAGATGCTCCCCCGACCATTAAAGGCAACACCGCTCAAGGAGGTCTAAAGCAAATCACCTTAGAAACTGGTCTTGTCATCAACGCGCCAATGTTTATCAACGAAGGCGACATCGTAAGAGTAAACACTGAAACCAAAGAATACGTAGAAAGAGTTAATTGATTCTTTTTAAGCTATTTTTTAAACGCTCCAGACGGATGATGAAGCGTTTATTTTATAAAAAATGAAAAATCAAAAAAAAACGCTTAGAAGCGTTTTTTTATCTTTCTTATTTTTTAAAAACAAGACTAACCTTCAATAAAAGGCAAGAGAGCCAAAAAACGAGCTTGTTTTATTGCCGCGGCTAATTGTCGCTGATGTTTGGCGCAAACACCAGTCCGTCGATGTTTATTGATGCGTCCATGCGTATCCAAAAAACCTTTTAGGGTTTCTATATCTTTGTAGTTAACACTCTTAGCCTTACCGGTGCAGAAATGACATTGTTTGTTTATAATCATAAAATAAATAGGTATTTTCTAAATTCTAATTTTAAAATGGAATATCGTCTGGATTAATTTCTTCTTCTGGATATTGAATCGTCTCTAATTCAGAAGAAGATGGCGTTGGCACATTTCCAGTTCCAGCCTTTTCAGTTGGGGTAGATTGTCCAAATTCAGACGAAGAACTACCTTCGCGTTTGGGGCCAAATTGGAAATTGTCAATAATTACTTCCGTGCGATATTTTTTACTGCCATCTGATGCATCCCAGCTTCTAGTTTGCATCCGACCTTCAACCATAATATTACTCCCCTTTCTCATATATTGAGCAATTGTTTCAGCTTGAGGACCAAAAGCCACACAATTGTGAAATTGAGTATCTTCTTGTCTAACACCATTTTTGTCTTTCCAATAACGAGTGGTGGCAACCGCAAAATTAACGACTGTTGCTCCCGATGGCAAAGCCCTTCTTTCGGGGTCACGGGTCAAATTTCCAATAATGAAAGCTTTATTTAAATACATATATTAATGATTAATTAGCAGGCTCTTCAAGTAACTCATTAATTTCTTTGTCTATATCTTCTTTAGACATTTCCTGATTTTTTTCTGGTTCCTCTTCTTTTTCCCGTCTTTCAATTTCAAAAGGCTGAGCTTGAGTTTCTCGGCGTTGATAAGTTCTCTTGGGAATAATGATTGTTTCTTCGTCTTTGGGCATATTGATAATAAGATAACGAATTATTTTATTATCTTTATCTAAATTTCCTTTCAACGTTACTAATTTGTCAGGCATAAGTTTAAAGCGCAGAGCCCCAAAATAAGCATCATTGAAACGTTCCTTTTTGTTAGAAATATTCTTTTTAATGGTATAAGCTAAACGAATCATTGAAGGATTCATTTCGCTAGTAATCAAACCACCAAGTTCGTCAATTAAAACTTTTAAAATTTGAGTAATATTTTCAGCCAAGGCATCTTGAGGAATAATCGGGGTCAAAAGATACCCAATTTCATAAATCCTTGGTTCTTGTTGGTCTAAATTTTCATCTTTTACTGTTTCATCCATACAGGGGTCATATTATCAACTTGTAAGCCAAAAGTCAAACAATTAAACGCTAAAAGGGGTTTTGCCCCTTTACCGTAAAATTTTATATCTTATAAAAATTCTTAGCGTTCTTAACCAAAGTAGAAAGAACTTCTTCTTTTAGTTCAGATCTTAAATCAGCTATTTTTTCAGCCACATATTTAACATAAGCAGGCTCGTTCCGTTTGCCCCTAAAAGGAATTGGAGAAGCAAAAGGAGCGTCGGTTTCAGATAAAAGACGCTGAAGCGGAATTTTTTGAATAATTTCATTATATTGTTCAGAAAAAGTTATCACTCCTGAAAAAGATAAATACCCTCCTAAAGTTAAAAATTTTTGCGCGATTGACCAATCGCCGGCAAAAAAATGTATGTTAAAAATCGGCAATTTTTTTACCTGAGAGTATTCCTCCAAAATATCAAACAAATCTTCGTAGGCATCCATAGTATTTATTGACGGCCGACAATGAATCATCAAGGGTTTTTGGACAGTTTGGGCCAAATTAATATGTTTTTTAAATAATTCTTTTTGGATTGCATTATTTTTTATTTCATTTTGGTGAAAATAGTCAAGACCGCATTCACCGATCGCGACAACTTTTGAGTTATCAGCCAAAAGTTCAATTTGGTTAAAATCATCCGCGTTGCCATCTGTTGGATGTAAACCCACCGAACAAAAACCGACAACACCAAAATAATCAGTCTGCGCAATGGCTTCTTGGGATGATTTTAAGTCGGTTGCAATATTAACGAAACCAACACCTGCTTTTAAAGCCCTATCCCCCGCTTCGCGCCAATCTTTTTCAAATTGGAAACTTAAGTGGGTGTGAACATCAAAATAAGAAAAGGAGTTATGATTGTGAAATTTGAGCATAAAAACCTAAAAGAATTTTTATTTCCGAACAAATAAGGACTCTGGCATTTGATTAAGTAGAATTGATTGTTTAATTTTTGCAGCAGTCGCTGGTAAAAATGGCGATAACATCACCGACAAACGTGCCAATCGAAAAATTAAAGTTCTAACTATTTTACGCGCTGCTTCTGGCTCTTTCTTGAAAAGTTTAAAGGGTTCGCGTTCTTGAATTTCTCGATCCATCTCGCCAATTTCACGCCACAAGACATTAGCGGCTCGATTTAAATCATAAGCCGTCAAAGCATCGTTGTATTGCTCCCAAACACTTGAAATATTGCCTACCAACGAGATAACCGATGCAAAAGTATCTTCAGTCGCTATTGGTTCAACAAAATAATTTTGAGACATTTTCATAATTCGAGCCGTCAAATTGCCTAAACCATTGGCTAAATTGGCATTATAAGTTTCTCGGAACTTGTCCCAAGTAAAATCACTGTCTTCAAAATTAGAAAACTCACGCGCCACATAGTAACGAAAGGCATCTATTCCATATTCTTTGACAACCTCAAGAGGACTAATAACATTACCAAGACTTTTACTCATTTTTTGCCCTTCGCTAGTAATAAAACCTTCAACAATAACTGCCTTAGAAAGAGGCAAGTCGGCAGACATAAGCATTGCTTGCCACATCGCCGCCTGTTGCCGCAAATTATCCTTGCCACAATATTGGACAGGTCCACCAGATTCTAACCACCAACGTCGAAATTGTTCTTCGTCATCAGGCCAACCAACCGCGGTCAAGTAATTAACTAAGGCATCAAACCACACATACATCACATGATCAGGATCATCTGGCACTGGAATACCCCAAGGCATTTTACTGGCTAACCGCGAGATACTAAAATCATTTAAACCAGAAGAGACAAAAGTTCTTATTTCGTTCAAGCGACTTTGGGGCAAAACAAAATTGGGGTTCTTGTCATACAAGTCAAGTAAAGCTTTTTGATATTTTGAAAATCTAAAAAAATAATTTTCTTCCTCGGTAATTTGCAAATCTAAATTAGGATGAAATGGACATCTGCCATTTTCTAATTCAGAATCCTGTTTTTCCAATTCGCAACCAACGCAATATTTTATTTTGTAAAATTTTTTGTAGATATCGCCATTATTCTGACAACGACGCCAAAATTCCTGTGCCGCCCGAAGATGGCGTTGATCAGTTGTTCTGATAAAGTTTAAGTCCGGCAATAAATTAAGTAGGTCTTTTAAATTTTTGAACTTTTCCGCCCAATCATCAACATAGGCTTGAGGAGTTTTACCTTCAGCGACAGCTTTTTGATAAATTTTTTGCCCGTGTTCATCAGTGCCAGTATTAAAAAAAACTTCGTCCCCCAAAAGACGACGCCAACGGGCAAAAATATCCGCCCGCACTATCTCCATCGCAAAACCGATATGAGGCGCCGAGTTTACGTATGGCAAGGTGGTAGTAATGTAAAATTTAGGAGGCATTACCAACGTGTTTTTTACGTTTTTCAATATCGTTGACATACTCCATCAACAAGGTGGTCGCCGGCACTGCCAAAATCATTCCCAAAAAACCAGCCAGCTCATAACCAACTATCAAAGAAATAATAACAATAATCGGATTTAAACCAATAACTTTTTTCATAACCAAAGGATACAGTAGATGATTTTCAAATTGCTGAACTATAATATAAAAACCAATAACCATTAAACCAAGAGTAAAGTTGTCCGAGAAACCCAAAACCACCGCTGGCACCGCTGAGAGCACTGGTCCAAAAACCGGAATCAATTCTAACAATCCGGCGACGATAGCCAAGAGCAAAGCATATCTTATGCCAAAAAGCATCAGGCCAATGTAGACCATTGGTCCAACGATGAGTCCTAGCAATAATTGACCTTGAATCCAGCGCCCAATTTTTACTTCTGTTCGTTGCCATAAATTAATCATATATTCCTCTTGTTTGACAGGAGTGATAACTCGCAGAAAATTTTCCACCCCATTTTTTTGAACAGCTAGATAGAATGAAATAACTATAACCAAGACAAAACTAACAATGCCGTTAAATAAAGCTTTGAATAAATCATAAATATTGCCAGGGATTGGTGAATCCAAAAGACCATGAGAAATTACTTCCTGAATAGAAAATTCTGTCGTCAAACCATCAGAAAAAGAAACGATAGAATTCCAGGCTGAATTTTCACTAATAAAAGTATTTATTTGTTTGGGCAAAGTGTGAGTCAAGCTGGTAACATCTTGGAAAATTGGTGGCACAAAGAAATAGAAAACAAAAAATAAGAGCAAGAAAGATAAGACATAAACCACCAATACTCCGATTACACGTGGCAAACGAAAACGCGATAGCCAAGTCGCCGCCGGGTCAACCGCTGAAGCGATAACAACAGCTGTTAATAACGCCAAAAAAATATCACGCAAAAAATAAATAAGAGCAAAAATCATCACGGCAATTGAAATCTTTAAAATTACCGCCAAACTGATATTAAGATTGAATTCTTTAGCTTCCATAAATTTAATTATATCACGAATTCTCAAGAATAGTCACTTTCAGTTTTAGTGACAAATTTTCCAGGCAATAACTCTTTATCACAATTTATTTTTTGAATGTCTCAAAATAATTTTTAAACCCTTAACCAGAGTTACTGTTTGAGAAATCACAAATTAAAACTAACATTCAAAACCAACTCTGTCAAAACTAAAATCAACTAAGTTTAACATCAACCAGTATCTTAAAAATTCTTACTAGAGAAAAAAGAAAACAATTCCGATTCTCCAATTCTTTCTTGATTTCCAGTATCGCGGTCCCGAATCGTAACTGAACCATTAATTAAGGTATCAAAGTCTACCGTTAGACAGTAAGGGGTTCCAATTTCATCTTGTCGACGATAACGTTTGCCGATATTACCATTATCATCAAAAACAATCGGCTGAATTTTTTCGTTTAATTTTTGAAAAATTTCCCTTGCCTTGGCAACCAGTTCCGGTTTATTTCTCAAGAGTGGGAAAACCGCTACTTTGATCGGCGCAAGATTAGCCTTAAGTCGGAGAAAAACTCTTGACTCCCCCCCCATCTCATCTTCTGTATAAGCATCACTTAAGACTGCCAAAACCAAACGACCAACTCCACCCGATGATTCTATAATATGTGGAACAAATTTTTCACCACTCTCTGGATCTTGGTAAGACAAGTCTTTACCGGAGCCTTTAGAATGCTGAGTTAAGTCATAATTACCACGCGCATGAATTCCTTCCATCTCATCAAAACCCCAGGGATAATTATACTCAATGTCATAAGCCTCTTTGGCATAAAAAACTAAATTATCATGCTTTTTCCAACGCAAATTTTCTTTTTTTAAACCAAGATCAATAATCGCTTGCCAACGATATTCACGAAGTTTTTCATACTCTAACATTTCTTGATCAGGATGAATAAAATATTGCATTTCCATTTGTTCAAATTCACGCGCCCTAAATAAAAATTGCCTAGGGGCTATTTCGTTTCGAAAAGCCTTGCCAATTTGCGCAATACCAAAAGGCAATTTCTTGTGGGTTGAATCTAAAACATTTTTAAAATTAACGTAAATACCCTGACAAGTTTCGCCTCTCAAATAAGAGGGGTTGTCAGCCCCCGACTCGGTAAAATCGCCTAAATTTGATTTTACTAACAAATTAAATTTTCTGGCTGCTGTAAAGTTTTGTTTGCCACAATTAGGACATTTGATTTCTTGACGATGTTTATCAAAAAGATTATTAATTTCTTTTTCAGACATTTTTTCGTCTGCAAAAATTCCCAAATCATCAAGAACTTTATCTACTCTAATACGTGTGTGACATTCCCTACATTCCGCTAAGGGATCTGAAAAACCTTTAGTATGGCCCGAGGCTTCCCAAATTTTTGGATTCATAAAAATACTTGAGTCCAAACCGACAATATCTTGTCGCCGGTGAACCATCCATTTCCACCAATGAGCTTTGAGATTGTTTTCCAATTCCACACCCATCGGACCAAAATCGTAAATTCCAGCAAAACCACCATAAATCTCAGAACTAGGATAAATAAAACCACGACGTTTAGACAATGAAACAATTTTATCCATTAAATTTTCTTTTTCACTCATATTTTATAAAGTTTTATTCTATCACGAATGAGTCTTTGCTAAAATTGGGGTCATCTATCAATTCTGTAGTTACCTCCTCATTTCTCTTGGTGATAATGGTTTTGGTAAAAGAGTCTGTTGCTTGAAAACTAGCAATATCGGTTAGTTTAACAAGTTGCCCAAGTTGACTCAAGCTTGGAGTAATTGAAACCTGAAAATAAGCTTCGCGCATCGATTCCCTCTGCCCAGCCCCCGCCGCCACTTTCCCAAGTTGCCAACTCACCTCACGAGTATTAGGATTATAAATTATTTTTTCATCTGCCGGAGAACTCATCCCAACCCAATTTATATAAGCTGGTAAATTGGTTTTGATTTGGGCTTCATCAAGGTTATTGGTGGTGTTCGACACTGACCAAACAATTGAATAAGTTGTTTCTTGTCCAACCCTAGGAGGAACTGGGCCAGAGTTTTTTAACGGCCCAAGACTATAAACAGACTTAGCGGTAAAAATAGATTCTGTCTCAATTTTAACTAATTTTTGGCTATCATTGGTAACTCTTTCTGACAATTGACCAACCGTTATTCTTTGCCCTTCAAAGAAAGCTTCTATTTCAAAACTGGGGTTAGTTAAAATATCCGCTTGATTAAAATTTACTAATTTAAATTCAAAAGAAGAATTTCCCGTTTCACCTGGATCAAGTTCTGACAAACCTGGGGTATTTGTTTTATCCCAAGTGATAGTATTATTAATTGAATTATAAAAGCCTTCGTTAGAAATAATTGAATATTTATCAATAATATCTCCAATTAACTTGACGGTAATTTTATTATCAAGCAACCGATCTGATAAATTGTTGCCCCACTTTAAATTAATAAGTATTTTCCCTTGAGGTCTGACAACCACTTCTGGCCTAGAACTACCATTAATATTTAAACCAAAGTTGACAAAGGAACGTTTTATAACCACCGAAGCAAAAGCTTCGCCATATTCAAAATTATCACCACTAGCACCCCCCAAAGGAGAGCTCCCGACTTTGACTTTAAAAGATTTAATATCCTCGTCTTGCCCCTCTAAAATTCCATTAACTTTTATTATTCTTTCACCACCAGCAGGAATATCCCCCAAAGTCCAAATATTACCTCCGGGCAATGGTTCCGGCTCAGCATTTTTAAACATAAAACCAGTAGCTGGAGGTTCTAAGGTCAAACTAACATTTTTTAACACAGTTTCTGAATTAGAAGATAGTTTAATAATTAAAGGAAATTCTTGTCCAGCATTTAATTCTTCTGGCAAATTCAGAGAAAGGTCAATGGGAGACGATCCCATCACAAATTTAAAAATTTTTTCCTTAGTATAAATAGCATTGGAATCAGGCAAACGATATTCCATCGTAACCATAATTTCTTGATCACTATTGCGCTCCCCAAAAATAATGGCTCGAGACGAAACGTTAACAATCTGATTTTTATCAATAATTCCAATTTTTTGCTCGTCCACCGGAAAAACGCTAGCACGATCTAAAACATTCAACGTTCCAACTGGGTAAGAAAAAATCAAAGAAACAGAGTCTAAGGGCACCTTGTTATTATTAACAATGGTAGCCTGAAGATTTACCTCGTCTCCCGCCCTAACAATAGATGGGCCTTGAATTTTTATTTCAATATTACGACCAGAAATTATATTAAAACCGCCAAAAAATAAATAGGTCGCAATCGCTATTGAAATCACAAAGAAAATAATAGAAAAAACAAAAACTTTAAATAAAAAAGAAGATGTTAAGGTCTTTTTTTCAGGTTTAGCTTTTTGGATCGGTATATCCCAATCCGTCTGACCAATAAATTTTTTGGGTGGTAATAAAGTTGATTTGAGCCCAGAAGTTTCCTTGGTTGATTTTCTTTGGTCAATTTTTTTCTGCATCGCCTCAAGCCGACTGGTAAATTTTGAATTTATTGGTATTTCATCCATATCAAAATAATAACACAAAAAAAACAATGATTACAGGTATGAGTTTTGAAGAATCACGTTGACTGAATGAACCGCTTTTGGCAAATGAGCGTCAAAATTAATCAAGGTAGTTTTTTGCCAATTATTCATTTGGGCAAACAAGCTTACATCTTTATCGTCGGGACAATAACCCAAGGCCGACAACAATCGAATAACAGTCAGAACTTCCAAACTAGATTGTAATTTAAGATTATTTTTACTATTTTCAATCCAAGCCAAAACTGCTGTTTTTAAGATTTGATAAAGATTAGGGTCCGCCAGCTCACCCTGAATAAGTCTCAAGAGAAGAGATGCTGTCTTAGCCAAAAATACTTCCAAACCTTCAACTGAAAGTTTCGTCCCCAATTTTAAATCTGAGACAATATAAATTAAACGCCAATGTTCACGTCCACGCACAAGAGATATTTTTACAAAACGCCTATCAATTGTTCCAAAACGCAATTTTGATTTTTCCAATCTAATCCCTTGAGCCAAACAATCAACCAAACCAAGATCAGGAGTCAATATTTTAAATATTTTGTTAGCTTCACCATAAGGTCGACTCCCCAGAATAAATCCTTCGGTGTGATAAATTTTGTAAGACATTTTGACTTAATCCACTTTCACTTTAAAATTAAAAATTTTCCCATTAATGATCACTTCTTGACCCTCTGCAACTATTCCATAATCAAGACTCTTCAAGCCTGCAGCTTTTATTATTTCTTTTTCAAAACGACGAATCATTCCTCGGCCATTTTCTGGAGCTTCAACTAATAAAGAAATTTGGTCAGTTGGAGTTAGTGCTAATTTTTTTCTAAATTCTTGAAGATTTCTTATAAATTCTCTTGACTCCCCTTCTTGCCTAAGTTCATCATCTACTTCTGTATCTAACCAAACCTCATCAGTTAATTTTGAATCAAAAATTAATTCTTTTATATTTAATTCTTCAGCTATTAGACTATGATATTCCAATTTTGATTTTAAAATTAAACTTCTAATTTTTAATCTATAGAGCGGTTGACGAATTTTTAGGCCGGCGGCTTGGCGAGATTCCAAGGCCAACGACACAATTCGACGCGCTTCAGCCATTTCATCGACAACAGAATCTCCAACATAAACAAAATTATTTTGTTCATTCGGCCATGATGCCAAATGAACACTCTCTAAGTCATTTTCTTTTCTTAAACGACGATAGATGTTTTCTGCACTAAAAGGACAAACTGGTGCGATGATTTTGGCAATTTCTTTTAAAACATGATGGGTGGTAGTAATTGCTTGAAAACGATCTTTTTCGTCAGCAGATTTAAATCGATCACGAGAACGACGCAAATACCAAACAGACAAATCCTCAATAAAATTCTCAATCGGTCGCAAAGAACGATCAATTTCGTAATTATCTAAAGAACGCTCCACTTCAATAATTGTTTCACCCAAACGAGCTATTACCCATTTGTCTAAAACATTGACCAATCCACGAGAATCAAACTCTTTGACTGGCAATTCTTCGGTATAAGTTTCAAAAAAAGATAGAACATTCATTAAGCGTGCGATATTTTTGCGATAAATTTCAATTACACCTTTTTCGGAAAAATTCAAATCTTCAGCGCGAACCGCTGGTGATGACATCAAATAAAATCTTAGAGCATCAGCACCAAAGTTATTAATGACTTTCATGGGGTCAGGATAATTTTTTAATTTTTTTGACATCTTTTGACCGTCTTCAGCCAAAACCATACCATTGGCAATCACGTGGCGATAAGGGCTTTTCCCAAATAATCCAACCCCCAAAACAAGCAGACTATAAAACCAACCGCGAGTTTGATCCTGCCCTTCGGCGATAAAATCAGACGGAAAGCCCCTGTCATCTTTTGGCTCAATCTGAGTTGTATTAAAGGGATAATGGTCCTGGCCATAAGGCATTGCGCCAGATTCAAACCAACAATCAAAGACTTCAGGAATTCTTTTTAATTGATTTCCGCAAGCACAAGTTAAAGGAAACTCATCAATATAAGGACGATGTAAATCTAGCTCAAAATTATTATTATGAGGCATTGGATAAAAAGCAATCTCGCGCATCTCGCCAGTCACAAAACCTTTTTCTTTTTTCATTTCAGACAAAGACAAACGCTTTAAAGTTGAAGCTATCAAAAAAAGAGGTAGGCCATGACTAATAATCAAAAAAGTTTTATCTTTATATTTTTCATTAAATTCATAAATCAATTCCATTGTTCGACGACGGACATTATTATAATTTTCTCCATTTTTTTCTGGTTGACGATCAAATCGTTTCTCAAGAGAACCTGTGTGCAAATCATATTCAGACCAAGTTTTACCAAGAAAATCACCAGTATTTAATTCACGCAATCTCGGGTCATAAATAATTTTTTCTTCATCTAGCCCAAGTTTTTTCTTTATTAATTCAGCTGTTTCTTTGGTTCGCATAAAATCGGAAGAAATAATAAAATCTATTTTTTTGCCAATCAGTTGTTCGGCTGTAACCAAAACTTCTTCTCGACCCCGATTGGTTAAACCATTGTGTCCATTGGGATCAATACTTATAGCATCATCAAGATTTGATTCCGCTTCGCCATGTCTCATAAAAAAGAAATTATTATTCTGACTTTTTTGCCATTTCAGCAAATCTGTTAAAGAACCAGCCACCACCACCTGCCCACATTTATCACAACGCCAAACAGGCAACGGTGCCCCCCAAAAACGAGAGCGAGAAATTGCCCAATCACGAGAGCCCTCTAACCATTTGCCAAAGCGCCCATCACGAAAATGCGCTGGCGTCCAACTAATCTTCTGATTAATTTCAATCAATTTATCTTTTAAAGCTGTTACTTTTACAAACCAAGACGAAGTAGCATAGTTAAGAAGTGGAGTCGCACACCGCCAACAGTGTGGATATGAATGGGTAATTTTTTCTTTAGCAAAAAGCAAATCGCGTGCTGCTAAATATTTTATTATTTCAATATCAGTTGCTTGCGGATTTTCTATTGGCTTAACTTTTTGTCCAGCAAATTCTTTTATTTCCGGTTTAAATTCACCAGAAATATTAACATGCTGGATAAATGGCAAATCTTCTTGAAGTGCAAGTTGATAATCGTCTTCCCCAAACGCTGGAGCAATGTGAACAATCCCCGTTCCGCTTTCGGCAGTAACAAAATCAGCACTAACTATTTGCCAAATTTTAGTTGAGCCAACGACATCTTTACCCCTGACATCTTTTAATGGTAAATTTTCATAATAATCAAATACTGGTTTATATTTTTTGCCAATCAATTCAGAACCATCAAGCTCCTCTATTTGTTCATATTCTTCTTTGACAACCAAACTAAGTCTTTCCTTACTCAAAATATAAAACTTGTCTTTGATTTTTATTTTGGTGTAAGACATTTCCGGATTAATTGCTAAAACCACATTCCCCGGCAATGTCCAAGGAGTTGTTGTCCAAGCCAAAAAGTAGGTCCCCGGCTCGTCTGACAACTCAAATTTTACTGTTACTGAAATATCAATTACATCTTTATAACCTTGGGTTACTTCAAAATTAGACAAAGTCGTCTCACAACGCGGACAAATATGCATTGATTTATAACCTTCGTAAATCAATCCGCGATCATAAAGTGTTTTAAAAATCCACCAAATTGTTTCTGAATAGGAAAAATCCATAGTGCGATAATCATCCTCCATATCCACAAACCGCCCAAGCCGCGGAATAATTTTTTTCCACTCATCAGCATAACGCAAGACACTTTCACGAGCTTTCTCATTAAAATTAACCAGTCCAAAACTCTCGACATCTTTTTTATTTTTTAAATTTAGTTCCTTTTCCACCAAATTTTCAATCGGCAAACCATGACAATCCCAACCCCAACGGCGACGGACATGATAACCTTTCATTGTCTTAAAACGTGGAATAACATCTTTCATCGTGCTTGCCAATAAATGACCGTAGTGAGGCAACCCAGTCGCGAAAGGTGGTCCATCATAAAAGACAAATTCACCCTTGGGTGAATCTTTTACTAAAGATTTTTCAAAGATTTTATGTTCACGCCAAAAAGCCAAAACTTCCTCTTCCTTTTTAGCAACGTCAGACTTTTGTTCTTGCTCATTTGAAGATGACATTTCTTTAATTTACCGTAAAATAAAGAGATTTACAAATTATCTCTGGACCAAAAGTCAAATTTAAATTTTTTCTAAAGCTGGAATACCTAATAAGGTCAATCCAGATTTGAGCACTTGAGCCACCGCCTTGGTCAACGCCAAGCGGTAAGCTTCGTTTTTGCTGCCAATAATTTTATTTTGGGCGTAATAAGAATTAAAAGCGGAAGCTAAAATAACTAAGTAAGTAGTAATGTATTGTGGTGCTAATTCTTGATAAGCTCTTTCTACTACTTCTGGAAAATATTGTAGAGTTTTTTCAACATCCGTTACCACCTCACTTTGTTCAAAATTATAATCATCTTTATCTGCTTTGGTCAAAACTGATTTAGCACGAGTATAAGCATACTGAAGGTAAGGGCCTGAATCCCCTTCTAACGACAATGATTTATCAAAATCAAAAATAACATCTCGCCCCGGTGATTGTTTTAGAATAGAGAATTTAATCGCCCCGATTGCTACTTTCTCGGCAATTTCTTCTTTTTGTTTAGCCGACAAATCACGTTCACTTATTTTTTCTAATACTTTCTTTTTGGTTTCTTCAATCAAAGACACGGCCGTAATAACATCACCGGTTCGCGAAGACATTTTACCAGTCGGCAAACGCAACATTCCATGAGCCACATGTCTAGCCTTGGTCGCCAATTCCGGTTCTAGCAAATCAAGAGCTTTTAGCATTACCTTAAAATAACCCACGACCTCGTTACCGGTTACCAGTACTGACAGATCATAAGGATACTTTCCAAACTTAAGCTTAGCCAAACCAAGGTCCTTGGTCTCATAAGTCGGCAACCCAAGCGAATTGACAAAAACTCGCGTATGTAAAGATTCATCAAATTTTTCACCTCGAAACACAATGGCTCCGTCGCTTTTTTCAAACACACCCTTGGTCAAACCTGATTCCACTATTTTTTTGCCAACTTTTCCGGTTTCACTTTCAAAAAAATAAAAATCAAATTTCGTTCCAAGACGCTGATAAATTTCTTCAAAATAATCAAGTGAAGCTTGCCGACCTAAGTCATAAATTTTGTTTATCTCTTCACTGGAACGTTCGTAAACCCGCCGATTTATCTCGTTAACTTCCGTTTTGACTTCTTCATCAGCCTCATAAGCCTTAGCGCCGGCCGCGTAAAACTTACCCCAATCATGAACCGTTAGATTTTCTCTTTTTTCTGTTTGTAAATAACCCCAAATTGTTTTAGCCACATGCAAGCCAACATCACCTTGATAACAGACGCGTTTGATTTCAGCGCCATTGACATCCACAATCCTAGACAAAGCCTCACCAATAGAATTACTCATCAAGTGACCAATATGAAATTCCTTGAAGGGGTTAGGGTCAGTATACTCCACCATTACTTTTCGCCCTAACAAAACTTGAGTTTGACCGTAACTTTTACCAGCCACAAGAATCATTCGCAAGTTTTCCGCAAAAAACTCGTCTGACAAATAAAAGTTAATGAAGCCCGGGCCGGCCATTTGGATATCTTTGATATTTTTATTTTTACCGGCACGGATTTGTTTGATCACCTTTTCGGCTAAGTCTTTAGGACTTTGTTCAAATTGCTTGGCGACCACCATCGCCACATTTGTGGAATAATCGCCAAATTTAAAATCAGCCGGATGCTCCAAATTTATCTTCGCTTCGGAATAATCCATCCCCAGAGCTTTCAAGGCCTTATTTATTTCGGTTTTTAAGACATCTCTAATCATTTTTTATAGTATATAGCATCAATCCAGAATTTAGAATATGGAATACAAGACGAAAAGCTTAGAATTTGCTGTATCCCTAAAACTCACAATTTAATATATTACTTATAAAACTTGTTAACTTAAACTAATTCTTACCAGTACTGCCAAACCCACCTTCGCCACGGCTTGAATCAGACAGGTCGTCAACCTCTACCAACTCTGGCACTTCAACCGATTGAATCAGCATTTGTGCCACTTTGTCATGTTTTTTAATAGTATAAGTTTCGCCTGACAAGTTGGTAATAACAATTTGAAGCTCGCCCCGATAACCGGCATCCAAAACACCCGCCATCGTCTTTAAGCCGTGGTTAGCTGCTAAACCGCTTTTATCCCAAACCAAACCAACATAACCATCTGGAATTTCAAGTGCTATTCCCGTTTTTACTTTTTTTATCTCTCCCACTTTTAATTCTGTTTCTTCTAAAGCAAAAAAGTCCATTCCTGCATCCCCTGAATGAGCATAGGTTGGCAATTTAGCTTCAGAGTTTAATTTTTTTACTCGAATCTTCATTCCTAATTCACATTTCTTAAAATTTTATCAATTTTTTCGGCAATTTTTATCATATCTTTTTCCGTTTTACCGCGGGTGGTTTCTGGTGCCGTGCCTAAGCGCAGACCAGAGGGATCCATCGGCGAACGCGTATCAAAAGGAATAGTGTTTTTATTGACAATAATTCCCTCCTTCTCTAAAAGCGCGCTGGCCTTCTTGCCGGCCAGTTGCCCCTTAGTGGAACCGGCCACGTCCACCAACAATAAGTGATTATCTGTACCACCAGAGACAATTCGCCAACCTCTTTTCTTTAACTCAGCCGCCAAAGTTTTGGCATTTTTAATCACCTGCTTGGCATACTTTTTAAACTCAGGCTTCATTGCTTCAACCAAAGCGACAGCCACCGCCGTGATTTGGTTAATATGCGGACCACCTTGCAAACCCGGAAAAACCGCTTTGTCTATCTTTTTATTTAACTCGCGATCATCAATTAGAGAGAAAATCAAACCAGCTCTTGGTCCGCGCAAAGTTTTATGAGTTGTGGTTGTCACGATATCAGCATAAGAAAACGGTGACATGTGAACACCCGCTGCTACCAAACCAGCAATATGAGACATATCCACCATTAATAAGGCTCCACAACTATCCGCAATTTCACGAAATTTTTTAAAATTAATTTTTCGCGAGTAAGCAGTAAAACCCGCTACAATAATGTCTGGTTTTTCTTTTTGGGCTAATTTTTTGATTACTTCATAATCCAACTGTTCAGTCTTAGGATCAACACCATAAGACACTTGCTGCCAAAATTTGCCCGTTGCCGAAACTTTATGTCCATGAGTAAGATGCCCGCCCTGATCAAGCGCCATACCCATAATCTTTCCAAGTTTCATCGAAGTTTTAACTTTTTGTGGCACTAGGGCTAAATAAACTGCCAGGTTGGCTGGCGAACCAGATAATGGTTGGGCATTAACCGCCCACTTCTTTGGATTAAGTTTAAAAAGTTTGAGCGCTTGAATTTGGCACAATGTTTCTATCTGATCAACAATCTCATTGCCACCATAATAACGTTTGCCTGGGTAACCTTCAGCATATTTATTAACTAACTCCGAACCAAGTGCCGCCAAAACATCTTTGGACACATAATTCTCTGAGGCAATTAAATTTGTCACCTTCTTCTGTCGTTCTTTTTCTTTTTTAATCAAACTTTCTATCTTTTTATCTTTCATCATAAGCATTAAATCAGAAGAATGGGTCAACGACAAGCAGACTTGAAACACTTGTGTTTTGTGTTAGTATCAGCTTGGAAATGAACAATGGAAAAAGACTCTTTGACAAAAGGCTAAAAGGAAAGGAAAACCCAATGGATAAGTTTGAAATGATTCCCTATGAACAAAGGAAGTCTGACTTTCAATACCAGGACCTTCTTCGTACCGTCCTCATGTGCGGTGAATATCGTAAACGCACCAATCAAGGAGTTGGGGCAATTTCACTGTTTCGACCAACTGGGTTCAGCTTCAATTTACGAAACGGCATCCCCTTGATCACCGAACGGAAAATCGGTTTTTGGCGGGCCGCTATTGGCGAACTACTCGCTTTCATCAATGGTGCTGTTACTATCGCCGAGTTGGAGTCGTTTGGCTGCAAATGGTGGGGTCAGTGGGCAACCAAAGACCTCACCGATCGTGCTGGATTAAGAGAGGGCGAGTTGGGACCCGGCTCCTACGGAGCGGCCTTCCACAATTTCTCCACACCGGGACTGGAGAAAGGCTTCAACCAGTTTGAAGCCCTAGTCCACGGCCTGCGAGAGAAACCTTGGAGTCGAACAAATCTAGTCAATCCCTGGGTGCCTTACTTCGCCTCAGAGTTTGGCAAACGAAGCGTCGTCTGTGCTCCTTGTCATGGTTGGATCAATTGCTATGTCCACAATGACGGCAGACTGGATTTAGCAATGGATCAACGGTCAGCCGACCTACCCATTGGCGTACCAAGCAATATGATCCAATACGCCGCTCTGCTCATGGCACTGGCACAATGTTGTGATCTGACTCCAGGTTTTTTCATTCACACCTTTGTGGATGCTCATATCTACGAAAATCAAGTGCCCGCCGTGAAAAAAATCCTGGATCGAGAGCCCAAACGCTTTCCCACTTTGAAAATCACGGATCCAACTATCAAGGATCTGTTCGCTTTCAGGCCAGGACACTTTGAGCTCTCTGATTACGATCCACACGAAGCGATCACCGACATTCCCGTCGCAATCTAACCAAAAAAAATAACCGGAAGGAGATTTAGATGATTGCTTTAATTGCGGCCATGTCCCAAAACCGAGTGATCGGAAAGGACGGAAGATTGCCGTGGCGATGCCCAACTGATATGGAGAGGTTTAAGAAATTGACTATGGGCCATCCGGTAATCATGGGACGAAAAACTTGGGAGTCTCTCCCAGACAAGTTTCGCCCCTTACCCGGAAGACGAAACATTGTTTTGTCACGAACGATCAACGAACTTCCCGGCGCCGAGGTTTGTCACGCTTTCCAGCATGTCCCAAACATCTTGGAGGGAAAAGACGCCTTCGTGATGGGTGGAGCAAGTGTCTATGAGGCGTCAATGCCCTTCGCTAGCCGACTCTACCTGACCAGAATCTTGGCTGAGATAAAGGGAGACGCCTTGTTTCCACTAATCACTGGAGAGTGGGCACTGATAGAAAGAAGCAAGATCGTAAGAGCCAAAGGAGATCAATATCCATTAGAATTCCTCACTTTTGTGAAATGACAGCAAACACCCGTCAGTCATTTTGGACTGACGGGTATTTATTTTACCAAGACAACTTGTTATTATTTAAACACCATGAAAAAGAATCTTTCCAAAAGTGTAATCCTAAAATCAGCCAGAACAGAGGCCCAAAAAAACAAAATGAAGAAAATTCTGAAAGCCGGTATTTGCCCCTTTTGCCCAACATATTTAGAAAAATATCATGATAATCCAATTGAAAAAAAGGGAAAGTTTTGGGTAGTGACCAAAAATGATTATCCTTATGAAGGCAGTCGGTACCACTACTTATTTATTTCAAAAAAACATGTCGAGCACATTGAAGAACTGGAGTCAAAAGCCTTCGCCGAACTAGTCAATTTAATAAAATGGCTAACAAAAAAACACAAGATAGTCGGTGGCGGTTTCTTTATGCGTTTTGGTGATTATAAACATACCGGTGCCTCAGTCACCCATCTACATGCTCATTTGATAGTCGGCAAGAAAAAAGATAAAAGAAAAGATATTCTTAATGTGCCCCTTGGTTATAAATAAAACCCGGTGACAAAGATGGCACCGGGCTTAATCTTGATTAGCAAACCAAGATAATTTCTGTTTCATATCCACCAAGAATTTCTTCGGCATCCATCATGGAATAACCATCCCGATAGAACACCTTTTTAATTCCTGCGGCACCAATAGCTCTAGCGCACGGTGGACAAGGAAAAGTCGTGACATAGATAGATGACCCCTTTGTGGCTATTCCACGTGCCGCCGCACCAGAAATGACCCCAATCTCCGCATGAAGAGCTGAACACAACTCGATGTGGTCACCACCCCAAGAGAAATTAGAACGAGGGTCGCCGTTGATGTATGGCGCAAAATCGTTCGGCAAATGGTGATTATAAGCCGTAAGAATCGGTTGACCATCTTTCACCAAGACTGCGCCAACCTGCCGCCACCAGTCTGAACTCTTGGAGGCTTTTTTTTCAGCAAGCTTCATCACCTCCTGGTCAAACTGATCGGATGTTATCACACGATTTGCCGAGACTTCTTGTTGGGCTGTCGCCATCGTCCTGTTCCACCGCAACCAAACGTTGATTGACTCAGTCAAGCTATTCGCTAGATATTTAGCAGCGAACTCAGACATAATCTCATCAACCGGCAAAACGAAATGACTATTATCTTCAATCAAATTTCGGAGTATGGATCGGTCAAGAACCATTGCTTTAACACCCATTGGGCGAAGCATGGCCACCGCCTGTTCAGGTGTAATAGCATGGTGATCTCGTTCTAAAATTGGAAATTCCTTCAAAAAATCAGATCCTAGCACAAAAACTGGAAGATACGACTTCTGTTCCCAGAAGAAGTCCAAATGAGCACGCGAAACCACGGGGACATAGGCCAAGACCGCTCTCAAATTATCAATACCCATGATTATCCTCCTTGCTTTTTTTGAGAGCATCAATGGTTGCCCCAAGTTGAACGTGGAGTCCTTCTAAGTTTTCCAAAGCACCATCGACCATGAGTTCTCTCATCCGACTCGTTGTGCTATTGGAAGACTGTGGCGGAAAAACCACAACATCACCACAAATCTCCCGAAAACGAGAAATCTTCTCTTCGTCAACATCTTTGGTGGAACTCGAAACCACCAAAATGTTGGGTCTCACGATCTTGATCAGCTCATCCGGGTCTTCACCAATACGCACCAGCGACATGATATCAACTGATTTTTGAGTTGAGAGGACCTTTAAGCGCTCGTCCAGCTTGGCAAATGGCCGTCGCGGCCCTTTGCGTTTTTGAGTCAACTCGTCAGTGTCAACTCCGACCACCAACAAGTCACCAAGTTCTCTGGCCCGTAACAAATATTCGGCATGACCGTCATGGAACATGTCAAAAGTCCCCATTGTCATGACAATCTTATAACCCAACGCCTTGAGAGCATCTACGACCCTTTTCAAAACTTCGTAATCGGGATAATACACTGACCGAAGAGCACGCCCAGCGATGACGCCTCTTATATCTTCCCACATGGAATGTTCAAACTTACTCATCAATTTATCTCCTATGGGTTTAACTATGTCAACTTTCAAATATCACTCCTCTCTCTTTCTATCACAACCCTACCAAAAACAAAAGACTTGTCTTAAGACAAGTCTTTTGTTTTAATTTTTTCTTATTTAACCTCAATCCCCATCGAGCGAGCGGTGCCTTCAATCATTCTAGCGGCAGCATCAATATTAGAAGCATTTAAATCAGACATTTTTTGCTCGGCAATCTCTTTGACTTGAGCTTTGGTAACTGTTCCAGCACGACTGACCAAATTTTTACCAGAACCCTTAGAAATCCCAGCGGCCTTTATTAAAAGATTGGCAGCTGGTGGAGTTTTTAGAACAAAGTCGTAACTCTTGTCATTATAAACACTAATTTCTACTGGAATTACCATATTACCCATTTGCGCGGTCGCAGTGTTAAATTTGGTAACAAAATCGCCAATATTAATCCCCGCTTGACCCAAAGCTGGACCAACTGGCGGTGCCGGAGTAGCCTTACCAGCTGAAATTTGTAACTTTATTTTCTTTTCTACTTTTTTTGCCATACAATTATTTTTTCCTTAAGTAACAATTTATCCTAACTTAAATTAGGCTTATTGTAAATAATAAAATTTATATCCTTTTTACCTGAAGAAAGTCTAGTTCTACTGGAGTTTCGCGACCAAACATTGAAACTAAGACTTTAACCTTACCACGATCTTCGTCTATTTCCCCAACCTTACCTTCAAATTCCTTAAATGGACCATCAATTATTTGAACAGTTTCACCTTTAGTTAATTCAATCTTATGCTTGATAGAATCACTTTCCATTCGTGAAAAAAGTTCTTCAATTTCTTTCTCGTCTAATGGGACCGGAACAACTCCCGAACCAATAAAACCAGTAACTCGTGGTGTATTTCGAACCACATACCAAGAATCATCAGTTACCACCATATCTACTAGGACATAACCAGGATAGATTTTTTCCTCTACTTCTACTCGTTTACCACTCTTGATTTTAACTTTTTTTTCGGTTGGGACAATAACATTAAAAATTTTATCTTCCATCCCGAGAGATTCGATTCGCTGTTTTAAGTTGCGTGCCACAGCGTTCTCATAACCCGAATAAGTGTGAATAGCATACCAATTTCTACCTTGTTCAAGTTCTTGTCTAGCCATAATAAAAAATTAAAGATTAAAGTATAAATTATAAAACTAAAATAAAAATATTTTAAGACAAAAGAAAACGAAGAATATATTGATAAATAAGATCAAAAACACCCAATAAAACAGCCATAAAAATTGAAATACCAATAACAATAGTAGTAAAATTTATTGTCTGTTTCTTGGTCGGCCAACTAACATGCTTCATTTCACTTTTGGTATCCTTAATATAATTGGTTAATTGAGACATATTTTTAAGATTTAAGATTAGACTCCTTATATTTTAGCTTATTTTCTCGTATTTAAAAATGCCCCGCAGGGCCTATTAGATAATAACTTAAAAGGTTGAAAAAGTCAATTTAAGTTATCTAAATAACTTAAAATAAAGCATCTTAAAATTAAGGAGTTTGTCTCCTTGTTCTTGCTTGATTGTCCCCAGCAAAGACTAGGGCGACAGAGAAAGAGTTTTAAGAAATTCAACCTTTTGAGTTTCAATAATTGGTCGCAATCGACCAGGTTTTAGATTGCCTAATTTAATATTCATGATTCTGACCCGTTTTAAGTTTTTTACCTGCAAGCCAACCGCGGCACACATTCGGCGAATCTGATGTTTTTTGCCTTCGGTCAAAATAATTCGAAAAATTTTAGGCCCAATTTTTTCTGCTTGGCATTTTTTTGTTTTATAACCTTCAATATTTACCCCCATCTCCATTCGTTTAAGCATAAAACCATTGACAGATTTGTCGGTTTCTACTTCGTATTCTTTTTCATGTTTGTAAGTTGGACCAAGCAAGCGGTCGGTAATTCGACCATCATTAGTCATAATAAGCAACCCGCTAGAGCCCTTATCTAATCGGCCAACTGGAAAGATATTTTGGGACAAGTTTTGGGGAAATTTGTCTGGTGCCAGCTTCCCAGTTTCTTCGCCCCGTGGTTTATGGTAAGCAAAATAAACAAAATTCTCGTTTATATCTGTGGGCAAATCTTTAACCAAAACCTTATCTCCAGCTTGAACTAAATCGCCAAGTTTAGCCAATCGGCCATTAAGCAAAACCTTTCTTCTCTCTACCAATTCATCAGCCCCGCGACGAGTCGTTACTCCAAGGGTGGCCAAATATTTATTTATACGTATCGGATAATCCATAATCACAATTTAAAATAAAGATTAAGCCTAGAATATACCATTTTCAATTTAATATCCAAAATTAAAACTAAATTTTTGTAAAAATAGTTTTATTGCCTTATTATAACTTAATGATTGATAATTTTTAAATATTAATAAATTTCAATTTTTCCCCATTAATCTCTAATAAAATATTTTATGAAAAGAGTAGCAATTTTTGACGTCGATGGCACCATTTTTCGCTCCAGTTTATTAATTGAACTCGTAGAAGCTTTAATCGAAGCTAAAATTTTTCCAATCAATTGTCGACGTGGTTACCAAAAAGAATTAGAAAGTTGGTTAAACCGTGAAGGTTCTTATGAAGATTACATTAGCGCTGTTATTAATATTTTTACCAAAAACATCAAAGGTGTTTATTACGGTGATTTTATAGAAATTGGCAAAATTCTTATTAAACAAAAACAAAAAAGAGTGTACCGATTCACTCGCGACTTGATTGCTCAATTAAAAAAGAAAGAGTATTTCTTGTTGGCGATTTCACAATCACCCAAAGGAATTTTGGATAATTTCTGCGCAAAACTCGGCTTTGATAAGGTCTATGGTCGTTTTTATGAGTTAGGGCCAGATGATAAATTTACCGGGCAAGTGACAGACGAACATCTAATCAGCAACAAAGCCAATATTGTAAAACGCGCAATTGAAAAAGAAAATTTGACCCTGAAAGGGTCAATCGCTGTTGGCGATACTGAAGACGATATTCCAATGTTAGAAATAGCCGAGAAAGTAATTTGTTTTAATCCCAATCAGAAGTTGTTACGTTATGCCAAAATAAATAATTGGCCAATAGTTGTAGAGAGAAAAGATGTTATTTATGAAATAGATTGATTTAAAATTCGCGGCTAACCGAAGAGAAGCCATTCTGGCTTAAAAATAAGGAAAAGACCAATAATGACCATCAAAATACCCCCGACCAAGCGCGAAATTCTAGAATATTTAGTTGTTAACCCTGTCAAGCGAAGAGTGGCCATTGATACAAAAAACACCATTAAATCATCTAGCATAAAGAAGAAGACGTAAAGTAAAATATAGGCGTAGTATTGCCAAACAACAAGATTATTAAGAGCTAAAACTTGGGTAAAAACAGCCGGCAAACCAGCTGAACAAACCAATTCCACCAGATTGACCGCAAAAGCCAAAACAATTATCCCCCCCAAGGCTACCCAGAAATTTTTTTCTTGTACTGAAGCTTTTAATTTTTCAAGAATATTATCTTGATTTTTATTTTCAGAAATTTTGCAAGTGCCAGATTTATTTTTAAAAAAATCTTGTAAATTATAACCTCCACCCAAAAGAGCAATAAGACCAATTAAAAGCCTGATCCAAATAATAAACCCAAGAAAAATAATCAGATTTAACCAAGCGGCCATAAAAATAAAATAGACCAAGGCTGACGTCGCGATAAAAGTTAAGCCCAAAAGCCACATTCGACGTCGATTTTCCATTCCCAATAACAAACTAATCAAAAATATTAAGGCCCACATTGCGCAAGGGTTAAAACCATCCAAGAAACCCAAAATAAGTGCCAAAAGCGGCAAAGAATAACCACGCAAATCAAGTGGACCCAAAAAAGGAACTTTTAAACCATCAAGGGGTGAGGTTGATGCCAAGGTTGAAGTTGAAGTAATTGTCGTCGTAGCAGAATTCTCTTCTGATTCTTCTTTTTCTAAAAAAGAAGAATCATCTGCTGAATTTTGAGCCATTGATTCTTCTTCCTCAATAATCAACGGTTGAGAAATGGGATTAATTTGAAATTCAACAGATAGCAATGTTGACATCTTATCTGGGCAAGTTACTGTTAAACACCTCGCCACTTTTTCTTCAATCAAATTTTCACTAACTCCCTCTGAAAAACCGATCAAAACCTCATCTCCGATAATTGTTAAAGGCACCCCCAGCGAATCTATTTCAAATTTGTCTACTACCTTCTCAAGTAATATCTGATTTTTCCTATTAAAATAAATCTCATAACT
The DNA here is from genome assembly GCA_041657405.1 of Minisyncoccota bacterium. Lineage (GTDB taxonomy): Bacteria > Patescibacteriota > Minisyncoccia > Phycocordibacterales > XYD1-FULL-46-19 > JAKJEI01. The sequence continues at coordinate 94,071 of JBBABX010000001.1, forward strand.
TTTAATCTGAAGATTGGGATGTTTTAAGGCTAAATCGCTTAAAAATTCTTTTTCTTTAGCACAATGAGGACAACCAAACCCCCAAAAAAAATATATGCTAGCTTTTGATTGGGCTTGTGCAAAATTTCCATTCAGAAAAAAAGTTAAAAAAAAGAAGACGAGTAAACTAATTTTGACAACTTGTTTTTTTATCATTTTTTTTCAATCTTTATCGCTTTACCGTTGATAATAGCGTCGGCTATTTTTTGGCGCGCAATTGTTAAAATACGTTGAAAAGTGCTTTGTGATGTTTCCATCTTTTTAGCCGCTTCTACTTGCCCAAGACCAACAAAATCCTTTAGTCTAATCACTTCCATTTCCTCAAACGAAAGTTCCACTTCAGCTAACAAACGAAGCGGTATCCCCTGTGGTTTAAAATATTCGACAGTTGGATTAAATCTAACTCGCCTTCTTAATCTAGGACGTGACATATAGTTTTAATTATATATTCAAAAATGTTTAACACAAGTGAAAAGCGCACTCAAGATGCGCTTTTCAGCAAACAGATTATTTGTTATTCCCCCAAATCTTTTAATTCTTCATCGATCGCTTTCTTTTCAGATTTTAACCATTCTTTTCTTTCTTCTTCAGTCATTGATTGATTTTGGAGACCTCGTCCAAAACCAAATCTTCGACCAAAACCTCCAAAATAACGGCCAAAACCGGCTCGTGGTCGATTATCACCACAAGGACCCATACCACGTCCGGTCATTGGACCTTGTCCATTAGGACCAGTTCCATCAAATCTAGGCATAATTCTTTATAAAATTAAAATTAATAATCACGACCTATTTTGAGTATATACCCATAACTATTTTTTGTCAACCCTTTAAATCCTTACTTTTAAAATTAAGTTTATTGACCCTTATTTTCTAAAGCTAAACGTGCAAGAAGATAGGATATAGTTGATTCAGCTCCTTGATTGAGATTAACTTCTTTTTCTTGAAGCCCATCAAAACAACCGCCAGATAAGTGGGAATACATCACTCGATTCAGCACATTGTTCCCTAAAAACCAATTAAAAGCTTGGTACATTTTTTCTTGATATTCTCCTTCCCCACCCAAGTCATACATCGTCTTCAGAGCCAAAACTAAAATTGCTACTTCTTCCGGCTGTTGATCATAAAGATGTTTTTGTTTCCCCTTTTTATACCAACCAGCCTGACCAACAGGAACACAAATATTGCCTTGAAAATAATTTTTTAACAAAAAATCCAAAGATCGCTTGCCTGCTTTAAAATAATGATAGTTGCCAGTAATTTTATAAGCTTCCAACATTGCCTCGGATAAAACTGCATTGGAGTAAGTGAGAAAATTTTCAAACCATTGCCAATCATCATCGCTATGATTGTTGAATAAATTCAATAAATTATCAGCATATTCAGTCAAGATTATTTTCATCTTTTCAAATTCTTCTTTTGATTTTTTTTCAACTAATCTGCAATAAATAGCCAAACCTTTTATCATAAAAGATATCGCTCTTGGCGAACTAACTTTTATTGAATTAATTGAATCTTGAAAAATTTTTCTTGCTATTTTTTTTAAGCTAGACGGCAAATTACTATCAATCACAAAGGCTAATGACCAAATTGTCCTAGCTGAAGCATCTTCCAAATTAATTTCTTCGTCTGTTGGTAATTGATTCAAAAAATTTGCCTTAAAATAGTTATTAAATCCCCCTTCGGACTTTACCGCTTGTTTGATAAAATTTAAATAAATAACAGACAAACGCTTAGCAGTCTTATTTTGGGTTAAATTATAAAACCACGAAGAGACAACCAAGGCTCTGGCATTGTCATCAAGGGTATAGCCCCATTCTGGTGCTGGTTCATCAAGAATGGCAAATTGAAAAACGCCAAAATCATCTGTTAATTTGGCTAAGTGTCGTAATTTTATTGGCGGTAAATTTTTTTCTTTTTTACCCAATTCGGGCAAGAGCTCAATAAATTCGCCCATATAAGAAAGAGTGACATTTTTCCAGGTCATTTTTCTAGTTCTAAAATAAGCTGTTTTACCTAAACTAGTCATCACAAGCGGATTACTAAAAAGGTCATTCAACTGTCCAGCAATACCATCACTAGTGCCAAAATTTATCAGACGACCAACTTCTGGTGTTATCATTTCTTCAGCTTGGGGAAAGGGAGTAGAAACAACCGGCCGCCCCGCACCTAAGGCATAACTCAAAGTCCCCGAAACTGCTTGGTTGGGATTTTGAGACAAAGATAAATATATATCAGTTGCTTGTAAGAACTTTAGCAAATCTTCAGTTGTTAAATATTTATTATAAAAACGAATATGGTCTTGCATACCCAAACTATAAGTTTTCTCTATCAATTGATTACGATAAAATTCCCCTTCTTGCTTCAAGACGACCGGGTGGGTAGCCCCAATAACAATATATAGGGCTTCGGGAAAACGTTTTACTACTTCAGGCATCGCTTGAATGGCATATTCAATCCCCTTTCCTCGATTCAACAAGCCAAAGGTAGAAATTATTTTTCGATTGGATAATTTCAATTCTTTTTTGGCTTCACGCCCATTGTTATAAGCGAGAGGATGAATACCGTGCCAAATCACTTGAATTTTTTCCTGAGATGCTCCATAAACATCTTTTAATAAATTTTTAGATCTTTCTGTCATTACCACCAACCGATCAGCTCGTTCAATAATTTTTTCCATTACTTGTCTTTGTTCCATTGTGGGTTCAGATAAAACAGTATGAAAGGTGACGACTATTGGCTTATTTATGGCCGATAAAAAAAATAATAAATTCCTCCCACTTTTAGAACCGTAGATCCCAAATTCATGCTGAATTGAAACCAACTTAACTTGTGATAACTTGTTTAATCTTTCTGCAACAGTGCAATATTCATTAGGATTATTTTCAGAAATTTGAGCGATAACTTTTCGCGGATATTTGTATGTTTGTAAATTATTATTTACCGCCACTACTTTAGTTTCCTCACGCGGAGAATAAAGTTCATCAAAATTTCTGACCAAATCAGCAGTAAAAGTAGCAATTCCACATTCTCGAGGGGGGAAAGTGCCTAAAAAAACTATCCAGGTCTTTTCTTTTGGTGATTCTTTCATTGCATTTTAATTTTATGCTTTTGAAGTTCGGCTAAAAGTTCTGACAACAAGCCCGTCGCCAAGCAAACATAACGATCAGACGAGCCATAATAAACAAATAGAATATCATCTTTGACAAAGCCCCCTGTTGGAAAAACAACTTTCACCTCCCCTTCTGTTTCATAAGAAGCCTCTGGAGCTAAATATCATAAGGAATTTTTGACAATAATTTACTGGGATTATTCAAATCCACCAAAGCAACACGAGTGGAATAAACAAACGACCCAGTATTCCAATCACGCGCCACGTGATGGTAAACTAAAAGCCAACCGTCTATTGTTTTTATTGGTGGTAAACCAGGACCAACCTTTTCGTCTAAATGATGCTCTGGCCAGATTAAAAGTTTGTGGTCTGTCCAATTTTTAAGATTATCTGACCAAGCTAACCAAATACTAGGCTGGTCGGGTAATTTTTCTATGGGACAAGGCAATCCTTCATCAACGAATTTTTCATAAGAAGTAGAGAACCATTCTTTAGACCAACGATTAGGACGGTGCAACATCGCATAACGCCCTCCGATTTTTTGCGGAAAAATGACGATATCTTTATTGTCAGACCCAGCTGGCGAAATCAACCCCATTTTTTCAAAAGAGACGAAATTTTTAGTTTTCAAAAGAGCCGCTGAGGTCTCCAAGGGAATCGGTCTAAGAATGGAACGACCGTTATTCATTATGCGTTCAGGTACCGCCACATAAGTGATAAAATACTCATTATCTATTTTAATGATCCGCGGATCTTCGGTAGACCAATGGTCAAAAAATTCACCCGGGCCAAAAACTGGTTCTTTAGACAACCTCTCAAAATTTACCCCATCAAGACTCTTCGCCAAGCCAAAACGCGAAATATAAGCCTCTCTTTCACCTACCGCTCGGTATAACATAATAATTCCCTTATCTGTCTGAATCACTCCAGGATTAAAAACACCCTCTCTTTCCCACTCTAAATTTTTGTTCGGACTCAAAATTGGACCACCGAAATGTCTTTTCAATTTAAACATCTTTATTTTCTACCGTATCTATCCTGATAACGAATTTCATCTTTTTCATCAAAATCTCCTGAAGAAATTTCTAAGATTTCCACCCCAACTTCCCCCGCCCTTAAAGAATGTTTAACGCCAGTTAAAATTTCAACTTCCTCGCCGGTCACAATTGGTCTTTCTTCTCCATCAAGCAAGAAAAAACCGTCACCCTTCAAAACATGCCAAAATTCCGAGCGTTTTTCATGACTCTGTACGCTCAAGGCCTCATTGGGTTTGACAGAAATTATTTTAACCGTTACGGGCAAATTCTTTACAAATTGACGAAAATGCCCCCAGGGGCGTTCTTCTTGATAAATATCAAGATTAGACATAATAGTAATTTTAACAAAAAAAGACTGGGATGACCAGAAAATACAGGCTTAAAAAATCTTTCCAAACAATTTGCAATAAATTTTTTATGCAATTTTTCGTTTTAACAAATCTTCAATAAATTGTCTCGCCTCTTGAGGACCGCCAACTCTAATAGTCTCAAAACCAGCTTCGTGCACCGAGTAATCATTCCCACCTGGAAAAAGCGCATCACCGACAAAAATCAAATCACCTTTTTCTTGTGACAACAAATTCAATAATTTTTGCAAACCAACAGCTTTATTCAAACCCTTTGGCAAAATATCAATTGAGGTCTCGCCCCCAACAGAAATTTCCACTTCAGGAATCTTTTTTTCTAACCAGGCTTTAATCTTCAAACGTTTCTTTTGGTCTGAATCCCAAACTTTTTTCTTGTCCAAAGGCGCTTCTTGACCCAATGCTGAAAAAGTTATTTGCGTCCCACGATCCTCTATTTTATCACCATAAGATTCAACTGGAATATCATAATCATTAGAGATAATTAGATCAACCAAAACTTTTTTGACTTTTTTTCTTAATTCGACTGGAAATTTTTCTTCAACTAAAATTTGCCAGTTATCTTTTCCTTGATCATAACCATAAATTTGACTGCCACTAGTCGGCAAAAGAAATAGGTTGGTATTAAGTTCATGCGCTTTTTCTAGTGACAATCCGCTCACAGTTTCTATCCAAGATGGTAGAAACTGTTTTTGAAACTGACAATAAGAACCCCCCGAGATAACAGCCACTTTTTTTTGCGCGACTAAAATTGCCAAAACTCGAGCTATTTCTTTTGATAGCGGCTGTCTACTTTCCGTCAAGGTTCCATCTAAATCAAATGCAACAATTTTTTTATTCAACATAAGAAATTTATTTCTATTCAGTCTCCTCATTATAAAATTTTCCGTTGGTAAAATCTATTTTTGACCGTATTCAAAATACTAAATGGGTTTACCCGTCTTAAATTTGTATTTTCAGCCAGTATTTTTCTCTCGATTTTTTAATACTCCAACAATTCCGCCAACAAATACCAAGCCCCCAAGCCCTTGAGCCCCGGGACTATCATCATATCCACCATAAACAAATATAAATAATCCGAACAATATCGCCAAAATAAAAAATGATATTTTAAGCTTTCTGTTCATATTTTTTGTATCCGTCTATTAAATACAGAATTCCAGGAATAATCGGCACGGCTAAGTTAATGCTGAGATTGGCCTCTGTCAGAAGTCCGACAATTAATCCGATTGCAATTGATATGATTATCAACCAACCGGCGACCTTGGGATATTTCCAACCCAAAGCCAAACCAATAAAAACCAATGGCATCATCGTTAAGGCAACATTTTCCCATAATGAATAATCGGGCTTGGCAAATGGTAACGGATTACCATAGCCGAAATAAAACGGCAGAGCGAAAATCAAGATGCATAATGCCAATATTCTAGCTGTCCATTTGATTATTTTCATATCCTTTGATTATTTTTTAACTAATTTTTAATCAAAATAATGGAAGGTTTAACTCAGACCAATCCCTTTACCACAAACTGCTTGTAACGCATCTTTTGAATTGGGGTGCCTATCGAGATTCGAACTCGAACTGGGGCTTCCACAGAGCCCAGTGCTAACCATTACACCATAGGCACCATACTGACTCAAACAATTTACTATCAATCAACAATTTAATCAACCCAATTATCGTATTTGGGTTTCTCGTCTTTAATTCCAAATCGATAATTAGCCAAACGCGCAAGGGCGTAAAGAAAGCTAGACAAACGATTCATAAAAGCCAAGGTTTCTGGTTGGATTGCCATCTGTTCTTCCGCAAGAACCACCATTCGTTCAGCCCGCCTGGCAATAGTCCGCCCAAAATCAAACATTGCTGACAACTCACAACCCCCTGAGACGATAAAACTTTTGATTGGAGGAATTTCTTTTTCTATCGCAGCAATTATTTCTTCCATTCTTTGCACTTGTTCAGCCGAGACTTTTTTATCGGCACCTGCCAACTCTGCCTGAACCAAAAACAAGCCATTTTGGGTTCTCGCCAATAAGTCTATTGCATTTTCTCCAACTATTTGACCAAAATTATCTGTTTTAGTCTTACACCAGCCCAAAAAAGAATTCGTCTCATCCAAAGAACCCAAAACTTCAGCTATCAATGAACTTTTTGACAAACGTTGATCGCAATTAAAAATTTTAGTTTTTCCGTCATCCCCCTCACCTGTATAAATCATATGCTATATATTATGGCACAAATTTAGCAATCTTAAAATCAAAATTTGTTTCAAACAAAAAAGCACTATGCCCATAGGCTAGTGCTTAAGTCAAAGAAAAATATTTAATACCTTTCTCGAGCTTCTAGGGAAATTCCCTTTTTCTCCAAGAGACACCTCCTGGATTGTTTGCCAAAAACTCGATACCGAACAAAGTTTTCGGCTTGGCGTTCAGATACCGCCTCTGTTTGACTCAAGAATTCCACCATATTGGAATTCTTGTAACGAATATAAACTGAAAATTTTTTTCTGGGAACACTTTTTTGGAGTGACAATTAAACCACCTCCTTTCCACTCTTAATTAGAGCATAGTTTGATTAAAAACGCAAGGGAAAATTTTTTTGACAAATAGGGTATCTCTATTTTACCGAGCTCGCACCTATTTCCAAAATCGTTAAGTTCTGTATTGGTGCGCGGGAGAGGACTTGAACCTCCACGTCCTTACGGACACACGCCCCTCAAGCGTGCCTGTCTACCAGTTTCAGCACCCGCGCATTACATTAGATACGCTTATTATGCCTAAGACTTTTCCAATTTTCAACTTTCACCAAAGTGACATCAAAAAATCCCGTTTGAACGGGATTTTTTGATTATTCTTCTTTTTTTTCTTCAGTTGAAATTTCAGGTTCTTTTTGTTGTTCCTTCTCTTTTGTTATTGGTTCTTCGATCTCCCCCACTCTTTCTGTATTTTCTGACATTTCCACCCCTGTGTTTTCCGATACCACCGGCTCAATATCAATCCCCTCAGTTACTTGTTCTATCAATTCATCTTCCTTATCTTTTCTAGCTTTTAAGCCAGTGATAACGCGACGCATTCGTCGTTTGATTTCACGAGCAGCTTTTTCACGGATGTAATAAAGTTTGGAACGTCTAACTTTAACTTCACGCAAAATCTCCACTCGTTCAATCATTGGCGAATAAAGTGGAAAAACTTTTTCCATCCCCACACCAGAAGCTACTCGACGAACAGTAAAAGTCGCACCTGGTTCGGTGCCATGTTTACAAGCAATAACCAAACCCTCAAAAGCTTGTTGGCGAAACTTGCCGTCTTTTTCAGACACTTTTTGCCAAACGCGAACAGTAAAACCAGGACGCAAATCTAGTTTACGCCTTTGAGCAACTTCTACTGGTGAAATTTCGAATCCTTTTAATTGTGGCATAACGAAAGTTAGTCTAACATGAGGACCTAAGATTTTCAAGAGCTACCATCATATCGGTCGGAAGCGGTGCTTTAAAGATTTTTCGCCCCTCTTCTGGTAAGTTTATTTCTAAAGAAAATGCATGGAGTGCTTGACGGTCAAGCGGCGGGGGGCATTTAGAATTTTGAGAATACAATTTATCACAGACAATAGAGTGATTAATTGCTTTAAAATGAGCTCTTAATTGATGAGTTCGACCAGTTTTAGGGTAAGCTTCAATATAAGAAAAATCAATAAAATTTTCTAAAAGTTTATATTCAGTAAACGCTTCACGCAAACGACCAAAGGCTTTGGGACTAGCTACTCGACGACGAGGGTCTTTTCGACTTCGTCCAATAGGTAATTTTATTATTCCAATTTCATCTTTTTTTAATTTTAATTCGCCTTCCAGAATGGCTCGATAGGTTTTTTGTGTTTGATGTGTCTGAAACTCATTTTTAAAAAAATAAAAGGTTTTTTGGTTTTTGGCAATCATTATTACTCCGCTAGTATCTTTGTCCAAACGATGAACTAGTCCTGGTTTAAGTGCTGACTTCCCGTTAGGCAAACTAAGCGGCTCCCCCACATTCTCCAAATCGGGATAAAATTGCAATATCCAATCAACCAAAGTTTCTTCTTTATTGAAACCATCATTATGCATAGCCAAGCCAGCTGGTTTATCAATAACCAAATAATTTTCAGTTTCGGTGATAATTTTGATATTTTTATTCATTGCTTATATCTTGATAATATAGTATAAATTAGAAGTGGTGGAAAGAAAGGGGGGCGCTTAGCTCAGTTGGCTAGAGCATCTCGTTTACACCGAGAGGGTCAGGGGTTCAAGTCCCTTAGCGCCCACATTGCCCCTGTAGTTTAATGGATAGAACTGGAGACTTCTAATCTCCCAATCGAGGTTCGATTCCTCGCGGGGGCACAGAGGAAAATTAAAAATAAACTCGCGATTGAAAAACCGGCAAAAACTCTTAGTTAATTTTTATTTAACTAAAAATTAACTTGGGTCTTTCAATTCCGGTTTTTCGTCAAAATATCTACTGAAATATTCTTCTTTTAACTTTATTTTGCGATAAGTCTTAGGCAACAGTTCGCGATCAAATAAGACTTCTTTTGTTTTAACATCCATTTCTTTTTCAATTCGAGATTTAAGCCAACAAAAGATAAAAGTATGAAAAATCATCGTCAAAACCAATCCCCCCAAAAATAAACCGATTGTTATTTTCCAAAAACTAAACGGATTCAACTCCTCTTTAAAAGGATTTTTGGGTAAACGAAAATTTAAAGCCAAAAATTTTTTCATATTATTTTACACTTTCTAATTTGACGATGCTCTCAATCAACCAAAGTTCATCGTTGGCAACGACTTCCTTTTTATAAAAAGAAAATTTATTAAAAAATAATTTATATGGCAGATTTTCCACCAATATTTGAAATTGCATTAAGCTGCGAAAATGTCCCTCGCTAGTGTAACTAATAATGACATCCGGAATGTCTTGAGCGCTAGTTATTTTTAAAACAATTCCGGCCTGCCTAGCTGCTGATTCAATTTTTTCAATAAACTCAACCGTCATTTCTTTATCTACAAATTGATTTTCAATCATCTCAATTTGGGACTGAGAATTGCTCAAAAAATTTCTTAACGATTTCAAACTAGAGATTGTGAAATGTATTCCGGTCGTTGTTACTTTTTCTTTTTGAATATCCCAAACTAACCACCCTAAGAACAACCAAAGAATCAGCGCCAAAAAGCAAATAATAATGACTACACAAAATATGTTTTTTTCTTTTTTCATTTTTAATTTCAAAATTCTCTTATCGGATTTGTTTCTAATTCCAAATTAAATTGACTATCTTTGTCACTTATCAAATTATTGATTGGCGATTCAACTGATTTAAAAAATTTATTTTTTCTTAAAACAGAAACATAATCAAGTAAAGTTTGTCTATCTCTTGTTTGCCCAAGAACCGCCGCAATACAAACTTTGTTTAAAGACTGACATTCAAACGCTAGATGATGGATTGTTAGACCCTCGCCCTTGGGCTCAAGCAACGACGCAATGACCACTGAGGGCAAAATGGCATCGTTTTTGGGCAAAAGAATATTCATTTTTTTGTTTAAATCTTGCGCCATGTTAACTAGCTCTTGGTCAACAATTGAAAGTTCGGACAAGATTTTTGTCTCTTCTTTGTTACCAATTCCACCGAAATATAAATAAATATAAATTGATAACAATAAAACACTTGAAATAAAAATTAGAACAGAAATTGTCACAACAATAATTGTTAGTTTGCGATAAAAAAATTTAACGTGAATTTCTTCTTTATTTCTCTCGGGTAACAAGTTTGACATAATAAAACTCAAGATTTAAAAACCATAATTAATCTGACAATTTTTTAACGTCAATCCAAGCGCGGTAATATAACGCATAGCGTTATTATAATCTATCGGCGGCAATTCATCTTTCCCTAATATAAAATTAATCCAAGGATCCCCTAACTCTACCGGTATTTCCAAATGTGCTTCCAAATATTCCTGAAATCCCGGCAAAGTAGATTGCCCTCCAATTAAGATGACTCTATCAATAGAAGATCTTTTCCCCTCATCTTTATCATAATGATTTTGCCAATAACTAAAACGTTGTTTAATTTCGTCTTTCAAAGCTGAAATTGGCGGCATCAAAGCAGCAAACACTTCTTGATTTTCTTTGGAACGCAAAAGGCCTCTTTCTGTTTTAACTTTTTCGGCCGTAATTGCATCCAAACCAAGAGCTCTTTGTAAACAAAAAGTGATATTTGACCCTCCCAAACCAATAGTAGACGTAAAAATAACCCTGTCAGCCTGTGCGATTGAAAAACCAGTATGAATCTTGCCAATATCAACAATCATAGAAGTCCCTGAGTCACCTTTTTTGATTAAAGCACGAGCAATCGCTTGAGCTTCAATTTCAAATGAGAGGGGTTCTAAACCAGCTTGAGTAAAAATTTCTAAATAATCTTCCACAATACTTTTAGGAAGAACAGAAACTGAGACATCGGCGCCTTTTTTTTCTACTTCCCCTATCTTGCTTATTATTTCAAAATCAAAAATACATTGATCTGGTGGTAAGGGTATATATTCTTCAAGTTGTAATTCTATACTATCTCGCAACTCACTTTTTTTCATTGCCGGCATTTTCATACGAGCAATAAAAGCCTCATCTTCTGGCAAAGAAGCGAAAATATGGTTAAGACCCAATTCTTTTTTTAATTCTGTTAAAACTTTAATGGCTTCCGTCTTATTCTTGATTCGCCCCTCCTCAATCACGCCAACAGGCATTAGTTTTTCTCCATATCGTTTTATTCCAATCTGGCCATTACTAGAAAGCTCAATATATTTAATTGAACGGTCAGAAACATCCAACCCAACTACTGGGACTAAAAGATAATTAGGCACGGGAAAAAGTTTAAAAAAATTTGTATGCTTCATTCTCTTTTATTATAAAACAAAAAAAACCCCCGCACCAGACAGCACGAGGTCATAAAGATAAAAAATTATCAACGACAAAGAGAAGATTTTTTATCCTTGGCTTTCAAGCCAATTATAAGATCAAGATTCCTAAATTTAATTTAGCACAAAAATCAAGAAGTAAAAACCATAGATTATCTATCGCTCCGATTGTTCTGTTGATCAATATAACTTTTTAAAATTAAGGCAGCAGCACGAGCGTCAGTCATTTTGTCCGTTTGAGATTCATCAATTATTCTTTTTGCTTCCCAACTAGTATAAAATTCACGCTCATATTTAAACGGTAATTTGGTTTCTTGTTTTAATTCATCCGCAAATTTTCTAATTTTTGTCATAATTGGATTAGGTTGACCAGATAAATCAAGAGATTCTCCAATTATAATTATTTCAATTTTCTCCTGCTCGCAGATTTTTTTGATTTTCTTCAACAGGGATTTATCATTGATCACAACTGCCAAGGGAAAAGCAAAACGGCCAGATTCATCTGAAATCGCTAAACCAACTTTTTTGTGACCATAATCAATTCCCAACAATCGCATACTTTAAAGTGATTGTTGTAAAACGGCACAGAATTCTAATCCAATCGTGGCACTTAAATCTTCTTGGTAAACAAAAGCTAGCTGATTATCGTCATACTGATAAGCGTTTACTTCACAATCAGCCAAAGCACCATTAAAATCAATATTCCAACTACTAGAATAAATAATTCTTTGTTCTGGTTTCCAATTTACACTTGCCCCATTACGTACCGAAGCGCCTTCTGAAAAAATAATTGAGGATTCTTCTCCTAGGGCATTAATAAATTTAGCCAAAGCAGGACTATCTCCTTTCCAAACAAACAAAACTAAATCATCAGAATAAGCTCCTCCGGAACCAGTTGTTACTAAAGCTTCAGAAATTCCATCACCAGTCAAATCAACTTCGCGGACAATTTGGACCGGTCGTAATTGTCCTTCAGTAGAAATATCTTTAGTTTCTTTTAAAATCGCTTTTATTTCAGATATCTGTTTAGCCCAAATCAAATCTTTTGACGAAAATGACTCAAAACATGGACAAGAACGCAAAGCAAGCCCCACCATCAAAAGCAAAACTATCATCGTTAAAATAATTAAAATTTTCTTTTTCATAAATAAAATCTTAATCTATCAATAAAGTAATTATACCACTAAAAATAATTAGGGTGTAAAAATTAAGAGGGGTCTTTTGACCCCTCATGGCACGGATTCAATCTCGATAGATTCTAGGTCAAAACTAAGCAACTTTGACCCATCTTTGTTATGGATAGCTTTGGCGTCCAAACGTCGTTTAGATGTTACTTCCAAAGCCCAAAGAGAATCTGATGGCCACACCACTTTTGGAAACAACCCGCAAAGTTGCCAAAAGGGGAAATTTTGCTTTCTTGCCTTATTATCAAACCGCCAAGATTTGGCCAAGAAAATAAGACATCGATACCGATGTTCAGTTGAAAAAAAGATGTCCAAAGACATTCCTAGACGCAAATCTTCTCGTCTGGTGATTAGCCCAAATTCTTGTTGTAAACTTTTCAGTGCTACAATCATGGGTGTTTCCTTCTCCGAAACCAAACACGCCAAACAGTTTAAACAGTAATCACTTTTTTTCTCCCCCGTTTCATCTTGACCCAAAAGAACCAAACGATAAGAATCCATCAACAACGGAAACGCTAAAGTTACAATTTGAGGTTTGCTTTCCATAATAATCAACCTCCTTTCCGAGTTGATTATGGCACAAGACCCAAAAAATTGAAAGTTTAAACGCTCCAGATGGGTGATGGAGCGTTTAAAGCATTATTTTTAGGTAATAAAATTATCTAAAATAATTAGATTTAGTTAAAAAACATTCTAAACATCCAACCAAATAAGCTGAACCCTTTCTGTGCTATTTCCAAAGAATTTTCAATTTCTAGATTGACTTGTTCCAAGGTTTCGGTTTGTTCAGTTAATATTTGTTGATCATTTTGGGAAACAAACTGGTTTTTGATTTGGTTTAATTGCTTAATTTGTTCTTTGTTTTGTTCTAGTAATTTCCTTACGTTATTTATTTCGTTATAGTTCGGTCCAACAAAGAATCTAACTAGTCCACCGCGACTTTGAACTTTTTGCAAACTCGTTTCCAATTTTTCTTGATTTTGATTTTGAGCTTGAGCGATAATTTTTACTTGTTGACCAATTCCGCTATTTCTATTTGCTACCTGCAACATTTCCTGCACAGCATTAGCAACCTGACTTTTTCTTTGGGTTGCTGTCGCCATTTCATTCTGTATTCCTTGTAATTGATTATTTTGAAGTTGGCTAACTTCCCCTTGGTTTTGGACTTGATTTTGGACTTGATTGCTTGCTCCAGTTCCATCTTGTAATTTTTGTTGTGTTTGTTGTTGTATTTGTGTCCCAGTACCAATCTCGTCATTACTATTTTGGCCCACCGCATAGACATTGTTAATAAAAGCAAGAGCTATCGCCAATGTGCTAATTATAAAAATTTTATTTTTCATATAATTTATATTGAATTAATAATTATTTGAGCTTGTTAAATATTCGACCTCTTTATTTTAATATATTTAGACAAAAAGAAACACCATTCAATTTTATCATCATCTTGGTCAAATTCAATAAAAACTAAAAAAAGAGCCTTCGTAAAAAATTACGAAGGCTCAAATATTCAGTTAATTTACCAAAGCAACCGACAAACCAGTGTTGTCGTAGCCGTCCCAAGAATCCCTTATGTCAATTTCTCCAGTTGAAGAAAAACCAACACAAACATGATAACCAACCGAAGCCCAGCTGGATGTTCGAACATAAACACCTTTGAATAATTGGATGCCACAAACCTTGAAATAGGTTGTAATGAACCAACACATTTCAGCGGCGTTCGGAACCTTCTCGGGTGAGAAAAGAAGCTTTTCCTGCTCATCATACATCTTCCCAATTGAGTTTTGGACGGGTGTCTTTTTGACCGACAGCCACCCGAAAGACGTCTTATCTTTGCAAGCAAATCTCTGACCATCATACCACCCACCCGTTTTTGAACAGAAAAGATCTCTCTGGACCTCTCGGATATCAAGTATAGACATCGTCGTAGGGGGTGCGGGTATAACGGCATAACCGTGATCCTTACACCACTTGAGAACCGCCTCCGATGGTAGATTTTTGATAAGTTTCGAGATTTGTTCGTCTGTGTAGACAATATTCTTGCGAGCCTTAGCGACTCTCTCTGGTGTAATAAAATCCACACCGAGAATAGATCGTGCTAAACCGTAGCTAGGAACTTTCGCTCCGAAGCGACGAACGCCGTCAATAAGATAAGCTTGGAAATCTCCACCATGTTCAATGAGGTATTGGAGTCCATCCCTATCAAGGTTAACTTCTTTGAGGGCACGATTGCCCGCATCCTCAACAAAACGCTTAAATTGTTTCTGCTGATTGAACGTGATCGATCTGATCGTCATCGTTATACCTCCTAGTTGAATTGTACGAATCGCTCGATAGCGGCTTATCTCGGTTTGAGACGAGCTTTTTAGGTCTTGATTTCTTGATTCAAGGCTCAAAAAGCTCGTCTCAACATTAATTCTTATGCCAAAAAACTATTTATATCTATACTTGGAGTAGCAAAGAAATGACTATTTGTCAAGGGCAACATCTTTCAATTTCGCTGGATGTAAAACTTGGCGGAGGGGGCGAGATTCGAACTCGCGATGCCCTTTCGGACATAGCGGTTTTCAAGACCGCCGCACTAAACCACTATGCGACCCCTCCAAGGTTAATCACCCTCAATCTTACCAAATTAACTTGCAAAATCAACGCATCATAAATTGTAAGCTTATCAACAACTCTCTATACTTTTTCTGATTTTTAATTGTTATAATATAAAGGATGGAAGAAAAACTTAAAAGTTTAGGCTTGCCAGCAATAATTGAATGGGAAGCTGATGAATATGAAGAGCGTCAAAGAAGCACTGATTGGTTCTGGACACTTGGAGTAATTGCTTTTTTTGGAGTTGTCTTATCTTTTATTTTTGGCAATTTACTTTTATCCTTGATTATCACTATTGCCGCCTTTGCCCTTTACGCTTATGAAAAAAGACCGCCGCAAAAAATGAACATTCGTTTAACTCCTAAGGGTTTCCAGATTGGGAAAAATCTTTATCCTTACGAGCGCGCCAGTTATTTTTGGGTAGATGAAGAACGTCAAGGTTTACCAATGCTAATCATTAATTATAACCGAGCTTTTTTCCCACATATTTATATTTCAATTGAAGATGTTGAGCCAACTTTAATTCGCCTCTATCTTAGAAGATTTATTGAGGAAGAGGAACGTCAAAAGACCTTTGCCGAAGAAATCTCTGATCTTTTGGGTTTTTAGATTTCAGTTCTAATTTTTTAATCTTTATTTTTTAATTCTTCACAAGCTAAGGCCATTAGCATTTTTTCTGATTTGTGCTAAATTAAATAAGATTTGCTCCCATAGTTTAACGGATAGAACGCAGGATTGCGGATCCTGTAATCGAGGTTCGATTCCTCGTGGGAGCACCAATTTTTATGATTGAGAATTTATTGATTTTTATTTTTTCTTTGTTGTTAGTGATAAAGGGGGCGACAATGGCAACAACTTATTCATCCAGGTTGGCTGAAAATTTTCGGCTTTCAAAATACGTTATTGGTTTTATAATTGTTGCTTTTATTTCTATTCTGCCCGAAACCATTATCTCAATAAATTCGGCTCTAAAAAATGTCCCTGAATTTGGCTTAGGGACTTTATTTGGTGGAAATATCGCAGACCTAACGTTAGTCCTAGCTATTTTGATTATTTACGTTGGTAGGAATATCCATATTGAAAGCAAAGTTTTAAAAGACGTGCGTGTTTTTCCTTTCTTTTTGCTTCTACCGCTACTTTTTGGCCTGAATGGTTATTATTCAAGACTTGAAGGCGTCTTACTTATCCTTGTCGGCATCTTTTTCTATTATCTTGTCTTAAGAGATAATATAAATACCTCAATCCCTCAGAAAAAAATAGGTGGGTGGTTAAAAAACTTAATCCTCTTTTTATTTGCGATGTTTTTGTTATTGACTGGTTCCCACTTCACCGTAGAATCAGCATCCTCTTTAGCAACAGCCTTGCATGTTCCCCCGCTCTTAATCGGATTGTTAGTTGTTGGACTTGGCACAACAATGCCTGAATTTTTTTATTGCTTAAAAACCTTAAAAAAGAATGAGGATGGTTTGGTGGTGGGTGATATTTTAGGGACAGTATTAGCTGACGCTACGATTGTAATCGGAATCCTTGCAGTTATTAATCCATTTTCGTTCCCCAAAAAAATTATCTATGTAACCGGTTTTTTTATGCTTGTTGCTTCCTTTATCTTGATTAATTTTATGCGTTCTGGAAAAATTATTTCTAAAAAAGAAGGTTACCAACTTTTTATATTTTGGTTAATTTACGCCTTGGCTGAAGTTCTTATTAGCAACTTTGCTCCTTAAATCTAAAAACACCCTTTCTATGAGGGTGTTTTTTAGGAAACATTTTTTATCATTTTGACTAAGCGAGATTTTTTACGAGCAGCAGTATTTTTCTTGATAATTCCCCTCTTGGCTGCTTTGTCTATCGCCTTATAAGCGTCTGCAAGTTTATCTTTGGCGCCTTTGGCATCTTTGGCATCTGTCATTTTTTTTATTTCTTTGATTTCGCCCTTCATCGCCCTGGCACGTCGGTCATTAAAAAGTTTTTTATTTTTAGATCCATGCAAGGCTTTTTGAGCTGATTTTGTTATTGGCATACCGTCACAGAATACAAGAATTGCCAAATAATTGCAAGTGTTTAAATGAAAAGGTATGATTTACTTATGATTGGTCAACTAAAAGGTGATATTAGTTATAAAGACGAACGTTTTGTTATTCTTAATGTCGGCGGCGTTGGTTATAAAATCTTCTTAACCCCAGAAACTACTCAAAATTTAAGCGAGGGCAAAACTGCCAGTTTTTGGACACATCTAGTTGTCCGCGAAGAAGTTTTGGACCTTTATGGATTTCTCACCAAAACAGAATTGGACTTTTTTGGACTTTTAATAGGTATTTCTGGTGTTGGCCCCAAAAGCGCTCTTTCTATTTTATCCTTAGCGCCACCAGAAACTCTTAAAAAAGCGGTTTCTGCTGGTGATTCTTCTTATTTGACACAAGTTTCCGGCATCGGTCGCAAAATCGCGGAAAAAATAATTCTAGAATTAAAAGACAAAATAATTGCTTTAGTTGGCGAAAATCCTCAAGACGATCTGACCCAAGAAACAGAGGCTCTTCAAGCTTTGGAAATGCTTGGTTATTCTCCCCGCGAAGCCCGTGAGGCCTTGCGTCAAATTCCGACAGAAATTACTTCTACCGAGGATAAGGTCAAGAGCGCTCTTAAAAATCTTCATCATAAATAAAACCAGGCAAGATGTTGGACAAAATTTTACATTGGTTAAAAAAGTTTATTCCTCGCCAACTTTTTGTCGCGGTTCAGCCTCTTTATCACTATTTGCTTGCTTGGTTAGGCGCAATTATTTATCGTTTCCCCGCACGTCAGTTAAAAATTATTTTTGTGACAGGAACTAAGGGCAAAACCAGCACAACCGAAATCTTATCTGCCATTTTGACCACCGCTGGGCATAAGGTTGCTTCCACTTCCACTCTACAGTTTAAAATCGGCGACAAAATCGAGCGCAATCTTTACAAAATGAGTATGCCTGGTCGGATGTTTATGCAAAAATTCCTCCGCCGAGCCGTCTCAGCCGGCTGTGATTTTGCCGTAATAGAAGGCACCTCGGAAGGATCCAAGCTCTTCCGCCACAAATTTATTGATTTAGATGGCTTAATTTTTACCAACATCTCCCCCGAACACATTGAGTCACACGGCTCATTTGAAAAATATTTAGAAGCCAAGTTAGAATACGCCCGCGCGTTGGATCAATCAAAAAAGGCACCAAAGTTTCTGGTGGTTAATTCCGATGACCAAGAAGCGCAAAAGTTTAAGGACCAGGCCCCATCCGCTATACAACTAGAATTTTCTCTCGCCCAAGCCAAACCTTTTGACACCACCCTTGCTGGCTCAAAATTAACGATTGACAGCAAAGAGGTGAAAACGGCTTTGACCGGTCAATTTAATGTCTTGAATATTCTGGGCGCAGCCAAAATGGCCAAAATCTTTGGCGCAACTGATGACGATATTAAAAAAGCCCTCGCCAACCTAGGCAAAATCCCCGGTCGGATGGAAAAAGTTTTTTCTGATAAACCAGGACAAAACTTTGAGGTGATTGTAGATTACGCCCACACTACCGACTCTCTCGCTAAAGCCTATGAGACCCTAGGCGATAGACGAAAAATCTGCGTCTTGGGTAGCTGTGGGGGTGGACGCGATAAGTGGAAAAGACCACAAATGGGAAAGGTGGCCAGTAACCACTGTGATTATATTATTCTCACCAACGAAGATCCCTATGACGAAGATCCAGAACAAATTATTGCCGAAGTCGCCGAAGGTATCACCAAACCTTATGTTAAAATTTTGGATCGTCGCGAAGCGATTCGCGCGGCCATCAAAGAAGCCAAAGAAGGTGATGTCGTCATTATCACCGGCAAAGGCACTGACCCATACATTATGGGGCCGAGTGGTAAGAAGATGTCTTGGAGTGATTATGAAGTGGCAAGGGAAGAGATGAGCGCGGACTTAACGCAAAAATTAGGTGAAATCGGCCGACAACTTGGCGGTTGGAAGAAAGATTTGCAAGCAAAAACTCCCCGACCTTAAGCCGAGGAGAAAACCAACAGTTGTGGAAACACGAACCGGGGACGGTCCTCGGCGCGCCAAACATTGTCGTTGGACAAGCAATACACGTGCACCCTGAACCGAGCATCGCCAAGCCAGTAGACGTCAGCAACGAAGAATTCATGCGATAAATCATCTGTGCCACAATCGGCCAAATCATGACCGATTGAATATTATATGAGACATTATAAGTCCTCCAATTTATCGCACCAACTGAATATTTTTTGTTTAAGAAAAATGTGAATCCACTCTTTTACAAGACTTGCCCGACAAAATTCTCAAGCACATATTTTCACAATCATAACACCGAAGCCATGACCGTGAGGAATCCATAATTGCTTGATTATTATAATAAAATCCCCTGGCGCCCCGAAGGGTCCAAGGGATTGAGAGTCTAAGTGACTGAAGGAGCAAAGAGTCAGGGGGGCCATTGCGGAACCACAAACCGGTTACGGTCCTCGGCGCGCCAGACGTTGTCGTCGGACAAGCAGTACACGTGCGTCCTAAACCGGGCATCGCCAAGCCGATAGACGTCAGCAACGAAGAATTCCTCGTCATTTTCTGTCCCCTTCTTCAGCTTTACGCTGAAAAGGAAGAACGTGGCCAAACCTTTCGGATGAAGTTTGTCGGAATTAGCCTCAAAGAAAGTTATGATCTGGTCTTGCGACCAGAACAACTTCTTGAAATCATCCACACCAAACCCTCCGAAGATCTGCTCGAAGGTGCCATCTTTGATCATTTCAAAGACCTCAAACGACGCTTCTTCGGTGACGGGACTAGCTACGTCCGTCCCCCAGAAATCGAGTTTGAGGTAACGTGCTCCGGTTGTGGCACCGAGAACACCAATGGTGATCTTGCGAAGATAGGGGTTGCTATACGTCTCATCCACGATCTGTTGAAGCATCCTCGTAACTTTTTCCAGATCACGTTTGTCATCCACCAGAAGTTTACAGACAGTGGCCCACAGTTTAAAGAGACGTTCCCAGACATTCTTCTCAACGTTCTTGTCACTACTCATGACTCTACCCTTTCAAAGATCTTGACCTGCTTCTAACAGGTCGTTTCCCGGGATCTGCCGGAGCAGTCAAGCAAGAACACCTTGCTTTATTCTATCTATTATTATATCAAGGCCTTATTTTAAACCCTAAAATATCCAGAACTCTCTTTTGTTAATCGTTAATTGTTTTCCCTTTAAGCTGCTAGCTTTTTTCCTTGTTTTCTCTCATTTTAAATTCCATATTCCCTATTCTACATACCTCATTCTATCTCCAACATACTATATGCTATATTTTAAATACTATCCCCATGCCCGAACTCCCTGAAGTAGAAACCTTAAAAAGAGAGCTCGCCAAAGCTCTGCCTGGCCGACAAATAAAGTCGGTGGAAGTTTTGTGGTGGAAAACGGTTTCCCCCCTCTCGCCAGAAGAATTCGCTAAACAAATGGCTGGCAAAAAAATTGTTGACATTAGTCGCCGCGCCAAAATGCTTTTTATTAACTTTGCCGACACGACCGCACTCGCCGTCCACCTTAAAATGACCGGCCAGCTTATTTTTGAACCCAAAAAAGGCCGGGCCATCGGCGGTGGCCACCCCGATCAAGCCCTTGCCGAAAAACAACCGACTAAACACACCCGCTTAATTTTTGAATTCAAAGACGATAGCAAACTTTATTTTAATGACCTTCGAAAATTCGGCTGGGTTCGTTTAGTTACCGATCAACAAATGAAACAACTCATCAAACCTTATGGCTTAGAACCCTTGTCAAAAATTTTTACTGATCAAGCTTTGACTGATATTTTTAAACATCACCCCAAACGTTCTATTAAAAAAATTTTACTAGACCAGTCGTTGATTGCCGGTTTGGGCAATATTTATGTTGATGAATCTTGTTTTCAAGCAAGGCTCTTGCCAACCAAACAAGCTCTTAATCTAAAGCCAGCAGATTTAAAACGACTACGTTTGGCGATTATTAGAATCCTTAAATTTTCCATCCACCACAAAGGCACATCATCTAAAAATTATCGTCGTTCAAACGGTTCGCCGGGAGGATTTGTTCCCCATCTCAAAGTTTATGGACGCGAAAATAAACCTTGTAAAATCTGCGGCCACCCAATCCAAAAAATCACCCATGCCAGTCGTGGCACACATTTTTGCCAGCATTGTCAGAAATAAGTTTAGAAAATTCGCTCCACCGCCCAATTAATTACCGACAAAACAATTGCAAAAATTAACGCCACCCAGAAACTAGCAACCGCAAAACCAGCAATTAAAGAGGCTGACAACATTATCAACAAAGCGTTGATAACCAGAGTAAACAAACCAAGAGTAACGAGATTAATTGGTAGAGTTAAAAAAATAATTATTGGTTTTATAAACGCATTGATCATACCAAGAACCAGGGCCGCGATTAACGCTACCCAAAAACTAGCAACAGTTATTCCTGGCACCAAATAAGCAGCGATCAAAATAACAATAGCAGCGATAAACCAATTAACGAGAGTTTTCATAAGCTCTTTTTTAATTTTAATCTTAATAATCTTATAAAATAAATAATAAAAAAACAATAATCAAATATTCAATATCCGAAACAAAACTATCCCCACCGAAACTGAAACATTAAGAGATTCTTTTTGCCCACACATTGGTATCTCTATAATTTGATGACATTTATTTAAAATTTTTTTAGACAAACCTTCTGTTTCATTTCCAAAAATAAAAGCGGTATTGGTTTTAAGTTTAAATTTTTTATAATCAATAGATTTGACTGCTTGTTCCACCGCAACTATTTGAAAATTTTCTTGATTAAGCCCACGCAAAAGTTTTTGAGTAGGCTTAATCTTTTCCCACAAAATATTTTTTTCTGCTCCAAGAGCAGTTTTGCTAATTTGTTTGTTAATTCGTCCGAAATTATCTTTTGGTGACGGAGTATAACCAGTTAAATAAATTTTAGTTACCCCTGCCGCTTCGGCTGTCCGAAAAATTGAACCGACATTCAAGGCACTTCGAATGTCTGGCAAAACCAACACCACCTTTCTTTTTGCTTTCTTAGCAACCATAACCAGCACTATAACATAGACAAAAAATTTGAAAAACTGGAAAAATCTGTTATTATTTTTCTGTTAGAACAATTCACTGAATTATTTACTCAACATACAAAACTTTAGCAAAACCAATTGAGTAGATGATAAATATACTCAATTGGTTTCGTCCCAATGCTTATAGGGTAAAAACAAGTGGGTTGTATAAGTTTATGATAAAGTAAGTATAATAATAAAAAACGTTATATGCCCTGTTAGCTCAGTTGGTAGAGCAGCTCCCTTTTAAGGAGACGGTCGGGGGTTCGAATCCCTCACAGGGCACCAAGCTCTAACTTATTTTTTACAAGCAATAAGAACAAAAAAACCCAGGTGTTTTTCTCCCCAATTTTTTACCATAGGACTAAAAAATTGGGAAAAGACATCAATAAAACTAAAACTTGTAAAAAATCGTGGGGCTGTTAATATAAATTAATGGGTTGTAATATGTCTACTCTCGAGCGGCATACGACTAGTGGATTTCATAAAACCCAACTCTCACACCTGGGTTTTGTGAAATTAGGAAGTCGTTGAGGAGCTTATGCCATCCTAAAACCATCTGTGAACTTGGCATAAAAATATTCACCGACCACAACAATCTAATCACAGAAGATTTGCAACGGTTGGGTGCATATCCTCAAGCTAGCGAGGTCGGAAACTCGCCAACCCACCTACGCCACAGCGAAGCTCAAGCTGTGGCCTTTTTATACCCCCAACAAAATCCTCTCTAATCCAAATTCAAATTCCTCCGAACCTAGATAGGTTTCATGATAAAGGTCCACCAATTCACTAGACAATTTTTCCAACTCCTCTATTTCAAACTTTTGTGCCACACGTTTGGTTTTACCCAAGACAAAAGGTTTGAGATTTAACTCTTTCTCATTTTCAGTTCTTTTAACCAAGAGCATATTTTGCACCTGCCAAATTATTTTCCACAAAACATCTTCCGGCGTCACCCCAGACAAAAGAGCTTCTTCGTAAAGGGTCCAAGCCTCATTTTTATCGCGAGTCGCAAAAGCGTCAACGATTGAATAGATGTTAAATTCAGGCGGTGGTAGGACGGAAAATTCTTGCGTTTTAGTTGCCATTTTTTTTACTTTTTCAATTTCTGCTCGTCGCCTCTTCCACTTATCTTTACTTTCTAAATTAACGCTTCTATTCAGAGTTTCCTCTTCCTCTAAAAACAAGAATAGATTCTTTGATTCAGCGATGTCGGACAGGTGGGTTAGAATAAAATCTTTGGCCACTTTATCTTTTAATTCCTTCAATAAGTTATCACTAGCAATTATAAAATGTCGCACAAAAAGTGTTTGACCAAAGATGAGTTCCTCAAACTCAGCAATTGAGAAATTTTCCACACTTAGTTTAAAAAGGGTTGCTCCTGGTTGCTTATTTAAAATTGACCGAGCCAAAGCCAGGTGCTTGTCGCGTGTCTTTTTTTTGTCGGAACCATAAGTAAGATAGAGCATAGGGAATTTGAAATGTAAAAATCAAAGATTAAAGTTAAAAATAAAAAGATTTTACCAATTTTATATTATATTTCAAGGCTGATGCCAACTGGACAATGGTCGGAACCGAGTTGAGTATCTAAAATAAATGCCTCTTTAACATTTTTTTTAAGGGTTTTACTAACCCAAAAATAATCTATCCGCCAACCAATATTTCTTGCCCGTGCATGAAATTTATAACTCCACCACGAATAAATTTTTTCTTTGTCACCATGCACAAATCGAAAAGTATCTATTAAACCAGCGGCTGCAAATTTATCCGCCCATTTTCGTTCTTCATCAGTAAAACCAGGATTGCCTATATTATCCCTAGGTCGGGCCAAGTCAATTTCTTTATGCGCCACATTAAAATCACCACAAGTAACAACCGGTTTAATTTTTTCCAACTTCTTAATATGTTTGAGCCATTTGTTGTTAAAATCCTCTTTCAAGGCTAGACGAGAAAGATCATGACGCACATTTGGAAAATAAGTATTAACAAAAAAGAACCTTTCAAATTCCAAGGTCAACACTCTCCCCTCCTCATCCTCGCCATTTGTTTGACCTGGCAAAACAAAACCATAACCAACAGCCAAAGGCTCAATTTGAGAAAAAGCTGCTGTGCCAGCATAACCTGGCTTCTTGGCAGAATGCCAATATTCGGCATAATCAACAAAATCCCAACCAGAAACCGACGGGTCTTGAGCAGAAAATTTTTTTGCCATCTTCTCTCGATCAACATTGGCAATTTTGATCTCTTGCAAACCTAAAATATCCGGCTTAACTTCTGTCAAAAACTCCCCCAAGAAACCATTTTTAATTACCGCCCTTATCCCATTAACATTCCAAGAAAACAACTTAAGCGCTTTATTCATAACTTAATCTTAATGGTAATTTTTAAGAATAGCAAAATCTTTTTTTAAATCTTCAATTAGAGCGCGGTTATAAATAGCCGCCGCTGGATGGTAAAAGGGTATAATAATAATCGGACCATAAGAAGCTTGGGCAGAAAGAACTTTCCCATGAAGCTCACTGATTGATTTTAAAGCTTCAGGAATAGTAAATTTTTCCAAAATATATCGCATAGAAAAACGTCCTAGTGTAGCAATTACTTGAGGTTTTATAATTTCAATCTGCCTATCAAGAAATGGACCATAACAAGCAATCTCTTCCGGTAAAGGGTCCCGATTTTGCGGTGGTCGATCTTTGATTATATTGGTTACGTAAACTTCTGTTCGACTAATACTGTTTTCTGCCAAAAGCTCATCTAAGATTTTTCCTGCCGATCCACAAAAAGGATGACCAGTTTTGGCCTCATTGCGCCCCGGCGCCTCGCCAATAAACATAATCTTTGCTTCATGATTGCCTTCACCAATTACTGGGAAAAATCTATTTGCCTGCCGAAAGGCAAACAATGGTGATTTTTTAAAAATCAAAATTTCATTTTTAATTGCGCGCAATTTTTCTTTTTTGTCTTCAATCGTCATAAAAGTTTATCCATCATTAATTTCGTCTTTCGTTTTCTTTTGAAAATCGCTCACAAAATCTCTTTCAACGATCCAAAGAATAGCAAAAATAAACAATATCAAACCTGTCGCCACCAATGCCAACCAATACAGACCAAAGCCACAAGACAAGCCAACCCCGGCCGCCACCCACATTCCCGCTGCTGTAGTCAGGCCAGTCACCTTGCCAGCCTTAGACATAATCAAACCAGCTCCAAGAAAACCGATACCGACAATTACCTGTGACGCCATCCGTAAGGGGTCAAAATTTATTATACCAATCGTTTGTTCTGTTACCAATTTTGAGATTATTGCAAAGAGGGCGGCCCCCAAACTGACCAAAGCAAAAGTCCTCATCCCAGCGACCTTACCCGCCAAATTTCGTTCAAAACCGAGACAAATACCAAGGGCCATTGCCAAGACTAGACTTAAGATTATTTCACCATTTAATATTCCCAACATAATTAAATTAAATTATTTTATAGTATTTATATTTTAGAATCTTTTCTTAAAAAAAACAAAAAAAAACGGCTTTTACACCGTTTTTTTGTTTTTTGATTAGTGATTTTTACTCGGAAACTTCAGAAGTAGTTGTGACTTCTTCTTCAACAACTTCTCCTTCCATAACCTCGCCCATATCACCTTCAAGGTCGGTTGTTTCTTCGGTTAAAACTTCAACCTCACCCTCTGGGGTAACCGGAGCTTGAGACTTGAACCAAACCACGCCAATGATAATCAAAATGATTACAATAGCGACGATAACGTAATTTTTCATGAGATATAGTTAGATTACCTTAATCGACCTTTGCTTAATTGCAAAATAAAATATTGCAGTTTTATCATATAATATTGAGCTTTTTAAAGCAAGTTTTTAAAATGTGGAAAAAGATCACTATTTTATCTAAATGACAAGAAGAAAACTTCTTATTTAAAGATCACAAATCAAACCAAGATCGCCCACAATCATAACTAACTAAAAGTGGCACTGGTAATTTAACAGTTTTTTCCATTGTCAAACAAATAATTTTTTTCACTTCTTCAACGACATCTTCTGCTGTTTCATAAATTAATTCATCATGGATTTGCAACAAAAGGTGAGCTTTCTCTCCCAACCCAGCTTCCTTCAATCTTTTTTCACCCTCTATCATCGACAACTTAATTATATCAGCCGCCGTGCCTTGAAGCGGGGCGTTCATTGCCATTCTTTCGGCCGCCGCCAAAATTTGTGGCAATGGAGATCTAAGCGCCGGTAAATAACGACGACGTCCGAATAAAGTTTCGGTGTAGCCTTTTATTTTGGCATTCGTTACCACTCCTTCAAAATAATTTTTGATAGTGGGAAAAGTTAAAAAATAATTAGCCATAAATTGCTCTGCTTCTTGTTTGGTAGCACTAAGACTGGTTTTTAAAGCATTCACTCCCATCCCATAAATAATTCCAAAATTTATGACTTTAGCTCGCCGACGCATTTCCTTGGTAACGGCCTCTTCTTTAACCCCAAAAACCTTCGAGGCTACCGCAGAATGAATATCTTTGTTTTCCTTAAACACCGCTGTGAGATTTGGGTCTCCCGACAAGGCTGCTAGCACCCTTAATTCTATTTGTGAATAATCAAAAGACAATAATTTAAAACCTGGACGGGCAACAAATCCCCCTCTAACAGCAGTCCCTAGGCCAGCCCGCGCTGGGATATTTTGTAAATTTGGGTTATTAGACGACATCCGACCAGTGGTCGTGCCATTTTGATTAAATGTAGCATGGAGAACGTTTTCATGGTCAAGCATTGTCGGAATATTGTCAATATAAGTAGATAATAATTTTTGCAATTCTCTATATTCTAAAATTTTTTCAATAACGGGATGAATACCTTTTAGTTTTAAAAGTTCTGATTCACGTGTTGACCTAGCACCTGTCGCTGTTTTTTTGAGTCCTTTGACAGAAAGTTTTAATTTATCAAATAAAACTTCTCCTAGTTGTTTCGGCGAATTAATATTAAAAGTTTCTTCGACAAATTCATAAACCTCATTTTCTAATTTAGATAATTTAATATGATAATCTTGTGATAATTTTTTCAAATAAACAGTATCAATTAAAACCCCTCGTTTTTCCATACTTTTGATAATTGGCAATAGGGGTTTTTCAATTTCTAACCAAACTTTTTCCAAACCTTTATCTTTTAATTTATTTAGAATTAATTTTTCCGCTTCAAGAAGATTATCACAACCAGCAAATTGCAAAATATCTTCTAATTTAGGAACAGTTAAATCAGAATTAAGAAGCCACACCATAACTCCCACCCGACGGATATCTTCGGGGTCAATTTCTTCTTCATTTTTACTTGATTCTTCTTTTATTTTTAAACCTTCCCCAAATTTTAAATTTTTGAGACGGCCAATCAAGCTACGAAATTCTAAATCCATAAAAATTTTTTCTACTGGAAAAAAAGAAAAGGTTTCCGTCCAAGTTTTTTCTGGTAACGAAAACTCGATCGGCGCATCATAACGAATAGTCGCTAAAGTTTTTGAGAAAATTGCTTCTTCTTCATTTTCTTTTAACAGGTTTACAATTCTTGTTTTTACCCCTCGATTTATAAAAATTTTTTCATCTTTTTTTAATTTTTTAAAAATTTGTTCTATTGAACCAAATTCTTGAATTAAAATTGTCGCCGTTTTATCACCAACACCCGATACGCCAATAATATTATCTGACGGGTCGCCCTTGAGCCCTTTAAAATCTGCTATCAAAGCTGGCGCAAAACCATAACGTTCTCGGATATTTTTTTCGTCGTAAATTACAGTATCAGTTAAACCTTTACGTAAAGTATAAACAATAACTCTATCACCCTTCACCAACTGAAGAGTATCCATATCGCCTGAAGCAATAATAATTTGTAAATTATTATTAGTCTTGAGTTTTTCAACGATAGTGCCTATTATATCGTCAGCCTCAAAACCTGGAGCATCATAGATTGGAATGCCGAAGGCTGTAAAAATATCACGCGCGCGGATAAGTTGGGCTATTAATTCGGCTTCGGCTTTAGGTCTCCCCGCTTTATAGCCTTCATAGGCTTGCTTGCGAAAAGTTGTTTCCGCTCGGTCAAAACAAGCCACTAAATAATCTGGTTTGAGGTCAGAAATTATCCGCATCAACATCGTCGCCACCCCATACAACCCACCAGTTGGCTCACCTTGACTAGAAACAAAGTCAGGCAAAGCATGATAAGCGCGGTGGATAATTGCATGCGCGTCAAAAAGAACTAATTTTTTCTTTTTCCCCATTAATCTAAGTATAACGCATTATTTAAAAGGGAAAAGAAATATTCTAAAATTAAACAAAGGAAATTTCACGCTTGGTATCATCAATAAATTTGAATTTAACCTCAAGACGGTCAGAGGGCAAAATGGTTGACACAATTTCAGGCCACTCCAATAAAATCAAGTTCTGGGGATTTTTAACAATTTCGATCCAATCTAAAGCCAAAAGGTCTCGCCCTCCACTCAAGCGATAAGCGTCAATGTGAATAAGTTGTTTATAAATTGAGAGAAAAGGCTTTGAATTGTTTTTAAGGATAGGAATTTTATATTTTTTTTCAATTATAAAAGTTGGACTAGTTATTTTAACTTTAATTCCCAAGCTTTTCGCTATCGCTTGAGCAAAAGTGGTTTTACCAGAACCTAAATCACCAACCAGAGTCACTACCCTTGCCTGTTGACTCGGTTTTAGTTTTTTTATAAAAATTTCAGCCAAAGTTTTTGTCTCGGTCAAACTCTTTGATACTTTTTTCATTATCATTATTGTATCGGCTACAAAAATAAAAGGCAAAATAAAAGGCGCACAAGTTTTCACTTGCACGCCTGATGATCATCACCGTCGCCCAGCGAGCCCGCCAAAAATATCATCAATATTCAGACGAACTCTACCGTCGTTTCGGTTCCTACTAGAACGAGACGACGACCAAGAATTGTGAGAACGACCCCCGCCCCTACTCCAATTACTGACACTAGAACGATGTGAAGCGTGTTGATGATGACTTTCACTCCTTCGAGAGTCAATCCGTAGATCAACCCTTGGCAACATCTGCTGCCAAGAAGGAGCTCTCTCGACCACAACCACCTGGGTGGGGATTGGTGATTGAGACACCACGATAGGTGTTGGTCTTTCGACATAAATCACCCGTTGGGGCTGAGGCGCTGTTGTAGCGCAACCGGCCGCCAAAACTCCAAAACAAAGAGCGATCAAAAAGCTTCTCATTTTCTTAACCTCCCCCGCTTCAAGCGGGCATTAAGATTGACTTTCTTTAATTTCTTACCCTATCTTAAATTATAGCAAATTCATATCTTTTTGTCAAGTGCCTCCATTGATTTAATAACTCGAAAATATTTTATCAATTTTATCTTAAAATCACTTGCCTTCTTTTTTTCACCCTATTTTTCCTATTTTCACTTTCTCTAAAAAGTTACCCACAGGTTTGTGGTTGCGTTATATTTTTTTTGTGCAAGAAATGTAATTAGAAATACTGTTAGATTCTGAATTGTTTTTAAAAAAGCAAAAGGGTAAAATATAAACAATGATTGACCCCAATAGTCAAACAACTGACAAACAACTAAAAGAGCTTCGTGAAAAAGAAGCCGAGGAATTGGCTCAAACCCTTTCTGGTCACTATGGACTTCCATATCTTGATCTTTCAAAAACAGCCATAAACACCGATGCCTTGCGTTTAATACCCGAAAATGAAGCCCGTCAAGCCGCTGTCGCCACCTTTAAAGCCTTGGATAAAAATATCAGTTTGGCCGTTTTGTCACCCCACAAGCCCGAGACTTTGGCGATAATCAAGGATTTGCAAAACAAAAATTTCAAAATAGAAATTTTTATGGTTTCCGAAGTTGGTCTAGAAAATGCCTGGTCTCGTTATCGTGAAGTTTCTTTATCAGAAAAGACAAAGGCTGGTATGATTGAAATTTCTGAAGAAGATATCACTCGCTTAACAGAACAGTGTAAAACTATTACTGATATCAAGACAGAAATAGACAAAGAAAGCGGTCTCGCTTTAAATCAAGGTGGTATTTCAGGTATTTTAGAAGTTATCTTAGCTGGTGGATTGGTTACTGACGCGTCAGATATTCATATTGAACCAGAACAAAAAACAATTCGTCTTCGCTACCGTCTAGATGGAGTATTGCAAGATGTAGCTGATTTCCCGCTCAAAATCCATAAGCAAATAATTTCCCGCCTAAAACTAATTTCTGGTATGAAATTAAATATTAAAGAAGCCTCTCAAGATGGACGCTTCTCCATCTCTTTAGAAAATACCGAGATTGAAATTCGGTCATCAATCATTCCTTCCGCTTATGGGGAATCTGTTGTTTTGCGTATTTTAAATCCCAAAACGATTGAATTAACTTTTGATAAACTCGGAGTAGAAAAAAAACTTTTTGAAATTTTTAATCAGGAAATCCACAAGCCGAACGGTCTAATTCTTCTAACTGGCCCAACTGGCTCCGGTAAAACAACAACTCTTTATGCCTTTTTACGAGAAATAAATTCGCCAGAAAATAAAATTATTACGATTGAAGACCCAATTGAATACCATTTAGGGGGAATCAACCAAACTCAGGTTAACGCCAAACAGGGTTATACTTTTCTTTCTGGTTTACGCAGTGCTTTGCGTCAAGACCCCGATGTCATTATGATTGGTGAAATCCGCGATGGAGAAACAGCTAAAACTGCTATTCAATCTTCTCTAACTGGACACTTGGTTTTTTCCACCCTGCACACCAATAACGCCCAGGGGACTATTCCTCGCTTGATTGATCTTGGTGTTAACCCTAAAATTATCACCTCTTCATTAACTCTTTCCATCGCCCAACGCTTATTGCGTAAACTTTGCCCACATTGCAAAAAAGAAGTTGCCGTTAAAGAGAGCGAGAAAGAATTACTTAACGCGGTTATCAAAAGTGTTATAGAAAAAAGACCCGAATTAGTACCCCCAGAGTGGCAGGGTGCAATAACTGAAAATAATAAAATTTTTGTGCCTGGTGGCTGTGAAAAGTGTAATGGTATCGGTTATAAAGGGCGGGAAGGAATTTTTGAAGCCATCACGATGGATGACGCAATCGCGGCAACCACAATTGCTAACCCTAGCGAAAAAGAAATAAAGATAGCAGCCAAGACTCAAGGAATCTTAGATATGAGACAAGATGGAATCTTAAAAGTTATTACTGGTCAGACTTCTTTGGAAGAACTCTCTCGTGTTGTAGATTTGTATGAAGAAATCATTTAAATCGTTCTTTGTAAAATAAAAATAATCAAGACTACAAACCTCCAAGCAATCCCTTTGGATGTGCATCTAAAGTTAAGTAATCCCTCAAGGATAGCTTCAGTAAAACTCACTGCTAAGGTGAAAACCAAAGCGTCCTTTCGAAAAAACCCGTTAGATCTATAAATAGATCTAGATTGTTTGGAGGTTTGTAAGCTTGATTTAAGACAAAAAAATAAACGTTGAATTAAAACAATAAATTTTTTCATTTCAGCGTCTAAATTATATGCTATCATAAAACAATTTTAATGTCAAGTGTTTTAGACCCCCTTATGAATAACAACACCCCCCCTAAAGAAGACCTATATTTAGACTGTTCCTTACGTCCTTTGGCTTGGGTAGATTATATTGGTCAAAAAAATATCAAGGATAATTTACAAATTCTTTTGACTGCCGCCAAAGAACGCCAGCAACCACCAGAACATCTGCTTTTTTATGGTCCTCCGGGTTTAGGCAAAACAACTCTTGCTCATTTGGTAGCCAAAGAAATAAATGCTCAAATAAAAGTGACCTCCGGTCCAGCAATTGAAAAAGTTGGTGATCTGGCTTCTATTCTTACAAATTTATCAGCGGGTGATATTCTATTTATTGATGAGGTTCACCGCCTCAATAAAATGATTGAGGAGGTGCTTTATCCCGCGATGGAATCCGGGCATTTAAATATTATTATTGGCAAAGGACCGGGAGCAAGAGTGATTCAAATTGATTTGCCACCCTTTACCCTTTTAGCCGCTACTACTAGAATTGCAGCAATTTCTTCACCTTTACGTTCTCGATTTTCTGGTGGCACTTTTAAATTAGAATTTTATACTGATCAAGAAATTAGTGAGATTTTAAGACGATCAGCTCAAATTCTAGGAATTGAACTTGATGAAGAAAGCTCTTTATCAATTGCCAAACGTAGTCGTTTTACTCCACGTATTGCCAATCATTTACTCAAACGTTGTCGTGATTACGCCCAAGTTACCAAAAGAGCCCTCTCTCCCAAAACTATTCGCGAATCTCTAGAATTAATGGGGATTGACGAATTGGGATTAAACGAACCTGACCGTAAAATTTTAGAAGTGATTATTGAAAAATTTGATGGTGGACCAGTTGGGGTCGGAACGATTGCTACTGCTTTATCAGAAGAAGAAGCTACAATTGAAGATGTTTATGAGCCATACTTAATTCAACTTGGTTTTTTAGAAAGAACTCCTCGAGGACGAGTTGCAACAAATAAAGGTTATGAACATCTTGGTTTTGATTTACCAGCGGAAAAACAATCAAGACTTATCTAGTTTATCTTTTTTATATTATCTAATTCATAAATATCCCAATTTATGTCAGGTCACAACAAATGGACACAAATTAAACACAAAAAGGGTGCCGAAGACGCTAAGCGTAGTAAACTTTTTTCAATGTTAGTGCGAACTATCACGGTTGAATCGAGACTAGCTGATGGCAACCGCGAAGCGCCCAACTTAAAAGCAGTTATCGCGCGTGCTAAAGCGGCTAATATGCCTATAAATAATATTGAACGTGCCATAGAAAAAGGTGTCGGCACTAATGGAGAATCATTCGAAGAAGTAATTTATGAAGCCTACGGCCCCGGCGGAGTCGCCCTTCTGATTATCGGCTTAACTGACAATAAAAATCGAACTACTCCCGAGATAAAACATCTTTTGTCTGAATATAATATCAATTTAAGTTCTCAGGGTTCAACCCAGTGGGCTTTTGTAAAAAAAGAAGATGGATGGCAAGCACAAAATCCTATTCCCTTATCGGATCCCGATCAAGAAAAATTACAGGAACTTTTAGAAGCCCTAAACGAACATGAGGATATAAAAAATATTTTTCACAATGTTAGTGAGATCAACTAAAATTTTAGGAATTGACCCTGGCTATGATCGACTAGGTTTGGCTATTGTTGAAAAAGGATCTTCTGATTTCAAATTAATCTATTCTGCTTGCCTTCAAACTAGTAAAAAAGATGACTTGTCTTTACGTTTTTTATTTTTGGGACAAAAATTAAAAGATATTATTAAAAAAGAAAAACCCGACAGTGTTGCTTTGGAAACTCTATATTTTTCTGTTAACCAAAAAACAGCCAGTAAAGTAGCCGAGGTTCGAGGAATGATAACTTATATTTGTGCTAGTTTGGGATTGCCAATTTTTGAATATAATCCGATGCAAATAAAAGTTTGTGTGGCTGGTTGGGGTGGTGCTGGTAAAAAACAGATAATTGAATTAGTTAAAAAACAAATCATAGTTCCAAACACTGTAAAAATAGATGATGAATACGACGCTATTGCTATCGCCCTCACACATCTCGCAATGTCTAAAACTCTAAAATATTAAGAAGATTGGTTTTTTCCATTTTTCTAAAAACCTTTTTAAAATAAGCTTAAAATATCTGTTTTTTCATCTTATCCACAATTAGTTTTAAAAACTATTGCAAAATTTTTTACTTATGTTAAAAAATAATAACTTGAAAATAAATAAAGGTCGTGGCTGGTTTATTATTAGCTATAAGTAACATAAAATGGACGACTTATATAATGATGACGCTTTTGGTGGTGTTGCCTTAAGCGACGACGATACAGAACTTGATACTGAAGACGAAGTTGAAGATTTGGATGATGAAATAGAAACAGACGATGATTTTGATGGTGATTACGAAGAAGAATAAAAATCCATTTACAAACCAAACAAAAAAAGGGGGGCTTAACCCCCCCCTTTTTTTTTGGTTTTTATTTAGAAAAAAAATTATTTAACTTCAATCTTAAGAAAATTTTTCTTACCAACCTTAAGAATTAGCCCTTTTTCTATTTTAAATGAAATATTAGTAATTTTGCCCCCCTCAATATCACTTAAACCACCTCCTTCAACTAACCGACGAAAACCACTCTTTGATTTGATTAAACCATTCTCAAGTAAAATATCTACCAAAAAAACCCCTTTAGTAACAAACACCGACTTGATATCAGTTGGGACTTCTTTTTTTTGAAAAGTTTTAACAAAAAAGTCTCGCGCTTCATCGGCTTTTTTAGAACTATGATAAAGAGCGGTAATTTCCCAAGCTAACCGCATTTTTAGGTCGCGCGGATTTTGAAGTCCAATTGTGTTTTGTATTTCGGTTATTTCTTGCATAGACAAATCAGTAGCTAGAAAAAAATACTTATTTATTAAATCGTCACGCATAGACATCAACTTACCAAACATATCATTTGGCTCATCAGTGATATTTATAACATTGCCCCAACTGGTAGACATTTTACGCCCATCAGTCCCCTCCAACATCTGACAAGTTAAAACATCTTGTTCAGGTTGACCATAATGACGTTGAACCACTCGACCAGCCTTAAGGTTAAAAAGTTGATCAAAACCACCAATCTCAATATCTGCTTTTACTTTTACTGAATCATAGCCCTGCATAATTGGATATAAAAATTCCCGCAGAGAAATCTCCTCTTGATGTTCAT
The DNA here is from genome assembly GCA_041657405.1 of Minisyncoccota bacterium. Classification (GTDB taxonomy): domain Bacteria; phylum Patescibacteriota; class Minisyncoccia; order Phycocordibacterales; family XYD1-FULL-46-19; genus JAKJEI01. The sequence continues at coordinate 129,230 of JBBABX010000001.1, forward strand.
AACGATCTTTAAAATTACGCCTAGCTAACATTTGTTGAACTGAAAAACTTTCAGCCAAAAGTGACAGCTCTTTTAAATTAATTTTAGATAACCACTTACTATTGTATTTAAAAGTTGTCCGACGCAAATCTATAATCTTACTTAATGATTTCTTATAATCTTTAAGATTTTTCTTAATAACTACAGCGTCTATCATTGGTCTTTTTCCTAGTTTATCAGATGGATCACCAATTTGGGCTGTAAAATCACCAATTATTAAAATTATTTTATGATCTAATTCTTGAAATTTTTTTAGTTTTTGCAAAACAACAGCTCTCCCTAGATGAATTTTAGGTCCAGTTGGGTCAATCCCAAACTTAACAACTAATTTTTTACCTGACCTTAATTTTTTTTCTAAACTTTCTTTTACAAAAACATCTTCTACTCCTCTAGTTAAAATATCTTGTATTTTTTGTTCTTTTTCTTTTAGATTCATAAAATAAAAATACCATATATTAGCTTTTTACACCATCTGTGTTAATATTTAGCCATGCAAAAAAAGAAACAGCAAGTAATAAATTATACTATAAAATTTATCTTATTGGTTTTAATTTTAGGTTTTGTCTCGAGTGGAATCACAACAATTTGGGCAATTTCCCTACCAGTACCCGATTTTGAAACTTTTTTTGAAAAACAAATAAACCAAGCATCCACTAAAATCTATGACCGAACCGGCAAAACCCTGCTTTATGATGTTCGTGGTATCCGTCGAACAGTCGTCTCTTTTGAAAAAATACCGAGCCATATCAAACAAGCAACTTTAGCCATAGAAGATGCTGAATTTTATACTCACAAAGGGGTCGATATAAGCTCTATTGCTAGAGCTTTTTGGGTTAATTTAGTCTCTGGTGGTATTCATCAAGGTGGTTCAACTATCACTCAACAAGTTGTTAAAAATTCTCTTCTTACCCAAGAAAAAACCCTAACTCGAAAAATAAAAGAGGCTATCTTGGCGGTTAAAATGGAACAAACAATGTCTAAAGATGATATTTTAAATATTTACCTCAATGAATCACCTTATGGTAGTAATATTTATGGAGTCCAAGAGGCAGCTAAGGCTTATTTTAAAAAAGACATTAATGATATAACCCTAGCCGAAGCTGCTTATCTAGCCTCCCTTCCTCAGGCCCCTGGTTATTATTCCCCTTATGGAAAAAATAAAGCTAAACTAGATGATCGCAAGAATTTGGTTTTAAATCAAATGGTCAAAAATGATTTTATCACTGAAGAGGAGGCTGAAAAAGCCAAAGTTGAGGAAGTTGTATTTTATGAAAAAATAAATCAAAGCATCAAGGCCCCACATTTTGTATTTTTTATTAAAGAATATTTAGAAAATAAATATGGCGCAGACAATATTCAAAATAAAGGTTATAAGGTTATAACCACAATTGATTGGGATCTTCAACAAAAAGCTGAGGAATTAGCTAAAAAACACGGTGAAGAAAATGAAAATAAATTCAATGCTCAAAATAATGGGGTTGTAGCAATCGATCCTAAGACTGGGCAAATTTTAGCTATGGTTGGCTCTCGTGATTATTTTAATCAAGATATTGAAGGTAATTTCAACGTTACTACTGCCCATCGACAACCTGGTTCATCTTTTAAACCAATAGTTTACGCTACCGCCTTTAATAAAGGCTACACAGATAAAACTGTTGTTTTTGATTTAAAAACTGAATTTAATACAAACTGCAGCCCCACAGGCATCCCTTTAACAACTGGGGCGCAATGTTATTCCCCTGTTAATTATGACGATAAATTTGTTGGACCGATAACCCTAAGAGAGGCTTTGGCTCAATCTAGAAATATTCCAGCAATTAAAGTTCTTTATTTAGCAGGAATAAACAATTCCCTAAATACAGCTCGTTCTTTGGGAATTTCAAGTTTGAGTGATAAAAATCAATACGGACTAACTTTAGTCCTTGGGGGTGGGGAAGTTTCTTTATTAGAAATGACTGGGGCTTATTCTGTTTTTGCTAATGAGGGAATAAAAAATAAAATAACCGGTATCTTAAAAGTTGCAAATCCTAATGAAAAAATAGTGGAGGAATTTATTTCTAAACCAGAGATAGTCATGCCAGAAAATACCGCTAGAATAATAAGTAATATATTATCAGACGATGACGCTCGCGCTCCAGCTTATGGCTATCATTCCTTACTTTATTTCTCTAATAAAGATGTTGCTGTTAAAACAGGAACAACTAATGATTATAAAGATGCTTGGATAATTGGCTACACTCCCAATATTGTAATTGGTGCTTGGGCAGGAAATAACGACAATACTCCTATGGCTAAAAAAGTAGCTGGTTATATAATTACCCCTCTTTGGCATGATGTGATGCAAACAGCTCTTAATCGTCTTCCTGATGAACGTTTTATTCCACCAATTTTAAATTATGAGGGGTTAAAACCAATAATGAAAGGTTATTGGCAAGGAGGAGAAATAAATTTTGTTGATTTACCAAATCAACAAAATTTAGAATATATAAATAATTCAATTCATTCCATTCTTTATTGGATTGATAAAAATAATCCAACAGGTCAATCTCCTTCAAATCCTCAAAGAGATCCTCAGTTTAATCTTTGGGAATATCCGGTAAAAATTTGGGCTACTAATAATAATTTAGATTCTGGTAAAACATTTATTAATACTCAAGATGGGGAAAATTTAGAAAACAACTTAGAAGATATTTCTTTTAATATTACTTCCCCAAAACAAGGTGATAATATTGAACTTAAAAAAACCTTAAGAGTAGTTTTAGACATCCCAGAAAATATTGAAATTTCACAAATTAATTATTTTTTAAATAATTATAGTTTAGGAACAAATAAAAAACCTCCCTATACTACATCCTTTACCCCCTCTCGATTAAAATTAGAACCTGGAAGTTATGATCTTAGGGTGGTTGTTTACGATAAAAAAGATAACCCCTTTGTTAAATCAATTACAATAAATCTAATTAATTAGATTATTTGATATTTAAAATAATTTTTTCACCCAGTCTTTTTTTAATCTCGTCCAAAATCTGATTTTTTTGGATTAAAATAGTTAATTTTAATTTTGTTGTTGTTTTTAAATAAAGATTATTATTAGAAATATTAAAATCTTCTTTTTTTAAATCTACATCAATTAGATCTTTAACTATTTTTATAACTTCATCTTTTATTAAAGAAGATTTAATTAAATTAATTTGGTATTTTTGTAAATAATTTAAAATATTATCCATTTGTTATGATTTTGATCTTATCGGCATTACAATATAACTAAAAGATTCATCTCCAACCCCTTGAATTAATAGGGGTTTATCTTTACTGGTAAATTTTAAACTCAAATCTTTTTGGTTAATAATTGACAAACAATCAATTATATATTTAACATTAAAACTAATTGTTAAATCTTCACCCTTTATATTTGTTATAATTTGTGAAATATTTTCCCCAATATCTTGATTTAGAGCTGTAACTTCAAAAATATTTTCTTTAGATTTAATTATAAAATCAATTTGACTATATTTATCTGAAAAAATATTAGCTATTTTTAAATTATTAATTAAATCATTATGAGTGATAATTACTTCTGTTTTATGATTTTGGGGCATAATTTGACAATAATCAGGATAATTACCATTAATTATTCTCGATGTTAAATGAATAAAATCTGAAATAAAAGATATTTGATTACCATCTGAAGTTATTTTTAAAACAGAATTAAGACGATCAAAAACCCTGATAATTTCATTAACATTTCTAAAAGGAATAATTATTGGGGAAAAATCTCTAATTTTTTCTTTTAAAGTAATTTTCTTTTCTGCTAAACGAAAAGAATCGGTTGCAACAAATATAATCTCATTACTGTTTTTATAAATATAAACACTTGCTATTTCTGGTTTTATATCAGAAATAGCTGAAGCAAAAACAACAGAACGAAGACTATTAATAAAATCACTACTGTTTATTTCAAAACTATCACCCTTAATAACTTTTGGGATAATTGGGAAATCATCTATTGGCAAACTTTTTATTGTAGTAGATGTTAATTCAGTATTAATTTTAATATTTCCCTTGTCTGAAGTTATTTTTAATTTATTTTCTTTTTGTAAATTAGAAAGAAAAGTGCTTAAAATTATAGCATTTACGGCGATTTCACCTTCTTCTTCAACTTTTGCGGGAATTTCAATTTCTAAACCAATTTCTAAATTAGTTGCTTTTATAATTAACGATTTATTTTTTGCTTGAAGTAAAATTGAATTCAAAATTGGTAAACTTAAATTTTTACCACTAGCTTTTTCGGCTAAAATAATACCCTCTTGTATTCTTTCTTTTAAGCATTCTATAATCATATTAAGTATTTTATTTAAGTATTCTATTACTATTAATATTGTTGATATGTGGAAAATTAAATCTAATCTTATTTATCAACCTATTTATTAACATTTAATTATAATTAAATGTTAATAAATAGGTTGATAAATAATTAATATTTTTTATTTTAAAATTATCCATAAATTATCAATACAATTTCCACAAGTTTTTCCACAAATTTTAAACAGTTTAAGAAGTGTAAAGTAGGGATCTAATTTGTTCAATTTCTTGATTCAAAAGTGAATTATTTTTCATATCATTTTTTATTTTTTCATAAGCATGAATAACTGTTGTGTGATCCCTTCCTCCTAATTTTTGACCAATATAAGGGTAAGAAGTATTAAAATCTTCTCTTAAAATATACATTATTATTTGACGCGGTTTAACAACCTCCTTTCTCCTTGTTTTTTCATAGAGGATCTTTTCTTCAATATTATAATAATTAGCAACAACACTTAAAACATCTTTAATAGAAAGGGTTTTTTTAGGTTTAATACTATATTTAATCATTTGTTTTATTTCTTGTAGAGTCAACTCTCTTCCTTTTGAATTAATCTGGCAGGAAATGGATTTTAAAGCGCCTTCTAACTCACGAATATTATCCTGAATAACAGAAGCTAAGTATTCTAATATTTCTTCAGCAATAGATATTGAATTACTTTTTGTTTTGTTTTTTAAAATTGCTAAACGAGATTCATAATCAGGTTTAGAAACATCAACAATCATTCCTCCTTCAAACCTAGAACGCAATCTTTCTTCTAGGTTAGGAATATATTTAGGTGATTTATCAGAAGAAAAAATAATCTGTTTATTATTTTCATAGAGATGATTAAATAAATGAAATAGTTCTTCTTGAAATTTTTCTTTATTAGAAAAAAATTGGACATCATCCATTATTAATAAATCATATTTTCGATATTTTTCTTTAAATTGATTAGCTTTATTACTTTGGATAGAATTAATATAATCAATTCCAAAATTTTCCGAAGTTACATAATAAACACTTTTTTCAGGAAAACTACTTTTAATATGGTTGCCGACTGCTTGAATTAAGTGAGTTTTTCCTAACCCTGTCCCACCGTAAATAAATAAAGGATTATAAACTTGCCCAGGATTTTTTAAAATAGCTTGAGAGGCTGCGTAGGCGACATCATTAAAAGAACCTACTATAAAATCATTAAAAGTATATTTAGGGTTTAAATTACTTTCTTTGTTTATATACAAATCTTTAAGACCCAAATCATCAACAGCTGAAATTGTTTTTTCTGTTTTTTTATCTTTAGATTGTTTTAATTTATCCTCTAATTTTATTATTTGATATTCTATTGATCTAATATCGGGGTCGATATCCCTTAAGGATTTTAGAATAAATTTATGATATTTATTAGATAACCAATCACGAACAAAAGTATTGGGGACATTTAAAAAAACAATACCATCTTCAACTTTGTTTATTTCAGTATGTTTGAACCATGTGCCAAAATTAGCTTTAGAAATACCCATTTCTATCTCATTAAGAGTGTTACCCCAAAGCTTTTTAGTATCTAATGTTTCATCCATTAACTAGATTATATTCATTGTGGATAAGTTAAGCAAACTTTACAACTATGTTTATAAGTAGTGGATTAGTTGTTAATTACTTTTTGTTTTTTTTAAAATTTAAAAACAACTTGTAAAATAAGAGTTTTTAAGAACCAAGTATTGATTATTTTTTTAAATAATATAGAATTAAAATTATGTCGTTTACATACAAACCCAAAAAAAAGAAAAGAGCTAAAACACATGGTTTTTTGGCACGAAAAGCAACTACTGCTGGGAAAAAGGTTCTTAAAAGACGAATAGCTAAAAAAAGGTCTAAATTAACTGTTTAGTTTAATGTTTCCCCAAAAGAGGAGGATAAATAAAACTCTTTTTCCAGATATTCTTAAAAAGAGTATTTTTTTTAAAGGGGTGGAGATATCTTTAAGGGTTTCTCCTCAAATAAATAAAACTTTTCCATCTCTATTTAGTGTCGTTATTTCCTCTAAAGTGTCCCCTAAGGCGGTTGAGCGGAATTTTTTAAAAAGAAGAGTCCGATCTGCTCTACAAAGTCAACTAGATAAGATTAAAGCAGGATATTATTTAATTTTTTATATAAATGATAAAAATTTAGCCAATTTGGATTTTTTAAAACTAAAAGAAAAAATCTTAATTTTAATTAAAAAAGCAAAACTTCTTAATAAAAATGTTTAAAACCCTTCTTTTTAACCCCCTTTATAACATCCTCATTATTATTATTAACCTTATCCCTGGTGGTGATATTGGTTTGGCGATTATTATTTTAACAATTTTGATTAAACTTTTAATTTTACCGATTTACATTAAATCAATTAGAACTCAGGTGAAAATGAAGGAAATAGAGCCTAAACTTAAAGAAGTAAAACGAAAATATGAAAAAGACTTACCTGAACAATCAAAACAAATAATGGAGCTCTATAAGGAAAACAAGGTTAACCCCTTTTCTAGTTTTTTAGTTTTACTTATCCAATTACCAATAATTCTAGCTTTATTCTATGTTTTTCGTGATAGTTTGGTTGTTCATCAAGACATAATCTATTCTTTTGTTTCCATTCCAGAGAAAATTAATCCTCAATTTCTTGGTTTAATTGATATCTCAATGAATAAAAATGTGGTTTTGGCAATTTTAACTGGTTTAACTCAATTTATTCAAGTTCAGTTGACAATGCCTAAGCCAAAAAATAAAAAAATTAGTCCTCAATCAAAAGAACAACCAACTTTTGGGGGTGATTTTGCTCGTAGTATGGATATCCAAGTGCGCTATGTTATGCCATTTATTATTTCTTTTATTGCTTGGCAATTACCAGCCGCCATCTCTCTTTATTGGATAACCAGTAATATCTTTCATTTAGTATCTGGTTTGAAAATAAAAAAAGAACAAAACAACCCCCTTTCTTTTAAGGAGGTTTAAGTTTTCTGTTACTCTAATTATTTAAAGAGATAATTCTTATTTTTTTACTATTCCGGTCAATAGCAAAAATCTCATTTTGGTCTTTATTGTATTTTAGATTTATCAAATCACCCAGCATCTGATTGTCGGTAATCAAATTAACATTACCATTAGAAGCGTTTATTACCCAAAGATTGTCATCAAACCGAACTTTACCTTGGTACCAATCATCAGGGTAGTTGGCTTTTGTGATATTCTTAGGCACAGCACAAAAAATCATATCCCCAACCTCATTCCAAACACATTTTTCAGGGAAAGTTGATAAGCTTAAGCGGAAAGATTTGTCTAGTTTGTAATCGTAAAGATAGGTTGAAATATTATCTAAGGTGTTACGAGAGTAGATTATTTTATTAGCATTCGGCCCAACTAAGGCGAGCAAACCCTCAATATTTCTTAGAATGGGTTCAAAAGAGCCATTATTGATATTTAAAAAGAAAAGATGGCCTGGAACATCAAAAGATGGTTTGGTTTGAAAAGTAATATAATTTGGATTGGGCCAACAAATTGACCATTCACTAAGGGGAGAGGAGAAAATTTTCTTTTGGTTGTTTAAATTAAAATCAGCAATATAACCATCTATTCCCCCCTGTCTTCCATTTATAACAAAAACCTTGTCTTTTTGAGGGGAAACAGTAAAAGATAAAAGATTATCACTCAAAATATTTGTTTCCAGCTCCTTTATTTCACCAGTTTTGGTTAATTTGATTAAGCCTGAGGTGTTGTTGAATAAACCACTATTTGAACGGCGTAAAATTAAGCGTAGGCCGTTTTTATCCAAACCCCAAACAACTTCCTCAACTCTAGGAAAAGTTGTATTTGTGAGACGATTTAAACCTTCTGATGGGGTATATTCAAAAATATTGCCACTAGGTTTGTCAAAAATAAAAATTTTAGTAGTGGTTCCTATTTTAAAAGCACTTAAACTCAGTGCGGATAGATTATCAATAGATAAGAATGAGAGATTGTTTTCCGTAGTTTCCCCTATTAATTTAATAGAATTATCAGAATTCTCACCCTGATTGTCTGGAATATCTGATTCCACATCTTCTTTTTCTAATGAACGGTTGTCAGAGATAGGAAAAACTGGACCAGGTGATTGTGTTTGAGTTTTTAAAGAGTCTCGGTTTTGAAAGAAAAAGACATAAAAAATAACATCCAAAGTGATAAAGATAATAATTATTAAAATAATTAAAAGAGTTTTTTTTGTCATTTTTAAAGGTTTAGATTAAATTGGACTAAATCTGGATTAATTATATAAAGAATTAAATAAGAAAAGCCAGCGATTGCTAATCCCCAAAAAGCATCTTTTAGTCTTTTCTTTGCTTTTGATTTGCTTGAGATCACATCAGTCATCATATATTCGAAACCAGCCCAAACAATCATAATAACGGCCGCTGAAAAAACTATTACAAAGAATGTTTGGTAAGCTCCCTTAAGATAAGTTGTTAGTTTTATAGGTTCTTTTGCTATTTCTCCGATCCCTGTTAAAGCGCTGGGTTCTAGAAGAATATATCCAGTTTTATTTTCTTGCTGTGCGGAAGCTTTAAGAGCCAAAGTTAAGTAACTAAGAAAATATAAATAAATCAAACTGTAAAAAAAATTTTTTAATTTAATTTGAATCATTATTAAAGTCAATTACCTGCTTATTGAAATTTATTAATAAAGAGCTGATTGCTTTTTGTGTAGAATTACTATTTGCAACAACTAGATTTATTTTGCTTAAACCCTCCGTCTCTGGTTTATAACGAAAAGTGACTAAAGAATTATCATTTGGTGGGGTAAATTTTTGATTATTTAATAACCAACTAAATGAAGGTTGTCCAATTTGGTTTAAACCAAAGAAATAAGGTTGAGCTTTGATTGTTATTTCTTGGTTGATCAAAGTTAGGTTGTTACTCAAGGCATTATTATAGTCTATTCCCTCGAGCGGCTTTGATTCATAGAAAATAATTTTTGGTGCTTGGGGTTTTATTGATAAACTATTTTCGGCTACTAAATTATTAGAAGAATCACTGACTAAAACATTTATTATTTTTTCTGTGAAATCTTTGTTGGCAGAAGTCAAAAAGGTGTTTCGTCCGATACCAGAAGAATTAGAAACTAAATTTCCATTAATATACCAACGGTAAGAAAGATTTTCTGATAAAGTTTTTTTGCCTGAAGAATTAATGATATTTGGAATAGCCCAAATTTTGATCAAGCTTTCTGGGGTTGGTAAGGCTTTGCCGCGGTAAAAATTAGGGACTTCCGTGCCGGCTTGCCAAACTAAATTAACTTCAGCTGGTTCAAAAATTAAAGTTTTTGACATCTGATACTGGTTATTTTTGATGATTATTTTCACTTGATTACTTGTACCAGCTTTTCCAACAAAAAAAGAAAACTGCTTTTTATTAGTATAAGAATCTTGTAGTTTATTATCTAAATACCAATTAATAAAATTACCCTGAAGATTAAAACCAAAACTTTTTAAAGTTATAATAACTCGTTCGCCTGGAGAGGGATTTTCGGGGCGAACTTCGGCAATAAAATTACCCGATGATTCAATTTCTCGGACAGCAAAAACTAAAGTTGGAAAAGATATCTGTAGTAAAATGAAAAAGATAAAAATTTTTTTCATACAAGTTTTATTTAATTGCGGCAATTTTATTAAACTTTCCAGTTCCGCTGTTTTTAAAATCTCCTAAGGCGGTGGCTAAGGCTTGGGCAGCCAAGGGTGAAATGGAACCAGCAACATCTTCAGCATAAGTAATTGCCAATAATATTATAACACTAGAAGTCCAAGCGGGTAAGCTGTTAATAACGGGAAAAAACTCCAAAAGAAATGACCCTCCCATAGTCAAAGCTTTGTTGGGCTTTGCAAAACTTAGACCTTTTAATTTAAACCAAAACCAAAAAGTTAAAAAAGACCAAAAATTTATGAAAGGATTTACTAACCAACCAATCGTTCCCACAGAGATAAGATCAATGAGGGCTTGCAGGCCATCATAAATTAGGGCAACTATTACCATGAAGATCCCGATTATCGGATTTATTCTCAATTTTAACTTCATTTTAAGATAATTTTTGTTGTTGGGTAGCCGCCAACTCTGCTTTGGCCTTTTTAATTGCTAAAATTTGTGACGGATCGGAAGTGATTATTTGATCTTCGGTATAAGAAGCGATAACCTCAATGGCTACTCTTTTAAGACCAGCAATAAAAATTCCACGACCAATAGAAGCCTCTAAAAGAAAATACTTTTCTTCCTCGGTTAAATTAAAGGTTTTTTGCACAGCTTCTATTGAGGCTGGCGATTGTTTTAATAAGATTTGAATTGAAGAGTTTTGAATAATTGGCGCGCCATATTGTGATTTCATAAAATCTTCCACATCTTGAGTAATTGTGGCTACTCCTAGATAATATTTACGTCCTCTTTTTGCTAAAGAATATAAAAAAGAAGCTGTATCTTCTGATTTCATCATCCACCAAGCCTCATCCACAACCAAAAGTCTTTTTCGTAAATTGCGACGAATAGAACTCCAAATATGTTGCATTACAATATACATTGCGACTGGCTTGAGCTCATCTTCCATATCTCGGATGGAGAAAACCACGAATTTTTTATTGATATCAACATTTGTAGGTCTGTTCAAAAAACCAGCCCAAGTGCCTTGAGTATATTTTAAAAGACGTTGGGCTAGAGATTCCCCTCCTTCCATTCCTGCCAAAACCAGTTCTAGGTCAGAAAGCAAGGGGGCGGAAACTTTAGTAAAATCTGAATCGGGGGTGATATCTTTAAGGGCGTAAGTTTCAGAGATGGCATTATCTAGAATAGAATCTTCTTCGGGGCTTAAGCCTCCAAGCATTAAACGAAAAAGACCAACTAAGTTGATAATATTTGAGCGTAAGATATCAGCTGGGGACTCATCTTCTCTGGGGAAAGGTAGGTCAAAAGGATTAATATGGTGTTCGGAGGTAAGGGAGATGTTAAAATAGCGTCCCCCAACTGCTTCAGCCAAAAATTCATATTCGCGTTCGGGGTCAAGGACAATGATTTCAGTATCAAACATTAAGCTGCGCAAGATTTCTAATTTAGTAGAATAAGATTTTCCAGAACCAGATTTGGCAAAAATGACGGAATTATAGTTTTCCAAAGAAAAACGATCAAATATAACCAAAGATGAGTTGTGTAAATTTCGTCCAAAAAGAATTCCTTTATTAGAAGTTAAATCAAAAGAAATAAAAGGAAAGAGGCTGGAAAGCGGGGTTGAATTCATTTTATAATTTACATTTAATTGGTCGGTAGCAAAAGGGATAACACTCTTAAAACCGCTTTCTTGCAAATAGGTGGCAGTTTTAAGATAGATCAATTTTGAATCCAAAATTGATCTAATCTCATTTTCTATCTTATCCAACTCGTCTTCCTCGTCGCCATAAATAGTTATATAGAGACCAACAGCAAAAATTTTCTCAGTTGCTTGCTGAAGTTGGTCGCGAAGATTTTCGATATCGGCTTGCGCGGTGTCAAGTTGGGGGTCGCGAACCATTCCCTTCATTGCTCTTTCTTGGATTTGGCTTTCTACTTCGGCAATTTTCTTTTGCAAAGCACGCAGAGTGGAGGTAGTATCAAGGGGATGAATAAAAATAGAAACATCAAAGATGGTGTCTAAATTAATAACTGGTGAAAACCATTCTTCCGGTAAAAAACGAGGATAAGAAATAACATATAAAGTGCGAATAACCTTTCCTCCCAGGCTGATACTTTTAGGGGTGATGCGCAAAGCTGATGGGGCGATAATATCTTTTAACTCTAAAACACCCATTTCATAAATATCTTGCGGCATAATAGGCGTGATAATTTCTTTCTTTTTTTCTTTTTTAAAAGGTAGAGATAACATTTAAGTAGTTAAATTAGGAGTTTGATTTTCTCCCGGGTTATACATTTTAAAATAAAGTTCAATCATTTCTTCGGTTCCTAAAATATCTGCGCGCAAACCAACTCGTGACAGTCCTCCCTTAACAACATTGATTCGTTGATTTAATTGTTCTACGTTTTCATCAAAATCGTTGTTTAAGGTAGTTTTTTGGGGTTTTTTGTTAACCATGCTAGTTATTTTTGAAATAATTCCTTCCCCACCCTTTTTAATAATCGGCGGAGTATAAGGTATTACAATAAAAAAACTTTTAGTCATAACATTATTTCTTTCGGTAAAAACTCTTATAAATTCCATATATTCCTTAATTTGGATTTTCAGCAACTCGTTTGTTTGTTCGATCATCCGTTGCTCAAGAATGGAAATATAAGGTTGAATGTCCAAACGTCTTGATTGAATATATATTTGAACGAGAAAATCAAGCGAATTTAGAAAGTTTTGATAACCAAAAAGGATTGCTTTTTTTTCGTCTTCTGATTTTAGACCAAAATTTAAAGATGAAACCATTAAAACAGAACGCATGGAATTATCTTTAAGAATCAGAACGCCGTTGCGAATCTCTTTAATAGGCACAAAATCTTGAGTTGTTTTTCTTCTTTCGGGCATTTTATTTATTGTTCATCATTATTCAACCTTTTAACATCCAAACTCCAAGCAAGTTCATTCAGTTTACTTTCCGATAAACGTGGTAATTTTAGGTTTGCAGCTTGGTCAGAGTTAACAATATTCGGAGTGTTTTTGGGGATTTTTGAAGTATTTTTTTCGTCTTTTTTCCAAATATAAAGTTTGCTGCCCAAGGAATATTTGACAAAAGCTTCTAAAACTACAATAAATGGTTGGCCGTTATATTTTATAAATGCTAGAGCTAGGGCTAAGGCGGCTACTCCAGCAATAGGAATTATTTTTAGGATAAAAGGTAGGGGTAGCCAGACATAAAGAATAAAACAAATTCCTCCTCCACCAACTAAGTACAAAAATTGTTTAAAGGTAAGTGGTCCAAAAATTTTATCCTCCATCTCAATAAATTGTGGTATTTGAAATTGTTGCATAGATTTCCCTTATAATTATAACTTAGTTCAACTTTAAATAAAACAACTCGCTTTATTCAGCGAGTTGTTAATAAAAATTTAAGTTATTGGCTCACGATAGGGATCATGCCTCGGAGGCGTTTCTGTTGTTTTTTCTGGGGTGGTGGCGGTTGATTTGTCAGTCACTTCTACTTTTTCTCGTGGTAATCCATAATTAGAAGTTGTTTTTTGAGAAAAAGTATCTGCAGTCGAAATCTCCTCTTTTTTTTCTGGTTGACTTGTCTCAAGAGATTCAGGCTTGGCAGATGTGTTTTTAGGTTGGACAGTCGCTTCTTTCATTGCAGTTCTTATTTTATTCAAAATTTCCTGATTTAATTCATAAGTAACGAGATTGATCACATCAGTAGAAAGCCCAGTCTCTTTAGTTAGGGTATTATTAAAATCATTTGGTTTAATAATACCCACAATAAATAAACGAACTACAATGGCCATTTTCCCAATCTGATCAATATTTAAATGGTGTTTTTTTCCAATTTTAATTAGAAGGGAGGCGGTTTCTTCGGAATCAAGAATTTCCACTACATTTTCTGGTAAATTACTTTTTGCTTGTTTGATTTGTTCCTTGTTTAAATTCATAGATATTAAATCAATTTATTACCAATCGGTTGACCCTCTCCCAGCTCTCATGTATTCATAACCAGGAGAAGTTGAGTCACCTATTATATTTGTCTTAATTGTTGCCAGCAATGTATCAAGCTTATCCTCATTTATTATGGCGTTCAAGCTGCTTGGCCCTAAGTTAACACTAACCTCAACTCTTTCCAGAACATCATCGGGAAGTTTGGCGATTTCATTGGGAAGAATTTTTTTATCTCTAATTATCGTAGCAACATCTGCTTTTGTGGGAGCTTTTTTCAGGTCTTCGGCTATACTCTTGAGTTCTTCTTTTCTGTTTTCCTCTTTTTCCTCTTTTTCTTCTTTTGTTTTTGTTTTTTTGTCTTCCTTTAATTTTTTCCGAGCGTCTTTGTCGGTGCCCAAGATATTAAAACCAGAAACTAGGCCAGCTTTTGATATTGTTGATGAAACATAATCATTAATACTCATAAGAGGCCTTGGGACAGATGGTTGACCTTTGAAATCAAGGGTATCAGCTACCCACTTTTTGCCTTCTTTTATTTTTTCTTTTCCGGTTTCATAGGTTTTTGTTACTCCTCCAGGAACGGCAGTTGCTCGCTCTATTCTTCGGGTGCTTGTTTTTAAAGCCTTGGTTAAAACATTAGGTCTTTCGCTTAATTTTGTTCCTGCCCACTGATCAATCTTGACAGAGCCTTTTCTGATCGCTTTGCCTCCGAGATTTAATCCTGCTGAACCATATCTTACCATAGAGGCCTGAGACTTGCCGGCCCATTTCTTAGAAAAGTCAAGCCCCTTAGCGCCGAATTTTTGAGCAATAAAAATACAAGAAGCAATCATTGCCATCACAATCAGTTGTATCATTGTAATCTTCATTAAACCGGTTCCAATTCCAGCGTCTTGGGCTAAGGTGGATAAGCCCTTATCTCCTAGAATTTTAAAAACAGCAAAAAGCGGAATAAGAAAGGCGGGAGCAAAGAAAGATTGTTTTAGTAAAGCGTCTTGCCATTTTGTGTAAGAATCTTTAAACATTGGAATGAGTCTAAGTGTGAGACCGATTGGTGAGAAAACATAAACAAATAAAAGTGTAACAGTTCGAATAAGAAACATAATAGACCCGGCAAGTAAGACAAAAGAGGCCATTAAGATAATAATAATGCTACCCAAAGAGCCTATGACAATTTGAAAAAATCCAAGTCTTGTTGTTGTGACCTCGTCTCCTTCATAATCATCAATTTCATCAATTGGCACAACGTGGGCGCTTAGATCCAGCTTGCTTACTAAAGCTGTTCCAATATTTGCGTTCACTCGGTCTAGAATCCAAGCTTCGTTGGCTTGGGGGTCGTAACTCATTCGAGAATAAAACTCATAAGCTATAACATTACTAGCATCAATTACTACTCTTACTAGAAAACCACTAAAATTTACTAGTAAAGCAATTATAATAACCTCTACAATTAATTTTTTACTATTACCACCAATAGAGATATCAAAAATAACACTTATGGCAATATAGAGCAGAATAAAAATGAAAGATAGATTGGCTAAATCACGCATCACTTTCCACGCAGCATCAATTCCTGTAGATGCTATAAGGCTTTTAAAGCTTACAATGGAAATATAAATAGAAAGGTCAAAGATAGAACTAGAAATCCACAAAATAGTGCCAAATATTTTTAAGATGAGAGTAGAAATACCAGCGGCAATAGATAGAACACAAGCCATCGGATTAATTCCAAACCAGTAAAGACATTGGTTTTTATTTTCTTCAATTTCCTTAATAATTTCTTCATTGGCTTCATTTGCAATTTCTTGTCTTCCTGCAATATGTTCAAAATATTCTTCGTCTGTTCCTTCCCAATACTCTGGTATTGCAATATCTCTCTCTTCCGGATTGGTTCTGATTAATTCCTGAAATCTATTCATAGCATATCTGTTTTCTTCTGTTGTTCCGATTCCAGGTTTTTGAAAACTAATACCGTTGTCTATTGCTTCTTGGCGTGCCAGCAGATAGTCTTTTGTGGTCCTATCCCCTCTTTCTAGAAGGAGATCAATGGTTGATCTTTGTTCAGGGGTCCATGGGACTTGTTCTATTTCCTCTTTAATTTCATTTAGTTTTCTGTCGTAATAATAAAACTTCTCATCAAGTTCATTGTTTGTTGTGTTGCCAATACCACCAGTTACCCGAGTCCAAAAACTGTCGTCACTATCTATTCCTGAAGGCAACTTTTCCATATTGTTTACAAGCGTACCTAATTGAGCAGTGAGTTTTTCCTGTTCAGTCCTAGTATCTGGTATTGGACCTTGGGCTGAAATCTTAGAAGGAAGACTATAAAAAACGACAATTCCTAAAAGAATAAAAAGTAGAATCTTGTTTATCTTCAATATAGACTTCATTTATCTTTCTATATCAATTATTTTTATAACCTCAGAATTATCATTGAAACACAATACCTTGTAGATAAGCTCAGAGCGTCTAATTGTTAAAGTAGAATTGCTTTCATTAAGGCTGACATCTAACCAAGTTATTCCTCGTTCGGTCAATTCATTATTTAATTTTATCACAATATCATCTAACGACGTAGCAGAAAAATTAATCACATTACCGTCTATGTTTATTTTAATTTGACCAGTAACAGATATATTTGAAAAATCAAAGGTTAATTTTTCAGTAAGATAATCTGTTGTAATTGTTGTGGTAGGGGTAATTTCCTTTGGTTCTCCATCGCCTTCATTAATTGTAACAGAACCTTTCATTGGAATAGGTAAAGAAATTATCTTTTCCCCCAATTTCCCAAGATATTCCATTTTTTTCATTGCTATTATTATTTCTCCATTTTTTCCTCTACCCAACCAATTATTATCAACTTCGCAAGTGGAATTCGGTGTAAACCAAACTAATTTAATTTGATTAGGTTTTTGACCGGAACTGATTTCTGCTATGCTTGGCGATAAAGCTTTTGTTTGGACTAATGGCGGTTGTCCCTGAAATGAGTTTTGAGCTTGGGTTAGTAGAATGTTTAAAATATTTAGCATTAACTCACTATTATTTTCGTCAGACTCACTATTGTTCCAAAGACTAGATAATTGAGAAAGTAAATTACTCCAGTTTAAACTATTTTCACCAGTTCCAGTTGTCCCTCCAGTTCCAGTCTCTCCAAAACCACCCGTTGAAAGAGTGCCAGTATTGTTTTGCTGGGTTTGTTGGACAGTTTGTTGAGTTTTGCTGGGGTCAATAACAGGGATTTTTTGTCCATCAGCACCAGGGCCTGGTTTGGTATTTTGCCCAGAACCAGCAGCAGCAATGGTTGGGGTTTCATAGTTGCCAGTTGCTGATTCGTGGGCGTCAGGAGCACTATCTGTTGGTTGCGACTCAGGTCCCCCAGGTACAAGATAGGTGTTATATTTAGCTAATAAAGCACTAGACAAAGTGTCTTTGACAATTATCCCCGGCGCGCCTTCTCCGGCAACGGTCTCCCATTTTCGGCAAGCTACCAAATTTCCGTCTTGGTCTTTAATTTCATCAACACATTTACGTCCAGAGGGCAAGATTCCTTGTCCGGCTAAGTATTCATCTCGGGCATTAGCTTCAGCGATATTTTGTGCTCGGTTTTTAGCTTCTATGGCTAGCATGCTTGAGCCATAAGGATTATTTTCCGGATCGGTTATTTTAAACCACATATTCCAAAAATCAGTAGCTGACGAGGAATCAGTATTTACTGACTGATTTTCAGCTGAAGCGGTTTTCCAAAAAGCTAGCCGACTTAAGGGTTTACTGATAAAGTTTGGCAAATAAGCCAACAAACGTTTGCTAAAACTAGGAGAATAGGCGGTTTGAATGGCATTTTTGTTTCCAGCCTCTTTAAATTTTTTAATGTCTTCTTTACTGATTGTTGAATCAATTTGGCTTAAACTTTCATCATTTATTAATTCAGCCAATCCTTCTTTATAAAGATTTTTTGAATTATTGATATCTGCCAAAACAACTTGTTTCGCTTCCTCATCAATTTCATTCAAGTGTTCCCCTAAATTTTTAGGAAAAGCTTGAGTGTTGACATATTGTCCGTCAACAATTTTAGTGTAACCAGTTTTAATTAAGCTGTCTGGGTTGTCTTTACCAGCGATATCATTAGCATATTTTGCCAAGGCTTCCAGTCTGGTGCGATTGGCATTAGCCTCGTCTGCAATTTTCATTGATTCAATACTGGTCTGGATGCGTCTGATAGCACGTAGATGGGTACAAATTTGGATACTCAAATCTCGGATTTCTTGAGTGGTTTTGTCAATACTTGCGGTTTGTTTGTCGGTATTTTGTGTCGCAGTCATTAATTGTCCTTGTTGTTCTACAACTGGAACATATAAACCACCACCAACTAGACCGGTTACTGACCCAAGAATTCCTCCTCCTCCGCCCAAGAATTGTCCAACAATGGGAATATTAGAAACTTGATCTAAAATTCCACCTGGTATTTTATCCAAGGCGGCGCTGACAATATCGCCTGGTGCACCGGATAAGGCGGCTTGTAGAATAGAGTTGTCACCGCCTAAAAGGAAATTACCCAAAGCGTTATCGGTTAAATTAGGCAAGATGCCGCCAAAACCATCGCCAAGTGTTGACAAGGTGTGATTGATGGCATTAGATCCCAACCCTTCAAAAATATTATTTAAATTGCCTGTAGAAATACCATTTACTAGATTAGACAAAGCATCACCGCCAATATTACCAAAAATATTATTGATAGCACCATCGCCTAATATTGGTAAAATATTATCCATCATATTAGTTCCCAATGAATTAATCAGGTCTCCCGCAGCAGCACCGCCAAGTTCGGAAAATACTATGCCCCAGTTTTCGTTGGAGATACTGCTTAAAATATTTTCAAAGTTACCAGCTCCAAGATTGCCAAATACGGAATCTAGTCCAAGTCCGCTCATGCTAGGGATCACATCATTTAAAAAATTGGGACCAAGACTTTCAATTAATTTGCCTGCGGTAGAAATACCGACACTCTCAAATATGTTTTCTAAACTATCCTTACCCAAACTATTCATTACTCCTTGTATTAAATCTCCTGAACCACTAGCGATTATATTATTTACACTACCACTGCCTAGATTATTGAAGACTTGTTCTAAGATGCTGTCATTTCCACGTCTTAATAAATTATCTATTCCAGCTTGGTCTAATTGTCCGATTAAGGTGTTTACAGTTTCGTCTTCTAAATTACCCAAGAATGAATCGAAGCCGGTAACGGACATATTGGAGAAAATATTATTAATTGAAGGTTCCACCAAAAGATCGGCGATATTATTAAGGGTGTTATTATCTAAACGAGGAACAATATTATTTATATTTGAACTACTTAAATTGTCAAAAACCGTATTTAGAGAATTGAAAGACATTTGCTCTAATAAATCAGATAAAGCTGAAGTGTTCATTTGTGAAAAATCTTGATTAATTTGAGTAGCGCTCATACTAGAAATTATTTCCTGTAAATTTTCGGTGGAAATGTTTGAAGGGTCAATTAAATTACCACCTAGGTTGACGCTAGAATCAGCATTAACGATATTAATCAGACTGATTTTTTTGATTTTTTTGCCAAGCCAAGAAAAGAATGATTGAACTTTATTTTTTACCAACTGTAAACTATTTTGATTGTCTTGATTTGTTGACAAGGCTACATTTCCTCCTGACACAGAGGATTTTTTTTCCTTAAATTGAATATGCCAATGGTTACCTTCATCTAAAAAGATATCGCCAGTATCCAAGACATAATAAGTCCCAAGATTAGAAGTATAAGAATCAACCATATGATTATTTACATATTGTCGACTTTGGGTAGTTGGAGAAATATCTACTACGTTTTGTCCAGGTCCATGAGTGCGGTGTCCAGTTTCAGTGCCGCCTGTTAATAAAATACCTCCTCCTCCCATCTCTTGATTCATTTCTCCCAACCTGTCTATAGAAAGTTGTGGCAATCCCGCAACATCAGTGCAGCCTCCTGGAACTGTTCTGTAATCTCGGCCGTTACATGGCTCCTTGTTGACATTAATGCCTTGAGAAGCCAAAGTTTCTCTGGTTGCTTGTTCGTTATCACCCAAAGTGCCACTACTGCCAACTGGACTACTTCCACTGGGTGGAGTAAGCCCACTCCCTAAATTAGATATTCCACCAAATCCACCAACTTGAGCTTGACAAGCTTCAAAATCAGCTTGTTGTAATTGTAATAATCTTTGCGCTTCTTGTTGGGCTGTTTGGATATTTGATTGGCTTAATTGAGTAATCGCGTTTTGCGCTGTTCCCGGATTTCCACCAATATTTCCCAGGCTGTTTAAATCGTTATTTAAAAAATATTCTAAGTCTAATGATCCTGTTGGAGAAGTTCTAGAATCGTCAAAAATAACAGAAGTCGGGTCATTCCATAGTCCCTCATCTATTATAAGAGCAAAAACTTGGTTAACAAAACCAAAAATTAATAAGACTGAGATAATAAATAAAAAATTTTTCGCTTTTTTAAATTTCATTTTTATCTTTTTTAAAAGTGATAACAATCTTATATTCTGGACCAATAACACCTGTTTTTTGTAAGAAATCGTTTAATTTGGTTGTCAAATTAATTATTGTTCCCGTTTCATTAAGATAAGTTTGTCCGCTTTGTAGGGCTAATACGGGTTCATCTAGGGCTTTTTCCATTTGTCCAGCTAAAAAGGAAAGTTTTTGTAAAGAAACAACCAAATCTTTTTGGAAGACCGCTGTTTCGGCGGGTGCTGGTAATTTTATTAATCTGTTAATGATTGAATCAAAAGTTAGACGGGCAGAAACTATATCTTTGATCAAAATTGGGTCATTATTATCCATTGCTTCTAACATTATTCGAACCTCGTGTTTGCGATTACCAGAAAGAGGCTTAAGAATATCAATTAAATTTTGGACATATGTTTGCAAATCATCTTCTGTAACTGTCGCCAACACGTCTAATTCAATTTCTTCTTCAAATAAACTAGTGACATTAAAATTTTGTAAAGCCCCCTTTTTTTCTAGATTATCTTCTACAATATTTCGCAAATTGCGATTTTTTTCTATAATCTCGGCCAAAATTTCTGCTTCATATTTTTCGCGTTGAGCACGATTTTTAAAACCAACATACCACAAAACCCCCAAAGTTATAATCAGGAGTATAACTATTAAAAATATTATTTTGCGACTTGGTAATCGATTCAAAATTATAATTCTATTATACCGTTTGTTGAGCTGTTTGGTAAATGTTTTTTCATCAAAAAAAGTGGATAAAAAAGACGGATTGAATTATGATAGAATAGAAATGTTTAAATTTTTCGAATTAAATAAATTAAGATTTTTTTTTAGGTTGAGTTATCAAAGTTTTTTGCTTTTTATCATAACCTTACTGTTTTACTGGCCGTTTGTTTCCATGGGTTTTGTTTTTGAAAAAAATGTTGCCGAAGGCGAAGAAGATTTAAGTATAAAAAATTTACAGATTGTTCTCAACCAGGACGAAAAGACGCAAGTCGCTGAGTCCGGCGCCGGCTCGCCTGGTCTGGAAACCAATTTTTTTGGTGCCAGGACTCGTGGGGCATTAACTCGTTTTCAACGTCTAAACAGTATTTCTGGTGAATATGGCTTGGTGGGACCTAAAACTAGGTTGGCTTTAAATAGAAAACTAGCCGAAACATATTTTGCCAAAACCTCAACTTCTACAAGCGAATTCTCTGGCCAACTGTTGGAAATTCAAAAGCCCTTTGTTTTGAAGCTTCCTTTTGGGGTGCGTGGTAATGCTACTCGTTTAGCCGACAAAAAATCACCTTATCTTAAGCGTTTAGAAAAAAAAGAAGAATCTGGCAATAAAAAACTGGAAATTGTTGGTAAGCCAAAAATTGTCTCCCTATCGCCTACCAGAGGTGTCTATGGTACCCGTGTGACGATTAAGGGTGAAAATTTCACGAGTGTTGGCAATACAATTTATACCGGCTATAGTATTTTAAAAAATATTTCTTCCTCAGACAAAAAAACATTGACTTTTACTGCTAACGCTTTTGGAACCGAATATCAGCAATCTCGTGGTCTAATTAATTATTTTAAGCCATTTTCAATTCCATTCTTGGTTTATGTTAAAAATACTAATGGCCAAAGTAATAGTTTAATATTTAATTATCAGTTTTAATGAAAAAACGTTCAACTCAACTCTTTTTTTTACTTATGGCCATTGTTTTGTTTATGGTCGGCTGTCCTGTTGCTAAAGCGCAAGTGGGGCAAATTCCCTTTGGTGGTTTGATTGTTAAAGTGTTGCCTTGCTTGGTTAGTGGCAATATCATGATTACCCACACGTCAGTAGCTGGCTCGCCAATAGTTATGTATCAGCCAGGGGTTAGTAGGCTTTATTCATATTTTCAATTAACACCTGGCAATTGGATGCTTGGTAATACCTTGGGGATGGCGCCTTGTTTGCAACTTGTTCCTTTTCCACCTTTTGTCATCAATTTAGGCACCTATCCTTTAATTTCTATGGTAGGAACTTCGGGTGCGGGGATGACGGCTGGATCGGGCGCTGATGTTGGTGGTTTGAATAATGACGACTTTGGCAGTCTTAGTAGGGCTGATAATGAGGATATTACACCAGCGGTTTATGAATCAATAGAGCCTTGTGGTGAAAGTGATAACACAACTTCGTCTTATATTATTGCTAATGAGGGTTGGCGAAACTCTCCATATTTTGATTCATTAGGAAATCGCACGATTGGAGTGGGTCACCTTATTACTGGCGATGAGCCTTTTAATGCCAATCAGATTTTAACCAACGATCAGGTGGCGGCTTTGTATGAGCAAGATTATATTAGGGCAAAAGAGGAAGCCATTTTGGCCGCCGCCGCTCACGGAGTTGATTTTGATTCCTTGTCAGACACTAGGCAGGCGGTTTTGATAGACATGTCCTTTAATATGGGAGCACAAGGAGGAGGAGGCTTGGCGGGTTTTCATAATATGTGGAGTGAAATTGCTAAAGATAATTGGAACGGGGCGGCGAATGAAATTTTAGACAGCCAATACGGTAGTCAATTAAAAGAACGTTCTCGTCGCAACGCTGAAGCTATGCGAACTGATGATCGTTCAATTCTTGATAAACACATTAATTCCGATTTTCAAGCTTGGCAATTTTGTGAATGAACTTAATTTTTTAATTTCAATTTAGTTTTTAAATCGTTTTGTTTTTAAAAGGCATAACCAGTCAGGTAATTTTAGGTCTTCAGCGCGAAGATCGGGGTTCAAGTTGCAAAGCTGCCAATTTTCTGCTGGCAATTTGAGATGATTTCCTAGTTTTTTGCGTTTTTGGGAAAAACCTTGTCGTAATAAATCAAAGAATCTAGATTCTTCTTCAGCTTGGAAATTATTTCTGGAGATATTATGAATTAAGAGAATAGCTGAATCTACTTTTGGTTTAGGGACAAAGGCTCCAGATGGCACGGTCTTGATATACTTTGGTTCACCAAAGGTTTTAACTGAAAGTGATAAAAGACTTTCTTTTTCATCGCGGGCGACAATTCTTCTGGCGACTTCTTTTTGGAGCATTAATACCATTTTTGTCGGCTGGATTTTTTCTTCGCTCAAAAATTTTCGGATAACTTGACCGGTAATATAATATGGAATATTGGCGATTAATTTGTAGTTTATCTTTAGTTTTTTAGTTTTTGGAGATGAGAAAGAAGATAAAAGAGTAGAAAAATTTGTTTTTAAAATATCGCCATAAATAAGAATAAATTGCTTATCCTTAATTTGGTTTGCAAACTTTTTAGATAAAAATTCAATTAAGCGGTTATCTTTTTCCACCGCGATGACTCGAGCACCGACGGCAAACAAGGCTTCGGTTAATATCCCCTGTCCCGGACCAATTTCCAAAACCAATTCATTTTTATGCAGATCAGCGGACTTGATCATTTCTTTTATTGCTGATTTAGATTTTAGCCAATTTTGTCCAAGTGTTTTTTTCGCTTTCATTGTATCTCGTTTATATTTTTTAAATTATCGTCCACAACCCATTTTCTGTTTCTAACAATTCTTCATCAATATCAAAAATAAATTCCGAAGGCAAGTTGACTTGTCTCGAACCGAAAACTAGTCGTGATTGGGCGTAAGTAAGATAAAGTTTTTGACGAGCACGAGTGATTGCAACATAAAACAATCGTCGCTCCTCTTCTTCGTCGCGATCTGTTTCGCCGAAGCCTTGATGTGGAAATAAACCTTCTTCCAAACCAGTGACAAAAACTGTGTCAAATTCTAGGCCCTTAGCGGCGTGAACAGTCATTAATTTAGCACCGTTTTTATTTTGGTTAAGTGAATCTTGTTCAGAAGTTAGCATAATTTCTGCCAACATTATTGGTACCGCTTCGTCTGACGCTAGGTGATCATATTTTACCGCTAAACTCGCGAACTCGCGCGCATTTTCTAAACGTTCTAAATTATCTTCCCCGCCCTTTTTTAATTCTTCTTCCAATTTAGTTTTTTCCAGAACAAATTTAATCAATTCTGAAGGTTTATGACTTTGGGCAAAGTTGGCAATTTCAGTAAGTAGTTGTCGGAACTTGGCAATTTTTTCCTTAGTCGCGGTTGGTAAAGTTTCTTCAGCGCCGTTAGCGATTTTGGTGAGGGTCACTTGTCCCAAGCCACGTGGTGGCACATTAATGACGCGTCTCATTGCCTCAAAGTCGGTTGGATTAAGGGCTACTTTAATATAAGAAATAATATCTTTAATTTCTTTGCGTTCAAAAAATCTGGTACCCAAGACTTGGTATATCACACCAGCTCTCAAAAAAGCTTCTTCCAACACCCGTGACTGGAAATTGGCACGGTACAAAATAGCAATCTGTTCCGGATTGGTTCCTTCTTTTATCATTTCTCTGGCGCGCTCAGCAATAAAATTTGCCTCGTCGCTTTCTTCCAAACCGGTGTAAAGTCCGATTTTAGCCCCACCTTTTTTCTTAGTGAAGAGATTTTTGTCAAAACGGTGAGTGTTTTTAGCAATAATTCGATTAGCAGCAGTCAAAATTGTTTCGGTGGAGCGATAATTTTCTTCTAAGAGAACAGTCTTGGCGCTCGGGTAATCTTTTTCAAAACGTAATAGGTTGGTATAATCAGCTCCGCGCCAGCCGTAAATTGATTGGTCCATATCGCCGACGACACAAATATTTTTGTATTTTTCGGCTAATAGATTAACTAGTTCATATTGAATAACATTGGTATCTTGGTATTCGTCCACTGAGATATAGGAAAAACGTTCTTGGTATTTATTAAGAATTTCTGGCTGAGTTTTAAATAATTGAACTACCCAAACTAATAAGTCATCAAAGTCCAAGGCATTTTCTTTTTTGAGTAGTTTAGTGTATTCAGTCCAAACGATAGAAACAGTTTTAGAGTAATAATTTGCCGCATTGGTTTGATACTCATTCAAGCTAACACCATCCCCTTTTTGACGAGAAATAGCTGAGAGGATTTTGTTAGGCTCAAATCTTTTAGGGTCAACACCGACTTTTTTCATTGCGCTTTTGATTTTGGAAATTGAATCATTGCGGTCAAAAATAGAAAAAAACTTAGGCAAGTCTAGGGCGCGGTGTTCATTTCGTAAAATATAGACGCAAAGCGCGTGAAAAGTGGAAACAAATGGCTCGGATCGTTTTAGATCTTGCGATAGTTCTATTTTGTTTTGATTACTTTTGATGAACAAAGCTAGGATTCGTTCTTTCATCTCGCGAGCTGCTTTATTGGTAAAAGTGATGGCTAAAATTTGATCTGGTGAGACTCCAGATTTAACCAGATGCAAGATACGATAAGCAACGGTTCGCGTCTTGCCAGCTCCAGCACCAGCGATAACCAAGAGTGGTCCGTTTTTATGTTCGACCGCTTCACGTTGTGGCGTATTTAATTCGTTAAGATAAAACATGGACTAGTAGATACTATCATAATATAATTGAAACATATAAATTCTAATTTTTATTTTATGGCAGAAAATTTTTTAGTTAGTAATAAAATGATTGAAGCGGAAATCGTGGAATTACAAAAAAAAATTGAAGAAAAACGTAATCAATTGGAAAAACAAAGTGGCATTATGGAAGAAAAAAGTCTTGTCCGTGAAGCGTTCCAAGAAATGATTGCCAAAAAGATAGAAGAGGAACCAGAAACAACCCCGGCTTCAAAAGTTGATTTAGTTGGTGAGCCTCAAAAAACTTCATGGATAAATGTTAGCGCTAGTTATCTGGATCGCTTGGATGAAAAAACAATATCAAAATTAAATATTTATATTGATGAAATCAACCAACAAGGTATTGTTCGCACCTTAAAAAAAGCAATAACCGATGAACCTTTTGTTATTGATGCATTACATGACATTCTAGTTGACAAACTTTATGAAGAATTAAAAAATCGAGGGTTGATTAAATGATATGAACAAGTCAGTATCTTTAATTTTCTTTCTAATAATTACTACTGTTGCCTTAACAATTGCCTTTTTGTTATTTTTTTGGTGGCGTCGTCAACGTTTAAATAATCTTGATTTGAAAATTTTAGTCATAAAGATTCCCCACCATGACAAAGAAAATGGTGAAAAAGATTTTATTAAACAAATTAACTTATCTGAGCAATTATTTGTTGCGCTATCTTCTATTGGTCGCCCCTATGTTTTTGAAGCTTCTGTTTTAAACACGGGCGAAGAAATTCGTTTTTATTTGGCAGTGCCAAGATCTTCTTTGGAATATGCTCGTAAAACTGTTCAAGGTTTTTTCTTAGATGCTCAAGTTGAGGAAGCTTCTGACTATACGATTTTTGAGACTGGTAGCCAAGCCGCTGCTGGTTATCTGACTTTGGACAAACATTTTGTTTTGCCGGTTGCTTCTTATCGCGAATCAGAAGCGGACGTTTTTTCACCGATTCTTTCAACTTTATCAAAGTTGGCTGAAAATAGTGAGGGAGCCTCTGTCCAAGTGGTTATTTCGCCAATTGGTGAGATATCTAAAAAAGAAATAATGAATATTCTAGGAAAATTACGTGAAGGCAAAACCTTGAAAGAGTTAACAGACACCAGTCCATCTCTCAAAAAGGTAGGTAAAGAGCTTGAAAAAATGATTTTAACGAATAATGGTGGTGATGAAAAAGAAACTAAATTAGCGGACGAAGAAGCGGTAAAAGCTGTTCAGCTTAAAATTTCCAAAACCTTGATGTCGGTTAATGTCAGGATTATTGCCGCTGCGGCGACTAAAGGTCGAGCAGAAGATATTCTGATGTCTGTTGCCTCTTCTTTTAGCAAATTAGCCTCACCAGTTCGTAACTCATTTAAAATTGTTAAACCTAAGAAGATTAATAAACTTATTTTCCACTATGTTTTTAGAGAGGCAGATGATAGCCAAGCCATTATTTTAAATGTGGAAGAGTTAGCTAGTATTTTTCATTTACCAACTGAGACTTCTGATGTTCCAAATGTCACTTGGTTGCGAGCAAAAGAAGCACCACCGCCAGAAAATTTGCCGACAAAGGGTTTAATATTGGGTCAAAGTGTTTTTCGTGGAGTGGAAAAAACAATTTGTGTAACAGAAGAAGACCGTCGTCGTCATACTTATATTGTCGGACAGACCGGAACTGGTAAGTCAGTTTTTATCCAAAATATGGCGATGCAAGATATGTATGAAAACAGGGGTTTTTGTGTAATTGATCCGCACGGTGAATTGGTAGATAAAATTTTGAATTTTGTGCCAGTCAATCGGATTGATGATGTGATTATTTTTGATCCAGGAGACCGCAGTCGGCCGTTGGGGCTTAATATGCTTGAATACAATTTGTCGCGACCAGAAGAAAAAACCTTCATCGTTAACGAAATCCAAGCGATTTTTAACCAGCTTTTTATGAAAGAAACAATGGGGCCGCAATTTGAAAAATATATGCGTAATACCCTACTTCTTTTAATGGATGATTTCAAAAATGAACCAACTACTTTAATGGAAGTTCCGCGTATCTTTACTGATGAAGAATTTCGTCGTCGTAAACTTTCTAATTGCACCACCCCCCTGGTTATTGATTTTTGGACCAAAGAAGTGCCCAAGACGACTGGCGAACAAAGCCTCGGTAACTTTGCGCCTTACATTACATCAAAATTTGACGGTTTTATTTCTAATGATTATTTGCGTCCAATTATTGGCCAAACCAAATCATCTTTTAACTTTCGTCAGGCAATGGATGAGAATAAAATTATCTTAGTTAATTTGTCTAAAGGCAAATTAGGTGATTTAAATTCGGCACTTTTGGGGATGCTTATTGTTGGAAAGCTTTTGCAGGCGGCTTTGTCACGAGTTGATATCATTGATGAAAAATCACGGCAGGATTTTTATCTTTATATTGATGAATTTCAGAATTACACAACAGATTCTATCGCCACAATTTTGTCAGAGGCACGTAAATACCGTCTGAATTTGACGATTGCTCATCAGTTTATTGCGCAACTGAAGGACAATATTCGTGAATCTGTTTTTGGAAATGTTGGCAATTTGATTGCTATGAGAGTTGGTTCTCCTGACGCTGAAATTTTAGTTAAGCATTTCGGTCCGATTTTTAATGAGCGCGACTTGATCGGTATTGAAAATTTGAATGCTTATGCCAAAATTTTGATTAATGGTCAGCCAACAGAACCGTTTAATATTAAATTTAAGTGGGCTGAAGGAGGTTCCACCGAAGTCCGTGAACAAATGAAGGAATTATCACGTTTAAAATATGGCAATGATTTGCAAGAAGTAGAGAATGATATTATAAAAAGACTCAGAAATTAAATTGAACAGATTTTTAATTAAGTGTTCGGAAGTGTTTAACTAAAAAACTTTCATAAATTTACAACCCAAGAGCCTCCAAAGTTTCTCTCATCACGTTTATCTTTTTTACTTTAAATTTTGACTTTTTCCGTCAAATATTTTGAATTATTTGTGTTTTGTTTGCAAAATAAAGCTTTAAAAGTTATCCACTTCTTGTTGAATTTTTATTGAATTTTGTCTTATTTTGGTCTAAAATAACCAAGTGCTTGATTTTTCTGGATAAGAGAATAAATTAACACTTTTTACTGGTTGCGGTCGTCATTAAGCACAAAATTTGACTTATTTTACGTAAATCTAAAAAGTCTGAGCCCGAAAAGGAGGCAAAGGCTAAAAAGTCTTTATTTTTATACACTATTTTAAATAGGCGGGTTTTGATGTTGGCGGTTGTTATTTATATTTTAGTGGTCGCCAGCCAAGCCGAAGCAACAATTTTGTCAACAATGACAGATATTATCTTCCGTTCTGGCAAACACCTTTCTACTTCAGCTAATCAAACTTTGGCGGCAGTTTCGGTAAATTCCCAAAATATGGCACTTTTGGAATCTCAACCAGAAAGAGATGAGTTGTTAGCCAAATCTGATGTTGATTTACCGCTAGTCGGCGGAGCTGCGGTTTTAGCCGAAAATGGTCCAATGGGAACAGTCGCCGATTTAACCGAAGGCGTTCCACCGACTGACCAGATTAGCGTTTATATTGTGAGACCTGGCGACAATCTCTCAACTATTGCCCAAATGTATGGAGTCTCTGTTAACACAATTCGTTGGGCTAATGATTTAACTAAAAACTCGGTAATAAAAGAAGGCCAAACTTTGGTGATTTTGCCTATAACCGGCATCCGTTATACAGTCAAAAAAGGAGATACCCTAGCGGGAATTATAAAAAAATATGGGGGCGACTTGGATGAAATAATTCTTTACAATGATTTAGAAATTGAAAAAGGTCTAACGATTGGGCAAATCATAATTATTCCTGATGGTGATTATGGGGTGCCAGTCGCCAAATCTCCAGCGGCTGGGACCTCTTCGGGGGGGAAATATAAAGGTCCCAGTTACCCAGGTTATTTTATGCGTCCGATTACTGGTGGAGTTCGCACCCAAGGTCTCCATGGCAATAATGCGGTTGATTTGGCAGCACCTTATGGCACACCGATTTATGCGGCAGCTTCGGGACAAGTTATTTTGGCTCGCCCAACTGGTTATAATGGCGGTTATGGCGGCTATTTAGTTATCTCTCATCCCAATGGGACACAAACTCTCTACTCTCATTGTAGTAGTTTGGCAGTAATTTCTGGACAAAGAGTAGAAAGGGGTGATGTTGTTGGTTATATTGGTTCCACGGGTCGTTCTACTGGCAACCATCTTCATTTTGAAGTTCGTGGCGCAGTCAATCCCTTTTAGATTTGTTCGCGGTTTTTTTTGGGGGGGGGCAAAAATTAATTCTAAAAATTGCCTAAAAATAACGATTTAAACGCTTCAGCATCCATCTGAAGCATTTATTAATTCTTATTTTAGAATTCTTCCAATTCTTTATTTTTTGGCAACCAGTTGTTTTCTGGATGTTTGTCTCTTAGACAGTCTTATTTTTAAAAATGATTTAAATTTTTAGGTCGATACTGAAATGCTTCTAACAAATGTTCTTCTCTGATATCTTTTTCTTCAGCGAGATCCGCAATCGTGCGAGCTAATTTAATAAGTCTATGATAGGCACGAGCTGAAAGGTTTAACTTGGAGGCTGATTCATTTAATAATTTTTGGCAGACGTTATTAAGTGGGGCATATTTTTCTAAATCCCTAGTATTCATCTCGCTGTTATAATATTTATTTCTTTCTTTTAGTCGTTCAGTTTGAATTGCACGAGCTTTGACAACTCTTTCAAGAACTTTTTGGGAATATTCTCCTTTTTCTGTTTCGCTTAACTTTTTATATTCTACGGTGGGCACTTCTAACCATAAATCAATGCGATCTATGACTGGACCGGAAATTTTATGTTGATATTTTTGAATTTGTCCCATTGAACAAACACATTCTTTAACGCGTGAACCAAGATATCCACAAGGGCAAGGATTCATTGCAGCGATCAAAATAAAATTAGCTGGGAAGTTCATATGTCCGCGCGAACGAGAAATACTTATGACCCGATCTTCTAAAGGTTGACGCAGGGCCTCAATCACTTTTTTGTCAAATTCCGGAAATTCATCCAATGCCTTTGTCCCACAATTGTCTACTGGCTCACTTTTTAGTAGTATCTGACCATGTACGACAATGGAAGTGTAGGAGAGCAAATACTGAATGGGGTCTTTAATGCCCTTTGGATTATTGCCCTACCTTTTGTTGGTATCTATCTATTATTGAAATGGTTTGTTGTGGGAATAACAAAAGAAACTGGTAATAGGATTATAAAAATAGTGGGTGGAGCAATTGCTGTCGGAATAGTTGGATATATCTCAACTTTCTTTCTCAATTAAATTGTAGGACGTTTCTTATAAGGTGTGTCCCACAAAATTAACTACTAGGATTGCAATTTAAGTATCTAAATGAATTATTTTGTCCTTGCCCCCAAGCCACCACTATTTTTTTATTAAGATACCTGTTTCTTATCTCATCGGGAGCAATTTTTCCTTCAAACTCCCACTTTGTGGGTTCGTACTCAGCTTTTTTCCATCTATCTATACTAAATACACCCTTTACTCTGTTTTGGTAAATAGCTAGTGCATAGTCTACTAAATCTTTAGACTCGCCAGTTTTGCTTAAAGACCAAGCTTGTTTGGCTATATCGTAAATAGAGTTCTCATCCCCTTCCATGTGGGGTCTATAAGTTTGCGATATGTTCAACAATATAACTTTATCCTCTATGTCTTCCAGTCTAATTTCTTCTAAATTCTCCATGCTTTAATTGTAGCAAAGCGGTAGCTATTACAAAAAGTCTGCCCCACAATACGTTACTATTTAGGTATGGTTTCAAAATTAAGAGCTTCAATCATTGTAGTGATTGTTGGACTAGCTTCTTTCTGGTTGGGTATGCAGACAGTAGTTCCTTGTGATTGTATTTCCAGATTTGCTCTACTGTAGGACACGATTTACGGTACGTGTCCCGAAACTTGCTTTACGTTGGTAGTCATATACGATAGATTCTATGCCGAATAATAATTTCCAAACACTACTGAAATTCTTTCTGGATGAGTTTGAAATGGAACTATTATTTGATCAAAGAAAACCTCAAAATATACAAGAAGGGATTTTAATCACTATCTTTAATAGGATAAATGATATTCATACAATAATAGAACGACTTGGTCGTTACGATGTTTATTTTGATGCTTTTTATCCAGAAAATGATAGTCAGATTAGTGACGCTGAAGCAATTGAGTATCATCTCCACAGTTACTTACAGGACTTTTATTCTTTAAACGAGAAAGTTAATAGATTACTAGGATATATAAAGAACAATATTAAACATTTTGATGTTGGTAATCCAGATGTTGTTAAAAAATTATTGGAACACTTACTCAATCAGGTTGGAAATGGTTTGAAGCAGGTTAATAATTTACGTGGTGACCACGTCCATGACATGTCTGTTCGTGACAGTGAAATCTCAAGAGCAAAAATGCTTAAGACTTTAATGGGTTTTCATGAGGGAATTGACGAGCAAGCTGTAAAGGAAAAATACCAAACCATTATTGTAGAGACAAAGAAGAAATATGTTGGTCAAGCAGAAGCCAATAGAGAACAATTAAATGGAATGCGAAACTTTATCGCCCCAAGACTAGGACATGTTATTGCTTTCTTATATCAAAAGGACAGCTCTATATTTGAGAAAGAAATGTCACAAAATTAAGTGACAACTACTGCGGTTAACGTCCTGTAAAAGATTACGATAGTTAACGTATCCTCTCGTACGCGTGTACGCGCGCGGGAATGTGCCTTAAATATGGACTTGGGATATTGGTTTGTAGGACAGCTATTAGTATTTCTGTCCCACAAACCGTACTGTGGATATGTGGATAATTAAGTAAATTAGCCCTAAAAGCCATACTCTTGAACGTATTTGCTTGACTTTTTCCTACTTAGTCAATAGACTGAATAAGTAAGTGGTGTTTCTTAATCACTCCACTGAATAAGGAAAATGAACAAGGAAGCAATCGAATACATACAAAATCAAATGAACAGAAGTGAGGACAGGCTTCGCCCGTATGTTTTTGCTACACCTACGTTCACCTTCCCTGAACGCCATGTTGTTATTCGTATTAAAAAGTATGTTTCTGATTTTCTTGGAGGGAAACGAGACTTTCGTTGGGTAGTTGTGCCTGGTCTTCGTGGAGTTGGTAAGACAACTGCAATGGCACAAGTCTTTCTTACTGCGAAAACAACTCGAACAAAAAGTGACTTTTTATATATGTCTGTTGATGACCTCACTACCAGAGGTCTTTCGTTGAATGATGCTCTGGATGCATACGAAGTAATTTTAGGAAAACCATTTGAAAAACTAGACAGCCCTGTCTTGATGTTTATTGACGAAGTACAACAAGATCCAAACTGGGCAGCTATTCTTAAATCACTTCATGATAGAGCAAGAAATGTATTTCTCTTCTGTACTGGTTCGTCTGCTGTTTCTCTCCAGTCAAACCCTGATGTAGCTAGACGTGCACAATTTGAGAAATTGTACCCATTGAGTTTTGGTGAGTACGAGATGATTAAAAATAACATCTTTCCGCAAAAGGGTCTTAAAGAAAGAATCAAGGAAGCTTTATACGGTGCTTCAAATGCAGAGGACGCATATAACAGACTCAAACCATTGGAAGCTTCTGTCGCTTCACAGTGGGCAAAATTTGACCGCTCAAATATAGACGAATATCTACTCAATGGTACGTTACCTTTTACGCTCAAAGCAATTACTCCTAACGCCTACGACAACATAAATATTCTACTCGATAGAATTATCGACAAAGACATCAAAGAGTTGGGGCAGTTTGACGCGGCTACCTTAAGTGCAATAAAACGACTTCTTTTCATAATGGCTGACAGTGACATCATCAGTGTCAACAAAGTGAAAGACATCATAAACCTAAGCTACAACACAGTGATGTCCGTGTTGGATGTTCTGGAACGTGCGGAGCTTATTATTAAAGTTCCAGCACAGGGTTCTAAAACAAGCCAAGCACGCAAACCATCAAAGTATCTGTTTATGAGTCCAGCACTTCGTTCAGCATTGTTGAGTGTGAGTGGTGTAGAGGGTACTTATCTCGCACGCAAAGGGAAATATTTGGAAGACATCGCAGGGCTACACTTCTATCGAGAATTTGTTGCTCCACGTATTGGCTCTCTTACCCACGACCCAACACAAGGGAGTGCTGATTTCATTTTACAGATAGCCGACAAGAAACAGTTAGCGTTTGAAATGGGACTTGGTAGAAAGGGTTATGACCAAGTCAAAACAACAATGGGAAACTTCAAGATTGATTTTGGAGTGGTTGTTTGTGCAACTGACCTCATGCTTTCAAGAGAAGATAATGTTCTCAAACTACCATTGGACTATTTCCTATTGATGTAATTCCTATCCCTACTAAATAAGTTTATCTGAGGGTGTCGTGGATGTTCACGAGCCTTTTTTATTTGTGGTTGTGCCTTTATACATACCTGGATTAGCAACAAGCAAATCACGGCTCCGCTCATGCTGACTCAATGTTTTGATATGCAATATAAGTCTCATGTTGTCCTGCTGTGAAACAGGCTCGATGTGTTTATCACTCATCACACGTGTCGAAACGGGAAACCTAAAGAATACCTCGGCATAGTTCTTCTTAGGGAATAGGTTAATCCTCTCAATGAACAAACGAAGTATGTACTGCTTATCCTCGTAGCTGACGTTTTCCAGTCTCGTCTTGATTTGCTCGTACAACTTTTTAAGCACAACCCCTCTATCTTTCCGTTCGTCACGTTTAATGAGTACCTGTTCAAACTTAGCTTTCTGATTCTCCATTGCTTCAATGTTCTCGTTACACTCCTTTAAGTGTTGCTCACATTCTTTCTCTGGAAGACTCTTAAACATGAAAGCTCTGGTAATTCGAGCACGTTGCTCTAGGAGTGATTTGATTTGCTTCTCACACTGAGCAATTTTCTCATTTGCTTTTTCTGCACTTGAATTCTTGAATGTGTACTCTTCCAGTTTCGGTATGACATTCTCAGGGTCTTTAAGTATGGAAACGAGACACTCCCAAATCGGCTCGAGTCGTGTCTCGGCGTACTGATATCGTACAAATTTATTCTCTGGATTATTCGCGTTCTCTAACATATGTGTGATAGTACTTTCCTAGTGTCCGTGAGTCCTTTCCAACTTTTGGAGTTTGGTACCCACTTTGCAACTTGTTACCTGTCTCTCCACAATAAAGGAGTGTTGAGTACAGGTATGGTCTCTTTGTGTTTCGCTTTGAGTTCTCTCGATTCTTTTTGAGTTGCTGTATTGAAGCCTGAAACATTTCCTTACTAATGATCTGCGGAACTTTAATTGGTATCCATTCTTCTTCTGGTCTCTGATGTTCTTCTTCAAGTACAGCGTCAAGATACTTAAATGGTCTCTTGTACTTCCTGTAGTAGAAATCTCCTGTGTATACCTCGTTAACCAAAAGACGATTTATGCTCCGCTTCCACCAGTAGTTAAACGTCTTACGTTTTTTCTGGGTGTTGTGTTTTGGAGCCGGCATTTCCAATTGATTTGCTCGCTTCGTAATCTCAGTGAGTGAGCAACGCTCGTACACAAGCCAGTGGTAGAACTGCTTCACGACCTCAGCTTCCTCTGGAATGATTTCCAATTGCTTAGTCTTCTTATCTACCTTATAGCCATAGGGAGGAACGCCAGTGACCCACTTGTTGTCTCGTGCCGCCTGTTCACGTCCTCCACTCATTCGTTCCCTAATAACTTCACGTTCAAGCTCTGCAAGACTCCCCAACATTTGAAGTACGAATCTTCCGTTTGGTGTACTGGTATCAAATGATTCAGTAGCCGACTTGAATTCAATATCAAGTTCGAGAAGTTTCTCAACAGCGTCTAGGAGCTTTCTGGTACTCCTAAAAAATCTGTCTAGACGATACACAATAACGATGTCGAACTTCTTTGCCTTTGCGTCCTCAAACAATTTCTTCAATCCGTCACGTTTCTCAATCGCCAGTGAGCCAGATTTACCCTCATCTCCGTATGTGAGTATATTTTCAATATCATACGAATCAGGTTGGCTCTCGCAGAACTTCTGCAAGCGTTCCTTTTGTACTTTGATTCCATACTTATCATCCTTTGCTTGCTCATCAGTAGAAACTCGTGTGTACAATGCAACTCTCTTCTTTTGTATATTTAACTCAGTCATCATTACATTACTTATTGATTACACCCCTAAAGATTCTGCGTAGATGACGTGTTAGCAACATGCGATACATCCGCTTGATGTTGGGAAGCAATTTTTTTGACATAGATTGATTTTTAATATCGATACAGATATTTTTCTCATTAACTGGTAAATTGTGTTTGTTACAATATTCAAGCAAAGACGCTTTCTGCCCCTCCGCTTCTTCATTAGTAGATGTACGTATGTACAATGCTACATTGGGATTTTTTACATTAGTCATAATTTTTTTGGTTAAATCTCACTACCAGTCGTCCGTCCTTGCTCTTTACGTAGAATTTCTTTGATTTAGGAAACCCTGACTCAATGAGCAAGTTCCTGACGAAGCTTTCTGGTGTGAATCTTTTAATTTTGCGATTGGTTTGTTTTTTCATATTCCTATAAAACGCTGTATTTAAGCCATTTATAGGACATATTAGATACGGATAGGACAACTAAGTACAGGTAAGTACAACTATTAGCTGTCTATAACTTTTCTGAAAATCGCGCGTGCAGACCCCTTTCTACTTTCTGGCAAAGAAAATAAATGAATTCCTGCCTGGCTCATTTCAAACTACATATCCAGCAAACAAACCATTTTGTAATTTATCTTTTAATTAATAATTATCTTTTGTCTGAATCACTGTGAGTATACTTTGTGCCTTTTTACGTGAATCTCCCTGATACAACTTTGAATCACCCTGATTCACGTGACCGTACTCACTACAAGACTATCTTTGACCGTTCTACGTCCTGAGTCCTCTGCATGAATGACACTAGCTTTGACCACTTTTGCTCAAGATCAACTGGAGAACCAATCACTGGAGCATACTTCTTGCCATTCGTTACCTGCACAAGACCGATAACTTGTTCAACCATTTCAATTCCGTAGTGTTCTACTAACTTCTCGATTGCTTTGACTTGTCTCCTATCTCTCTTTAAGTCATCCGTCCTGTGTTGAGCAACTGACCGAAACATTTCTATCAACCTGTCTGCCACAATGTTTACGACTTCTGGTTCCTGTTCCACGTCACTCTCCAACACAAGACTTATTTCATTCGTTTTGTACTTTGACCTCTTCACACTAATGAATCCTTTCTCCTCAAGACTTACCAACACCCTCGGCACTTGAGCCTTGCTCACACCCGAACCTTTGTTTCTTGAACCTATACCAGTCACAAACTGACTAATACTTATCTTGTCCGTGGTTCGTTGGAATCCAAGTGTCTGCCTGAGAATGAAGTCCAAACACTTCTGTTCGACTCCACTGAGTGAGTGCCAGTACGATTCAAGGATGGTTGGATACTTGAAGAAGTCTCGCTTGTACTCTTTTTTGAATCCGGGGAATCTCGTATTCTGTTCATTTTCTTTTTCCATAAATTCAAGACAGTACACACCCTGTTCCGCCAAGCATTACTGTAGTATCTGTCTGAGGTGTGTGAACTATTAGAGCAGTTTTGATCTCAGATATGTGTCCTTGAAGGCTCTCTCGCTCGATGATTTGAATCATGATTGGATTATCTTTGTCTCCACCCACTTTATGCTTATGTGCTTTTGATTCCTCAATAATGTAGTGGAGCGTTTCCTTAAATTCACTTGTCTCAATGGCTGATTTAATAGGCGAATCGATAAACATTGATGTCAGCATTGGCAGTGATTTTTTAATTTCGTTTAGCTCCGCCATTTCCTCCACTTTTTTTGTGGTAACAAATGGACTTAGTATTGGTTCTTTTTTCATTTTGTTTTGATTTATTACTTGTTAATTCTTTAGGATTCGACTTTCTGTTTTGTGCCCAGTCGAAGAAAAGCTCCCACGATGTGTCGTGTTCAACCTGAGTTTCTTCTGCTGTAATAAAAAATCGCTCCATATGTGGAACGATAACCTAAAATACTTGACCTGTTTAATTTTCTATTTTATAAAAATAACCACCTTTTCCAGCTATTGTTCACCTAATCACTCACCTAACGCACTCAGTTAGCTTTTTTTGACAGAATCGTTATCCACCTTTCTTCTTGTCCCTGTTCGATAATTCAAACTCTTTCGTTTCTGTATATTTGAAATCTTCGCCCAACCTCCATGTCCCTCAGTCCATGCAAGAATGTTTAGGAAAGTATTTTTACCTTCATCTTTTATCACCGAAAATGAAATCACCCCTTTACCTTCTAAAGCCTCTCTAATCTTTTTACTTGGTTCGCTGTCTGTCCAGAACAAAATCATTTTTCCAGAGATTCCCACGGCGTCAGGAATCCGCTTGATATCCGATGAGTTTATTTTTTCATTGCCTATAACAAAATTTCCATCCTTGATAGTGCTCACGATAATGACTGCTCCGTGTGTTTTAGTAGTCTTTCCCAACGTCCCCATGAAATCCCTTTTTGAATCCCTTGAAAGTAAATCGACACGCACACCCTTAGACTCCAGAGCATCTCTTAGCTTTTTCGCTTTATCCAAATGTCCTACTGAGACGATACTTACAAACTTTTCAGTAAGACGTCCGTCACCAGCTCGAACCTTTTTGAAATCTTTAAGTTCGCCCTTATCAAATTTATCCAAAAAGTTGAGAACATTCTTGTGAGCTATCACATAACGCTTGTCCCTACTGCCAGAGCCACGCATTTTGGGTAGAAAGATCTCTTCATACGCATTAACATATTTTCGTATTGTCGCTTTATTCCTCCACGGCAATAACCCAGAATCAGCCAGTTCACTTAGAGTGTAGACTTCTTTTTGCTTTTTATTACTCACTCACTAATGATAAACAAAACTCGCCAAAATGACGAGTTTTACGTTTGTGGTAAGTAAACCACACACCTGACCCTTTCCATACCTCTAAGAGTGTCTGAGGGACTCTGGTATTGGTAGATATCCTACTGCGAACCTACAGAAATTGACCCTGAACCACTTTTGACCACCTGACCATTAACTTTGGCAGTAAACGAAAATGTCTTAATTCCGTTCATTCCATGCACAGAAGTTGGGCCTGTGTTGATGTCAAAGTAGACACTTGTACCAAGACCAGGAGCTATTGCCTGACTCGATGAGAATGTTTTGTCATAGACCGAGCCTCCCTCTGCGTTTATGAGGTCAATGTTCACATCACCAGCGAAAGGTTCGTTGTCATTGTTTTTAATATTGAAAAAGTATCTGTACTTACCACCAACCTCTTTAACGTTTTGACTGGTAACGGAAATATTTTTTTGTTCCTGTGTGACTTCTGGTGTTGATTTTATTTTCTCGTTAGAAGAAAACAAACTCACTACCGTAACCACTGCAACTATTAAAAGAAGTCCAAAGAAAAGACCTTTTAGGAATTTCCAAATTCCAGAAAGTATTTGATTTTTATTCATATGTTGTGCCTAACGATTTGTAATGTCTGGTGGACAAACAAAAATCCGGCCACCAGGAAGGCTCCGAAGAACCTCTACAGAAGTTTCCCTCTGCAACGTTAGGCACGCCCTGAATGACCGGGTTTTTGTGCCTAACGATTTCGACCATACCTTACAGAAAATCCATAAGGGTTAGGTCATTCAATATTCAGTTGTAACTACATGGTATTACTTTCGGAGTAAGAAGTAAATCAACTCAAAGAATCTTCTACCATTTCCACAAGTTGAGGTAATGTTTTGATTGAACCTGATTGTGTGTATTCAATTTTCTTTGTGTTGCTATTCCACACCATTACACCGAGCTTGTGGGTGATGGTTTGTCCATCAATCATGCGGACTATTTCAGTAAGGTCTTTATCAGCATCCAGTATGATTGAAAACTCTTGGCTTACAGAATTATCCACGTTCATGAGTACACCATAACGTGACTTTGAGACTAGGCAATATCCAATTAATTGAGAAAGTTCTGTCAAACCAATCCGCTTTGTTTTCTTTATTTCAAAAATAAGCACTTCAAATTTACCGTTCTGTTTGTTCTCTAATATAATTGATATGTCGAGATGAAGTCGATGAACATTCTTTCCGTACTCCTTCAAAGCTTCTCCTGCTTGGTATCCGTTCGCGATTAAAGTCGCCATAGCACCACTTATTTCCCCAATCATTGGGTGTACCTCAATCTCCTTGTTTTTTAGATTTGATAAAAACACTTCTTTTAATGCAGAAGCAATTTCTGGGTAGTGGTCAACTTCAATTTTTCTTTCATCTTTCAGCATATATTTATTATTTAAGGATGACACATTCAGCAAATTTCGGCGAGCGAATTTTTAACTGTAGATTGTTTTGAGTAATTAGTGTCTTGTTGAATTTGTCATTGATGTAACCAACTAACGCACTGTTCGAACCATTTTTTATATGTACACAAGTACCTCGGTTTGGAATTCCAATCTTTATTTCGTTCATCTTAGACACATTTTCCCTAATCAGTTCAGAGTAACTGCCAAGTATTCTCTTTCCTCTGACTTTTGTTGGATCTGAAGAAGCGAAAACGTAGGCTAGACCTTGTAACAAGTAATTTATTGGGAACCCGTCTTCTGTAGAATTGCCAAATACAAGAGCATTTTTATTTTTGTCATACAGTGACAATAATCCTGAGACATCTATATTTTCATATGTAAAAATAGTCTTTTGAAGATAGTCCTCAGATTGTATGATGTTTTCAATCTCTGCAGATGTGCCCTTACTTAAAAGTGTGAATGGAGAAATGTAGCTCTCAAAATTTTGTACTTCGTGCATTCTTGAAAGAGGTAATCTTAATCCTAGGTGTTCAGCCAAGTGAGTGTAGTGAATGAAATGTAGTCCACGCACTTCAGTTGGAAGCCAGTCTGAATTTTCGTCAATATGCAAAGCCGTTCTACCGCCTATATTTGTTTTCTTCCCTGCAGACGTATTAGCTTTTTGTTGCAAACCTTGATTTTCATTAGCTGAAAGCTGTTTTGACTCAAACACGAAACTACCTTTTAGCATATAGTCCCCCAAAGCTACTCGTATTTTGAATCCCTTTTTCCAAGATTTGTAATATCTATCTTGACCACTGTGTTGGTTGGGGTGATTCCAAAGAATTTGGTCAGGTGAACATTTAATTTTGACTAGCAATGACGCAATGTCAGTCACCAGACGAAAGTTTCGGTCTTTGAATTCCAATGAAACAATCTGAAACTCATCCGAAAATCTCCTGTGTGATTTCGCTAGACTACCTACTGTATCAACAATACCAGCAATAAAAGACCGTATTTTCTCATCATTATCTAAAAGAGGGAGTAGTTTGGTTATGTCCGCATTGTTTCTAAATTCTCCAGCTTTCATTAAGTCTAGGAACTCTAAATCTGCTCTTAGTTCAGGAGAAATAGCATTAAATGTAATCTTCCAATCCTGGTCTATCTTGTAGGAAATATCGACATTATAGTGTTGTTGCCAAAGAGGTTTCGCTCTTTTGAGTATATCTTCTGCAATACCGCCACCCCTTTCAGGATTCACTTTCAAATCTCCCCATTTCTTATAGGGGAGAATAATCTGCAGGCTATTTGATTTTATTATGCCCCCTCCGACCAATAGTCCGATTAGGTAGCTTTTCTCTGTATTTAAATGCACTATCTACATAAAGTACTGTTTTTTTATGGCATTTGCAATGTTTTTCGCAAAATTCACCGGAACTGCATTTCCAATCATTTTATATTTCTGACTCGTAGATTCACCTATGAATTTGAATGTGTCAGGAAAACTTTGAAAACGAGCAATTTCTCGCACGGAGTAACGTCTGTTTTTTAAGGGATGAAGTATGCCAGAATTTTCTGGAGTTGAAGCTGCTGTCACTGTACCCATAATTTCCTCTCTAGAAAACCGTCTATAGAAGTTTGGTGATTTGTATCGTTTAATCTCTTTTCTAATTCTTTTCAAACGTTCTGGTAAATATTGGGTTGGGATGTTTTTCCACGAACCGCCTTCGGGGATATGTGTGAGCAATTTTACTGACTGAGGAGATAAGCCCCAAACTTCCTCCTTCTCACCCTTTGGGAGTGGCTTGCTTATCACCTTGCCAATATTCAAATCTTTTTTAGGAATAGGGAGAGGAAATTCAAAACCTTTGTCTATATCTTTTCTTACACCCACCATAACAACACGGTATCTGTTTTGGGGTACACCATAATCTGAAGCATTCAGAAGTTTGTAGTAAAAATTGTAGCCAATTTTCTTTAAGTCTTGAGCCACTCGTTCTGGCATTTTATTACCGTTATCATCAACAGCACTCAAAAACCCTCTTACATTTTCAAATAAAACAATTTTGGGCTTTTTCTTTTTAAGAATAAGGATAACTTCATTGAACAGAGTACCTCGTAAATCATTCATTGACCCTCTATTTCCTGCACTCGAAAACGGCTGACAAGGAATTCCTGCCAGAACAATATCCACATCAGGGAGAGAATCCTTATCGACATCTCTTATATCAACAATGTCGATTGGACCAATATTTTTTTCGTATGTAGCTTTGACATTTTTATCAATATCACTTGCATAAACAACATCAAACCCTGCTTGTTTAAAGCCTAAATCAAGTCCTCCGCATCCAGCAAACAAGCCCATCACGGTAGGTTTTTTATTTTTTGATGTCCGAGTGGTCATGTCTAAATATTAACATTTATACGTTCTCACGTCGAATACTTTTTTAAGTAAACCACGATTTTTAACTCACGTCGAATGTGAAGTTATTTTTGTGGGACAGTCTCTAAGAATAAAACTCCACGGTGTGCTAGGGTAATTTCACCTGGCTTAGGCCAAGCGCCTCCACCAACTAGTGAAACATAGGAAGAAGTGTGGTGAGGTGAACGGAAGGGTGGATAAGTTAATAAGCCTTCGGTTAAAAAGCCGGTTGCAGAGTGAATACCAGTCGTTTCGATGACTTCTTCTATTGATAAGGGGGGCATAATAGAAACAAAGGCGCGCGCAAGCATTGTTTTGCCAGTACCAGGCGGACCAAACATTGCCACATTGTGTCTACCGGCGGCAGCAATTTCTAAACCTCTTTTAGCGATTTCTTGACCTTTAACATCAGCAAAATCAACAAAATATTCTGGTTTTTGATAATTGATAATTGTTGTTGGGGCGGGAGTTATTCCAGTTGGAAAATCAAAAGATTTTTCAATCGTAGTTGGTGGTTGAGTAGGGGGGTTTAAATGTTCTACTAGTTCCTTTAAATTTTGACAAGGATAAATTTTAATATTTTTGATTAAAGCTGCCTCGACCGCGTTTTCTGCTGGTAGGTAAATTTCGGTAAAACCTTTTTCTTTCGCTAATTTTGTTAAAAGCAAAGCTCCATTGATTGGTCGTAAACGTCCGTCTAGGGCCAATTCACCAGCAAAAATTCGTTCTTGAGAATTGAAATGAATTTCATTGTTAGCCAAAAGGTAACCTAAGGCAATTCCCAAATCAAATGCCGAACCTTCTTTTTTTAGATTTGCCGGAGCGAGAGATACAATTATCTTTTTATTGCCCTTTTGTGGTGATTTGAAACCGGAGTTTTTAATGGCGGCGGAAATACGATCACGTGCTTCCTCAACCGCTTTGTCTGGCAAGCCAACAATAGAAAAAGAGCGCAAACCTTTAGTGGTATCTACTTCGACATCTATAATGTCAGTCTTTAGACCAACAATTTGAGCTGAATGAACACAGGCGACCATTGTCGCTTAATTTATTAAATTAATAAAACAAAAATCCTACTCTCGTTTTTTGTCCAAATTAAGATAATTGGTCAATTGCTTCTTGAACTTGTTCTAAATTTAAATCAGCGGCATTATTACGGTCAGCTTTACAAGTGATTGCGGTAGGATTGGCTTGGCGGCGGTCTTCTTCAATAGGTTTACCACATTTAATACAAATTCCGTCTTTTCCGGCTTCTGCCCAAGCAATTGCCATTTTGATTCTTTCCAAATTTTCACTTAAAATTTCTCCTCCCGCAGCACGTTCAGCGTTTTCTTCCATCAACTCTGCTTGATCTTCATTGGAAAAAGCGTCATCCATATCTTCAAAACCACGAGCATTAAGTTTTGCTATTTCAGCGGCCTCCATTTCTTTTAATTTTTTTATTCTATCTTGATTGTTATTAGGCATTTTCTCTTTATTTATCATCATATGAAATATTATACAGGTTAAGTTAAAGTTGGCAATACCTAACGTGTAACTGGACGAGTAATCAAAAAAGCATCTAAAATTTTGAGAAAATCTTCTTCTGTTTCGAAAATTAACAATGTCTTCTTGTCTAAGAAGACATACCCCGCAATAGATTCATTGTCAACACTTTTTAAGATGCGCAAGTCATAATTTTTTAAAGTAAGATCTTGGAACAAGGAACCTCGAGCAAGTTCTTTTTTATCATTATCCCAAAAAACACTAAATAACTCTGTAATTATGGGTTTGCCCGCTAAAAGTAGAGCATCGGCGAAATGTTTGTAATCATTAGTTTTGAACACAAAGAAGGGCGAAATGCGGTTATAACCGAGGAAACCAACCATAAAATCGTTACTGGCAAAACGAGAAAAATCATCAGTTACCAGGGTAGCTTTTTCTAGATAATCGCTAGCTGTCAAAATTAAAGTCTTTTCAATTATTTTTTCCCCTACAGTTTCTTGGATATTCTTTGTGAAATATAAATCAGAGACTCCCCTGTTTTCATTTAAGGAATCTTGCAACTTTTTGTATTCTTTTTTTTGTGCGTTTTTTAAACTTTCGCGGTCGCTAAGATTAGTAATATCAATTTTTAATAAACGGTCGGAAAAAATTAATGATTCTTTAATTATTGGCG
Source organism: Minisyncoccota bacterium (assembly GCA_041657405.1). GTDB lineage: Bacteria > Patescibacteriota > Minisyncoccia > Phycocordibacterales > XYD1-FULL-46-19 > JAKJEI01. The sequence continues at coordinate 174,172 of JBBABX010000001.1, forward strand.
CCGATGGTTTTTTTTCCTCTCTTTTTTGCCACCAAACAAAAATAACTGATGATAATCCTAAAAAAACTAAGACAAGACTAATAAAAATAATTATGTTTGAGCGCTTTCTTTTTTTCTGCAAAGTAGCTTCGGTTTGAGCAGCTTGACGCATTGCTTTTTCTTGAATAATTATTTTAGAAGCAGTAACTCGGTCTCGCTTAACCGTTTCGGCAATATCATCTCTTAAGGTGCGGATAGTTTTTGGTTTCCCCAGTCCTTGTTTTATCAGGCCTTTAATTTCGGCTTTTGATTCTAATATTTTTTCAATTTTTTTGACGCGTTCAGTTTCAGCTTCTTCGTATTGTTTTTTCTGTTCTTCGGCTAATTGTTTTTTTCTTTTTTTTTCTTCTTTTTGGCGCAATGATTCTAAGGCCTCTATTTTTTTTTGTTTTTGCAACCGTTCTTCACGAGCCTTGACCTCTTCTTCTAAGAGAGTTTTTTGTTCGTTAGAAATCATGGCTGCTGCTGCTTCTTTTTTTCGAGCGCTTAGATAGTCTTCATGGCTTTGCCATTCTTTTTTTTCTTCTTCTGGAGACATTGCTAGACGAGCCGCCGCTAACTTTTTTTTCAGTTCCGGGTCGTTTTGCTTGTTGTCGTTGGTCATTTTAAAAATTTGAAATTTAAGGTGTGTTGTTTATGTTACCGCTTTGATTTTCCATTGCCTTCTTTAGGTCATCTTTAAAAGTTCTAAGGGGCTTTAATAATCCCTCTTCTTCTTTTAGTCTGTCTATCAAGGAAGAGGTTTTGGTTGTGTCTACGTTGGCCTGCTTCTCTCTTTCCGCATTGATAGCCGCCTTGTTTTCTTGTTTGATTTTCTCTATTTCTTAAAGCTCTTTCAAATTTTGACTTCTCTTTTCTTCGGTTGCGATTTGTTCTGATACTGACTGAATTGTTTCCAAGGGTTGAGATTTTGGTTTAACAATGGAAGGTGAAGATTCTGTTGACGGAGAAATTGGAGAGATAGAAGCTTGTCTTGCGGCTTGGGTTGCTTCTTCTATTTTTTTCTTTAACTCAATTATTGCCTCTTGTCTTTTGACGGTTTCTTGTTTTTGACGTTCTTCCTCAGCTTTTCGCATTTCTTCAAAATGTTTTTGTTTTTCAGATTGTTCTCTTAAAGTTTTGGCACGCAATTCTTCTGCTTGCAATCTCTCTTTTTCAATTGCCAACTTTTCTTCGTCTGCTTTATTTTTTTCCGCTAATTTAGTGTTTATATTTTCTTGGCGTCTCCTTTCTTCCTCGGCTTTTTTGAGGGCTTCTTGGCGCAAAGTCGCTTCTTTTAGTTCTTGTTGTTGGCGTAAAACTTCTTCTTGGAGAATAATTTGTTCATCAATATCTTTAAGCTGTTTACGAAGCTTGTCTTCTTCGGTTAACAGAGTTTGATACTTTTTCTTGTTGTCTTCAATCTGATCTTCAATTTTGAGGATTCTTTCTTCAACTACCCATTTTTCTTCTTCAGCCTTACGGCGTTCAGATTGAATGTTCCAACGTTTTTGTTCTATTTCTCTTCTCTCGCGAGGACTGAAAGTAACATCTTCCTGACTTTCCAAATTGATTTCTTCACTTTCTAATTTTTCTTCATTTTTTATTAGTGGCTCTAATATTTTTTTTAAAGCAGAACGTTTATCATCAAGATTAACCCAAGTCAATTCAAGTAATTCCTTGTCGTGATTGACCTTGTCTAAAATCTTGTTTATTTTTTGTTTTTCTTTGCTTGCCCGTTCTTCTTTCTCATAAGTTTCTCTTTTGATAGTTCGTTCAAAACCTTCCATTGCAATTTTAGCGCGTCGGAGTTTTTCTTGTTGACTTAAATTTTCCTCGGGGTCAGTTTTTGCCACGTCATTGGTTTGACTGGAATTTTGAGCTTTTCCATTTTTGGGTATGTCGGCAGGTTTTTCTTCCACAACATTGTTGTCTATGTCAGCCGAGTTTGAGCCTGTTTTTTTTGGTTCATCCATTTGCTATATATTATAGCGAATTTCTTTTATCACTTCTAGAATTAAGGTGGCGAGAAAACTAATTTTTGGGGACAACTCCTTTTTTCTTGGCAAAATCAGGGTCAGCAGCTTTAATTGAAAGATTGATTCGTCCTCGTTCATCAACTTCTTTTACCACTACCGGTACTTTTTCGCCAAGTTTGACAATGTCTGTTACTTTTTCAACATGGAACGGTGCTAATTCTGAAATATGAACCATTCCATCAGTATCATAACCAATTTTGACAAAAGCACCGAAGTCCATTAAGCGAACAACCTCTCCTTCAAACCGGTCTCCAGTTTTATATTCGCGAGTCATATCTTCAATTATTGTTCGGGCATTTTTAGTGCCATCAATTTTGCCAGTGATGTAGACGGTGCCGTCATCTTCAATTTCAATTTCAACATTATTTTTCTCCGAGATTTCTTGAATTGTTTTACCTCCAGAACCGATAACGGCGCCAATTTTCTCAACAGGAATTTTAATTTGAATAATTTTGGGAGCAGAAGAAGAAATCTCTGGTCTAGGAGTTGAAATAATTTCTTGGATAACTTTTAAGATTTTTTCTCGAGCTTTCTTGGCTTTATCCAAGGCTTCTATTAAAATTTTGATAGGAATGCCAGCAGTTTTGATATCTAATTGAATTCCTGTGATTCCTTCGTTGGTTCCAGCTACCTTGAAATCCATATCACCATAATGGTCTTCCAAGCCTTGGATATCGGTAATTAAGCGATAGTTATTTTCATTTTTCATCATTAGCCCAATAGAAATACCAGCTACTGGCGCTTTAATTGGTACACCGCCGTCCATGAGGGCTAGAGTGTTAGCACAAACAAAAGCTTGTGAGCTAGAACCATTGGAAGCAAAAACTTCAGAAACCAAACGAATGGTGTAGGGAAAAATTTCTCGGGCGGGAACTACTGCGCGCAATGATTTTTCAGCTAGGACACCATGGCCAATGGAACGTCTTGAGGGACTGCCAACGCGGCCAGTTTCGCCGACAGAGAATGGTGGAAAATTGTAATGGTGCATAAAGAATTTTTTCCCATCCGCTTCCATTCCTTCCACAATCAAAGAATCTTTGGGTCCACTCAGGGTTAAGGTTGTCAAAACGTGAGTGGCACCACGGTAAAACAAACCAACACCGTGGACAACACTGGAAAAGCCACCAGCTTGTGCGTAGAGTGGTCTAATTTCATCTAAGTCACGGCCGTCGGGGCGTCGACTATTGTTTATAGCTTCGTCGTGCAGACGGTTGTTAATAACTTCTTCAAAATATCCCAACCAGGCGCCCAAATTGGCTTCTGGCATTTTTTCGGCACGTAAAGTAAGCCATTCTTCTTTTAGGCTATCAGCAGATTTTTTTGGAGTTTGCCCGTTGTTGTTTGTTTCAAAAATTATTTCGTCAATTTTGGGTTGAATATTTTCAGCAAAAAGTTTTTTAGCCTCTTCATTTATAACTTCTGTTTCTATCTCACGTTTTGCTTGACCAATTTCAGTAATGATTTGTTTTTGCCATTCTTCAATTTTGTTGATTTCGTTTATGGCTAATTTAAAACCTTCACCGATTTTTTCTTCGATAACCTCCTTAGCTTCTGTTTCAATCATATTAATATGCCCCTCTTTTGCACAGATTAGGAGATCTAATTTACAGTCAGTTCGTTCGGCAAAAGTTGGGTTAATCACGAAATTACCGTTGTCTTCTTTGACAAGCCCTAGCCTAACGGCACCGACAGGTCCTTTCCATGGGATATCAGAGACAGCTAAAGCTAGCGAAGCACCAATAACCGCAGGAACATCGGGGTCGTTGTTTTCATCAAGAGCAAGGATGGTTAGAACAACCTGGATTTCGTTGCGGATAGAAGCATCAAAAAGAGGTCTAATGGTGCGATCTACGATACGCCCGGATAAAATTGCTTCTTCAGAAGGGCGACCTTCACGTTTGACAAAACGTGCGCCACCGATTTTGCCTGCGGCATAATAACGTTCTTCGTATTCTACTGTCAGAGGAAAATAATCAATATCCTCGCGTTTATTTTTAGACATAACTGCGGTAGCTAGTATTAAGGTGTCGCCATAACGCATTAAAACCGAGCCGTTAGTTTGGTCCGCAATGTTGGTAAAAAGGGCCGTTAGGGTGCGACCACCCACTTCAAGAGAGTATTCTTTTTTTTGCATAACTTAAACTTAGTGAGTTGGCAATCAAATTTTAGACTTGAAATAGAGCAGAGACTCTTTCAAATCTATCTATTTGGTTGCCAGCTACAATTAACAATAATAAGCCAAATATAACATTTTTTAGGAATAAATAAAGTCCGGAACTTCTTCCCACCCGAGCATCCCCAGGTTCAAGAAGAAGTAATACCGGACTTTGAGCGCTACGCGTTATTATACACTACGCGTATTACTCTAAATTAATTATAACAAACTCCCTTTTCAAAAGAAAGTTCAGGTTAAGATTATTTACCTTTAATTTTTTGCTATAGCCAGACTCCGCTTGAAATAAGCATAAATCTAGCAACAAGAATGCATTCGTAATGGTTGACCCAAATCAAGAGGCAAATATTCATTTTTGCCAAAGTTTGAGTTATTAGTTCCGACAGATTAATTGTTAAAATAAGGATTAGGATAATTCCTATAGAAGTTATTGCAAAACTATTTTTTTGTCAATTGATTACTGTTGGCGGAGATCAGATATTTGCGAGGGTTTTCGGAAAGGTCTAGAAAGTCATCAGCGACCTCACGCAATTTACCAGAAGAACTTTTACCAAAAGCGATAATTTCTACTTGGACTCCCATATTTTCTTTCAAATATTGAATCAGCGGAACAAAGTCGCCATCGCCAGAACCGATAATTACAGTATCTAACTTAGGTGCCGATTTGATGGCATCAACCGCTAAACCAACATCCCAGTCAGCTTTTTTAGAACCATCAATGAAAATTTGCAAGTCTTTTGATCTTACTTCAATTCCAATTTTACCCAAAGCTTCAATAAAAGCGCGTTCGTCGCCAGCCTCGGTAGTAACCATATAAGCTAAGGCGCGAATTAGTTGGCGACCAGCTACAGCATCTTTCATTACAGCGTTAAAGTTTACTCGAGCGCCCTTGTAAAGGTTTTTGGCGCTATGGTAAAGGTTTTGAGTATCAATAAAAACCCCAATACGCTGGTTCTTGTGTTTAATAGACATAGAATAAAATCAAAGGTCAAAAGCTGAAGTTAAGAGTTTAAAAGAAGCAAAAGCCAAAATTATAAAAACTAAAACTCAAACTTGAGAACTTTGAAAAGTTAAAAGTATTAAAAATACGACTTAATTAATAAAATATCAATTCAATGATTGACTAAAAAAATTTGAAAAAAGATAAAATCAAAAACTATTCAGCCGTGGCTGTTTCAGCCTTCTTTTTTGTGGTTTCTAGGTATTTAAGGTGTGAACGGCGGTCAGCAACTAGCTTTAAAAGTCCGCGACGAGAGTGAGAATCCTTTGGATGTTTTTTTAAATGGTCCGCCAATTCGGCGATGCGTTCAGTCAACAAAGAAACTTGGACTTCGGACGAACCAGTATCCTTGTCGTGTTTACGAACTTTTTTGATAATGTTTTCTTTCTTTTTCTTAGTTATCATATGAAATAATGATAGCACGTAGCGAAAAATAAAGCAAGAGCTTGATTTTTAAAGGTAAAATTAAAGAAGAAATGGAAAATGAAGATAGGCATTTTTTAAATTTTTTATTAAAAATAAAAAGCTCGCTAAATGCAAGCTTAGGGTTTTGCTCTGATCCTGAATATATAATGAATTGTATATTCAGGATAGATAATTAAAAAAGTTGTTCTTGCCAACCAACCTAGATTGGCAAGGATTTGAACAATGATCTCTCGGTCAACTGCTTGTTGGCATAAGGGCTTAAATTTTTCTCTAAATATCTCCACGGTCTTTTGTTGCCCATGTTTTTCAAGGGCAACCAAAAGATCTTCTCTAATCTTTTCATGTTTTGACATTTTATAGCTCCATTCATGCTCTTGGTTGGTTTAGTTCTCTAAAAATCCCATTTCTCCCAACTCATTTATCAATCTGTTTTCATTATAACACAATTCTTTTAATTTTACAACTCCAGCCAACAGTTTTTCTCGGTTAGGGATTTCATTTCCAACCCAAGCGCCGAATTTTTTGATGGAATCTAGCATCTCTTCTTTTGTTCCTGGCAAACCAACGCATATTGGGATAAAATCTCTGCGTCGAAGACTTTCGCTCAAGAATTTTTTCATTTCATGGGTAGAAGATTTAATCTGGACGCTTTCCACTTCTTTATTAGGAACAAACACGTCTTTTCCGTGATCGTTAAAACCTCCGATAATTTTTCCACCAAAAGCGTTAGCATAAGCTTCTTCTAACTCTTGACCTACGAAATCACTAGATTCTCCTCTGAATTTGATACTCATAAATTTAAAAAATAAAATGATTAAACTTTCATTAGTTTACCTTTAAATTTTAGTTTTGGATACTTTGGAGTTAGGGTGAGACAAAAAATCAATCTTTGATTATTATGATTAAAAAAAACCCAAAATGAAGGCTATTTTCTATGTCGCAAAATTGTTGGGGAATTTGTTATAATATAGGGGTGACGGAAATACAAAAACTAAAACAAGAATTTTTGGAATATTTAGAGATAGAAAAGGGTCGATCACTTAAAACAGTGGAAAATTATGACCGCTATTTGTCGCGTTTTTTTAGTCAAGCAAACATTAGAAAGCCTTCTAATATTACCGACGAATCACTCCGTGCCTATCGCTTATGGCTTAATCGTCAGTCCTCGGGTCAGGTTGGCCAAAACGCCAAAAAGGCAGTCCGAAGTCTTGCTAATGATACCTTAAAGAAAAATACTCAAAATTATCATTTGATTGCCCTGCGTGGTTTTTTGAAGTATTTGTCGCGTCGTGGTGTTTCCTCTTTGCCGCCAGAACGTATTGAATTAGCCAAAACTCCAGCGCGCGAACTTGATTTAATGACGGAGGTTGAGTTGAAACGTCTTTTGTCCGCACCTGAAGGCAACGATGAAAAAGCTTTGCGGGATAAGGCAATTTTAGCACTCCTCTTTTCTACTGGTTTGCGAGTTTCAGAACTTTGTTCGCTTTCGCGCGAAAGTATAGATTTTTCTCGAGATGAATTTTCGGTACGTGGGAAAGGAGAAAAGGTGCGTTTAGTATTTTTATCTGATGAAGCCAAACAAGCTTTAAGAAGTTATCTGAATAATCGCAAAGATCTAAGTGGGGCGATGTTTACTAGTGTGTCAAAAATTAATCAAAAAAAAGAACAATTAACTCCCCGTAGCGTGGAGCGTATTATTAAAAAATACGCTGTAAAATCAGGGATTTCCAAAAAAGTGACACCTCACACTTTACGTCATAGTTTTGCTACGGATCTTTTGCAAAATGGCGCTGATATTCGCTCGGTTCAAATGATGTTAGGTCATTCTAATGTCTCTACGACACAGATTTATACCCACGTGACAGACAAACACTTGAGGGATGTTCATAAGAAATTTCATGGGAAAAAAGTCTAAAATCAAAAAACAAAAATTAATGTGGAAAAGTTTAGCTTATAAAAAATTGGGAGGGTATGCGGAAGATTTGTTTAGAAACTTTAAATATTGAGACAACATTAATTCCATTATTTTTTGATTTAAATTTCTAGTCTATATTTTATTATCCACTCTTTACCAATGTTTGTCCCATTGTCCTAAGAGACAGAATTTTTTATAATTATATCGGACATGATTTGGTCTTGGCAAAAGGTTGAATCCTTTATAGGACAACCAAAAGTAAAATATAAGCCAACGTTGCACCAAGTGGTGACGTTATCTTTAGTTCTTTTCTCAGAGTTTCCTTGGTCTCATATTTTTTAACTCCATTTGTTCTCCTTTCCCTAGTGAACAAATTGGATCATTGACCATAGAGACTCAAATCAAACAAGGGTTTTTATAACCCATTCCTCATTATTGGTGGGGCCGCGCTAATCGTGGCCCCCTTTTTGTTTCTGGTAAAGGAGAGGTGTCTATATATAGATCAGGGACAAAAAACTAATTAAAATTTTTAATCTAAAAAGCCTAAAGGAAAAACAGAAGAGCTGGTTTTCACGTGAAACAGGCTGATAATTTTTCTTTAGATTTTTTGACTGTTTATTATAAGAGATTGTTACACGTGAGACACAACAATAAAATCCTCTTATTCTAAGCCCTTTTTTTGCTGCAAAATTATCTATTGTTTCCCGTGAAACATACGTTTTAGTTGCGATTTTTATTTTAAAGGGAAATTTCGTCTATGACGTTTCATTTGAAACAAATAAGGGTGACCAATTCTAAAAATAGCTTGTTTTAAGTTTATTTTTTATTTTACTCGGTATTTACCCCTAATCTTTATCAGTTCTTTTTCTTCAATCTCTCCTCTCCGGTCTTTTCCCTTTTGAGCTAATTTTTCTAAGGTGTTTATAGGTAATTCAATGAGTTTTACAGCCCTTTTTTCTAAATATTTTTTAGTGTTTAATTCTGGTTTGTCTAAAACTTCTTCCATTAGGGCGTTTAAGACCATTCCAATTTTTGGCCCAGGAGTTTCATGTGTAACTTTCATAATTTGATTGCCATCAATTTTTAACATTCCCACCGAAGTAGGCGCGCGCAAGGCCTCTTCAATCATAGATTGGTATTTACGCAAACGATAGGGCTCTTCTTTAGGGCGCCCCATACCAATCCGATCGCAGATACGCAAATTCATTAAATCCCAAATCAAATCTGGCCCAACTTTAGCAATAATTCGCCTTACGGCAGATAAGGTAATTTTATCAGGATCGGAAAAAAACATGTGATTTCTGACTAATTTTAGAACAGTCTCAGTTAGTTTCACGGGAAACCTCAATTTTCCCAGAATATTTCTAGTCATACGCTCGCTGAATACTTCGTGGCCATAAAAAGTCCAGGTTTTTGAACCTTTTTCGCCTGGTCGGCGAGTTTTAATCTTACCAATATCATGCAACAAAGCAGCTAGTCTCACGTGTAACGGCCAGTTTTTTTCAGCTGCATGTTGGGTTGAAAGTAAGGTATGTTCCCAAACGTCATAAATGTGTTCCCCGCCTTGTTCCATTCCGATACCCTTTTCTAATTCTGGGATAATATATTTTAGGAGACCGCAATTACTCATTAAACGGATACCTCTCACGGGGTTGGTTGACATAATAATTTTGACAAACTCATCGCGAATCCGCTCAACAGAGGTTTTTGTAATTAATTTAGCGTTTTGGGTAATGGAACCTTGAGTTTTTGGGTCTAAAACAAAATTTAATTCGGCCGCAAAACGAATCGCGCGTAAAAGACGCAAGGCGTCTTCCTGGAAACGTTTATCGGGATTTCCGACAGTTCGGATAATTTTGTCCTTTATATCTCTAACCCCGTCATATAGGTCAATTAAATCATTGTTGTCGGGGTCATAAGCCAGGGCGTTAATGGTAAAATCACGACGAGATAAATCATCCTCTAATTGGTCGCAAAATTCAACTTCGTCAGGGTGACGTTGGTCTGAGTAGGTTGATTCTCGGCGATAAGGAGTTACTTCAATATTTTTTAGATTGTTAAATTTTTCAGCTAATTCCTCGTTGACAATAGTGACAGTGCCAAATTTATTTTCGTAAACTGTTTTAGGGAAGGTCTTGATGATGTCTTCGGGCTTAGCATTGGTGGTGATATCCCAATCTTTGGGTGGACGATTCATTAGGCTATCGCGAACACAACCGCCGACTAGATAAGCTGAAAAACCCTTATTTTTCAAGGTTTGGGTAGCGATGAGGACGGATGTGGGGATTTTTAATTCAATTTTTGTATAATTGTTTTTCATTATTATAATTATTTTAGCTAAAACTTTGATATTTTCCTAATTTTATTGTATTTTAATAGATACTCATTGAGTTTTTAATATTTTCTGTGGCGATTATAAAAAACATTAAAGGAGTGTGAGTTGCCCCTGTAGTTTAATGGATAAAACGACGGTCTTCGGAACCGTTGATGTGGGTTCGATTCCTGCCAGGGGCACTATTTCAGCAGATCGGAATTTTTTGGCCCGGGTGGTGGAATTGGTAGACACGCAGCGTTCAGAGCGCTGTCTTCGCAAGGAGGTGGAGGTTCAAATCCTCTCCCGGGCACATTAAGATATTGTAAAAGTTTTTTGTTTTGTTAAAATAAAAACACAAAGGCGGGTATAGTTTAATGGTAGAATATGACATTGCCAATGTTAAGACGGGAGTTCGATTCTCCCTACCCGCACCAAGTTGTCAGTGAAACAAAAGTGGTTTATCTGAAATTAACCTAATTAATTATTTTAGTTTGGTCTTTGAGAAATAGAGAGTTGAAAACTGTTCGCTGAAAAAATTAAGTATTGGTTGCTTATAAATTTTAAAAGAAGGCAGATGTGGACAGGGCTAAGTGATGTTTATTTTGGGTGTTGAGAGGTAAAAACCCTATAAAATATAATAAAAACTGTGGATAAAGCTGTGTGTTACGGGGATAAAAGACTTAAGGTTAAAGGAAAAAGTCTTTTTAAAAATGAATTAAAAGTCCCAAAAAAGGCTCATAATAAAGAAAAAAGGCGTTTAGGGTGGAAAAGATGTGGTTTTAACAACCAAAAATGTTTCACGTGAAACATTTTTGGTTGGAAAGTCTTTTTGTTGTCCAATTAACTTAACGACAGTTGGCGTTTAGACGTAAAAAAGCTAACATTTAGTGTTTGGTAAAAATTTTTTAATAGGTCATTTATTACTTTGAGTGTTTTTATTTTATAATTAGACAAAGTAAGATGTTTAAGTTTTTAAATTTTAAAAAGGGGAGTGAGAAGACTGAAAAACAGAGGATTGGTCGTCTTGGTGAAAACGAAGCGGCGCGTTGGTTAAAACGAAATGGCTTTAAAATTATTGACCGCAATTATTGGAAGCCGTGGGGCGAGATTGATTTGGTGGCACAAAAAGGACAGTTTTTGCATTTTGTGGAGGTTAAAACGGTTTGTTTGGAAAGGGGGGAGTTGGCACGTTTTGACCGATATGAGCCGGAAGACAACATCCACCCATGGAAATTAAAACGCTTGGCCAAGGCTATAGAGTCTTATTTATTAGAAAAGTTTAATGAAGAAGATGTTTTGGAGGAGCCAGATTGGCAGTTGGATGCCCTATGTATTTATTTGGAAAAGGGGAGTGAAAAGGTGTTAAAGGTGGAGTATTTGGAAGGGATAGGGTAAGTGAGGTCTTAAATATAAAATCTTCAAGAAGTTTTAGTTGGTCGGGCCGCCGGGATTCGAACCCGGAGTCACCTGTACCCAAAACAGGCATGTTAGCCGTTACACTACGGCCCGATTATCGGACGACCCCCCACTATTTAAGGGGTTAATCCGTTTAGTAAATATACACTAATTTATAAAAAAAAGTAAGTTTGATGTGGGGAGTTTTAGTGTTTTCAAAATTTTATCTCTTTATAATTATAGTATGGTGTGAGGAGTCATTTGTAACTATTTGTTATAACAGCACAAAGCTAGGTTTTTTTGTGACCCCTAATTTATTCAAAGAAAAAAATTTGGTAACTAAATGACTATTAAGATGCCTTCAAATTTTTAAAGTTTAATTTAGTCGGGCCAGGCAGAATCGAACTGCCGCTCTACCCACCCCATGGGCAAGGACTACCACTATCCTATGGCCCGAATTGCCATAACTATTTAAGTTGGTCGGGGCACTGGGATTCGAACCCAGAATCTTACGAACCCGAATCGTAAATGTTAGCCGTTACACTATGCCCCGGATTGTTTGTAAAAATCAATAGAATTGAATTTAATGATGTCCTAACTTCAAATAATCGCATTGATAATAACATAAATCAAACCAAGATTAAAGACTCTAAGCGATTATAATTATTCTTTTTAATTTTTGTTTTTTTTGCTATGATTCGCTTATTATAAATTTTGAAATAAAATATATGCAAAAAATATTTTTAACATCTTTGTTTATTCTTTTGGGAGTCTTTGGGGTAACAATTACCGCAAAAGCAGTTATCAGTGATGAATTTGGTGGAAGCAAGGAGATTCTTCAAGAACAAGAGAAAAACAAAAATTATAACGAGAATGCTTTTGATGTAAATGTTTCTTCTGTGCTAGAAAGAGAAATGGAAAAAGAAGAAAACACAAAAAAAATAAAAGAAAATAACTTCACAGCCAAATCTCAACTTAGAATGACAGATACCGCAATAGAGGTGGTGACCGAAGAGGGTTTTAGGGTGCCATTACAAATACCAACTGGAAACATTGATGTCCAGGGAAATAAATTTTTGATTACTAGCAGCTCTACTGGTTCAACCTCCGAATATCAGATGAAGACTGCCTTGCCTGCTTTTGTTAATCAATTAGTAAAATCTTGGCGCAAAGAAAATTCTTCCACTACCTTGGAAGTTTTTGAAATTAAAGTTGAAGAAGACAAATTGGTTTATGAAGTTTCTTTGGCGGAAACTGGCAAATTGTTTGGCTTGATTCCACTCAGACTTCATCGCACGGTGATTATTTCAACTGAAGCAGAAGTTGTGGAAGAGGTCAAACAACCCTGGTATTCTTTTTTGGTTCGTAAATTAAATTTGTCTAAAATTCAAGAGGAAGAAGGGGAGAACGATTAACCAAATATTAAGAAGTAAATTTAAAAAATTCACCGTCTAGACTGGTGGATTTTTTAAATTTACATTTATGATTTAAATATGGTATAATAAAAAGAGTGGTTCCCACCACTAGATCTCACCCTTATGCCCTAGTGCGCAAAAGGGCGCCGTTCCCCAGCGGTGTGGAGATCAGCCGGATGCAAACTTTCCTCAAGTTTCATCCGGCTTCTTTTATTTTTTTACTCTAATTTTTTTAAAAAAAGACAGTGATTAATTTTAGATTTTTTAGTTGCGAAACAAAATAGGGGATGTTTTAATAAACAGAATGAAATTAATTTTGACTTGGTTAAATTTTTTGCCGCCGGAAATTTTGACGCTAATAGTTGCCGCAACTCCAATTTCAGAATTGCGCGGAGCAATTCCCTTGGCTCTTGGGGTGTTTAATTTTACACCAATCAAAAGTTTTTTGTTGGCTTGGTTGGGGAATTTGATTCCAGTTTTTTTGCTTTTGTGGTGGCTTGATCCAGTAGCTGATTTTTTAGGCACTCGTTTTTCTCTAGCTAAAAAATTTTTTGATTGGTTATTCGCGCGGACGCGTCAAAAATTTTTGACGCGTTATGAAGCCTTAGGCGAACTTGCCTTAATAATTTTTGTGGCGATTCCGTTCCCATTGACTGGTGCTTGGACTGGCTCGGTGGCATCTTTTTTGTTTGGAGTGCCTCCTAAGCGGGCCTTGTGGTTGATTGCGTTTGGGGTCGCGATTTCTGGCGTGATTATGATATTTCTTTCATCGGGGGTCATTAAAATTTTTTAAAATCAAGAACATTTAAGGTGGACCATCTTTGATTTGGTTGTTTGAAGTGAAACTTTTTTGGGTTGAACTTTTCATTTTTTAGATTTTGTTTTCAAAGATCAAGATAAAATAAGGCTATTTTGACGATGAATTTGTTACACAGTTTTCACACACGTTTTTTTGAAAAATTTTAGAGTTGTTTCACGGCAAGTTTTAATATTTTTTTAACCTTGACTTTTTATTTTTGTCGCGGTAGAGATAAACACGGACATCTTTTAAGTCTTACAAAAGGAGAAGTGGCATGGAACAAAATACGTTAACGATGAGAACGACGAACAAACTCAAGTCTTGCTGGGGAAGGAAAACAGTCTTTCCTTCTAGGCAAATTTTGAGGCAAGATTGCGTTGAATCAAACGGGAGTGGTATCAAGCTTATTCCTCTCTTGGGAGAAGGGGGAAAGGAAGAGCATTGGTTTTTTCTAGTAAAAAAGATTTGTCAGCGCGCGGGTTTTATTGGAGAGAATAAGTGTTCGTTAGACGAACTGCTCCAGTTGGTATTGATTCAGTCCTGCGAGCTGGGTTTTGATGTGAGTTATTATCGTTATTCTCCAGCAGATCTGAAGAAAAGACTTTCGGAAATTCTTCATACTATGGAGATCAGTTATCTTGTTAATTTTGGGAGCGAGACTGACGAGATTAGGTTTTCGCTCTACAAGATGTAGTTATCAGAATTTATTTTAGGCTTGCAGAAATGTGAGCCTTTTTATTATCTATTATCTAGGAGATTTAAAAGACTGAAAAAATCTAAAAAAGAAGTTATAATAAAATTATTAAAAGTTAATTAAAAAAATATGAGAGGATTTTTTAATAGCAACATTGAATCAGCCACAAGAGATAATAGAAATTTTCGCCAAGTGCTTTACACAGGCAAGCATTCGCAATTAGTTTTAATGAGTCTTGAGACTGGAGAAGAAATTGGAGAAGAGGTTCACGATAAAATTGACCAATTTTTTCGCTTTGAAGAAGGTCGGGGTAAGGTAATTATTGATAGTAGAGAATATGACGTGCGAGACGGTTCGGCAGTGATAGTGCCAGCTGGGGCTAAACACAATGTTATCAATACTGGCAGTGGCGACTTGAAACTCTATACTATTTATTCTCCAGCCGAACATCGTGATGGTGTTACCAAGAGAACCAAAGAAGAGGCAATGGAGAAAGAAGAACATTTTGATGGACGCACGACCGAATAAGATGTTAAGGATTGTTATTGTTAATGACAAAATGCAGTATGGTTATCAATATCAGTTAACTGAACTTGAGGGAAAAAATTTTTCACCCGATTTTAAACCGGAGCTCTCTCCTAAGGAGATGCTCCGGTTGGGTGTTTTTGGGGGGAAATATATGACAGATTGTCAAAAAGAATTTCCAAAGAATTGGTTTGATCGGGCAAAATTGAGTTCTGAAAAATCTGATGCTAATTTAAATTTTTTTAAAATAAAAGCTAGTCAATCACTAGGGGTCTGGCGCGCAAAAGGTTGGATCAATGAAGAGCACGATCCGCGTGGTTGGTTTCAGTGGTATTGTCGATATTGGCGTGGTCGTCGCTTGCCAGCAGAAGATACTCGGCAAATTTCTCGTTGGAAAAGAATACGTCGCCATGCAACTCAAGTTAAAAAAAGTTGTCATCATGGTGATTTAACTTGTCGGCCGCGTCAACGCCAAGCACTTTTGCATTGGGCTTACGATAGCCGGAAGATTTAAATTTTTAAATTAAATTAATTGTTTTCTTACTTTATTTAAATTTGAAAGATGCTCAAAAATTAATTTTTTAGGATGTCTAATATTTTGATATTTTTAATATTATTTAAAAAAGCCGGAACAAATTCCGGCTTAATCGTGGCGGGAGTTTAATTTATGATGATGGTTTAAAGAGCCACCATGGTCTCGGTATTGTTCCCAATCATCTTTTAGACTGGGTTTCTTTCCAACCCGTTCGCCAGCATACCATTCGTTCTTTTCATCTTGAAAACTTCTTTCCAAATCTTCTCGAAACGTTTCGGCTAAACCGCTTCCCACCCAGGCGATCATCAAATCATTTTGGGTTTCAAGCTTGTGACCAGCCCAGGTTTCCAACTCTTCTCGGTGTTGTTCTATCTCCTCCATTTGAGTTTCAATTGCTGTTTTCAGTTCTTCTTGTTTGGTGTGTTCTTGTGATTTCATAATATTAACCCCTATTAATATTGTTAATGTTTCTCTTTTGAGAGATCTATCAAAATTATATCATTTTTGGAATTAAGATAATACAAGGTCTGGGCAGAAGGGGATTTATAAGAATTGGGTTTTTATAAATGATATTTCTTTGTTATAATTTCAAAAGGAAAAGTCAAAATTATTAGTTATTTTTGATTAAATTAAATTTATGGATAATGAAACAATAACCCAAGCGACACCGACACCGACACCAGAAATTCCAAAATCGCTTATGAGTGTCGGAGCTTTATTAAAGAAAGCTTGGCTGGTTTATAAAGATAAAATTTGGCTGGCAGTCGGTATTTTAGCAGCCCCAGTTATTTTAATGACTCTGACATCTCTTGTAACTGGGCCTTTGGCGCTTGTTGGCAGTTTGGCTGCTGTCCTGATTATGTTTTTGGCGCAAGGAGCGCTGATTCTGGTTCTTCTTAACCGAGAAACTAGTCTTGATGCTAAAAGCGAGATTAAGAATGCTTATAAAAAAGCTTGGTCTAAATTTTGGTTGTTACTTTGGGTAGGTATTTTGATCGCCTTTATTACAATCGGGGGCTTTTGTCTTTTTGTTGTTCCAGGTGTAATTTTAACTGTTTGGTTTATGTTTTCTATGGTTATTTTGCTGGCCGAAGAAGAACGAGGGATGAAAGCCTTAATCAAAAGTCGGGAATATGTTCGAGATTTATTCTGGCCAGTTTTGGGGCGGTATTTGGCGATGGCCATTTTGGTTATGATTTCTTACGCAATATTGGGTATGCTCATAGTCACGATTGCGGGTAATGGTTCTTTAGCCGTAATCCTAATCAATTTGACTATGTTATTTGTAGTGCCAGTAACAGTTATCTACCAAATCTTGCTTTATGAGGACCTCAAAGTGGTTAAGGGCGCGGTTGAAATCAAAGAGCAAGCCAAAACTACCTATCTCTTGGTGGGGGTAGCTGGTTGGGTTTTTGTGATTATTATAGCCTTGCTGGCAACTTCTCTAATGATGTCAGTTCTGGGTTTTATTCTTGGCGGCGGCTTAAACAACATTGAAGGTCTACCGGAAAAGTTTGAAACTTCAGAAATTCAGATAGATATTCCAGAAGAAGTGCAAGAACAATTGAAACAATTAAGTGAGCAAGATGTTGTATTGTAATATAATTTAAGTTCCAATAAAAAAAGACCCTTGGAGGTCTTTTTTTATTGGTGGAGTTTTGGTTAGGTTTGACACAAAGATGTTATTTTGTTTTAATGAAAATGAAGTAAGTTTCTTAATTAGATTAAAAGTCTAGCTTAGGAAGGTCACCTTACTCCAAATTAGTAGGTTGTTAATTTTAGTTAGATGGCTAGCAAGTTATACGTTGGCAACTTGTCGTACAAAACAAATGACGATGAGCTCCAACAACTCTTTGCACAAGCGGGGACGGTCGCTTCCGCTCGTGTTATTATTGATAAAATGACTGGACGATCCCGCGGTTTTGGTTTCGTAGAAATGGAAACCGAGGATGGCGCCGGCAAAGCGATTGAAATGTTCAACGGTCAAGAGATCGAAGGACGCAAGCTGGTAGTCAACGAAGCTCGACCGATGGAAGAGCGCCCGAGACAATAAAAAACAAGCGAAATCGTAAAAGAAAAACATCGAGTAATTGCTCGGTGTTTTTCTTTTGGAATAAATAGCTTATAATAAATAGGAAATGTTCTACGGTTTAAGCATCATATCATTTGCCTGGCTCTTTCAATGGTGGTCGGCCAAAAGAGGGCAAAGAAGCTTGCAAGCTTGGACTTTGAGGTTTATGGTTATTGGTTTTGCGGTTTTGATTTTAGAGACTTTTGATAAAACCAAAATTTGGCATTCTGTTCCTTCTCTTCTTTCGTTTATTCTAGTTTTCTGGTTGTTGTGGAAATATCGCCGTTAATCAAATCAAAGCTATCTTTGCAAGGACTGTGTCTTTTTTTGGGGTTGCTGTAAAACTAGTCAACTTTTTGATTTATCTGTGATTCCAACTTTTTATTGGTGCCCCGACCCGCTCTGTAACCTTGCCCCGCAAGGCCTCACAAGGGTTCTTTGGCGACTTCCATAATACCAGACTGAAGCCACTCGGTCTGGAGTCTGAATTTTGTAAATGAGACACTTTTCTCGGGTATTTGAGCGTGTCTCATTTACAACAAAATCGTATATCTAGAATCATATCTTTAATATATTAACACAAATGTAACGGGGAGATCTACGACGATGGAAGGTGCACAAAATTAAGAGACTTTGGAAACAGCACTGACCAACAAGAAGATATCATTAGAATACACACACAAAAACCACTCAGACTGAGTGTTTTTTGTGTTACTAATCCTCACGGCCAACTCGATCACTCGACTTAGCACTAACCTGTGCGGGCAGGGAGAATCGAACTCCCGACTACTGCTTGGAAGGCAGTCATTCTACCACTAAACCATGCCCGCAAACGTTAAAATATTAACAAAAAATCAAGGTTGATTCAATGTTATGATGGTGATTAGTGTAGAATAAAATATAGACATTAAAAAATTACCATATTGCGTCACTTGATAAGGCAGTTATTTTTGCGAATGTCTTGAATCTTTTGCGTAGTTTAAGAGTATGAATTTTGCGGACATTTAACGGGAGCCATCTCATTTATCTGAACACTACAAGCGTTCTGGTCCTTGAGTAAAGAAGATTATATTGATATTTAAGATTGCAAGAAAAATTATTAATTAAACATAAAACCCTGGGTTTGACCCAGGGTTTTATGTTTAATTAGGAACAATAATTCCTATTTTAATTATTTAACAGCGTCTTTCAAAGCTTTGGCAGCTTTGAATTTTGGTACACGCATAGCTGGGACTTGAACAGATTCGCCAGTGCGAGGATTGCGGGCAGTTCTAGCCGCGCGTTCCTTGACGGTGAAAATACCTAAACCAGCGATAGAAACATCCTCTCCTTTCTTAAGAGTGGAGATGATAGAATCAATTGTTACATCAACGACTTTTTCGGCACCGGCTTTGGTCCCGCCGATTACCTCATGAATTACATCTACGAGAGCTTGCTTGTTCATAATAATAATTTCTTATTGCTAATTAGACGACCTTAGCTTTATAAATGCTATTAGACATTATAATACAAGGAGATTTTAACGCAATAGCTAGAAGAGTTTTTGACACCCATTGAATTATCTAGCATAACCGACAATCCGTGTTTCGCGGATGATGGTAATTTTAATTTCGCCAGGGTATTTTAACTCTTGTTCTATGCGTAAAGCGATATCACGAGCAAGGCGTTTGGCTTCTAAGTCGTTTACTTCTTCCGGTTGAACAAAAACCCTTATTTCTCGGCCTGCTTGGATAGCATAAGTTTTTTCTATTCCTTGAAAAGAATTGGCGATATCTTCTAAATCTTTTAGGCGCTTGAGATAATTTTCTAGACTATCACGTCTGGCACCTGGTCGAGAACTGGAAATAGCGTCGGCTACCTTGACAATAACCGACTCCAGAGTTTCAAAAGGATATTCTTCGTGATGAGATTGCATTGCTTGAATAACTTTATGGTCGGCGCCAAATTTTTCCAGGATACGACGTCCAATTTCCACGTGAGTGCCAGAAATTTCGTGGTCAACTGCTTTGCCAATATCATGTAAAAGGCCCCCAGCCTTGGCGATTTGTGAATCTCCTTTTAATTCTTCGGCTAACATTCCCGACAAATGAGCGACTTCAATCGCGTGTTGGAGCACATTTTGGCCATAACTGGTTCGAAAGTGTAAACGGCCAAGAATGAGTAAAATTCTAGGGTCTAAATTAAGAATTCCAACTTCATAAGCGGCTTGCTCGCCTTTTTCTTTGATAATTTTTGAGACTTCCTCTTTGGCTTTTTCTACCAATTCTTCTATTTTTGCTGGTTGGATTCGCCCATCAGCGATTAAGTTCTCTAAAGCTGTTTTGGCGATTTGGCGACGAACTGGATCAAATGACGACAAGACAATAGAACCAGGAGTGTCATCAATAACTACTTCCACCCCGGTGGCTTTTTCAAAAGAACGAATATTGCGTCCTTCTTTGCCGATAATTTTACCCTTAATATCATCAGAAGGAATGTCCACTGTCGTAGACATTACTTCTGGAACGGTAGAAGTAGACAAGCGTTGAATGACAGTAGAAAGAATTTCTTTTGATCTTTGTTCATATTTTTCATTGGCTTCGTTTTCCAATTTTTTGATACGAACTATCAAGTCTTCCTCATATTGTTTTTCAATATTAGAAATCAATTCTTTTTTAGCCTCTTCAATTGATAGATTGGAAATTTTTTCCAGTTCTTTTGTCTTTTCCCCCTCTATTTTTTCTAGTTTTTCTTTAGTTTGACGAATTTCTTCAACTTTCTTTTTGAGGTCGTCTCCTTCCTGGTCGATATCCATTTGGCGTTTATCTAAAAGCTCATCTTTTTTAATAAGACGGTCTTCGGTTTTTTTCAATTGGTTTTCTTTTTCTTCTAACTTGCCTTTAGTCTCGGTGATAATTTTATCAGCAGCGGTTTCAGCTTCGTTGACTATTTTCTGGGCTTGGTCTTTGGCTTCTAAAAAAGTTTGCTTGATCTTGTTTTCCATTGAACCTTTTTGGGCCAAAGTCAGCAAAACTTTAAGAAAATAGCCAACAATAATACCGCCAACGCCGATTATGATGGCAATGAGAATGTATGTTATTGGGCTCATAATTAATACGAACCGCCTAGTCTTTAGTCGCTATGAGTGATTTTTAGGGTTATTTTTCTTGGAAAAATCAACATGGTGAAAATATTTTTATGTTATAGACAAAAAAGATTTTGGCGGTTGAAGATTATTTGATAAATTTACAACCATTAAATATTTGATGAGTTGATAATATCACCAAGAATGAAGTTTGTCCAATAAGCCATGAGATTGTTGGAAATATAAAAAGTCCAACCCTGCCGATTGTTGGAAAGATTGGACTTTAATTTGTGAGTTGGTTTTTGTCTGTTGTGTCCGCGTTAACCATCAAGTGGTCTGTTTAACGGGTCTGAAAGCAGGCTTTCTAAACGGTTTTTCACGTAGGGCTATTCTATTTTCGATTTTTGATGATATCGTCAATAATACCGTAATTTTTAGCTTGATCAGCGGACATATAAAAATCACGGTCAACATCTTTTTCAATTTGCGTCTCAGTTTTACCAGTATTTTTGGCCATTAAGGCAATAAGATTTTTCTTAGTTTTTAAGATATGTTCAGCTGTAATAGCGATGTCGGTGGCCTGTCCCTCAATCCCACCCAGAGGTTGATGAATCATCACTTCAGCATTGGGTAAAGCATAACGTTTACCCTTTTTGCCAGAAGAAAGAACCCAAGCTCCGCCGGAAGCGGCCAAGCCGATACAAATGGTTGAGACATCGGGCTTAATGCAATTCATTGTATCAATAATAGCCAACGTCGCCGAAACCGAACCGCCTGGAGAGTTGACATAGAGAGTAATGTCTTTTTTAGGGTCTTCTGATTCTAAAAATAAAAGTTGGGCAATAATAATATTAGCCATATTTTCCTCAATTGGTCCACCCAAAAAAACAATACGATCTTTTAGTAATCGCGAATAAATGTCATAAGCGCGTTCTCCCAATGGGGACTTTTCAATAACGGTTGGAATAAGCATAATAAATTTTATTAGTTAAAAACTGTTAAAATTGTCAATTACTAAGAAATGTTAAGGAAGAGATTTTTTAGTTATAGCACAAAATATGACCAAAAGCAAAGGGATTTGGACAAGGCATTCTTTAGTTGGAATTAAGATCTAATAGTGCTTGTCGTCGACTTTTTGGGTTGTTGATGATAAACAGTTTTGAAAACTAATTCATTTCTTCCAACATTTGCAAAACCTTTTCATTTACAATGGCATTGGCGGCATAAGCTTCTAAACGACGACGATCAACATCTTTGTAATGTTCTGCTAGAAAATCAGTCTGTTTTTTCAATTCTTCAGCTGGGGGAGTGATTTTTTCAATGCGTGCAATTTCGCTAATAATCAAGCTAAAACCAACTCTCTTTTTGGCATCATCATCCCAACCTGCCGACATTTCTTCGCGAGTTTTTTTCAGGTGTTTCAAGTAATCATCAAAATTTAGACCCATTTGACTTATTTGGTGTTCCATTTCAGCCATCATTTTTTCTTTTTCGGTTTCAATTAAAATTTTAGGAATTTCTAATTTGGCTTGATTGCGAATAGAATCAACGATTTCCAGTCGTCGCTTTTCTTTGGCGCGGGCTTTCTTTTCTAAGTCCAAATTTTCTTTGATTTTATTGCGTAAATCATTAAGGTTTTCAAATTTCCCCAGACTTTTGGCAAAATCATCATTTAATTCCGGCAACTGGGTTTTTTCAGGTTTGTTTTCCTTATCTTTGTGAACAATTGCACGTTGCTTTCTCAAATCTTCAATTACCTTAGAAACTTCCTCGTCAGTAATTACAATTTCATCTAAGGGTTTTGAGTTGGTTTTAATTGTAATTTTTTTGTAATCTCCCAAGTCAATTTGTGGTAAGGTTGCTGTTTTGATTTTGAACCCCAAAGGGTTATCTTTGGCAATTTTGGTTATAGTAATATGAGGTTCGCCAATAGCGTCAATTTGGTTTTCAGTTAAGATTTGGCTGTAAGCTTGGCCCAAGACCTCATTTGCCATTTCGTAGAGAATTTTGGTCTCGCCTAATTTTTCAATTAAAATTTTTTCAGGTATATGACCTGGTCGGAAGCCATCTATTTTTGTTTCTTCACCTAAAGTTTTGATAGCTTGAGGCCAAAAATTAGCAAAATCAACCGCGCTAATTTCTCCTTCAATTTCAATTTCAGCATCGTTTAATTTGTTTATTTTTGTGTCTATCTTCATAAAATATTCTTTTAACTTATAGTTTTAAAAGCATAACACACAAAATAAGAAAAAGCCCAACTTTTTATTAAATATTTAATAAAAAGTTGGGCTCTATTCTAATTTATTCTGTTGGTAGAGATTCGATTTCTTGTTCTGTTTCAAAAATGATTTCGGTTGCTGTAGAGGTCTCTTCCTCCTCTACTTCTTCTTTGGCAGGGGTCTCTATAATTAATCCATTTTGTTGATGGTTATAGTCAAGAAAAACAAATAAACCACCAAAGAAAATCATTGCTAAAATTAGCACGATGCCAATAACTGGTCCCATTGTTTCTTCGTCTTGCATAAGATTTAAGATAATTAGGTTAATAAACTAGATTTATTATAGCAGTTTTTAGAAGAAGGAAAACAAAAAGGAATTATTTATTTGGCAAATTTGTCTGCGTAAAGCCTCAACCCTTCCTTAAAGGCGGCGCGTGCCTCATTAACATCACCGAAACCTTCAACTCTTACTTCTTTGTCTTGAAGAGCTTTGTAGGTTGAGTAAAAATGCCTCATTTCTTTTAAGGTGTGTTTATTGAAGTCGTTTAAGTCTTTTGTTTCTTCCCAGCGGGGGTCTTTTTTGGGGACTGCAATAATTTTATCGTCAGCTTCACCACTATCAATCATATGCATTATCCCGACCGGTCTGGCTTCAACCAAAATTCCCGGTTGCAAGGGAAAGGTCGCCAAAACAATAACATCTAGGGGGTCGTTGTCATGCCAAAGAGTTTTAGGGACAAAACCATAGTCAAAGGGAAAATCTTGCGCGGTGTGCGCGGCTCGGTCTAATTTAATTAAACCTGTTTTTTTATCGATTTCATATTTGTTTTTTGAACCTTTGCCGATTTCAATAATGACATTAAGGCTGTCAACTGTTCCGGGTTCAATTTCATGCCATAAATTCATTTGATTTAAGTTAGTTAGTTTTTAATGTTTATATTTTACACCTTAGTTGTTTTCACTTCCATCGTCTACCACTTCTTTGTCGTCTTTGTCGGCCAAATTCTCTTCATCGGTTGCTTCAACCTCTTCTGTTTCCATTCCTTCTGGCGCGCTAATATCAATTTTCCAACCAGTTAATTTGGCAGCAAGGCGAGCATTTTGACCTCCTTTGCCAACCGCTAATGAAAACTGGTCAGGCGCCACTTCTATTTTGGCTTCATGATTTTCTTCATTTAATTCAATACTTAAAACTTTAGCTGGTGATAAGGCATTGCTAATAAGAGTTTCTTCATCTTCAGACCATTCAATAATGTCAATTTTTTCACCACCTAATTCGCCGATAACCGTGGAAACGCGGGAACCTTTTTGGCCAACACAAGAACCGACAGGATCAATGCTGGAGTTGTGTGACATTACAGCTATTTTAGAACGAGAACCAGCTTCGCGGGCAATCGCTTTTATTTCTACAACCCCACTAGAAATTTCTGGCGCTTCAGTTTCAAATAGTTTAGCAATAAATTGAGGATGGGAACGAGATAGACGCAAATTGATACCGCGCGGAGTTTCCTCTACTTGATAAAGATAGGCACGAATTCTTTCGCCTGGACGATAAAATTCTCCGATAATTTGGTCTTCCCGCATTATAATAGCCACCGTTCGTCCCAAATCTACAAAAACGTTGCCTCGATCAATTTTCTGAACAATTCCACTCAAAATCTCCCCTTCTTTTTCCTGGTACTCTTCCAAAGTGGTTTCTTTTTCGGCTTCGCGGACGCGTTGAATGATAACTTGTTTAGCGGTTTGGGCGGCAATTCGTCCATAATCATCTTTGGTTTCTAGGGGGAAAATTAATTCTTCGCCGACCTGTGCATCTTTTTTGATTTTGCGCGCGTCTTCTAGCCAAATGTGGTGTTCATCATTAAAACGTGGCAAAATTTCTGTTTCTTCATTGTCTTTGTCTTCCATTTCTTTTACTTTTTCCATTTTTCTCTTTGATCCATCCTGACTTTGGGGAGGAATAGTCATTGTTGCGGTTTCTTCCAGATTCTCATCTTCTGGGGGTCTAACAGTTGTTTCATCTACCACTATTTTGATTTGAGAAAAGGTGGTTGCACCAGTATCCAAATCAAATTTGGTTCTGATAATTTGACCTTTTTTGCCATAATCTTTTTTATAAGCAGCAACTAGGGCATCTTCAATAGCTCCTAAGATTTTTTCTCTAGGAATATGCTTTTCTTCTTCTAGTTGGTCAAGACCGGCCTTGAGAGCTTTTAAATCCATCATAATATTTTTTGATTTAGATTTATAATGTTTATAATAAAAATTTTAGTTAACGTGTTTCTTACAAAAAATGTCCGCAACTTTGGCAAGCTCGGACTTTTTAATTATATAAAAAGATAAAAGAAAAGTCAAAAATTGAAGAAGCAAAAATATAAATTGTGACAGGTGAGAATTTCCCCGTGACTGTAAAATAATTGGGAAATAAGCCCAAAAAACTAAAAATGTTTATAAAAATTTGTTAAAGCTTGATTTTAAACGCTCCAGACGGATGATGGAGCGTTTAAAATCGTTATTTTGAGCCTTTGGTTGCGCGAGTTGTTTAATCGTTTTATCTTCTTTGGGGTTTGATAATCTTTTGGATTTTGAGTTGTTTTAGTTATCAACAGTTTTATGGGGATTAAATTGTTGGGAAATTATAATTTATACTATAATTAAAGGTAGAAAGGGAAATTCCCTAAATTTTGATAATTATTTATTGTCAAAACTCTTTTATTAATTTTATTAAATAAAAATAACTTAACTATCATTATTATGGAAGATTTAAATTCAAGAGAGTCAGTTGGTCTCGACCAAGGCTTGACCGAAAATCCAATTTCAGGTCAGGAACCGGTCAAAAAAAATAGTTCTAGCAAAAAAATTTTTTGGGTTATTATTGCCGTTGTTATCTTTTTGGTGTTAATTTTTATTGGCTTAGCCATTATCGGGGCTCAGCCAACTGATGATTTTAAGGAATTAACAGGTCAAGAAAAACAAGAATTAATTGAAGCTTTAGAGCAAAATCCCGGACCGGAATTAACCAATGAAGAACGTTTTGAGTTGGTAGAAGCTTTAGACGAAAGCGCTAATCAAGCGCCAGAGCTTTCGCTGGAAGAAAAACAAAATTTAATAGAAGCTTTAAATCAATAAGTTAATAACTATTATCAAATAAAATATGACAAAATACATAAAATTTTCTCTTCCCTTGTTTCTATTGCTTGGATTGATTATTTTGCCGTTCTCGACTTTGGCAGTTGTGCCATCGGGGACGCCACCGACTTGTCCATCTAGCAATCCCGCTTGTAATCCGCCGATTAACGTTGGTGATGTTAACCAAACCAAGGTTGGTGGTATTGGGGTTCAGGGCAACTTGGCGGCTTATGGCAAGATGATAATAAGCGCTCTTACAAGACTTAGTTTAGGCAATCCAACAAAAGGCAAGTGGGGTGGTTCTGGTGATAAGTTTATTTTAAAAAGTGGAGCAGATAATAACTCTACTTTCCCTGTCAGTCTGGGGCTAGCTAGCACTCATATGTGGAATTCTATTCCAGCAGGTCTTTTTTATGCTTGGTATATAAATGGTATTGAGAAAATGAGACTAACAGACTCTGGACTTGATATCAATGGTCAAATCAGAATTCGCGGTGGTTCTCCAGGTGTTGGCAAAGTCTTAGTTTCCGATGCGACTGGCTTGGCCTCGTGGCAAACGGGTTATGGAGGTCTTCCTGTTGGCACTACACATCAAACCCTGCGACATGATGGCACAGCGTGGACAGCTACTGATGTCTTGAGAACTGGAGGCGCGAGCATTAATGTCAGAAGTTCTTCAGCTCAAACAGGTATCACGTTAAACAACACTTCAGCCGGTGGGCATGATTTCCATTTTTATTCTGGTGGCGATGCTAGCACGATTGCTCCCAATGGATTTGTTCTTAGAGATAATTCTGCTGGAGCCAATCGGTTGATTATTAACAAGCACGGTAATATTGGCATCGGCACAAACTCACCAACTGGCAAGCTTGATGTTAATGGGACGATTACTGGTAATCGTATTAGAATTAACGAAAAAAATCCACTTGAGTTAGGGGTCGGTTTATCCAAACATGTTAATGCTGGCAAAATTGTTTATCAAATTTTTTCAACTGGTTTAGATATTATCGGCGCTGGCACGACGGCTGGTTCGCGCTTGGTAAAACTTTGGGATAACGTGGAAGTTGCGGGAAATATTACAACCAATAATGTCAATGCCACTAATCTTTGCACGATAGCTGGTTCTTGCGAGACAGTAGAAAATATTATAAACCAAACAGGGGGTCAAACGGGTGGAGGTCTTCCTGTTGGCACTACACATCAAACCCTGCGACATGATGGCACAGCGTGGACAGCTACTGATGTCTTGAGAACTGGAGGCGCGAGCATTAATGTCAGAAGTTCTTCAGCTCAAACAGGT
>JBBABX010000002.1:0-173559 GCA_041657405.1 Minisyncoccota bacterium
TATTACAACCATTCCAGGATTCATACTTCATTAAAAATGTCACCAAGACAATTTGCGATTAAATTATTAGTAGGTTAAACTGAGATTAAGTTTAGAAAAGGTACGCAAGATTTGGGGTACCTTCCAACAATATTTAATGTATAAAGAGTGTCTAAAGAAAGGGGTACCTTTCAATCAAATTTATTTTTATTTTAGAATAATTTTATAAATTAACTTTCTTTTATATGAAAAACACTATAATTGCGTTAGTTATTATTATCATTATTATCATTTTTGGACTTGCTTTTTACCAGGGTGGTTTTTTTAAACAACCACTGACTGATAATCAATTAGAAAATTCAGATTTAATTGAAAAAGCAACTTCCACGGCCGCCACTAGCACCTTGGCCGAGACCGAGGCGGCAGGTCCAGAAAAAAT
The DNA here is from genome assembly GCA_041657405.1 of Minisyncoccota bacterium. Classification (GTDB taxonomy): domain Bacteria; phylum Patescibacteriota; class Minisyncoccia; order Phycocordibacterales; family XYD1-FULL-46-19; genus JAKJEI01. The sequence continues at coordinate 419 of JBBABX010000002.1, forward strand.
TATTGGTCAATCAGTAGAAGGTCGAGATATTGTAGCTTACACTTACGGTAAGGGTGACAAAGAGGTAGTCTTTGTTGGGGGTGCTCACGGTGGTTATTCTTGGAACACAATTTTAGTTGCACGCGAGATCAAAGAATACTTTGAAGATAATCCCGAAAAGATCCCAATCAATTTAAAAGTAACGATTATTCCGCTCTTGAATCCTGACGGCTTAAATAAAGTTGTTGGCACGATCGGGGAATTTGATTCAAGTGACATTCCTACTTCGACAGAGGAAACAGTTTCTGGTCGCTTTAACGCCAATGAAGTTGACATTAATCGAAACTTTGATTGCAATTGGCAAAAGACTAGCACTTGGCGCAACCAAAAAGTAAATGCCGGTTCCAAGCCTTTTTCAGAACCAGAAGCTCAAGCCTTTCGCAATTATATCAACGAAACTAAACCGGTGGCGGCCGTTTTCTATTTTAGCGCGGCTGGCGGTGTTTTTTCGTCCAGTTGTCAAAATGGTATTTTGACAGAGACGAAAGAACTAACTAGTCTTTATGCCAAAGCGGCTGGCTATCCCGCTTACAGCGAATTTGATTTTTACGATATTAGTGGCGATGCAGTCAATTGGTTAGCTAAAGAAGGGATCCCCGGCATCAGTGTTTTGCTCTCTAATCATCAAGATACGGAATGGAACAAGAATAAAAAAGGAATTGACGCCGTCTTGAATTACTACGCTGATTAAATTTCTCAATAGTTGAAATGAAAAAGTTTATTACGATTATTGTTGGGGTGGTGCTCGTTCTTGTTGCTGGTGGTATTTGGTGGTGGACGCAAAAACCGGTTTCTCAAAAATTACCGATAAAAATTTCTGTGCCGAGTTGGCCTCAAACAGAGACTATTGGTTATTCGGCAGAAGGACGAAAAATTAAAGCCTATACTTTTGGCGCTGGTGAAAAAATAATTGCTTTTGTTGGAGGTATTCACGGTGGTTATGAATGGAACAGTGTGATGCTGGCTTATGAATTTATTGATTACTTTACTGATCAACCTCAAAAAATACCCGATGGATTGTCGGTCAAGATAATTCCAGTAGCTAATCCTGACGGTTTAGCAAAAATTGTGGGGACTAGCTCAAAATTTGCTTTGACGGATGTGAAAAAAACGACCAAGATTGGCGAAGGCCGCTTTAACGCCAACGAGGTCGACCTCAATCGGAATTTTAGTTGTCGTTGGCAACCCAAAAGCACTTGGCGGGGACAAGAGGTAAGTGCCGGCACCAGTGCTTTTTCCGAACCAGAAGCGCGAGCGATTAAAAATTTTGTTTTGGAAAATCAAATAAAAGCGGTAATTTTTTGGCACAGCCAATCAAACGCCGTTTATGCCTCGGAATGTGGTAAAGGAGTTTTGCCAGAAACAAGAGAAATAATGAATATCTATGCCAAAGCTGCTGGCTACCCAGCGATAGAAACTTTTGACGCTTATCCAGTTACAGGTGATGCTGAGAGTTGGTTGGCGTCAATCAACATTCCAGCTTTGACGGTGGAACTAGCAACTCACGAAACAATTGAATGGGAAAAGAACTTGTCTGGGGTTAGGGCTTTGTTGGATTATTATTCAAATTAAAGTAATATTATGAAAAATTATGTTTAAAAAATACAAGGATTATGTTAAAGATAATCCGAAGGGTTATTGGTTTAAACGTAAGTGGTATGGTTGGGGTTGGACGCCAGTTAAATGGCAAGGTTGGTTGGTGACAGCGCTTTATATTATTTTAGTGATTGCTTTTGCGATGACCTTAGATGAAAATTCAACCGATCGTGAAGCGGTGCTTACTTTCGGTTTGCCGCTTATTTTATTAACAGCCTCTTTTATTACGATTGTTTATAAAAAAAGCGAGAAGCCAAAATGGCAGTGGGGGATAGACGAAAACAAAAATAATCAAAATTATAAAGACGATAAAAATTTATAAACTAATTTATTTTTTTATGAAAAACATCTTTAAATTGGTTGTTTCTATTGTGGTGGTTTTGACAGCTGGAGCCATTGGTTCATTTTTTACCACACCACAAATTAGCACCTGGTACGTGACCTTGGTTAGGCCAAATTTAGCGCCGCCTAACTGGATTTTCGCGCCAGTTTGGACAATTCTTTTTGTCTTAATGGGCGTCGCTTTATTTCTGGTTTGGAAAAAATATTCTAATATTCTTGAGAACGTCAAAATGTTGCGATGGTGGAAAATCGCGATATTTTTGTTTTTCTTTCAATTAGTTTTGAATGTTTTATGGTCATTTATCTTTTTTGGTCGCCAAAATCCGGCTGGCGCTTTTGTTGAAATAATTTTTCTTTGGTTAACAATAGCTGCCACCATCTTTGTTTTTACCAAGATTTCACAAATGGCTGGTTGGTTATTGCTACCGTATATTTTGTGGGTGAGTTTTGCGGGTTATTTAAATTTTATGATTTGGCAATTAAATCCACCAATCAACTTTAATGAAGGAATAGTTTGTACGATGGATGCCAAACAATGTTCAGACGGTTCTTTTGTAGGTCGTATTCCGCCAAATTGTGAGTTTTCTCTTTGTCCTTAGACTCTTTGTAAAATTCAAAGAAAAAGAGAAGAAAAAGAGAAAGAGAGGTAGAAAAATTATTCAAAACAAAAAACCGAACTTGCTCGGTTTTTTGTTTTGGAATTGGAATTAAAAAAGAACTAACGCTTTTTATTTTTACGAGTCTTCTTGGCGGTTTTGGCTTCTAGCATCGCTTTTTTGACCGCTAATCGTTTTTGGGTTTTTCTTGAACGCGAAGTTTTATTTTTAATATCCTGACTTTTTCTTTTTGCCATATTTTAAATTATAAAAGAAAAAGACAAAAAAAGCCAGAACCCTGGGGTGCTTGCGCGGAAAAAGTAGGGGATAAGAAAATTGAATTAAGCAGTTTTTCTGTTAAGATAGATATATGATTAACTCAATTCTTTTTGTTGTTCTGGGGCTAATTTTGGGTCTTGGGGGAGGCTTTTTGGCTTGGCTCTTGTTTAATCGAAGAGGTGATTCTAAGGGGTTGAATACCTCAGCAGAATCTTTATTATTACTTCAAAATCAACTCAATACCCTTATAAAAACTGTTGATGACAAACTTGGAGAGTCGGCACGACATATGCAAACTTCAATTCAAGCTCAATTTTCTGAATCATCGCGAATTATTCGTGATGTGACCGAACGTTTAACTAAACTTGATGAAACTAATCGTCAAGTGGTTGGTTTTGCTGATCAGTTGCAATCGTTACAAGATATTCTAAAAAATCCGAAACAGCGGGGAATTCTTGGTGAATACTATCTTGAAACTTTACTTAAGAATGTTATGCCGCCAGGTAGTTATCAAATGCAATATCCTTTTGCCGATGGCACAATTGTAGATGCCGCAGTTTTTGTTAAAGATAAGATTATTCCGATCGATTCCAAATTTTCTTTAGAAAATTATAATCGTTTAGCGGAAGAAAAAAACGAAACTGAGCGTGACCGTCTGGAAAAAGTTTTTGTCAATGATTTAAAGTTGCGGATTCAAGAAACCGCTAAATATGTTCAGCCAGATAAGGGGACTCTCGATTTTGCCTTTATGTTTATTCCTCACGAAGCTATTTATTATGACTTAATTGTCAACAAAATTGGAGCGTTAAAAGATGAAAACACCGAAAACTTAATTCAGCGTGCAGCTGCAAAATATCATGTAATTATTGTTTCGCCAACTTCTTTTTTGGCTTATTTGCAGACAGTTTTGCAAGGTTTAAGAGCTTTGCAGATTGAAGAATCAGCCAAAGAAATAAAGAAGAGAGTAGAAGAATTAAATAAACACCTTGGTGTTTATGAAAATTATTTGGTCAAATTAGGAGGTTCATTGGGAACAACTGTTAATCATTTTAATTCAGCTTACAAAGAGCTAAAAAAGGTTGACAAAGATGTCTTGCGGATTGTTGGCGAATCAAATGATTTTGACCCAATCGTGGTGGAAAAGCCAGCCTTGGAAGACTAAGACTTTAAAAAACAAGAATTAAGACTTACAGGGGAAATAACCTTAAAAACTTGCGTTTTTTATGATTTTGAGTATAGTTAGATCATTATGTTTGCAATTGTAGAAACAGGCGGAAAACAATACAAAATCATCGAAGGTGACGTTTTAAAAGTAGAAAAATTGCCTCAAACGGAGGATGGCAAGATTGTTTTTGATAAAGTTTTGCTAATTAATGATGGCAAGAAAACCCAAATCGGCGCACCTTATCTAGAGGGAGCAACTGTTACAGCTGATTTTGTCGAAGAGGGCCGAAGCAAAAAAGTGACCGTTATCCACTATAAAGCCAAGGTGCGCTACAAGAAAGTCTATGGCCATCGTCAACCTTTTACCAAGGTTAAGGTGGAAAAAGTAGCTTAAAGGGAAAGTTTAAAGTTTATAGATTATAACTGATAACTTTAAAATAGACCCAAAAAATTACACCCAAAATTAAGATAATTAAAAAACCGCCAGAGGCGGTTTTTTAATTATCTTAATTAGTAATCTGTGTCTAGGGCAATTCTTGATACAGATTGTTTGAGAGGTTAGTTTTGGGTGTGGCGGTTGGTGAGTGCGTTTTTGATAGTTTCAGGATCAGCATATTCCAGTTCGCTACCAGTAGAAAGACCGCGTCCCAATAGCGAGATTTTGAAATTATATTTCTGTGCCGATTCGGTCAACAAGTTTTGCAAATATTCAGCAGTGTTGTCACCTTCGCTGTTAGCACTAGTGGCAATAATTAGTTCTTGTAAGGTAGAACCTTTTTTATTAATTATTCTAATTAAGTCCCTTTCGCGGATTTTTTTGTTCGGTTCTTTGTCTAAAATGGGTATGTTTCCACCCAAGATAAAGTAACGCCCGCGATAAGTATCGGCTTTTTCGACTGCCTCTAAATCTATATCGTGTTCTATGAGCATTAAACTGCCCTCATCTCGAGAGCTGTCTTGGCAAATTTTACAGAGGTTGTTTTGGTCGGCATGATTGTTGTTGAAATAACGAAGGCAACTGGCACACTGGCGAATATTTTTTTTGAGAGCCAAAATTTGATCGGTTAGTTTCTTAAGTGAGTCTGGATTCTGATTGAGTAAGTAATAGACAAAACGCTTGGCCTGTCTGGGACCAATGCCGGGGAAGTGTCTAAATATTTCAGCTAAATTATTAATAGGATCCATAATTTAAATTTGGAAAGAATAAAAAAATTTTTTTATTTAATTATTAATTAAACGCGCCAAAATCTCCCTTTTCTATATTGGAAAAACTAGTGCGTTTACTGTTGAAAATGAGGTCAATTTTACCAGTTGGACCATTGCGATGTTTTTCTATTAAAATTTCAGCGACATCTTGTTTTTCATTAGTATTCTCATCTTTCTCGCGATGGATAAACATTACAACGTCAGCATCTTGTTCGATAGAGCCGGAATCTCGGAGGTCAGATAAGCGTGGCTTGCCGCCGCGCTGTTCTACGGCGCGAGAAAGCTGAGACAGGGCCAAAACGGGCACTTCTAATTCGCGCGCCAAAGCTTTTAGAGAGCGGGAAATTTCCGTTACCATTTGGACTTGAGAATCAGTTTCGCGACGGGGGACCATTAATTGGAGATAATCTACGACAATTAACCCCAAACCGTGCTCGGCCTTTAGTTTGCGAGCCTCAGACTTCATACGCATTATGTTGTTAGATGGTTCGTCATCAATAAAGATTGGAGCTTGGGCCAAGTTGTCAAGAGCATCACGTAATCTGGCAAATTCTTCATCGGCACGAATAGCGCCAGTTCGCAGTTTCCAGGAATCTACAAAACTCTCAGCTGCCAGTAAGCGATCTGTTAGTTGTTGAGAGCTCATTTCTAATGAAAAAATACAAGTTGGGATTTTTTCACGACAAGCAGCATTGCGAGCGATATCAAGCGCAAAAGAAGTTTTACCGACAGAAGGACGAGCAGCCAAGATAACCAAATCTGATTTTTGCAGACCGGCTAATTTATTATCCAAATCATGGAAACCAGTTGGCACACCACGCATAACACCATCAGATTTACTCAAACGATCAAAGCGTTCCCAAGCTTCACCCAAAGCATCTTTTAGGTTGATGACTTTTTTGTTAGTAAAAGAACCAAGATCAAAAACGATTTTTTGTGCTTGGTCTAATACATCTTCCACCTCGCGACTTTCTTGATAACCAAGTTCGGAAATTTTTTCTGAAGCCTCTATCAAATTTCTTAAGGCTGATTTTTTGTGAACTAGATCAGCGTAATATTTTAAGTTAGAAGCTGAAGGCACTTGAGCAGAAAGTTCGGCGATATAAGTAGAACCCCCGGCTAATTCTAATTGTTTGTTTTCTTTTAGCCAAGAAGAAATAGAAATCAAATCTATCGGCTCACCCTTTTCGAAGAGTTTAGTCATCGCGGAAAAAATTCTTTGGTTACGTCCAGCAAAAAAATCTTCTGGGGTTAAAAAATCCAAAACCTCTGCCAGACCTTTAGGATTGAGCAGTAGTGAACCGAGCAAAGCTTTTTCAGCTTCCAGGTCATTTGGGGGGACACGAAGCTTATAACCAATAGTTGACTGTTTTGTAGCCATTGTTTTTTATTTTATCACATTCAATAGATTAAGAGAAAACCTTTTAAAATCCTCAAAATTAGCATTTTGGGGACAAGGTGTGGTTAAAATGAGGAAAATTAACTAATGTGACGATAAATAAAGGGACCAGTTTCAGTATCGGAAATTTCAAATCCTAAATCGTTAATTTGACGACGAATATCGTCAGCTTTGACCCAATTTTTTTCAATCCGTGCTGTTTCTCGTTGAGCCATCAATTTTCTTGCTTCAGGAGTGATTTCAAGTAGATTGACGGCATTTTTTAAATTAAGACCAAGAGCCTGGTCAAAATCTAAAATAGTAGCTAATTTATCAGCGGGACTGATATTGTTATTGCCCAAAACTTTCCAGACAATAGCAAGCGCGGAGCCAGTATTTAAATTATTAGCCAAAGCTGACATAAATTCTTTCTTGATTATTGAAACGGTATTTCCTTCAGAACCAGATATTTGAGATGATAACCAAGCTAATTTAACTAATAAATCTTTATATGCTGTTTCAGCGGCTCTCAAGCTTTCCCAAGTAAAGTTTAAAATTTGACCATAACCAGATTGTAAAACAAAATAGCGAAAAGTAAGTGGTTGAAAATTCTTCTCCTGCAAATCACTTAAACGATAAAAATTACCGAGAGACTTGCTCATTTTTTGATCATTAATCAGAAGATGTTCAGAGTGAAGCCAAAATTGTGATAATAAATTACCAGTTAAAGCTCGGGATTGAGCCATCTCATTGGTGTGATGTGGGAATATTAAATCTATGCCCCCAGTATGAAAGTCTAAGGTTTGTCCTTCAAAAGCAACTTTATTGATAGCTGAACATTCAATGTGCCAACCTGGTCGACCGTCACCCAGAATTGGATGTGGCCAAAAAATATTACCATCGTTTTTATCTCGTGCTTTCCAAAGGGCAAAGTCGTTGAGATTTTCTTTGTCATATTCATCCACCTTAACTCTGGCTCCAGTTTTTTTACCAGTTAAGAAATTTTTACCAACCAAAAGTCCGTAATCACCAAATTTAGCTTGGTATTTTTCGATGTTAAAATAAACACATTTATCTTCTGCCTTATAAGCAAAATCGTTTTCAAGTAATTTAACTATACTTGCCTGGATTTCTTTAATAACATCACTAACCTTGATAAATTTAATATTATCAGTTTCTATATTTAAACTTTGGAGATCGGCAATAAAAAAGTTTAAGAACTTTTGGGTATAAATAGCAAGGTCAGTCAGGTTGGCAGCTTGTTTTTTTTCGCTAACGGCGGCACGGATAGTTTTGTCATCAATGTCGGTTATGTTTATTACCCAGTCTGGCAAATAATTGAAATAACGAAGAGTTCGAAAAAGAGTATCAGCAAAAATAAAACTGCGTAAATTACCAAGATGCGCAAAATCATAAACTGTCGGTCCACAAGAATACATCCTGATTTTTTCATTTGGTGTTTTAGAAAATTCTTCACGTTGTCTGCCAAGCGTATTATAAAAAACTAAAGCCATTTTTTGAATTTAACGAATAAATATGAAAATATAGCTGTTACAATCATCATCGCGAAAGAAATCCAAAATCCGTAATCATTTTTAATGATCGGCATATTAAAATCAGTTCCGCTCATGCCGAAAATTGTGCCAATCATTGTGGCTGGTAAAAATATAAAAGCTAAAATAGTTAAGTTTTTTATGATTTCATTATTCTTGATATTTAACATTGATTCATTAATGATGCGAAGCTCTCGGAAGGCTTGCTCATTATTTTCTAGGTTGTTCATTACTTTGCGATAATCACTAATAATTGATTGTATTGGGTAGTCAAAATTTTCGCCATAAAATTCTCTAGAGGCTGCCTCTAGAGAATGTAAAATTTCTTCATGGTCCTTTAGTGTCCAACGAAAATCCAACAAGCAATGATTGATATTAGATAGAGTTTTGACCATTTCTTTTTCTTGGTCATTAAAAATTTTTTGTTCAATTCGTTTGAGATTGTCATTGATAAAATGAAGACCGGGTTCTAAAGATTCGTAAAGTTGTCGGATAATGTAATAAAAGAGGTAACCAGCATGTAGTTTTTTTCCATGGCGTTGACTTAAACTCTCACTGGCTTCTAAGATTTTTGCGAATTCTTCTAAAGTTTGAATTTCTTCATAGTGAGTGGTAATAATAAAATTTTGACCCAAAACAAAATCAACTTCTTTCGTCCCAGCTTGGTTGATACCATCACTTTTTCTCGTTGAATTTTCATTAGGAAAATGTAAAACTAAGAAAATTGCCTCGTCATAGAGGTCAATTTTGGGTCTTGGGGTTGATTGTCGCAATTCGGCACGAATAAAGGGATGAATTTTGAAACTTTCTGACAAAGACTCAACTTCTTCTTTGGTGGGGTTTGTTAGGTCCAACCAGAGGAGATTTTTGTGTTTAATTTGTTTGATCACTAGAACTCATTATATACCCTTATTTGGTTTGACCTCAAGTGGATATTTTGCGATAATTTAATAAGCAATGAAGAAAAAAATTGGGCTAAAACTGATTTTGGCATTTCTTTTTATTTCCGTTTTATTCGGTGTTTTTTTACTAGGGGTTTATTATGGTTATGAAAAAAGACCAGAAATAGAAAAAGTGACAGAATTGGTTAATAAAGAAGTTGAGGTGGTCAAACAAGAACAAGTTGATTTTGCGCCCTTTTGGAAAGCTTGGAATATAATCAATGATAAATATCTGATGGAAAATGGCACCAGTACTGAGAAGGTTACTAGCCAAGAAAAAGTCTGGGGAGCAATCTCCGGGCTTGTGGCTTCTCTCAATGATCCATATACTGTCTTTTTGCCACCAGAAGAAAAGAAACGTTTTGAAGATGATATTAGTGGTAATTTTACCGGTGTTGGTATGGAAATTGGAGTCAAAAATAATGTTTTAACGGTTATTTCTCCTTTACCAGATAGCCCTGCTAGCCGGGCGGGGATTAAAGCTGGCGATCAAATTGTAAAGATTGACAACAAAATAACAACAAATATGAGTAGTGACGAGGCGGTCGGTTTGATTCGTGGTGAACGAGGAAAACCAGTCCGTTTTGTTTTATTGCGTGTCGAAAATGAAAAGCCGATTGAATTAACGGTGGTGCGTGATGTTATCACTATCCCTACTTTAAAAACTGAAAAATTAGATAATGGTGTTTTTATAATTAGATTATATAATTTTTCCGCGCCGGCGCCAGGGTTGTTTAAGAATGCTTTGCAAGAATTTGCTGATACGAAAACTGACAAATTGATTCTTGATTTACGCGGCAATCCTGGAGGTTATTTAGATGCGGCGGTTAATATTGCCAGCTGGTTTTTGCCAATTGGTAAGCCTGTGGTGATAGAAAAAAATAGTAGCGGAGAAAGCGATAAAGTTTATCGAAGTAAGGGTTATGATGTTTTTAATGAAAATCTAAAAATGGTTATTTTAATTGATCAAGGCAGTGCTTCGGCCTCGGAAATCTTAGCTGGAGCTTTATCCGAACATAATAAAGCAATTTTGATCGGTGAAAAAACTTTTGGTAAAGGTTCAGTTCAAGAATTGGTGTCTTTGACGGATGATTCTTCAATAAAGATTACTGTTGCCAAATGGTATACTCCAAATGGTCACTCTATTTCTCAAAGTGGTTTAGACCCAGATATAAAAGTTTCATTGAAAGAGGAGGATATTGCTGTTGGGCGAGACTTGCAAGAAGAAACAGCGATTAAATATTTGTTAGAAAATTAAATTAAAAATTTAATGAAAATAATTTTAAAAAGAGACGTAGCTAAGGTTGGTCGAAAAAATGAAATCAAAGATGTGGCTGACGGTTATGCGCGTAATAATTTGATTCCGCAGGGTTTGGCGGTGCCAGCTACGATTGAAAATTTGGCCAAAGTAAGAGATTGGGAAAAGGGGAGGAAAGAGGTTGAAATTAAAATTGATTCAATTTTTGTAACTTTACAAGAAAAATTGGCAAATAAAAAAGTAAAAATAAAACAAAAAGCCGGTCCCGAAGATCATCTTTTTGCTGGTTTGCGTGAAAAAGACATTGCAGAATTTTTAACTAAAGAAACGGGTTTGGGGATTAATTCGGAGTGGGTAATCTTGCCTAAACCACTAAAAATGTTGGGTGAACACAAAATCACTCTCCGTAAAGGGGAGAGTGATTTTGAATTTTTGTTTGAAATTGAAAAAAGTTAAATAACCGAAACTACTTTTACTTTTTTGACTCGTCCATTGTAACCAGTTTTTCGTTTTTCGGAAAATTTTACCTCTCCCTCTTTTTTAGCGAAGATGGTATGATCTTTTCCTATAGATACTCCTTCTCCGGCCGTGATTTTGGTGCCACGTTGGCGCACGATAATATTGCCGGCAATTGCGCGTTCGCCGTCATAGAGTTTAGTCCCCAGATATTTTGGGTTGGAATCTCTTAGGTTTTTAGCGGTACCCCCCGCTTTTCTATGTGCCATAACTTTTATTTATTTGATATTTCTGAATAATGTGACAAAAATTGGGGTAAATCATAAAAACAGTTATAATTAAAAAAACCGTTTTTTAAAAACTTTTCTTTAAACCAATTTTTACTATGAATATTATAGAAAAATTTTCTGAAAAAGTAAAGGGAGTAACAAAAACAGACAAAAATGAATTTGTCAAATCAGAAAAATTTTTATTTTGGTCTTTTGCTATAATTTTGACCGCTTCTTTATCTTTTGGTCTGGGGAGGTTATCTAAAATAGAAGAAGTTCGAGAGCCAATTAGGATAGAGAAAGCACTAGTTGTCGACAATTTGGCGACAGTCAGTTTGATTGATGAAGGACAGGGGAATGAAATTTCGGCAAAATTGATTGTCGCTTCAAAGCGTGGTAAAAAATATCATTATATTTGGTGTGCTGGCGCCAAAACAATTAAGGAAGAAAACAAAATTTATTTTACTAACGAGATTGAAGCTGAAAGAGCTGGCTATACTCTGGCTGCTAATTGTCAAAAATAATCGGAGGTAATAAAAGTTTATTTAAAAACCCCGCAGAAAGCGGGGTAGTGAGGATTAATCCCATAGAGGAAGAGACCACTCAACCATAACCCAACGGATCTCCTTCAAGGTCATTCGGGTTGTTGGTTTATGAAGGAGACCTTGTTTTTTCATATCGTTGATGATTATGTCAACAATATTGGGGTGGTTATTAGCTGAAGCGGCTTCGCCGATAATTTCCCAAAGGCAATCATTTCCTGGCGTTGGCTCTTGTTGTCCAAGAGTAATATTCTGCCAAACTTCAGTTAGTCTTGGGTCATTGACAATATTTCTTCGCCAGAAGAAAAAAATTCCAATGTTGTCATTTTTGATCCAAACTCTCTCTTTTGTAAATTGAACCTCTGCCTCTTCTATAATTGGAAAAAGTTTGGCAGCTTGAGTTAGGGGGATGATTTTACCACTTTTTTTTATTTGCCAAGCTGGCAGTCTTGGGGAATCTGGCCAATAATAGCCAGAGAAGAGTTCCCCTGCTTCTTCTTTCAGGTCATTGGCGGTAGTAGACATTTGGGGTTTTTGGGATTGCAAATAATTTTTCCAAAGGAAAGAAAACTCCTCTGTCCCGAATTGAAACGCCAACAGACAAGCTCCAATCATAATATAGACCGGCAAGTTTACGTAGTTCATCAGGTGACTCCTTTTTTGTTTTTTTAAATTGTGGTATCAGTCCACAATTTTTCTCTAACTTTATAATATCATTAAAGTTTGTATTAGTCAATACAAAGAAGAACAGGGTTTTACTAAAAAGAGGGGAGTTCTACAATAAATTTTAGGAAATAATATTTTTTAAATATTTTTCATTAAATTCACAAAAGACGCGGCTTTTTTTAAAAGAAACAAAAACCAAAAAATTTTTATTTATCATAATAAAAATTGATTTTGTCAAAAAGTTTCACCGATGTTTAAAGGGAAGACCTGTGGATAACTTTAACAATGTCGCACAACATAGATTTTACGACATATATATTAAAAAAAATATAATCAAAGCCTCACCTATACCTATTTAGCTGTCAACGAACCTAACTACATCATACTACTTGCTCAAAGAAATCAAATTTTTCTTCTGTTCAATCATTTTTGTAATTGGCACGGCGTCAATACCCTTGTTTGCAAGTTGAACTTGTTTTCTAGCGGCAATTTCAAATGAGTATATTTACTTGAGTATATTTACTCTTTGGAAATATTTGTAGCTGGCAGTTGTTTTAGCTTCAATCTGTCCCTTTGTATGCTCGCTGTCCTTTCTAAGATTTGCATTATCCATTATACTAAAAATAGCTTGAGAGTTTTGAGTTGCTTTAGACCCAGAAAGACTGCTGGGAGCCACTTGTGGCGGATATGGAGGAACTGTCGCCCTCCAAAGCAACTCAAAACTCTCAAGCTACTTCTCAGAAGAAGGCATTACAGTAACGATTATATCGTTGCCTTTTTTGATAATTTATAAACAAAATTAAATTTAAACAATTTTTTAAAAAAATAAATTTTAATTCTTTTTCCACTCAAGTATTGGGAAGAAGAATTTTGTATGTCGCAAAATATTAAAATTAATTTATTTGTTGTAATTTCATGAACAATAAAGACAATGGTCAAACAAAAAACTCCACTTAAAGTTAAAGCGGAGCTTTTTGCTATTTGGTTAGAGTTGGGCCAATTTAGGACTCCAACATGTTTTACTGTAATTCCAGTGTCTAGTTCCCTCTTTCTTCATTAACCACATTGCGTAACCGATATTTCCTTCAGGAGTATTTAAGTTATAACCTAATTCACGACTTTTTTCTAAGTGGTATTTTTCATTGATTTGAAAAACACCCACATCATCAGAATTTTGGATACCACGGAGGGTATTGCCTTCGTTATTATATTGGCGGAGACTGCTTTCGCACATGGCGATGTTTAATGCTGTATCTGGGTGAATACCATATTCAACACTAGTTTTAACAATCTTGTCATATAATTCTGATTTAATTTTGCTCTCTGGCCTTTCCATTGTAACCACAATGGCGGGAGGCTCTAGAGATTCATCAGCGTTAGTTTGTAGATTGGCAGCCGAATTAAGACCGCCAGTAGTTGCTATAAGGCTTACTAAGCCTATTTGTAGGGTTTTTAAAATAAGTCAAATAAAAACTACTTATTACTTTTGTAATATGTAGTCTGATTTTTACTTTGTTAACTAATTGTCGACTCTACAGTTCATAACTTTCAAGAGTATTAACTGTACCCTCTTAATGAAGGTAAAGTTAGTCTAGCATAGTTAAGCTTAAAAGTCAATGAAAAATGATTTGACCTTGATTTACCTTAGATTAAAAAACCCTTATTTTACAATGTTTTTTAGCCCTAAGACTTAAAAAAGCTTTTATTTGTAAGGTAAAATTAAAACAAAAAATATGGCTTATTTTAAGAGGTTTTCTGCAGTTTGAGAAAAAGGAATTTTTTTCAATAAATTTAAAATTAAATTTTCTAAATGTTCATTCCAAAAATTTACTAAATAATCCCAAACAGTTTTTAAACTGTTCCAAACATAACCAAAGTTGGCCTGACCAGTTTCAGACTCGGCAATTTTTTGGATATTAATGCCTAGATAACTTAAAATCAAAATAATTACTACAATCATAACAATTAACTTTGCCAAGCCAGTTTCTTTGTTGTTTTTTAAATTATTCATATTAAGATAAAAAAATATCTAATATATCTATTTAAATTATTGTAACATACAAATTAAAGATAATTAAGTGGATTTAAATAGCTGTTATAAGAGGCAATCGGCAAACGATAAGTGCCACAACCAGGCACCTTGCTTTTTAGGGAACCAATTTGGACACCTTGGCTGGCGTAAACAGTAAAATGTAAATGTGGTCCAGTAGAATAGCCAGTATTGCCTGAATAACCAATTATCTCGTTATTTTCTACTTTTTGCCCGTCTTTTACTTTTATTAAGGATAAATGAGCATAAAGAGTGGACAAGCCATTATTGTGTTGAATGAGTACCCATTTGCCATAGGAAGCGCCTTGGCAAGTATTGTCGGTATCGCCAATGCCAAGAACTTTCCCATCAGAAGCTGATTTAACAGGAGTACCAATATTGGCTGCTAGATCTATGCCATTATGACCTTTGCCATTGTAAACAGCTGTGTGTTGACGAGAAAAAGCGGTGTCGCCAAAGTATTGAGTAATTCTGATTTTATCAAGTGGCCAATTCAAAGCCTTGGATCCTGGGTCGGGTAGGCGTTTTGGGTCCAAAACTATTTTTAATTGGTTTTCTGCTTGTTGCATTTCTGCTTCTACTGCACGTTTTTTTGCTAATCTATCTTGTAAAAGTTCTTGGTAAGCGCTTTCTTTGCTTTGTGTAATTGATAATAAATTGTCTTTTTCTTTTCTGGTTTGATCGGCTAATTGTTTTTGGTCGTCTAATTTGTCATTTAAATCAAAAAGATTTTTCTTCTGAGTTTCTTTTTGGTTTTTAGTTGAGGCTAAGTGTTTTTTATTTTGGTTTAATTCGTCAATTAATTTAATCAAACGATTGTTAACTTGAGATAATTTGTCAACTTCATTCCAAAATTCGGATACAGATTTGCTAACCAACAGAGAAGTGATCAAATTTTCAGCATCGACATTAGCTAACTGTCTCATCGATTCAGCAATAACTTCTCTGCTTTGTCTTATTCCCTCTTCCTTATCTTGGATATTGTTAGCAAGCTCAGAAATTTGTTTTGCGGTTGTCTGAATTTGGTTTTGGGTGAGCTGGAGTTCGCTATTTAACTTTTGTCGCGTTAAGTCTATTTTTTTAATTTCATTGTTGAGAGAATTTTTTTCTTGTTGAGTTTTGTCTATTTCTTGTTGGAATGTTTCAATTTCTTTTTCTAGTTTTTGGATTTCGGTTTGACTATGCTCAATCTTTCCTCGTAATTCATCGGCAGTAGTTGCTTGGGCTAAACTATTTTGATAGTTGCAAAATATCATTAAAATGACAAACGTAAAAAATATCGTCAATGTTGAGACTGACGCTTTGTTATTTTTTTTTGATTTAAGCAAACACATTTTTTATTCTGGTCAAAGTTTCCTCTCGTCCTAAAATTTCGGCCAAGATAAAGGGGTCTGGCGATTTTTCTTTGCCTGACAAAGCCACGCGAAGTGGCCATAAAACCTTTCCCCTGCCCTTTTCGGTGGCGAAATCCCAAATTTTATCTTTAATAATCTTGGCCGTGAAATCTTTTGTCTCTATCTGTTTCAATAAATCAGCTGTTTCGGTTAAATAAGCTACATCACGTAAAAGGGCTAAATCTGGTTTAGGTTGGATAAAAAAATAGTCAAATTCACCATCAGCCAATAAAATTTGAGCTTCTTTAAGGGTGGAAACTCGTTCTAAAATCAAAGGGGCGATCTTGGAGAATAACGGTTTATTTGTATCAATCATCTCTATCTTAGAGGCTGGGAGCCATTCCAAAAGTTTTTCAGCTTGTTCTTTCGGAGAATATTTTTTGAGGTGTTCGCGATTTAACCAATTTAATTTTTCCATATTAAAAATAGCTCCCTTTTTTTGCACTTTGGATAAATTAAAAAGTTCAAGCATTTGATCCAAGGTTAAAATGTCTTCTGTGCCATTCTGGACAACGTCTGCTCGTGATTGGGGCGACCAGCCTAGTAAAACAATAAAGTTTAAAATTGCTTCCTTGAGATAGCCTTCGATTTGGTATTCGGTTATTGGCCAAGCGCCATGTCGTTTTGATAATTTTGTTTTATCCGGCGCCAAAATCATTGGCAAATGAGCATAAGTTGGAATTTCGGCACCTAAAGCTTTGAAAAGCAGTATTTGACGTGGGGTGTTAGAAATATGGTCATCGCCTCGGATAATATGGGTCGTTCCTGCTTCAATATCATCTACGACATTAGCAAAATGAAAAATTGGTGTTTCGATATCTTTGGCAATAATAAAGTCCCCCAATTCAGTAGTGTCAAAAGTAATTTCGCCATGTATTAAATCTTGAAAAGTAATTTTTTGCCCCAGATTCTTAAATCGGATAACCGAAGAACGATCGCTTTCTTTTTTTATCTCTTCTTTGGAGATGTAAATTAGTTCGTGGTCTAAAAGTTTTTGTAAATATTGGGAATAAATTTTTGTTCGATCTGATTGTTTCCAGATTTCATCAAAAGATAATCCTAGCCACTCAAAACCATCTTTTATATTTTTTTCAAATTCTGGACGGTATCTTTCGCGATCAGTATCCTCTATTCGTAAAATTAGTTTGCCATTATTTTGCTTTGTGAATAAATAATTAAAAAGCGCAACGCGAGCAGTTCCGATATGCATCAAGCCAGTTGGGCTGGGGGCAACCCTGGTGATAATCTTACTCTTCATGTTCAAGAGCTAAACGAATAATTTCTTCAGCAATTTTTTCGCCAGCTTCTGGTTTGGCGAAACTAGCCGCACCAGCTTTCATTTGTGCTTGTAATTCTTTATCATTTAAAATTCTTTTAGTTTCAGATAATAAAATTGAAGGGGTCAAATTTTTTTCTTCAATCACAACTGCACCACCGCTGCGAGCGTAGGTGAAAGCGTTTGTTCGCTGGTCATGGCTAATTTCTTCGGGAATGGGGATTATAATCGCTGGGATATTCCAATTGGCGATCTCAAAAATAGCTGATCCGGCACGTGAAATAACTAAATTGGCTGCACCAGCCGTCATTCTCATTGCTATGTCATTTAAATAATCAAAAATTTTATAACGATTTTTATTGGGGTTATCTTTAGTCAAAAAATCCGCACGTTTTTTCAAATCGGCGTAATTTTTTTTACCTACTTGGTGGATTATTTGATAATCGGTTAAAAGTTGGGGCAAGATATCAAGTAAAACTTCATTAATATGGATGGAACCTTGGGAGCCACCAACTACAAAAATAGTTGGAATATTTTTGTCAAAATCTAAAAATTCATGAGCACCACTTTTTGCCGGAAATAATATTCCTCGTCGAATCGGATTGCCAACGATTGCGGTTTTCTCAGGGGGAAAATATTTAATAGCCTCAGGATAAGAGACGGCAATTCGAGTAGCAAATTTGCTGGCCCACAAAGTGACACGGCCAGGATGAGAATCAGATTCGTGAATTACTACTGGAATACGTAAAACTCGAGCGGCCAGAAGACCTGGAAAACTGGCATAACCTCCCTTGCCAAAAATTACATCTGGATAAATAGAAAAAACTGTAAAAATTGCTTTAATTGAGCCAAAAATAATTTTAAAAAAATCTAAGAAATTCATTAAAGAAAAATAGCGTCTGATTTTTCCTGCTGTCGTTGGGACAAATTTAATATTATTATCTGATAAAACCCTTTTATTATAAGGTTTATCTGACATAAAATATAATTCTGGAGCTACTATTTTTTGCTCAATACAGATTCTTTTTATTTCTTCAGCGATGGCAATAATTGGATAAAAATGACCACCAGTTCCTCCCCCTGTGAATAAGATTTTCATAACAAAAAATTAGTTTTTTATTTCTTTTGATATGTTTAGTATAATACCAACTTCAATTAAAGCAAAGAAAAGAGCCGTTCCTCCGTGGCTGATAAATACCAGAGGTACTCCAGTGAGTGGTATAATACCAATCATTGCACCAATATTTATAAAAGACTGGGCAGTTATGATAAACACCATCCCTGCTCCCAATAAACGACCAAAAGGATCTTTTATCTGGTTAATGATTTTTAGACTCCACAACGCAAAAGTTAAAAATAAAATTACGATAATTAAAGTTCCTACAAAACCAAATTCTTCTCCCGCCACCGCAAAAATTGAGTCGCCAATAGGTTCTGGCAAGAAATTGAATTTTTGTATACTTTGACCAAATCCTCTCCCGATAATTCCCCCCGACCCAATTGCAATCAATGATTGGTTTATTTGCCAAGAAGAATCCTGGAGATCATGTCTAGGATTGATATAAGTGATCAGACGTTCTTTCACGTAGGGTCTGAATAGGGCCAAAACTCCAATCATCAAAATTCCTATCAAAAGGATAATCATTAAATGAGACCATTTACCTCCAGCGATAACAAACAAGCCTAAGGCAGCGATAGTCGTTACCATTAAAGTCCCAGTATCTGGTTGTTTTATTAAAATAAAGCAAACCATTCCCAAAAAAATTAAGAAAGGCAAAAGGCCTTCTTTTAGATCCTTAATTTTTTCTTTTCTAGTCGCCAACCAAGCTGACAAAAAAACAATCAATCCAAATTTTAGAAATTCTGAAGGTTGAAAAGTTGTAAAACGCAAATCAAGCCAACGTTTCGCGCCTCCGGTGCCAAAACCAAGTTTGGGGACAAAAACTAAACAAGTTAAAATTAAAGCTAAACCAAAGAGATAAGGTGAGTATTTACGCCATTTTTTATAAGGGATATTAGAGACGATAACCATTATCACAAAACCACCCAGGAGAATTAAAAGTTGTTTTAGAGCAACAATTGAAAAGCTAGCGCTGGTTCGACCTACTTGTCCAAGTGCGGCTGAAGAAAAAATAACAAAGCCACCAGTTATTAAGGTAAGAATTAAACCAAACAAGAATCTATCCGGTTTTTTGTTTTTGGTAGATTTCATTAAAGTTTGCTAATTAGGGTCAAAATCATACCGATAATTCCGCAGATAATTCCTATCACCCAGTAACGCATAACCACTTTATAAGCTGGCCAACCTATTGCTTCAAAATGATGGTGGAGAGGTGCTACCAGAAAAATTTTTCGCCCCCGTATTTTTTTTGATAATAGTTGGATGATAACCGAAAGTGAAGTAACCAAAAGAGGCAAAGCAATAATCGGCAAAGTAAAAACGGAATCAGTCAAAAAAACAACAACGGTTAAGGCAGTTGTTAAGCCTAAAATACCCGTTTCAGACATATAAAATCGAGCTGGTGGAATATTAAACCACAAGAAGGCTAAAATTCCTCCAGTTACAACTGCGCAAAAGGCGGCCAAATCAATTTGGTTTTGGAAGTAAGCAATGCCTGTATAAGCGGCAAAGATAATTGCCATCACGCCACCAGACAAACCATCAAGGCCGTCGATAACACCACTAGAAAAAAGAGAAATCATCACTAGGATAAAAAGTGGAATTAACCAAAAGCCAATTTGCCACTCACTTAAGAAAGGAAGACTAACGCTATCCATACCTAGTTTAAAATAAAACCAATAACCTCCAGCTAAACCCAACATTAATACAACTATTAATCTTTTATAAAAAGATAAACCAGCTTTTGCGGTATTTTCAGTGGAACAAACTTGAAGAATGTCATCAACTAAACCTACAAGCGATCCGACAATCAAAGTAAAAAGTGGAAGCCAAGTTTGATTTCGACTGACAAAATCTAATTTAATTGAAGTTTCTGATGGGAAGATAAATTGTAACAACCAAAAAGTAGCAGTTGTTGCAATGACGCTTCCCCAAATAACAATTCCCCCCATTCTCGGTGTGCCAACTTCTTTTTCTTTGTGAAGGGAATTAAAAATTGGTGTTTCTTTGCCATCGGGCGATATTTTGCCAGCCTTTTTTTTCCAGAGTTTATGTTTGTAGAGAAAGTTGGTTAAAAATGGCGTAAAAGCTATCCCAAAAAAGAAAGCTATAGTTGAAGGCGCGAAAACTTTGATGATATTAATATAATTATCCATATAATTTTAAATGTTCATTTGAGCTAAATAATCCTGTGTTTTGTTTATTAATTTTTTCATATCATGAAATCTGCCGGTTTGACTAGAACCCATCACTACAAAAATAATTGGTCGGTTTAACCCAAGATTGGCCACTACCGCCAAATTTCCGCCAGCTGTTTGGGTATAACCTGTTTTGGAAGCTACCAAGCCAGGAATTTCATTTGCTAAGATGTTAGTATTTGAAGCATAATATCGATCATTTTCTAAAGAGGTTCCAACTAAATTATTTAAACGAGTAGCTGATAATAAATCTGGGTGATTTTGTATCAAATAAGCAAAAAGTTTAGCGACATCTTTGGGTGAGCCATAAGCACCAGCTCCTCCAGAAGGCAAGTCTAGACCAGTCGCATTAAAAAAATTTGTGCTAGCTAGTCCCAGATCCAAAGCTTCACGATTCATTTCAGAAATAAAATCTTTTGCGGAAATGGCAGAAACAGTATTGGCAATGGCTTTAGCTCCATCGTTAGAAGAAGACATCAAAGTCAAGTCTAAAAGATTTTTTAATCTCCAAACTGAATAAGGCCTAAAACCGCTTTCACCATCTTCCGCTAGGGCGTTTTCATCTATTATAACTACAGTATCCTGAAGAGAAACTAGTTTGTAAGCAGTCAGGGCTGTCATCACTTTTGTTAGAGAGGCTAAAGGCCTGGCAGTTTCCGTATCTTTGCCAAAAATTATTTTTTCAGTTTGCGGGTCATAGATAATAAAAGATTTGGCTTCTACTTGTAAATCTTCAAAAATAATTTTTTGAGGGGACGTTGTCGGAGCTTGAATCAGATTGTTATTTTGAGCTTCGATTTTCTCAATTTTAGGCCAAGTCCATATGATTGATGAAACAGCTATACTGATTAAGAATAAAGATAAAACTAACCACCAAATAACTTGGTCGTTTCTAGCTAATTTTTTTTCGGGTTTTTCTTTTGTATTTGTTTTATTTGATAAAGGTTTCATCATCTTCTTTTTCTTGTTTTTTAAAGTCTTTTATTTTTTCGCGAATTGTTTCAAATTCTGGTAATTCGCTCGTTTCTTTAATCCCTAAATAACGCAATAATTCAAAAGTTGGTTGATAAAGAAAGCGACGGGAATCTTTGGTATCGGATACTCTCTCAACCAATCCTCTGATCATCAAGTTTCGTAAAATAAAATTAGAATTGACTCCTCTGATGTAATCAATTTCTGGACGACTAATTGGTCCTTCGTAAGCAACTAAGGTTAAGGTTTCTAAACCGGCACGACCCAATTCTGTGGATAATTCATCCTTGGTAATTTTTTCTATTAATCTGGAAATCTCTGGGTGAGTGCCCAACAAGTAAGAATTTTCTTTTTTCAATAAAATTATTCCCCGATTAGACAGATTTTCTTCTAAAATTTTTAAAGCCGCGAAGGTTTCTTCTTCGCTCTTTTCTATGATCTTGGCAATTTCGCCGAGGGTTAAGGGCTCGGTTTTGTGAAAAAGCAAAGCTTCAATTTGGGCATCTAAATTCATAATTAAATTATATAGTGTAAGGTCAAAATTCAAAAGCTAAAAGATAATTTTTTCTTTTTTGTTATCACTTTTGACTTATAATTTTTAATATCTTGGCACTCCCACGTTGGTTGTTTCCATCTCAATGTCGGAAAAATGACCCTCTTGTTTAATGTCAATAATCCCCTGTTTGACCAATTCTAGCATTCCCAAGAAACTGACAATTACTCCGACCTTTTCTTTTTTATTTTGGACAAAATCATTGAAACTCATTTTGACAGCTGCTTGGATGCGGGAAGCCAAATCACTGATGACTTCTTCTAGACTAACAACCTTTCGCACTATTGTTTCGGGCAACTTTTCTTTAAGAGGGAAAGTAGTGATAATTTTTTTGATTGTTTCCAAAAAATTATCACTTTTTATCTCGGCAGTCGGAGAAAAAATAATCATTGGTTCACGAGATGATTCACGAGTAAAAATAATATTTTTACCAAAATAATCTTTTAGATGCAAACTCAAGTCTTTAATTTGTTGGTAATGTCTCAAGCGATTTTCTAAGTTTTCAATAGTTTCTTTTTCTTCTTCAGTTACTGCGAGTCCAGGTAAGAGCGAAAGCGATTTAATGAGCATCAAGGTGGAAGCGATTAAAATAAAATTAGCTGTATTGCTCATAGGGAGGTTTTCAAAGCTTCGTAAGTAAGAAATATAATCATCTGCTACCTGAGCCAATGAGATGTCGGAAATGTGCATTTTTCGCTTTTCAATTAGGGATAAAAGAAGGTCTAGTGGACCTTCAAATTTCTCTGTCTTTATCTCAAAATTGGCGTTTTTAGCGGTCATTTTGGCTTTATTTTATCATAATATACACTAGGATGCGAACCGTTTACCTTAAATTCGCCCCAACCCAAAGCGAGTTAGGACGAATCTAAAACATTTATTTGGACAATAGGGAGTCAATACGATTTAAATCACGGGGAAAAAGAGTTGCTTCTTTGACATTTTCTAGACCAAGCAGTCTAGCTGTTAGTCGTTCCAAACCTAACGCAAATCCCCCGTGTGGCGGCATACCATATTTGAAAGTCTGGAGGTAATAAGTGAATTTTTCTGGATTCAAACCTTTGGTTTTGATTGCTGCCAGTAGTTTGTCATAATTATGAATACGTTGTCCGCCTGTGGTAACTTCTATTCCTCGGAAGAGTAAATCAAAACTTTTAGTGTAGCCGAGGTCATTTTCGTCCTCGTAAGTGTACATTGGTCGTTTGGATGTTGGAAAATGAGTGATAAAAATAAAATCAGAACTATGCTCTTTTTTAGCATACTTGCAAAGCCATCGCTCATGCTGAGGTTCTAGGTCTGGTTCATTGGTAGAATCTTCACCAGTTTCTTTTTTGATAATTTCTTGTGCCGTTCGTAGTTTTAGAACAGGAATACTTTCTGGCACATTGGGTATTTCGGCACCTAGCATTTCAAATTCTTTTTGACAATTTTTCTTTAACGCATCCATTATATATTTGAGCAAGCTGTTTTCTATCATCATCACATCAGTATGATCAACAATAAAACCTATTTCAGCGTCCATACTGGTGTATTCATTAATATGTCGTGTTGTGCTGTGTTTTTCGGCACGGTAAACATTGCCAGTGGTGAAAACTTTTTCAAAAATGCCAACCATAATTTGTTTGTAAAACTGTGGACTTTGCGCCAAGTGAGCGGTGTGACCAAAATACTCTATATCAAAGGAGTTGGCGCCACCTTCGGCATCATCGCCAATCAACTTAGGTGCTTGAATTTCGGTAAAGTTTTCTTGGTTAAAAAATTCGCGAAAAGCCCGAATAATATTGGCCTGAACCTTAAAAATAGCCTTAGCCTTGTCGGTTCTTAAGGTCAAAGGTAAATAATCAAGATAAGTATCTAAATTTAGCTCACTATCCTTGTCAAATGGCAATTCTTTGGCTTCAGAGAGGATTTCGATTTCTTTGACCTCAATTTCCAAATTACCGTTTAGTTGGTCAATTTTGATCATTTTTTCTGGGCGCTTGTTAACCAGACCCTTGATTTTTATCACCCATTCCGGACGGATTTCTTGAGCCATTTTTTGTGCTTTTTCATGGTTCGGCAAGACAACCATTTGGACTTTGCCGGAAACGTCTCTCAAATCAATAAAGATTAATTTACCATGGTCGCGCCGGATATCAACCCAGCCCGCCAGCGTTACTTCTTGCTCAACTTTTTCTTTTAACTCGCCTATTTTTGTTCTTTCTATCATAATATTATTTGGAGAGAAAATCGCCCCTCCAAGTTCATTAATTTTAATAAACTTGCAGGGGCGATTTTTAGCTTAGTTTTTGCGTTAGCTAAACCGCGGTGCCACCCTGATTTATAACTCTATTTTACCAAGCTGCTTATGGTGAGCTTGCCAAACCACCTCCCCGATTGTCAGTCGGATCATAGTATTTTTATTATGTCAGGTTCTTCCAAAATTGCAAACTTTAAGGGAATGTAAAACGTAAAATGAGAAGACGTGAAAGAGTATAAAAATTAAAATAGGGTTAAGTAATAAAAGAAGAAAATATAAGATGTAAAATGGGATCTGATAACTTTACATTTTCTTATTTCCCAACTTAGATGTCTTTAATATTAATTTTTGGCTTATTGTCACTATAATTTGTTAGTCGCTATTGACTTATTCTATTAAATACTCTATACTTATAATGATCAAGATCTTTAACAAAGAAAAAGCACATTCAACATACAAGGAGGATCAAATGATCAGCATTATTTCAAGGCTTGGACCAATGATGTTTTTCGAATGTTGTGAGATAACTCCTTTTCGGGATGTTCTCAAACAAATGGGCGACGCTGGGTATCGCATAGCAAGAGCAACCGATCTTGTTATGAAACTTGAGGAAATTCCGCAAGAGGCATTTCCCTTTATTGTTTTAATGGAAGAAGGTGGTGATTCGATTTGGATAGTTCTGGTCACATCAGAAGGATGTAATCCAATGGAAATTGCGAATCCTGGTCGTCAGTACGCTGGAGTTACCTGGAATACACGATTCCGCTACGCAGGTGTTCAGCAGTAAAGGAGTACAGTCTTTCTCTTAGTCGTCAATGAGACAAATCCCTTGACGGCTTTTTTTTGTCAAAAAATCGTTCGGAAAAAATAACAAAAATATTTCTTTAAAATGTCACCTAACATCAGGGATAAAAGGAAATTTCCCGCTGAAATTTCCTTTTATCCTAAAATAATAAATAAGTTTTTTTGTTTTTGATTTTGGGCAGAGGAAGGGGTGAATGCCTCGAAGCCAAGACTCCTTATTATTTATTTAAAGATTGCATTGATTGAATGTATGCTACTCCATTATGATTTTCAATAATTTTGAAAGCTGGCGTTGCTGTTAATGTGTGCATGAAAGCATGATGTATAGTTAATACCGCATCTTGAAACTCTTGACTGTCTTCGAGCGATTCAATCACCAAACCAAGTTCTTTGCATTTCTCATCAGATAAATGCCGTCCATGCGACAAAGTGACAGAATGACTAGTCAATTCTTTAAGAATTTTAGCAATTTTTTTCCTTTTATCGGGATCATCTTTAAGCATGCGTTTTTCTAATGCATTTTCGGCAATAACCTTTGACCATTTTACAGCTTTTTGACATTCGCCAATCAAGGTTGGATGATATTTAGCGATAATTGGTTGCCAAACGGCTATTTTATCGTTGTCTTTTTTTATTTCTTCATGAGCTTGTTTAAATTCTTCTAAAATTCCATGGGCGGGCAAACCATTAAATTGGGGATCGATCGGACCAAGACTAGATTGTTTTCCCATTACGATTTTATTTCCAGAACAAGCAATCATTGTTCCACCAGACATAGCAAGTTGAGGCACAATTATGCGAATATCATCAAATTTTTTAGTAAGATAATCAATTATTGATTCCGTTGCAGCAACTTCACCGCCAGGAGTATGTAAAATCAAATCAAGACCCTTTGAGAAGTCTAGCTTATGAATTGCGGTCATAAAACCGTTTTTGTCATTGTCATTTATTCCAAGCTCGCCCTGAAGTTCACGAATTTTCTTTTGCAAAAACCCACTATAATAAGCAATTACATTCCTCTCAGTTAGTTTGTGCAACTCGAGAAGATATTTCCTTCTAATAATATCATGAGTACTGCCTTGTTCTCGCAATTCATCTAAAATATCTTTCCAATTAGGCATAGTTTTGATTATTAAAATTAGTAAACGAAGTTGACGAGTCAGAAATTACCCAGACATCTTTTTGTTCAAGAGATGGATGATTATTTTCTTTTTCATAGGAGAACCCACAATATTTCTGAATTTCAGACTCTTGCTTTTTAATTTTTTTAAAAGTCTCAGAAATTTCTTTTTTTGATAAATTTTTTGTAGGCATAATTTTAAAAATATTAACTAGCTATTTCAAAAATCTTTTTAACTAAACTTGTTCTTGCATAAAATGCACGAGTAATTGGTCGGCGTTTTCCTGTCCGAGGATTTATTCCGCCAGTTCCTTTTGTTCTCGCTTGTATCCATTTTCCGTCTTTGCCTGTTAAACTTTCAAAACCATGCTTGATAAGTTTTTCTCGTATGAAATCATAATCAGCTTTTATTTCTTTGATAAGATCGTCATCTTCGGCAAAATCTAAGCTTGCGACTTTTAACAGTTCAGCACTTTCAGAATTTTGACCGTGCCACATAACAGCACAAAATACGATTGATTTTAGTTTTGCCCAACAATGACTTTCAAAAAATGAATGTTGTTTTAGTTCTTCTGGGTTAATCATCGTAATTGCCATTGTTTCTTTTGGCGTAAGTTCATTTTTTACTTCATGAAAACTAACTGATTTTAATTCATACGAAAGTCCGTTTGGTGCTTTTGAAACATTATTTTCCAATCCTGCTAATCTTTCCAAAACTAGACCTTTCCAGCCCTTGTTTTGTTTCCCAGTTTCGTAAGTTGTAATTCCGTATTGCAAAGCAAGTTTCCGTAGATCTTTTCCGATATGCTTTTTTAAATTGTTTATTGCGGTTGTTCTTGTAACTATTTTCATACTATTTTTTTGAAAGTTTATTTTTTAAATTCTTGTCCAGTTCTTCAAATCTTTTGACAGATAAATCAAGATATTGTTTTTCAGTATCCATGCCAATAAAATTTCTGCCATAAAGATAAGCCGCTAGTCCTGTTGTTGAGCTTCCAGTAAAAGGATCTAAGATTACATCTTCTTTGTTTGTGCTTGCTAAAACAATTCTTTTAAGTAAATCAAAAGATTTCTGCGTTGGGTGCTTGCCAAATTTCTTTTCAATAGGTTTTGGCGTGTTGATTGACCAAACAGATCTCATTTGTAAGCCGGGCTTTTTCATTTGATCTTCTGGCCAGTCGCCATTTTTTATTAAATCATAATTGAAAGTGTGCTTTGCTTTTTTTTCTTTTCTCGCCCAAAGCAAAGTTTCATGACTGGCTGTAAAAAATCGGCATGACAAATTTGGCGAAGCATTCGGCTTAAACCACGCAATATCATTTAGAAAATGATATTTGTTAATTTCTAAAGCAAAACCGCATTGATAAATTGAGTGATAAGTTCCGCTAATCCAAATTGTTCCGTTCGGTTTTAAAACTCGTCGACATGCTTTTATCCATTCATTATGAAATTCAAAATTCTTTTTAGTTCCATTGGTTAAATCCCAGTCGCCCTTTTTTACGCTTACCATTTTGCCATTTTGGCAAGTAAAACTACCGCTAGATAAAAAATAAGGAGGATCTGCAAAAATCATATCTACCGAGTTTTCAGGCAAGGAATTTAAAAGTTCCAAACAATCTGCTTGGTATAACTTAAATCTAGGTTTTTCGTAAAAAGGTTTTTGCATAGTATGTTGATTATAGTCTAGAAAAAATTAAAAATAAATCGTTTTCTGGAGCGGAGCGGAAGAAAACACCATGTACCCCCCTCTTAAAAAAATAAAAATAAAATTTGTTCATTATAGAAAAGTGTTAGGCGTTAGCCGTAAAAAGAAAAGCATATTTCGTTTAACTAGTTTTTATCCAAACTTTTAACTTGTTTTCTTTTTATCCTAACCTCTATTAGATGTCTGTTCCTATTTTTTCTCTTACCTCTTTCATCTTTATTTTGGCGCGTTCTTGTGCTAGGTTTGCGCCGTTTTTTAGTATTTGCAAAACTTGGTCCGGATCCTTGATAATCTCGGCTCTTTTCTCGCGCATTGGCGCCAAAAATTTGTTCATATTTTCGGCCAAAATTTCTTTAGATTCTTTATAGCCAATTCCTCCCTCCACGTAACGTTTCTTGATTTCCGCCAGTTTCTCGCCGGAAAAAAGTTTGTGCAAAGCAAAAACATTACACTCCTCCGGATTTTTGGGCTCGTTCACGTCTTTGGAATCAGTCTTGATGGTCATCACCAGGCGTTTGATTTCTTTTTCCTCGGCAAAAAGCGGAATAGTGTTGCCATAACTCTTGCTCATCTTTTGTCCGTCTAAGCCAGACAGAGTTTTGACTTCGTCCAAAATCAATGGCTCTGGTAATTTAAATGTATCGCCGTAAGTGTAGTTGAATTTTTCGGCGGTGTCGCGTGCAATCTCTACATGTTGTTTTTGATCTTGGCCGACCGGCACAACATCGGTATCATAAAGCAAGATATCCGCTGCCATTAAGAGAGGATAATCAAATAGCCCGACATTTACTTCTTTGTTCTTGGCCTCAGCATCTTTGAAGGCGTGCGCTCGTGCCAAAAAAGGCATAGTGGTCAGACAATTAAAAATCCAAGCCAGTTCGGTGTGTTCGGCCACGTCAGATTGTTTAAAAAAAATCACCTTTTCCGGATCAAGACCAATCGCCAAATAATCAATCGCCAGATCTAAAGTGTCGGCGCGCAGTTGCTTGGGGTCGCGCGTGGTAGTTAGGGCGTGTAGATCAGCGATAAAAATATAACTTTTATAATCATTCTGAAGATCCACGAATTGCTTCATGGCGCCAAAATAATTGCCAATATGAGGTCGTCCGGTCGGTTTAACGCCGGACAACAAGATTTTTTTGTTGTTTTCTGTCATATGTTAATTTTAACAGAAATTTTTGTTTCGTGAAATATTTTTTGGTTTGACAAAAGGTAACTATATATTTAAAATATAAAAAAACTAATTTAACGCCCAATGATTAAATAACAACAATTCAACCCTTTTTGTGTTGACATTAACAGTCGCTTGATTTGTTGTTATTTATGCGTAAAAACTCCAATAAAAAAATTGCCAGTAAAATTATTTCGGCAAAAAACGTTTCTCTTAGTTATGGTTCTCATTTAACCCTAAATGGGGTGTCTTTTGATGTCCAAGCTGGTGACAAAATTGGTTTGGTTGGACCAAATGGCTGTGGTAAAAGTAGTTTGCTAAAACTCCTAGCTAATCAAATAGAAGCCGATAAGGGAGAAATAGTACTAGCTCCGAATATTTCGGTTGGATTTCAGCCGCAAGAAATTAGTGGTGAGATAACCGGCCTTGGTTACTTGGGCGAGATTATAAGCTCTACCGAAATTGACTCCTCTCCCCTTTATGGCTTAGGCCTCAGCGAAGTAATCTTGAAGAAAAAACTTGACGAAATGTCTGGCGGTGAGAGAAGTAAAATAGTTTTGGCTAAGATTATGTCTTTACGGGATGATTTAATTTTGCTGGATGAACCGACTAATAATCTTGACGGTGTTGCTTTGAAAAAACTGGAAAAAAATATCAAGGATTCTAAATCTACTTTTATTATTGTCTCACATGATAGAAAGTTACTAACAGATTTGACCAATAAAATTTTTGAGATTGATAGTGAAAAACGCTCGCTCTCTGTCTATGTTGGTAATTTTGAAGACTATCTGGAAGAAAAGAATCGGCTTAAATATAAGCAAGCTGAAAAATGGCAGGACTTTCGAGACGAAGAAAAGAGGTTGGCTGATTCAATCAGAGAAAAAAAGCGCTGGGCCGAAAAGGGGCAAAAGCCAAAAGTGACCGATCGTTATCGTGGCAATATTGGCGCGCAAAAAGACCGTTCGGCGCAGGTTTTTCATCGGGTAGCCAAAAATTTAGAAAGAAAAAAAGAAAATCTAGAACAAGTAGAGAAGCCAAAAGATGCTTTGCCGGAAAGATTTTACTTTGCGATCAACCGTGAAGGTCGAGGGCGAGTTTTGAAGGTTGAAGGTCTGGAAAAAAAATTATCCAATGGCAAGAAAATTGGACCATTGAGTTTTAATCTTGATTTGTGTGGTCGTTTGTTGATTTCCGGACCAAATGGGAGTGGCAAGACAACTTTAATCAAGACGATTATGGGAGAAGCACGTCCTGATTCGGGAGAAGTTACCCTTGCCGACAACTTAAAAGTTGGTTATCTGCCACAAGATTTGTTGATTCTGACTCATCAGACAGTCCTTGATCTGTTTTTTGAGCAAGTAGATTTGTCACAGACCGAGGGGCGGAAATATCTGGCCCGCTTTGGACTAAAAGAGGCCGATGTCGATAAAAAAGTCGGCGATCTTTCACCGGGCCAGCGTTCAAGATTGTTTTTGGCTTTGGTGATGGCTCAACAAGCTGAATGTTTATTTTTAGACGAGCCGACCAACCATCTGGATCTAGAAGGTCTTGAGGCCTTGGAAAAAGCCCTCCTGGATTACAAAGGCGCTTTGGTGATAATCAGTCATGACCGTCGTTTTATTGAAACGATTGGATTTGATCAGGAGATTAAGCTGTAATAGATTTATTGTAGTTAAAAATCTTGAATTAAAATGGGATGTATTGTACTATTTGGAAATGGCAATTTCAGATTCTCAAAACTTTATAAACAATAGAAAACTAGTTGAAATTCTTGCTAATCTTATCAGTAAGGATAGAGCTAATATTGTCCTTGAAATTGGGCCAGGCAAAGGAATTATTACCAAGGAGTTATTGAAAGAATATAAAAATATAATAGCCATTGAGGTTGATCCCAAGTTATCAGCTAATTTAAAAGAAAAATTCAAAAATGATAGAAATGTTTGTATAGTAACAGAAAACTTTTTGGAATATAAAACACCAAAAGTTGAATTTGATGTTTTTGCAAATATCCCCTTTAATATCACGGCAGATATAATTAAAAAAATAACTTCGGAAAATTCTAATCTACACAAAGCTTATCTAGTTGTACAAAAAGAATTTGCCGAAAAAATAGTAGGATCTTCGCTGGTTGGTTTTTCTTTATTATCAAACTTAATAAAAGTAAGGTTCAACACGAAAATTTTGAGAAATATAAATCGATTTAATTTTTCCCCTCGACCGAAAGTGGATGCCTCTTTTTTATATATAGGAAAGAGAAGAAGTAAAATATTTAGGACAATAGATGAGAAAAATCTATTTAAAGATTTTATTACATATGTTTATAATCGTCCATCTCCTTTTCTTGCTGATGCACTAAAAAGCATATTTAGCAACAAACAAATTGATATTGCTTTTAAAAATAAAAATATTCCATCAACAATCAAGGTGAAACAAGTTGAGTTTTTTATATGGATATATTTATTTAATATATTTTTATCTCAAACACCAGAAAGAATGAAGTTAAAGGTAATCGATAAATACAAAGACTTGATAAAAAGTCAATCTTTACTAAAAAAAATAAATAGAACCAGAAAGTACTAATTTGTAAAAATTTTTACCTGCTTATAGACTTTTGACGCTTCTATGTTATCTGGATATTTTTTTATGGCTGGACATATCTCATAATAGTGTTGACAGTTGCCACTTATAGTTTTTCGTTCATTGCACTTGAACATATTATAATTGGTGAAACTGTAAAAATTTTTATTGCAATATGGTTTCCATATGCCTGGCTCTGTGTTCGTGTAGATACCTATGCTTGGTACTCCGATTGCTGTTGCTATATGAAGAAGACCTGTGTCGTTGGATATGAAGCACTCAAGCATCGATATTTTACGAGAAGCGTTAACTAAATTAGAGCTAAATATTTCACAATTACTTTTAAATTTATTTTTTATTTTTTCCGCCTCTTTATAACTTACTTCATCTTTTCCTGGGAAAATGACTAAATAATATCCACCTTTGTTTAATAATTTAGCTAAAGTAAGCCACTTTTTGTATGACCAACATTTATTTGATTGACTCGAGGCAAGACATAGACCAACCTTATGGTTATTGATTTTGTTTCTCACTTTTTGTAACCAGGTTTGATTATAATTAGAAAAATCAACCCCTAGTTTTTCAATCATTATTTTGATGTCTTCAACTAAATTTTTCTTTTTGATCCTTTTTTCTATATTATCAAAGTTTAGGTCATAAAAATCTATATTTTTGTAAAACTTTTTGCAGTACTTTTTAAAATTGTAGTAGTCACTGTCATATTTTGGCCCTTCGTTTCTTAAATTTACTATTACAGCTATTTTATTTCTCATTAAAAAATTAATAATTTGGGGCCATCTTTCTTTGTCGAACCTTCTCCATAAGGCTGGGGTCAAATCAACTAAGTTTTCTATTTTCGCTTTTCTTAAAAACCAATTTGTGGAAAGCAGGTCATTTTCTGTACTATAATATTTAATTGAAGGTAGAGAACTTTCAAAACATTTTAAAATTGGTATTATCATTGCACCGTTTCCAATCCCACCAAAATTTATAAACCAGACTCTTTGATTTTTTTTAATTTTCTTATCCATTTTTTAAACTAAAGTAGAATTTTGTGTAAGTATCAGCAGATTTTTTAAAAGAGCCTTCTTTTTGCATAAATTTTCTTGGTTTATAATTTAGTAAATTTTTCCAGAAAAAATCAAAAGTATCGGGGAAATCTTTTATCATCTCAAACTTTTCACCACACATAGGGGAAAATAGAGGGACTGAGCTCGCTTTTATTGGTTTTGTTGAATAAGCTGGCCATACAGGGTCAGTCCACCATCCATGATCCCAGGCTATGATTGGTATATTTGACATAAGAGCTTCTTGATAGGCAATTCCTTGGGTTTCGTGTTCACAAAGAAAAATCATTCCCCTGCTTTTTTTGAGGGCATCCTTGTACTCTTTGTGCGTAATATCCCCATAATTTAATGTTATATAATTTATATTTTTATTATTAAGATATTTTATTATAGGTTCATAAAAAAGCGGAAGAGTTTGTTCTTTGCCCCATCTTATCTTGTTGTAAATTAATATATCATATTTTTTTTTATAGTTTTTTACATCAACCCAATCTTTATCTGAAATACCTGCATACCATAAAATACACTTATTTCCATAAACTTTTTCAAATACTTTCTTTAGCCAGTCGCATGTTAAAATATAATATCTAAATCTCCTGTCCTTCATTAGGTCAGGATTTATTAATGGATTATCATACATGCTTGGTCCCAAAATGACGGGATTGGGTAGGTCCCAGCCAGGTATCGCTACTGGAGTGCCGATTAGGCCAATTGGGTAATTGGGATTTTTTTTAGCAAGGCCGTAGTCGTTTTCATGGACTATATATCCATTTTCTTCTAAACTCTGTTTCAACAATTTATACCAAGCCATAAAGCCAGATATACTTCTCTTGGAATAGTTCTCGGTGTAATCCCACTTATGTTTTACATAAAACAGGAGAACGTCTTTGCCCCATTTTAAACTACTTTTTTCCATATTACTTATAATATCGTGGATGTAATAGCGCATCCTGCGGCTTTGTAAATTTTTTTCTTCGAGAAGTGTAATGTGGTGTTTCTTTGTATTTTGGCATTTTTGACCACCTTATCTTTTTTATAGCTTTTTTTATATCAATTGGTAAACTAAAGGGTAACTTTTTTAGATAACAATTAACATCTTTTTTCCTTATGTTTTTTGGCAAGAAGAAAAGAGAATAGTTGGGTAAGGTGCTTTTGTGATAGTATTTAAGATGAAAATGATAAGGTCCGTGTAAACACGCAGTATTTTCGCCTGCTTTTAATATGGGGTGACTCCCGTCTTTAAATAATGGTTTATATTTTTTATCCTTTTTAATGACTCTTGTGTGTGGGTCTATCATTTTAACGTCGTTGATTGTATCCTCCCAGATGTGTAAATATGTTGTATTGGTATACAAATGCCAAATTGAAAAAGCCATGCTATCTATGTTGTTTTTTGAAAAACTTTTCTCTATTTCCTTTCTTAATTCTTGAGAAAATAACTCATCAGCGTCAGCTATGATCATGATATCAACTTGCAATACTTTGAAAGCTCTTTTTAAAATATAATTTCTGGTCTTTAGTTCACCGGATTTGAATGCCACTTTTTTTTCCTTTGATTTTTCTACTATTAAAGGTATTGTGGATGCGCTTATAGCTATTTCAGAGCTTTTATCAGTTGAATGATCATCATATAAATAAATACCATCTGTCCATTGTAGCGAGTTGATACAAGCAGAAATGAATGGAGCCATATTATGAACCATTATACATGCTCCTACTTTTATCTTTTTTTTATTCATTTCTCTTTAAACTTTATCTAGACTAATCTTATTTTCTAGATAGCCTTTTATAATAACTAGCCGTTGGGATTTTTTTTTGTAAAACTTTGATTCAAAAAGACTGAAGTCTGATTTATCCCAAACTGACATATGGGCTTCGCTGTAATATCCGTCAACGCTATTTTGAAGGTAGTGATAAGGAAATTCTATGATAATCCATCTCGTGCGGTAAACTAAAAAGTTTAATAAGTCTACGCCCTCTGATTTCTTAAGATGTTCAATGACATCGCCCATCATAACTACATCAAAGGACTTGTCAATAAACTTTTCTTTCATTAAATCTAAGGCGGATATATTCCAGACTTCTGAATATATTTTATTTAAATCAAACTTGGCAATGTAATCTTTTTCTATTTCAATAGCAGTTGTATTAATGAAGGGGTAAATCCTCTTTGTCATAATGCCATATTTACCAGCTCCTGCGCCTATATCAAAAAACTCTTTGGGGGAGATCTTTTTTAAAATTTTCTCTATTTTTTGATCAAAGTTTTCGCTTGAGTATGGCATAAGTCTTTATTTTATTTTTTCCTTTATAAATTTAATAGCTTTATCTATGTTTTTTGAGGACCCATCTTTAAGATGGAGAAAGTTACCCCCTTTTATTTTTTTTGTATTTATTAATTCGTGTTTACCTATTAAAACTATGTTTTTGCCTATGTCTAAAGCGAGGGCAATTTCACACATTGTTCCGAATTTTCCATCAAGTGCGACAATGGCATCAGATGACCAGATTAGGACATTCATAAATGCTAAATCTAGAGAAGTTGGTATAACATAGTCAGAAAACTGATTTGCTAATTTTTTATCATTGCTTTTTGTTATAGCTATGGTTGTGCCGTTAACAGATTTTGCGCCCTTAAAGATTGATTCCATAATTCCGTCTTCTCCACCACTTGCAACAGCAAAATCTTCCATAGCGAGTCTTGTGCCTATCTTTTGAGCTAGTTCTATAGCCACAGGAGTAGTATTTTTTTGATGACCTCCTACTACTCCAACTATATTTTTATGGCATAATTTAAAATTATTCACAACAGAAATATATCATGAAGAAAAAATGAATTCAACTCTAAGCCATCTTCTCTTTTCGGCTTTGGACAAGGCTAAAAATAGTGAAAATATAAGCCGGAATAATTAGCAAGAAGCTGGCAAGTGATTGCCATTCGTTTTGTGAGGGGAAGTAAATTAGGGCAGAAAAACCGACACTGACCGCATCAAGACTCAAGGCATAAAGTTTTAAACGTTGTTGTTTGTCTTGGATTATTTTTATATTTTTACAAGAGAAGTAAGCCCAAGCTATCATATAGCTCAATATGGTGAAAATTGTCAGCCAGATGGCAATTGGATTTTGATTCCAAAAAATCACTCCATATTTGCCAATTATGGGCGAACGCATATCTATAAGTTGGATGGTGAGAATAATTGCTCCGATTAATAGTGTTAAAATTGAAATGTGACGCAAGTAATTTTTGATAAATTTATTCTCTGAAAAAGTTGGAATACGAGTGACAAAAAAAAGAGCTCCAAAAGCAAACAAAATAGCAAAATTATATCCAGCAATTAAAATATAAGGCTTATTTTGGCCAAAAATAATAAAGGTTCCCAAAATTAAATAATAGATAGAATAAAAGAAAAATATTATAAATAGACTTTTGACCGCCTGATTGTTGCTCTGTTTAGAGGAACCGTAAAGAAGCCTAGCAATAACACTAAGCAATAAAAACATTAGTAAAAATAATAAAGAACCTAAATAAGCCATTGTTTTAATTTTTTAAGATTTAAGAAATAATTTTTAATTAAATTACCCCCTTAAACATCTTGAGTATAAGGGGGTGAATGGGAGGGGTTATCTGCAACCAACAGCCTTTCGTCCATAATATGGACGTAGTATCTGTCTGCCTTTTCGCCGTCTTCGGCGAATGAGTGGCTGATGATTGGTAAAGATTTCTTTGGCCAATAACCACTTTTTGAATTCCCTTGATGGTTCTATTTCCTTGGGAATGTAAGGTGGTTGTTTGGTTTCAATAGAAATCTTTATAGCTATTTTATAAGCTTCTGCTTGGGCCTGCTTCAATTTTTTTGCACCATGTCTTGCCATAAATCTCCTCTTAATTTCAGCAAGCTCTCTCATTCGGTTTGCTTCTTTTGTTATTTCCTCAAAAATTCTTTTTGTTCTTTTTTCTCCTTCTTCTTCCACTGTTTTTTCCATCTCTTGGGAGTGGAGAAAACGAGTTTCATAGTCAACCAACAAGTTGACTAATCGCTGGTAGTTGGGAGTCTCAACCTTGTCTTTGTTGATTTGGTCAGAAACCATAAAAATCTCCCAGGTTTTTTGTTTTGGTTTAAATTGCAGTTGAATATGTTTTATTTCATATTCTATCCCCTATTGTCTAAGAACAACCCCATTGTTGTCTGGTTTTATTTTAGCAACAGTTAAAGTTTTGAGCAAATTGTGGAAAATTTGTTTGTATCGTTGTCAATGGAAGTTCAATTTCCAGCTCCTCATGCATACCAGGGTTCCGTCTTTGACGTCTTAGGATAGCTCAAAGATTTAGGTCTTGAAAACAAGGTATTTTCTTTGGGGGGAATCCAAGGTATTCTCAACGTCAGAGACTTCCGATGATGTGACTACTAGAATCTTGCTTCGTATTGCGAGAGCCCCCTTTTTTTATGAATGAGCCCTTGATATATCATAGTTATCTTATTATTGTTAGTAATATGACTATGGCTATCAATAAAATAAAGAGTATTTTTAATAAGAGTCTGGAATCCGACAATGTTTCCTATTCTTTTTATAAAAAGATTTTAAGTCAGATATCCAGAGAAATTGAAAAAGAGCCGGAACTAATAAACGAAGAAATGGTTTTGGCAAAGCTTGGTTTTTTGTATGACCATCTGGCAGTTTACGCTGGTAACAAAAAAGAGAAGAATAAATATGAAAGAGAGGCATTAAAAGCTTACAACAAAATCTTAAAAAAGAATCCTAATTCTGTAAACGCGATTTGGGGTATTGGTCGGGTTTATTGGCATAACAAAAACAAGAAAGCAATTGATTACGCAAAAAAAGCGGCAAGAATCGCGACTAAGGAAAGTGTGGAAATGTACCCGATGTATATGAATGTAGCTGTTGTTTATGAGTCTCTAAGCCAGTTTGATCGTGCTGAATATTGGTATTTAAAAGTTATTAAAAAGCGTCCAAAATTTTTAGGCGCATATTTAAATTTGGCTGAAATGTATCTAGAAAAGAATAAAAATAAAAAGTATAAAAAACTGATATTAGAAATAGAAAAACAGTTTAGCGAAGAGGAATTAGATGACTCTAAGTTTAAGAAAATAAAAAAGAGGGGGGAGGTTTAGTCCCCCCTCTTTTGTTGTGGTGGTTTTTATTCAACAATTTTTGTATAATCTAGCCAATGAGCTTGCTTGATAAATCAAAAATTGAAACGGATCTTGTTTTAGTTAGAGAGAATTTGCTGAAGAAATTGAAAAATTTATTCAGAGGCAGAGAAATTGAAGCTCACATTTTTGGATCGTTGGCGCGACAACAAGCAGATCCCTTTAGCGATATAGACATTTGGTTTACTTTTAGCGATGATGATTTTACTGAAATATATAATAAACGTTTTGAATATTATAAAGGACTTGGAGATATTGTTCATTCGTGCGAAGCACCTCAAAATGCTCCAGAAAACGGGGTACATACGGCTTTGATTATTTATTCCCCACAAAATGTTATGGTAGTTGTCGATATTTATTTATGCCCACAATCAACAGCTTATATAACAGGAGAAGGAAAAAAGTTGTATGGGATTGATCTTCCTGTTGGAACAACAGATTTTAATCCCCAAAAGGTGGCAGTTGATAAAGATTATCGGCTCGATTTTTTTATCAATTTTATTTTTAACACTATAAAGAAGCTAGTGAGACATGAACAAAATCCACTTAAAGACCTGTTCCAACAATATGAACATTTACATAAAAACTATGGTATTACAGTTGAGGAACTTAGCAATAGAGAACAAGTCGTTGAAACCTTAGAGACAGTAATTAAAAACATTCAAAAAATTGCTAATGACAAGCAAAAGGAAACACTCATTAATATCCGCGATTTTGCCAGGAAAGTGTTGGTTTAAAAATAAAAGGCGCAGATCAAGAATTGGGAAATAATTTACAGCCAAGTTATGACCAAAAATACGATATTTATACCCTTTCGCTAAATAAGGGATTATTAAGTAGGATTTGGAATATAATATATGGCTCAATTAGAGAATGGTTTGGTAGAATAAAAAATGATTGAGATAAAAGCAAAAGGATATTTTCTTTACTGGAGGTGTTTGTCATAATTTTTCTAGTCTTAGCTTTTATTTTTAATGTATTAAATGGAATAAAAACCTTTTCCTATAAAAAAATAAATAGAGTTATATGTTGGCACGCAGAAAGTCTATCTAAATTCTAGTTTTACTGATTTAAGTTATGTTGATATAGATAATATGATTAATAACATGTCAAAGGTTCTTTCTTGGGAAAAAAAATTTCATAGTCAAAGTTTCTTGTGGATGTATCGGGCTCGCAACTTTCCTAGTCGGGTTGTTGTGCCAGTTAATTCTTCTGGTAAATATCAACTTGAGGCCAGAGATTTTGAAACTGGTTTTCATCGCCGGTTGACCAAATCTCCACAAGGTTCAATTTTTGGTTCAATTTCAACTTCTGGTAAGTTTGTTTTTTATCTTGACGACAAGGGGGGCAATGAAACGGGGCACTTTATCCGTGAGCCTTTTGAGGGTGGTAAAAAGGTGGATATTACTCCTGGTCTTCCCCCATACTTTGCTTACGAAGTCAGTTCCGATTATGTGGATGAGAGATTATGTTTCTATGCTTCCGTCAAAGATAAAAATCACGTTTATCTCGTCAAAATCAATAAGACAGAAAATGAACCTAGAACCAAGTTATTATACGAAACCAAAAATTTCATTTTGGGGGCAATCATCAGTCCTGATGGAAAACAAACTTGTGTTTCTGTTTCAATTGGTGGGAAAAAAAATAAATCGCAGGTTTTAGTTTTTGACAATGATAACAGAAAATTAATTTGTCAGATGGATTTTTTCGGCGGAGATTTTATTGCTCAAGCTTTTTCTGTCAATTCTGACAAGCCTTTAATTCTTGGGATTCTAAATAAGGGCGAATTTTATCGTCCGGTTTGGTTGGATTTTCTCAAAAAAAAGACCACGGAAATTAAGAACTCTAATTTCAGAGGCAATGTCTTTGTTATGGAATGGCTAGAGGGTCAAAATAAAATTTTACTTGGTCAGGAATATCGTCTTAAACATTCCCTTTTGCTTTATGACTTAAACAACAAAACACTTTCATCAATTGGGTCTGATTATGGAAGTTTTGACCTGTTTTTTGGTTCTGTTGCTTCTCTTGAGAATGGTTCATTTTTGTTGCGTTGGCAATCTTTCAGTGATATTCCAAAAATTACTAAGATTTTTGGTCACGATTATCAAAAAACAAAAGATTTTTATTCTCCTACAAAACAAATTTATAAAAAAAGAAAGTTTGAGAGCATATTTTTTAAATCTTCTGATGGAACACAGGTTCAAATGTGGGTGGCTTGGCCAACAAAAAAGAAAAAGCTTTATCCTTTTGTTATTGATATCCATGGTGGCCCACATGGTTCTGTCAATGACTCTTTCTCGCCTGAAGTCCAAATTTTATTAGATCAAGGTTTTGGTTATTGTGCTGTGAATTATCGTGGCTCAACAAGTTTTGGTAAAGATTTTGAACGGGCAATTTATGGCAATCCGGGCAATCTTGAAGTTGAAGATGTTGTTTCGGCTAGAAACTGGTTGGTGGCCAACGGAAAAGCTGACCCGGCCAAAGTTATTATTTTTGGTTGGTCTTGGGGTGGTTACGTAACTTTATTGGCCCTAGGGAGATATCCTGATTTGTGGGCTGGCGGTATCGCCGGAACGCCGATTGGTGATTGTTTTTTGCAATATGAAGATGAACCAGCTTTTTTCCAGGCGATTGATCGAGAACTTTTTGGTGGTAGTCCAGAGCAAAAACCGTCTGTTTATAAAAAAAGTTCACCCGTTACTTATGCCGATAATTTTACAAAACCCGTCTTGGTAATTTATGGAGAAAATGATGTCCGTTGTCCAACTCGACAAATTGTTAATTTCATAGAAAAACTTAAATCCAAACATAAGCCAATCAAGGTCAGAAAGTTTTCGGCTGGTCATACGGGCGAATTTTCTAATACTAAAGTTAGAGTTTCTAATTTTAGAGAGATTCTAGAATTTATTAGAAGTTTAACAAATAAATAAAAAATCTGGAGAGTGACATGACAAGCATGTTGCTCTCCAGATTGGCTTTATTAGTTCAAAAACCCCTATCCCCCCAAAATTCGACCGAATTTTTGGGGGATTAGAGCCAAAGACTATAAAGATTTTTTCAATTCTAACGCCCTTTCAATAATACGATCACCGATTTTGCCCCAATCAAAATATTGTTTCAAATCTTTTGGATTAATTAATTTTATCTCTATTACCGAACCGGCCGGATCCAAAACAAAAGGTCCAAACGGTCTGACTTTACAGGCGTAGCGTAATTGGAAAAAGTAATCTCTGTCGCGTGTATCAATAGCTTTTTGGAAACCGATTGGCAGACAAGATAAAACCTTCATATTTGATTCTTCTTGTATTTCACGCTTTAAGGTTTCTTCCAGCTTCTCGCCTGGTTCAACTGTGCCACCAACCAAACCCCAAAGGTCAGTCTTTCCATTTAGTTGGATGACCATTTTATCTTCGCAAAAACAAACTCCATAAGTTTGTTGACATTTTTCGTATTCCAAGTGATCAAATGAATCAGCATCTTCGTATTCAAAAACATATTCAACTCCACTTTTGCCAATATAGTTTTCTGTTATTTTCATATTTATTTTCTTCCTTTGTAAATTAAAAAACTTCTAAACCAACATCTGTTCCTTCCAGCTTCCCTCCACTTCTTCTATGGGCTTTCTGTAAATTTTAAGAAATACTTCCCCATTTTCTTCTTTTGTCTTATCCCTGCTTGTCAGTCGGTAAACTTGCTCAAACTTATCTCGGCCGTAATTCTCTATCAAAAATTTTGTAAAAGAAGCCACCAAGGCGTAGTTATAAAGAGCATTAGAGTCGTTCAGCGCGAGCCATTTTTTATATTCCAATAATTCTCCGATGGGCGGAAAAATATTCCGGTCCAGCCCGTCACGAACCAAGTCATTATGATTTTCACCATGCCAACCGTGACCAACCAGATATTCGGCCAAGCCTTCTTGAAACAATCCAACTGATAAACCCCAAGGCAAAGATAACAAGTGAGTATCCTCGTGTTCGCCCAGCGGTTTGTCGGTCTCGGTGTAGAGAACATGAACGGTAAAATCTTGGGAGATCGCCTGCGCGTACCAGTCATCGCCCATCAATTCCTTTTTTGTTTCGGGGTCGGGATAAAAATAATAAATTATTTTTTTCTCTGGTTCGGGAACTTTTAAAAATTTGATTATTTTGGCAAAAGCTTCTTCCTGTCTTTTTTCAATCACCTCAATATCCTGCTCGGCCACACTTTGGGGAAAATAGTGAAAAATATAATGAGTTGATTCTTTTGTCGCCCACCCCTTGTCGGTCAAAAATTTGTGGTGGTAGTTGGGTAGTAGTTGTTCAGACATGAAAAGATAATTAAAAGTTAAGTAGCTTAGTTTTGTTTAGTTTAATCTTTTTCAAGTTTTATACCTATGGCATATATACCATACTTTCCAATTCTTTCTTTATAATCACCGAGATTGTTATAGCTTTCAATGCCTTCTTCTATATTTCTACCACTTGATAAGACATTTTGTGTGCCTTCAGCTTCAAGCATTGATTTAACATTGGGATAATGTGTGATTGACAGAATCGCGCAAGTCAGCTTTTCGTTTGTTGTATTGTTGATAAAGATGATAAAATCCCCGGGGCTCATTTTCTTATAACGAAGATCAACCCCATCATTAGGTGTTCTTCCTTCGATCTTTTTTGTACCGGCCTTTATCGCTTGGAATGGTCTGTCATTTAGATTCAACTCATAATTCATTATCTTATTTTATCTAAAATATAATCTCTGGTCTTTTCCGGGGTTTGATTTGAGTTGTCTATAATTTCTCCAAATGACGGGTTGTGTATTCCGATATCGTAGTGGTGTTGGATTCTTGCCTTTTCCCAGTTATTTAGTTCACGGGTCCCACGATTGGCTAGGGCTTTTTCTAATTTGGGGGCAAGTGTAAATACAAATATTTTTGCGTTTACATCTTTGAGTTGGTCCATAATATAGTCATGATTTTTTTGCGATAGTGGATAAGGGACAACCACATCAAATTCCTGATTGGCAAAATTCCTAATTAGTGAAACTGCGTTCTCAAGATTAATCGGCACTGCCTGATCTATTGGCATCCAATCAATCATCTCCCTCAAGGCATCAATCTCTAAAAGAGCCGCTTTGGATAACTCCTTAATCAAAAGTTTTCCAACTGTGCTTTTACCTGAGTTAATTGAACCATTTATAAAAATAATCATTATGTTCTATTTTATCACTTTTTTCTTATTTTAGACATTCAAAGATTTGGGGCCTTGCAGAGTTGTTTATTAGTTGCCAATCGTTTTTCTTGTTATTATCTTAAGAATTATTACTTAAATATTAAAATGTCTCTAAACAAAGAATTAAAACTTAAGATAGAGAAAATGACAAAGGTTGATCAAGACCTTCGAAAGAGACAACAGAGGGAATGGAAAGTTTTAGCTAAAAAATGCACCGGTAAAGATGACCCCAAGCTTTTGATTTCTGTTCGTAAAATGGCAAAAGAGCTGTTGCGAGTTGACAAGAAAAACACTCTTGAGATGAAAAAGATAATCAATAAGTATGGTTGGCCCGAAAAGTCTTTGCTTGGCAAAAAAGGAGCTTTCAATGCTTGGCTTTTGGTTCAGCATGCCGATCATGACATTGACTTTCAAGAGAAATGTCTAAAGCTTTTAACTGCCGCGGCAGACAAGGGCGAAGTCGATAAAAAAAGAGTGGCTTATCTGACAGATCGGGTTTTGTTGCATCGCGGCAAGAAACAAATTTATGGCACTCAGTTGAGAAGTTTTCCTCAAAAAGGAAAGATGATTTTAAAACCACAACCGATAAAAAATAGAAAAAAATTGATGAACTGCGG
The DNA here is from genome assembly GCA_041657405.1 of Minisyncoccota bacterium. Lineage (GTDB taxonomy): Bacteria > Patescibacteriota > Minisyncoccia > Phycocordibacterales > XYD1-FULL-46-19 > JAKJEI01. The sequence continues at coordinate 43,942 of JBBABX010000002.1, forward strand.
AAAGGTATGGGGCTTGAACCATTGGGGATTTATTTGGATAAAATGAGAAAAATGTATTGATACTATTTTTAAATATTTATTCTCTTGTATCACTTCGTAAATTATTGTTTTTAGACCTCAAGAAGTAACTCAAGCATTTTGTGATCATTCAAAGATTAAAAAAGTCTCAGGTTATAAGACAACAGAGTTGGAAGATGGTTTGAACATAACTATACGATGGGCCAAATCTATTGATCATCAAAAGTTTAAATATCTCAAATCATTAGATATACAAAGTGATAAATTTCCTAAGACGTGGAAATCGAAAGATTACTAAGTCAACTTAAAAACTAAGGAGTGAAGCGAAACTTATAAACTATCTCCTATCTTTATTTTATCTTCCTTCTCAGCTTTTCTCTAAATCTCCTCTTTTCTTCTCCTAAAACCCACCCTCTTAATTTTATGTGCTAAATCTGTAAGATGTCAAGCTGTTAATTGTTAGCTTCTCTTTCTTATATCCCCGCCACAAAATCCACCACCTTCTTCTCCTTCTCTTGCTCGGCGAGGGGTTTGGTGTGCTTGAGTTCAACAATGAAGGTAGAACCTTTGCCCTTGCCTTCTGATTCGGCCCAGATTTTGCCACCCAGACCCTCCACAATCTGCTTGGCGACATACAAGCCAAGGCCGGTGCCGATTAGGTTGACCTTGCCGGCATCATAAGCGCGGACAAATTTTTCAAATAGTTTGGGCAGAGTTTCTGCTGGGATACCGACGCCGGAATCTTTGACTACAAAACGCACCACCTCCTCCCCTTCCGGTTTGGTCATATTTTCTACCCGAACTCTGATCCAGCCTTCTTTGGTATATTTGCTGGCGTTATCAATAATATTGTTAAAGACTTGATTTAGTTTGCCTAAGTCGGCGTAGACATTATGATCTTGGCCATCGTCTTCAAATTCTAATTTTAGGCCATTCTTGGTCACTTGCGGTCGTTGTTCCTCCACTACCTGCTTGGCGAGTGTGCCGATATCAATGTCGGACATCTCGTATTTCATTCGGCCCAGTTCAATGCGGGTAATGTTTAAAAAGTCTTCAATGACGCTGATCATTTTTTGGCTGGACTGAAAGACAACCTCAAGCGCCCCCTGAGCCTTTTTTGGTATTGGACCAAAAGAGCCTTCTATAAGCATTGAAGAATAACCTTTGATGGCCGTCAGGGGGCTCCGCAATTGGTGTGAAGCAATGGAAACGAACTCAGTTTTTTGTTTGTCTAATTCCTTTAAGCGCTCGTTGGCCTTACCCAAATCTTCGGCCAGTTTTTCAATTTTTTCCCGCTGAGAGACTTCTTTTAAGACGCTACGGATTAAGAATGTGCCTATGACTACTGTTCCAATGAAAGAACCCCAGTTTACAAGTTGATCAATAATTGAACCAGAGATAAAAGCTCTAACCAGTAAGAATATCCATAAACTAAAGATAAAAAGTTGAGTGGCTATTAGTCTTATATTAAACAAGCGTTGTTTGAGGATGGCAGCAGTAATTATTACTACCATAATAATAGTAGCGGTTGGTCCAATCCAAGCATAATTTGGATTATTGAAGATAAATGGAAAAATGTGGTTAGTTATTACACCAATAATGACTGATGTATAACTTCCAAACAGTATATAGATATACTGTTTTTTTATTGGTCCTGTTGAATTTAATAACCTCTTTACTAAAATCAATAAAGAAAGAACAAAAAATGAAAAAAGATAAATACCCCATAGATTAAAACCTGAACCAAAGAAAATATCATTTTCTTTTTCTTGATTAAAGACAACTTGGGTAACAACTGTGTTGGGAAATATTGGTAAAATACTAAAAAATAAAGAAATTATCAATATGGTAGTTAATACTTTTTTATTGAACCAATCAACTTTGTTCGGGAAAGACATTACAAAAATAAGTAGGGATGCTGGAATTATTGCAGTAGCAACATAATAAAATCTCGCCCAAATCAAGGCTGAATAAGAATTTGGAATTCCTCTATACATAAACATTCCGAGTGCCCACATCGAACAACTTAAAGCTAAGAATGAATATAAAGATTCAGAAGTTTTTTTGTTACTATTAAAATAAATAACAGCAGCCAAAAGCAAGTTAACAAAAGCTGCTAACAAAAGTAAATAATTTGGTAAATCTAATTTTAGTAAGTCACCCACTTTATTTATAAGCTGAATTAATTATAGCACTTTTTGAATACAAGATTCTTGTATCTGAAATATTTTTAAAACCAGTTTCTTTAAGTAGTTTTTTTTGTTCATCAAAACTTAGCAATACTTTATCATTTTTTTTCTCTTCTTGTTTTATTAAATTATTATAATAAAACATTTTGATTATTGGAATAGAATACTTTATTGAATCAGTAATAATTTTAATTAGACCTGACCTTTTTAGATCTTTTTTTATGTGTTCAATAAATATTCTATTTGGATTAAAGTTGTTATAAGGATTTGTTAAAACTATTTTTCCTCCAGGTTTTAATACTCGATAAAACTCGCTAATAACCTTTGGTCTAAATTCATAAGGTATAGAATGTAATGTCAACATGCAAATTAACTTATCGAACTCATTATCTGAAAACTTAAGATTAGTTAAATCGGATTTTATTAAGGTTGCTTCAGGGTCTTTTGATAAGTGAATTTTTAATGCGGTTTCAGAGTTATCTGCTCCGACCATTTCAATAGAATACTTTTCCTTAATACTTATTGATAGGATTCCAGTTCCTGAACCTGCATCTAAAATTCTATCGCCATTTTTTATATCTAGTTCCTTGATTACTTCTTCAGTCATTTCTTGATAAGGTATAGCCATTCCTATGACATCAAAGACTTTCATATAATTTGACCAAAAACTCTCATCCAAAGTATCTTTATTTGTAAAAGAGTAAATTATATCTTTATAAAAAGATACGAAAGAAAAAACAATGTAATACAGAAAGTTGTTTCTCCTCAACCATTTTTTAAACAAGTATTGTAATTGTGTAGGAGATTTTATCTTAATTTCATTTTGCCGCAAAAATTTAATATATAAATTAGCCACTTTTATTATTATCCCTGTCCCATGTCGAGATTTTTTTTCCATTATGCTATCTATATCGCTGAGTTTTTCTGAATCATATATTATATGTTCAGGTTTTAGATTTTCTAACGCATCATTTTTACCATCCCATACAACCAGTTCACTTTGTGGATTAAAATAACTTGTTTTCAAAGATAATTCTAAATCTAGGGAGGGATCACATTTGATCCATTTATTATTTAAAAAAACAAAACTGTATACATGGGATGACTTTTTGCTTATCTTCCTCTTGAGTATGGGGGGAACCACTGGCCCAAAGTATTCTTGTCCTTTTGTTTTTAAAACACCATAACCGGAGGGAATGTTTATGGATCTAAGCATTGTTACCAACAAATTTGTTTTATTGGTGCAAGTCCCCTCCTTTTCTTGGAGTGTTTCGCTTGCTTTTCTTTGCCACAAGCCAACTCGATACTCTATGTTGTCTCTAACCCAATTGAAAACAGCGATTGCCTTTTCTTGATCCGAAGAAAAGCCTTTTGTTATCTCTTTTGCTTTTTCTGATATCTGAGGATTATTACAGTCACAAAACCTCGTTTCTTTTAAGTATTTTTCGAGTTCCATCTTATTTTATATAACCCCAGAGATTTCTTTTATAAGTCCTTTTGCTATTTTATCTTTTCCTAAATACTCAACTATTTTTTTGTTGCTGTCTATTATATAAGCTCGGTGTTCTTTTTGTACAGTAGAGTATTCATTGGCGACAATCATGTCGGCCCTTGAGGCAATCATGCTTTTGTAAGCAATAGCAACCAGTTTGTTTTTTGGCAAACCGACTTCTAATTTAAATTTAACCAAAAATACGTTAGGTCTAATTTTTTTTATCAAATCAACAATTTTTGCCGTTGGTTTAAGTTTAATTGTTAAAGTTTTTTTCCCCGATTTAATTTTCCCCTCTTTTGAAGGGATTGGTGCGTAGTCTGCTACAGCGGATGAGTGTATAACTATTTCGTAATTTTTTGTCGAAAGCTCTTTTTTTACCAAGTTTAAGAGATCGTCGTAATATTTGTACTTAATAATTTCTAAATTTTTGGATTCTAGGGGTATTTTTGCTTTACCTGGTCCAAATAGCAAAGTTACTTTTGCTCCTTTTTTTGCGGCTTCACTGGCAATTAAAGCGCCAAGGGTTCCGCCAAAAACATTTGTTATGACCCTTACTTTGTCAATCGGTACCCAGGTTGGACCAGCTGTTATTAATATTCTTTTATTAGCAAGTTTTTTAGTCATGAAAAACTTTTTTTATCTCAGATAAGATGGTCTCAATATCAGCTATTTTCCCTGCCCCTTCATCTCTACAAGCTAGCTTACCTTCGCGAGGGTTTATTATCCTATACTTTTCCATGGCCTCTAATTTTTTAATGTTCCCTTGTGTTATGGGGTTGAGCCACATCTGAGTGTTCATGGCAGGAGCTATAATGATCGGAGTTTTTTGAGGGGTAGCTAAGGTTACGGTTGTTAAAAGATTGTCTGCAAGTCCATGAACCATTTTTGATATGGTATTTGCTGTTGCTGGAGCAATAACTATCACGTCGGCCCATTTGGCTAATGATATATGTTCAACTTCTTCTGGATTTTGAATATTCCACATGTCTGTATATACAGCATGGTTAGTTAAGGCTTGGAATGTTAAAGGAGACACAAATTTTGTAGCACTATTTGTCATTGTGACTTTTACATCATAACCTTCTTTTAAAAGACTGGTTACCAAAGAACAAGCTTTATAAGCGGCTATTCCCCCTGTTATGCCAATTAAGATCCTTTTTTTCATAATTATATTTTACAATAAAACAAGAGATTGTTCAAATTTTTAAAAAACAAAAAACTATATTTTATATGTATAATACACCACTTACTTTCAAAAATGAAGCAGTGGTTTGGGAAAAACGCTATTTACTTTCTACTTTACTTAATTAGTCCATTAGTTATACAATATATAAATGGAAAACGATCGTGAAATAATTTTTGATGTTGATAAAAAAAATGGATTTTCTCAGACTGAATTAGAGGAATTACTCAAAAAATGGCAAGAAAAGTTGGGTATGGAAGATTGGGACTTGGAAGTCAAAATCGTTGAATTTCGTCGCAAAAACGGTTACCGCCAAAGCGGTGATTTTGTTGCTGGTCTCGAAAAGAAAATGGCCCAATAGCTTGGAAATTTCAAATTTCTAAGCCAAAAATAGTTATTTTCCCTTCTGGTACAACTCCTCCACCTTCCCCTTCACAAACTCGCAGGATTTGGTATAAAACTCGTCACTGGGATTTTCGCTCGCGAGAACTTCGGCGGGAATTTTGAATGGCGCGCCGACGATGACGTTTAGACGTTTGCCGTTTTCTTTTTTGGGATTGATGGCTATTGGCAAAATATCCATTTTTAATTCTTTGAAAATATAAATCAGTCCGCGACGAAAAAGTTTTATGCCGATGTCGCGATTAAGCCCACCTTCTGGAAAAATCATAACACGTTCACCTTGTTTTAGACACTCAATCAGGGGAGCCAGCTTTTGTTCAAAAGTCCACTCTTTTTCAAATGGCACGACACCGTAAAGAAAGTAAATAATTTTAACCAAACCAATTTTATCAAAAAAATGGGCGATTCGGTCAACAAAAGTGACAGAGCCCATTATTCTGATTGGCAAAATTTTTAGGAGTGTTTTGAATGGAATAGCGTTACTGATTAGCCAAGGGTCAAAGACTGATTTGTGATTGGAGATTATCACTAGCGGTTGGTTAGGTTGGAAATCGTAATCAAAGAAAGAGTCATCAATTGTTATTTTTACGTGTTGGAAAATGCGAGTGATTGGAAAGCAAAGAAAATAAGTCAGAACCCAAGTCAACTTGACCCAAAACAAGCCCCTGGGGACTATTTGGACCCTTGGCGCAGTGTAAATACGTGTTTGGGTCTCTGGAAAGGATGTTATATTAAATTGGCCGGAAATGGCCTTTTTAGATTTCATACTAAAGATGTGCGGTTTTCCGTATTTAGACTATACCATAAAAGCGAAACAAAATGAAGAAAGAGGCTGTTTTGGGGGGCAACAGAAAATCGATTGACCTTAGTGAATGGTGTCGCCGGTAATTTTGACGAGCTGGGTTTGGCCGGTACTTTGATTTAAAATTTTTACGACACTACCCATCCTAACTTTCGTAGAGGGTTTGTTTTTAGTTTTAACTATTTTGGCGCCATTACGAATCTCTACCAGTTTTTGCAGTTCGGTGGTGGTCATTTCAAAGTTAAAACGTGCTACATCATAAGTAGCGTTGTCGTGCCAAGTTTCGGAACTTTGTCTGGTGGATTCGCCCATCTCATAACCAAATTGAATAACCTTTTGCTCAAGTTCAATGATTTTGTCCAACAATACCAAAAAATCCTCTGGTAAAAATTTGTAAGTTTTGCTCATAAAATTATGGAAGTGATTATAAGTATTTGGGACGATCGTCCCAAATACTTATCAACTATCAAATTTCTATTTTTATGTTCTATCCTAAAATTTTACATTTCCTATTTCAATTCTAGAGACCCTCTTCGCGGAGGTCCTCAATGATTTTTTTAGCTTTTTTTGAAAGTTTGTTTGGAGTAGGAAAAGTGACTCGAACCAAAAGATTGCCCCGGTGGTTGTGCCCATTTGGGACACCCCTATCTTTTACTCGTAGCATTTCACCATAAGTTATTCCGGCGGGAATACTCAGAGTCATATCTCCCTCAAGTGTTTTTAATTTATAATCAGTCCCTAAAATAGCATCGGTCATCTTGATTTTTATATCAGATAACAAGTCGTTGCCAGAACGGCGCCACATTTCATCTCGTTCGACATGAATTTTTACATAAAGATCACCACTTCTTCCGTCTATAATTGCTTCTCCGCGTTCAGACATTCTGATCATCTCGCCATTATTTATACCAGACGGTATCTTGACCTGCACCTCATCGTCTTTTTTGTAGACTCCTTCTCCACCACAAACGTGACATTTTTTTTCGGGGATTTTCCCGCGACCATGGCAAGTTGGACAAGTTTTAGCTGTTTGGAAAGTGCCTAAAATAGAACGCACGGTTTCTTTTATTTGGCCTGTTCCTTTGCAAGTTTCGCAATTTTTGATCTTGGCACCCTTTTCAGCGCCAGTGCCATTGCAGAAATCACAAATTCCAACTTTGTTTATTAATAGTTTGCGTTCGGTGCCAAAGATTGATTCTTTGAAGGTTATTAAAATATCTACCGAAATATCTCGACCACGCTTGACCTTAGTTTGATGACTTCCACCAAAAATATCACCAAAAATATCACCCAAGTCAAATTCAAACGAGCCACCTTGGCCACCAGTAAAACCGGAAAAATCCCAACCGCCAGTTGGCCCGCCTTGACCGTTAAAACCACCAGAGCCAAATTGATCATATTGGGCGCGCCTTTTGTCGTCTGACAAAATTTGATAAGCTTCGTTAACTTCTTTAAATTTGGCCTCGTCGCCGTTTGTTTTGTCAGGATGATATTTGTGAGCTAGTTTGTGGAAAGCCTTTCGAATATCTTCTTTCGAAGCGTTTCTTTCAATCCCCAATATTTTATAGAAATCTTTATCCATATTTTAGTCTTAATTATACTACTTTTTTACCCTTGAGACAAGGTCTGGGTATTGACAATACGTATTTTTGAGTTTCTAATTTTGAATAAAGAAACTTTTTACCCAGCCCCACTTTCAATCAAGATAGAAGTGGGGCTGGGTAAATTTTTTACTACTTATTCTTAATTTTAAATTGAATTTAATTGTCGGTAATTATTTGGTTTCCGCATCTCGAATATTGTCTTTTCCACCCTCTTCTGGATTCTTGCTGTCCTTTTCTTCTTTGGGGGCTTCTTGAGTTTGGTTTTTCATCATCGCTTCGCCGATTTTTTGTATTTCGGTAGAAAGAGCACTCGTGGCATTTTTTATTGCTTCCAGATCATCACCGTCCTTCACTTTTTTCAGTTCAGCAATTTTATCTTCCACCATTTTTTTTGTTGTTTCTTCTATCTTGCCTTCAGCATCTTTTAATGATTTTTCAGCTGTGTAAGTAAGTTGTTCGGCAATGTTTTTAGTTTCTACTGCTTCACGTTTCTTTTTGTCTTCTTCGGCATGACCCTCGGCATCTTTTTTCATTCGTTCTACGTCTTCTTTAGACAAACTAGTCTTAGCTTCAATGCGAATAGACTGTTCTTTCCCTGTAGATTTTTCTTTGGCTTTGACTGATAAAATGCCGTTGGCATCAATATCAAAAGTCACTTCTACTTGAGGTAGGCCTCGAGGTGCTGGCGGAATACCGTCTAAAATAAAGCGCCCAAGAGTTTTGTTGTCGACGGCCATTTCACGTTCACCTTGAACAACGTGAATTTCTACAGAAGTCTGATTGTCGGCGGCCGTAGAAAAAATTTGAGAACGAGAAGTTGGAATGGTCGTGTTTCGCTCAATCAATTTGGTAGCAATACCTCCCATTGTTTCAATGCCTAATGAGAGCGGGGTAACATCAAGCAAAAGCACATCTTTGACATCGCCTTGAAAAATTCCTCCTTGAATCGCGGCGCCAATAGCTACGACTTCGTCTGGGTTGATAGAACGATTAGGCTCCTTATCAAACAAATTCTTAACCGCTTCTTGGATAGCTGGCATTCTAGTTTGCCCGCCAATTAAAATAATTTCATTGATATCCGTAGTTTGATAACCAGAATCTTCCATCGCACGTTTGGTTATGTCAATAGAACGGTCAATAAATTCTTGAGCTAAATTTTCTAAAGTTGCTCTGGTCATGGTTTTGTTTAAATGAACTGGACCAGAAGCGTCAGAAGTGATAAACGGAATGTTAATATCGGTTTGCATAGAAGTCGAAAGCTCAAGTTTGGCTTTTTCGGCAGCCTCCTTTAAACGTTGCAAGGCTAATTCATCATGACTAATATCTAAACCAGTCTCTTTTTTAAATTCTTCCGCAATCCAACGGATAATTTTTTGATCAATATCCTCACCGCCCATATGAGAATCTCCATCAGTTGCTTTGACTTGGATACTCTGTTCTTCTTCGCCGCCAATGATGTCTAAAACCGAGATGTCAAAAGTGCCTCCACCAAAATCATAAACAACAATTTTCTCATCCTTTTTTTTGTTTAAACCATAAGCCAAAGCCGCTGCTGTTGGCTCGTTAATAATTCGGCGAACCTTAAAACCAGCAATTTCACCAGCGTCCTTAGTTGCTTTGCGTTGCGAATCATCAAAATAAGCCGGAACTGTAATAACCGCCTCCTCAATCTTTTCTCCAAGTTTAGCCTCGGCATCATTTTTTATTTTTTGCAAAATCATTGCTGAAATTTCTTCAGGACGATGTTCTTTGTCACCCATTTTAACCAGGACTCCGCCGTCATCAGACTTATTTATTTCAAAAGGAGAAATTTCTTTATCTCGTTGGACATTTAAATCTTCAAACTTATGGCCCATCAAACGTTTAATGCCAAAAATGGTATTTTTAGGATTGGTGATTGCTTGTCTTTTGGCAACCAAACCAGCCAAACGTTCTCCCGCTTTAGAAATAGCCACAATTGACGGCGTGGTGCGTGCACCCTCTGCATTTTCGATAATTTTTGGTTGTCCACCTTCTATTACAGCGACGGCGGAATAAGTTGTTCCCAAATCAATTCCTATAATTTTTGCCATATTTTTTATTTAGAATTATTTATTTTTTAATAAAAATTATTTAATCGACTTTTTATCAATAGTTATGATTCTTTTGACCAATGCTTGACCTTTACTTGGGCAGGACGCAACACTTGATCTTTTATTTTATAACCTTTTTTTACAACTTCGTCAATAATATCATCTTCGTCTGGGGTTTGAGCAGGAACAATGGCAACCGAATGCTCTTCAAGAGGATTAAATTTGTTTCCTATTTCAGGGTATATTTCTTTAAGGTTGTGGTTTTGAAATATATTTTTTAATTGTTGGTAGATATATTCTACTCCCTTTCGCCAATTTTCTGGCGCTTGTTCCCAAATTTTTTTGTTTGCCATTGCCATTTCAAAACTGTCAGCTAAAAGTAAAAATTCTTCGAAAAGTCCTTCCTTGACCCATTGAACGGTTTGGCTACGATTTTCTTCAGTTTCTTTCTTTAGGTTCAAATAATCGGCTTTGGCACGCTGCCAACCATCTAGATATTCTGAACGTTCCGTTTGACAAGTTTTTAGCTCCTCCCTCACTTTTTTGAGTTTTTTATCAAATTCTGTTGACCCTGGCCCTTGATTGTCCAAGTTTTCTTCTAAAATGATATCTTCAGAATCAGTTTTTGATTCCCCTTCTTTTTTTCTTTTGTCCGTCTGTTTTGACATATGAATTAAAAAGCGTTTTTTTTGAAAAAACACTAAAATTAAGTAAAATTAAACGGATAATTCGCCTATATTATAACTGGGTGAATGATTTTATGCAAACATCCGTTAAAAAAAGTAACCACTTTTTTTAACGTTTAGACCATTGAGGTGCCTTACGGGCTTTTTTGAGCCCAAATTTTCGACGTTCTTTTTCACGAGAGTCTCTGGTTAAGAGACCATTTTTCTTAATTTCAGATTTTGTTTTTTCATCGGTTTTAACAATTGCCCTCGCTAAACCAAGCCTAAAAGCTTCTGCTTGTGAAGAAATGCCACCACCAGTCAATTTAACGGAAATTAAATATTTATCTAAATTCTTTATATTTTCCAGTTGGCTTTTCGCTCTCAATCTCAATTCTTGGGTTGGGAAATATTCTTCAAATGATTTATTGTTAATCTTAATTTCACCCTTGCCAGTATAAAGCCTGACTCTCGCGACAGAAGTTTTGCGACGACCAACTGCTTCTATATATTTATCTTTTGTTGCAATAGTCATAATCTTATTCAGTTATCGTTAAATTTTTCATTATTACATCTCGTAATTTATTGCTAGGCAACATCCCCTTGATTGCTCGGGAAAGAGCTTCACGATATCCCTTTTTTTCAATTACTCTATTTAAAATCTCTTCCTTCATGCCTCCAGGGTAACCGCTATAGTGATGATAAACCTTGGTCTTTTTCTTTTTATCAGAAATATCCATTTGGCTGGCGTTGATGATAGAAACTTTGATTTCGGGAGCAAGATGACGCTCAAACTTAGCGCTATTTTTATTGCGCAAAGCAACCGCTGCTTCTGAAGCGACGCGACCTAACGCTTTACCTGCTGCATCAATTGTGATTTCGTTGTTTTCCATATTTTAGACAAATTCTATTATCGCCATTGAACTGCCGTCGCTAGTTCTCTTGGGCAACTTGGTAATTCGAGTATAACCGCCGGCGCGTTCAATATAACGCGGACCGATTTCTTTGAATAATTTATTAACACGAATTGGTGAACCAAGTTTTTGAGTAATTAATTTACGATTAGCCACAGTGTCAACTTTAGCCTTAGTTACCAATTTTTCTATTAAACGCCTTGTTTCTTTAGCCTTAGTTTCGGTTGTTGTAATTTTTTCTCTAAGAATTAAATTAGACATCAAAGACCTAAGTAATGCTTGACGCACTCCTGTTTTTCGGCTAAATTTTTTTCCTGTTTTTTGATGTCTCATATCTTTAGATTCATTATTTAAGATTAATTCCAAGATTATCCAATATTTGTTTTATTTCTTGGATACCTTTATCTCCCAATCCGCTTATTTCTAATAAATCCGATTCTTTTTTTCTGGTTAGACCGCTAACGGTGCGGATACTAGCCCCTTTTAAAGCTTTAATTGTGCGGACAGACAAATCTAAATCTTCTATCTTTGTCTTAAGAACGTCCTCATCAATATCGTTGCCAGAACGGTCTGATATATCATCCTGTTTGGGATCTTCATATAAATCGTCGCCTTTTTCGGTTATTTTTTCTTCCTCTTCAACAAAGCCTATAACAGCTTTTAGTTGGTCAATCATAATGCGGATGCTTTTTTCCATTGCGTCGCGAGGGGTAAGGGTGCCGTCGGTCTCAATGCTTAGGCGTAATTTGTTGAAGTCTGTTCGGTTGCCAACGCGCATATTTTCTACTTCATAACTAGCTTTGCGAATTGGAGTAAATGTTGCATCGACAGCAATAGTTCCAACCTCAACCTTATCTTTTTTTAAAATATCCTTAGGAACATAACCAAGGCCTTTTTCTAAGGTAATCTCAAGTATTAGTTCGGCACTTTTGTCGGTAATGTTGGCAATTTCTTGATCTTTATTTATAATTTCTACTTGACCTGGCAATTCCAAATCAGCAGCAGTAATTATTTTGGGACCTTTAATATGCAATTTAACCACTTGGCTTTCGTTGCCTATTACTTTAAATTTTACTCTCTTTAAATTGAGAATAATATTAATGACATCTTCTTTTACTCCATTGATGGTGGAAAACTCGTGGTCAACGCTGTTGATTTTCAATGAGGTAATTGAAAATCCAGGCAAAGACGACAAAATAATTCGTCGCAAAGAATTACCTAGGGTGTGACCATAACCCGGGTAAAGGCCTTCGATTTCATAAACGCCGCTGAATTCATCTTCAGCAATAATTCGCGGCTTTGAAGGTATGATGATGTTGAAATCTGGCATAATTATTTAAGCTATTAAAAATTTAAAATGCTATTAAAATTATCTACTATAGTATTCTAAGATTGACTCAAAATTGATAATCGTTTCAGCTTTACCAACAACTGGTTCCCCCTTGACTACCCCCTCACCTTTTTCAATGTCTAAAGATAACCATTCTGGCGTATTGTAATCTTTAATTTTTTCAGTAAGGTTTTGGAAAACACCATTATTTAAGCTTTGTGGTCTAATTTTTATTTTATCACCAACTTTAACTTGTAAAGATGGAACCCGAGTGCGACGGTTATTTACTAAAATATGACCATGCGAAACTAATTGTCTAGCCAAAGCACGAGATGAGGCTAATCCTAAGCGGAAAATAACATTATCAAGTCTATTTTCTAAAGTTTTAAACAAACTAGTGGCTCGATCACTGCCTTTATGTTTTTTAACTCCTTCCACATATTTGGAAAATTGTCTTTCGGTTATTCCATAAGAAAAACGAGCTTTTTGTTTTTCTAAAAGTTGTAAAGCATACTCAGAAGGAGCTCCTTTGGGTCGTTTGCCTGTGCGACGTTTTTTGTCAGGGCCAGAAATGGTAAATTTAGTAGTTTGGCATTTACCAAAAACCCGATCACCAATTCGTCTGCAAATTTTATATTTTGGTCCGATTTTCATAATAATAATTTAAAAATTTTACACCCGACGCGGTTTTGGCGGTTTGGGTCCATTAAATGGGATTGGTGTTCGATCTTTTATTGATAAAATATTGATACCTTTTCCAGAAAAAGCGCGCATTGCTGATTCTCGTCCAGCACCAACACCTTTGATAATCACATCAATTTCTTTTAATCCCATTGCCAAGGCTCTATCAGCTAATAATTCTCCTACTTTACTGGCGGCAAAGGGAGTTCCTTTTTTAGAACCAGAAAAACCAAGGGAACCACTAGAAGACCAAGCATAAACTTTGCCAGAGGGATCAGTCAAGAGCAATTTAGTGTTGTTATAGGTAGCTTCTACGTATAAAATTCCGCGATCTAACTTTTTCTTAGGCACTCTTTGGCTACTAGCACTACGGCCAGCATTAACTTGTCCTCCTTTTTTTATAATTCTTTTCTTTCCCATAACTCAATAATTATTATTTCTTTTCAACTTTACGTTTGCCCGAACCCATTGTCTTTTTCTTACCACGCAAAGTCCTAGCGTTAGTTTTGGTTCTTTGTCCGCGACAAGGCAAACCTCTTTGGTGTCTTGCTCCGCGGTAGCTTTTAATGTCACGTAAACGTTTAATGTTTGTGGACTTTTCTCTTTTAAGGTCTCCCTCTATTTTATAAACTTCAATTAGCTTACGAATAACGTTTTCTTCTTCTTCAGTTAAGTCATCACTTTTTTTACCAAGATCAATTTTAGCTTCAGTTAAAATCTTTTGAGCTCTAGAAATACCAATGCCGTAAATAGCGGTTAAAGCGTATTCTATTCTTTTGTTTGGTAAAGTAATACCAGCGATTCTCATATCAAAATAAAATTATTTAAGCTTGTTTTTGCTTATGGCGAGGTTTGCTTTTGCAAATAATGTAAAGATGGCCTCTTCTTTTGACCATTTTACATTGAGCACATCGTTTTTTAATTGTTGACCTAACTTTCATTTTTTTATTAATTAACCCCTCCTCACGATTCGTCCTCGATTCCCATAGGGATCCATTACTATTTGCACTTTGTCTCCAACCATAACTCTAATGCGATTAATCCGCATTTTCCCCGCCAAGTAGACTAAAATTTCTTTATTTGAATCGTTGTCTAACTTGACTTTAAAAAGAGTGTTTGGCAGAGCCTCTATAACAACCCCTGAAACAATCTCCTCCTTTGGGGATGAGTCACTTTCGGGGTTTTTTTTATTGTCTGTTTTCATTACTGAATTGACTTGAACATATTAACAAATTTACACCTTAGAAGTCAAGGCTATTCGACTAATTTTGTTTTAATTTACTCTACAATCTTTTTTTCGATCTTTATCTCTATTTTTGAATTGTCTTGAGGTACTTTTTTAATCCAAGGTGGTCGAAAAACAATATTTGCTTTAGTTATTTCCGAATATGAGGCAAAAACATTGTTATATTCATTTTTAGGAGTTTTTTTAAGATCTTCTTTTAGAGAATTTTCATCAAATTGCCAAATAACATAACCGATTCCTTGTAAATTAAAAGAAAATGAATTTAAATTTTCGGGATTTAAATTTTCTTTATCTAATAAAGTAAAATTAAGTTCTTCTAAATTAACAACATCAACTTTGTCTTCCCCGGTCCATCCAGGAATGGCTTTGGCCAAATATTGGCTTAATTCAGCTTGATCAAACAAAATGCCGGTGGCGGTTATTTTGCCTCTAACGACCACCTTGTCTGAATCAACTTCTGTTGATGTAGCTATTTCAACAGAAAAACGAGTCAGGATAGCATCATCAAATAAAATATAATTTTCTGGAACCTGTTGTTTTATTTTTTGCACTATTTTTGCCTGCAGACTGCTTTTCATTGTTTCTTCTAAGGTAGACATATCATTTTCAGAAATTTTTGGTCTTTGCCCGACAAAACCACCACTAATTGGAGTTTTTGATTTGGCGATAATCTTGGCAAATTTTGGTGAACCAGTAAACCCAGGGATAGTAAAGTCAACTAAACCAAGATTGTGTTCCGGTCCGGCTTTATCAGCATAAACGGTTACTTCTAATTGTCCTGGCAAAGTCTCGCCGTTTTCTCCTTTGTGTGTACCCGGAATAGTTACCGGCTCAGCAATCCTATAAATATTGCCATTGGGCGCTTGGAAACGAGTTTTTTCTACTAAGGGTTGAGAATTTGAACTATAATTATTTATTATTACAATTTGGCCACTAGCTTTTATGGCGACATTCTCGCTTCCTGACGCAGTTACCGAGGTTGACTCTGATTCCTCAATATTTTCAGCTAAAACAAAATTTAAACCATTTTCTCCTTCTTTGGTGGCAATATAAGTATTAGAAACATCTAATTGTCCTTGTTTTGGTTGAATATTTACAATTGCTTTCGCAAAAATATTAGAAAAAACAAAACCGCCAATACTTATAACTAAAATTACAGACAATAAAATTAGCAGGCCACCCAAACGGAAACAATGTTTGGTTTTTGTTCTTGTTGTATTTAAAGATGGCATCGACTCTTTAGATTCTATTTTAGTTTTTTTGCCTCCAACTTCTGGAAATATTTCACGAAGACTTTTTTTGTTTTTTACAATATCTTGCATGTTTTTTAAAGTATTAATAAAATAAAAATTACTTGGATTTTCATTTAGTTTATCACAAAATAGCGCTTCGGCCAAAACAAAGGTGTTGGTAATCTGGCCAGGGCTATTTATAGGTTCATATGTTAGCATTTTTTTGTCAATGAAGCCAACAGAAAGATAATTTCTGGGAGAAAGCAGGAAGTCTGAAAGATTAGTTTTTTTGATCCAATTGGCTAATAAAAAATCTGAGTCATCATAACCGATAAGATAAACGCGTTCAGGAATAAAAACTGTTTCGGCGATTTGATCAATGGTTTTTTGAAATAAATTTGACCAACTGATAAAAATTTTCTCTAAAGCTTGATTGGCACGAGTAGTCGCAATTTGGCTAGTTTTTTTACCCATTACTAATTTCAGAAGTGATTCAGCTTCGGCTGGCACGGTTCCAGAAAGTTCGGCTAATTTTTTTATAATTTGACGATGTCCAAAAGGAAAAGTGCGATGTTCAATCAAAATACCATCAACAATCACCATTATATCAGTAATATCCCCCGCGCTGTCTATTAACAAAAAATCTTTTTCATTTGCTAGAAGTTTTTTAAAAATAGAGTAAGCGGTATAAGTAAAAGATTGGAATCGAACAGAAGTTTCGGGAAAAAAATTTTCTATAACATTTTTTAAATAACCCAAAAGAGAAGCTGAGCCAATACTTAGATATTGATTGATTTCTATGTTATTAGCAATTTGGCCAGAAATCTTATCAATTTTATAACCATCTAAGATTACAGACATGATTTCATTTTCTATAATGACAGAATAATCGTTTAAGATTTCAGGATAAAGGGAAGGGTGTCTTGTTATAAAATCTTTTGCTGTTTTTTGGCTAAGTTCATAAATTTTTTGGGGAGTAACGGAAGTCTTTTTATCTGAATGCCAAACAATATTTTTTGTTTGAGTTATAAAATAAGGCGATGATAAAAAACAAAAAACCACTTCGGGTTTATAAGAATTATCTTTTAATGTTTTTAAAACTTTTTCTAATCCTTGATTAATTTCTTTGAAATAATCTTTAAAAGTTGTTGATTTTTGCGGAGATAGATAAATTTGAGTAAAAAATAAAATACTAGAAGAAATACTGAATTTATTCTTCTGACCAGCTTTAAAAATAGCACCACTAATTTGATCACTACCAATATCAATAAGTGCAACCAAATTATTCCCCCTTTTTTTGCGTGACAAAAAAGACATTGTTTAATTTATTATATTATAGAATTGCAAGAGAAAAAAAGAAAGAGTATTTGCTTGTATCTGAGTTTTTTATTCCAAAAGCGCTTTTATTCTTCTAATTCCTGCCGCAACAGCCTCTTCTTTTTTTATTTTGAAATGACCAAGTTCACCAGTACGCAAAACATGGGGCCCCCCGCAAAATTCTTTGGACCAAGCAGAATCAAGGTTGTCGCCAATGTAATAAATTGTCACTTTTTTGCCGTATTTTTCGCCAAAAAGGTGGTTGGCACCAGTTTTTTCCGCCTCGTCTTTTGGAAGTTCTACTTTATTGACTAGCAAATCAGCGGCAATTTTTTCGTTGACTAAATTCTCGATCGCCGTTTTTTGTTCCTCAGTTAGTTTGGCAGGATATGTAAAATCAAAACGCAAACGTTCATTAGTGATATTACTACCCTTTTGCGTTACCTCGGAACCTAAGATTTCTTTTAATGCTGCTTGCAAGAGATGGGTGGCAGTATGATATTTAATCACTTGTTTACTCTCATTAGCCAAACCACCTTTGAATTTTTGGTCAGCACCGACACGAGATAGTTCTTGATGTTTTTGTAATTTGTTACCAAATTCCGTTTTTAGTTTTTCTTCTGCCTCTTTTGCTAATTTTAAACCGCGATTTTTGACTTCTTCCAAACCTAACTCAAGCGGAATACCAAAAGTCTGATAAAGATTAAAGAAAAACTCGCCTGACAAAACAGGGCTCGCAACTTCTTCTATTGCATCAATTGCCACATTTAGTTTGCCTGACAACTCTTTGTCAATAATCTTGATACCCGCCGCCAAGGTCTGGCGGAACTTCTCCTCTTCTTTTTTTAGTTCTGTGACAATTTTCTCTTTTTCAGTGGTCAATTCGGGATAAACATTTTCATATTTAGCAACAATCAAGTTTATTAAACGCTCGCTAAGATTATCGGGGACGCCTATTTTATTACTATAACGCATCGCGCGACGAATAATTCGACGTAAAACATAACCACGATCAGTATTGGTTGGTTTAACTCCAGCCGCAAACATAAAAACTGCTGTGCGAATATGGTCAGCAATAATTCTCTCAGCACGTTCGTCATTTTCTTGACTATGAGCGGAAATTTCTGCCAGTAATAACGCAAAAATATCAGTTTGAAAGATGTTTATATTGTTCAAAACTGCGGTTGTGCGTTCTAAACCCATACCAGTATCAACATTCTTTTTTTCAAGTGGTTCGTAATCTCCATTTGTCGTCTTGTTAAATTCCATAAAGACATTATTCCAAATTTCAACCATACGAAAAGAATCTACTAGCTCTGTAAAACACTTATCCGGAAGAACATCTCCGGGGCAGGTGTCATAAAAAATCTCTGTGTCGCCACCACACGGACCATTTGCTCCCGCAATCCAAAAATTATCTTCTTGTCCTAGTGGAATAATTCGGACGTTTTCTCTTATTATTTCATCATTGCTGGCAATTTCAGCTTGCAAACCAACTTTGGCAAAAACTTCCTGCCAAATTTTTATAGATTCTTCATCATGAGGAATACCGTTTTCACCACGGAAAACTGTCACATAAAGACGTTTGGGATCCAAGCCTAAACCCTCTTTCTTGTCGGTTAAAAATTCAAAACTCCAATTGATTGATTCTTTTTTAAAATAATCACCCAGCGACCAGTTACCCATCATTTCAAAAAAGGTTAAATGACGATTATCACCAACGTCATCAATGTCGTTAGTGCGGAGACATTTCTGGACATTAGTCAAACGATTGCCGGCCGGATGAGGTCGACCCAAGAGATAAGGAATTAGAGGTTGCATACCGGCGGTAGTAAAGAGAGTGCTTTCGTCTCCATAATCAGCAGGAATAAGAGAAGCTGAAGGAATTATTTTATGTCCCTTTTTTTCAAAAAAAGCCAAGAATTTTTGGCGAATTTCTTCGGATGTCATGGTTTAATCTTAGCAAAACAGGGCGCTAAGCGCAAAAAGATGCAGACCAAACGCAGACTATGCAGACAAGACGTTTTTTCGTTAAGGAAAACTCCAACAAAACAAATCAGCTTTTATTTTAATTTTTCTCTCTATCTTATTATTCCTCCCCCCAAACAAAAATTGCCATCATAAATCACCAGCGATTGTCCGGTGGGTTTTAGCTGAGGTTTATCAAAACAAAAAGTTGCTTCTCCGTTTTTTAAAGCGGTAAACTTTCCGGCTTGTAATGGTTGGCGATAGCGGAAACGCGCCTGGTACTTTGGACCGATAGTTGGCGTCTCGTTGATCCAGTTGGTTTCGCGAATGTCAAAATTTGTAGTCATTGCCCCGGTTTGATTTGGTTCAGAAGAAACGGTAATAGTGTTTTTTTCTATATCTTTGGCAATCACAAAGTATGGTTTTTGCTCGGGGGTTTTTTTCTCAATCGCAAAGCCGTGCCGTTCACCAATCGTAAAGAAAATGGCACCGTCGTGATAGCCAATGACTTCACCTGTCTCACTTAAAACGTCCCCTGTCTTAGACGGAATTTGCCCAGCCAAGAATTTTTTGAAATCAATTTGCCCAATGAAGCAAAGACCTTGGCTGTCTTTTTTCTCGGCGTTGGGCAGATCAAACTTTTTGGCAAGTTTCCTTACTTCTTCTTTTTCATAACTGCCAACCGGAAACAAGATGTGCGTCAACTGCTCTTGTCTTAAATTCCACAAAAAATAAGTCTGATCTTTGTTCTTATCTTTGCTTAACGCCAGTTGACGAGTGTCGTCTGCTCCAATGCTCCTATTCTTTAACTTTTTTGACTTTTCACTTTTGACTTCTAACTTTTGATTTCTAACATTGATTTGTGCGTAATGTCCTGTTGCCACAAAATCCGCGCCCTGACTCATAACATAATTATAGAAGATTCCAAACTTAATTTGTTTATTGCACATAACATCAGGATTCGGGGTTCGGCCGGCACGATATTCACTCAAAAGATAATTCACCACTTTTTCTTTGTATTCTTTAGACGCATCAAAGGTGAGAAGTGGAATATCCAGATAAGCCGCTGCGCGCATAGCTTCACGTCTTTCTGTTCGCCAATTGCAAGCAATGCCCCAATCAGTTTCTGTATCATCAACCGGATCCCAAGGCTTGATATAAACCCCAACCACGTCACAACCAGTCTTCTTCAGTAAAGCCGCCGAGACAGAGCTATCCACCCCGCCCGACATCCCAACATAGACCGTCTTTCTGCCTTTTTTATTATAACCCAAAGCCATTTCCCGCTAATTTTACCACGGATTTTGGGGCACACCAAGTTTCTCTAGATTCATCATAATATTTGACAATTTTTTAAAAAATTATATTATAGGATTAGATCTGAGAACTCAAAAAACAAAAAAAGGAGGAGTTTGATGAAAACCAAAAACATGTTCTTTGTGATGGCTATTCTGACATTGTTCTCAATTGGTGCTTTTGGAAGTTTTTATTGCCCCCCGTGCACTCCAGGAGACCCGGGAACTTGGGAGTATGTCAATCAAGACTTTATAAGTTTTGAGGGACAAAATTGGGCCTTTAGCGGGGAATTCTTGGATTGGGATGTTAGGGGCCCTTTCTTTGAATTATTCTATCAGGATGGGCTTCTGGAACTTCACAGGGGGTTTTTCCCATCATTTCCTGAGCTTGAAATGGAAATTCCCTTTGGGGATTTTATAGTCTCTGGGTGGTCCCCGTCTGGCGGAAATCACTTAACGTTCAGACTAGAAGACTATTCAGTAGAGGGAAGCTCTTCACTGCTTCTTGGTTATAATGGCTGGCCTTGGCCAACAATTGTGGAAGATGAGCCACTACATTTAACAGGCGAGACAAGCTATGCCTGTATAAGAATTGGTTCAGGGGACTTTCAATGTCCCCCGCCTCCCGAGATTGTCCCAGAACCGGCGACAATCTCGCTCCTAGCCTTTGGAATAGTCGGCCTAGCTGGTTTTCGGAGACTAAAAGCTTGAGTAATGTTCTTTTTCTAGTCGACGCAGAAATGTGTCGACTTTTTTATTTTGTCAAAATTTAAATAAAAATAATTTTTTAGTTCGCCCATATTTTATTCACTTGTCATCAGCTTTTGGTAAATTTCATAAGTGACACGAGCATCCGCTAAGGCTGAATGAGCCTTTTTATTTCGTAAGTTAAAATGTTCCGCCAAAGCCCAAAGACTAAATTTGGGTGTCCAATCTTTGTGATAAAGTTTGGCAAAAGCCAAAGACAATAAATCCAGTTTGTGATAATCAAGTTTTAAGTCAACATTTTCTCGTTGAGCCGCTAAACCCAAAAAGCCCCAATCAAAAGAAACATTGTGCGCCAACATAATTGAGCCCTCCACTTTTTGAGCCAAATCTTTTAAAATTTGTTTTAATTCACCAGCAAATAACCACTCTGATTCATTATAATGATTAATTCGTAACGCTTCTGGGTCGGCCGTTTCTAAATGTTGAGGTTTTACCTTATATTCAAATTCTTCAATTTCTCTAAATATGTGAGTGCCATCATTTGTGAAAGTATGTTCTGCTATTACTCCGCCAATTTCTAAAACCTCATGTTTTTCAAGGTTTAGACCAGTCGTTTCTAAGTCGATAACTGCGATTTTTATTTTTTTCATAATTAGATATTGTATTTTTTTCGATTAAGCTTGTGTTCATCAAAAGTTTCCGCATAATGCATGATGCCATCATGGTCAGACAAATAAAACCAATAATCGCTTTCTTCCGGTTGAATAGCTGCCAAAATAGCGTCCCAGCCTGGATTTCCGATAGGAGTTGGCGGCAAACCTTTATTGATATAGGTATTATAGGGTGATTTAGATTTTAAGTCATCCTTAGTCAAATCAAAAGTTGTTTTGCCTAAATAATATTCAAAGGTGGCATCAACTTGTAAAGGCATTCCAGTAGCTATTCGTTTCCATAAAATTCCAGAAACTAGTCGTCGATCTTTTTCGGTTTTAACTTCTCGGTCAATAATTGATGCCATTATAATTATTTCGTCCATTGTTTTTTCTGTCGCTTGAATGTCTTTTTCTAGAGTTTTAATTCGATTATCAAAATTATTCCTCATTGCTTTTATCATATCGTTCGGTCCATCTAATCTAGAAAAAAAGTAAGTATCGGGAAATAAATAGCCTTCCCATTTAGTGCCTAACTTTATGAAAGATTCTTCTTCAAAATTGGGAATTTTTAGACTAATAGCCTTGGCAATTTTAGAGACTGAGGCGCCTTCAAAAAAAGTTATGCGATAAGGCTCATGACCCAAAAGACAATTAGTCAATCGCAAAGCAATTGTTAAAACGGAAATTGGTTGGTTAAAATAATAACTGCCAGTTTGAATTTTTTTCTGTCCGCCGAGTAAGAAAATAAAAGCCTTAAAAGTTTTTGGAGAAAGAATTAAACCTTGTTGGTATAAATTTTCAGCTACATCACTTGCTGTTTGACCATTTTCCACTTGAAAATAAATTTCTGTGGGAAAAATGTAGGGTGGAAAAACAAACATCAAATTAAACAAAATAAAGACTACCGCAAAAACACAAAGAGTATACAGCCCCAAATTAACGATTTTTTGTTTCTTATCCTTGTTATCTTCAGGGTTTGGAAAATTCGTCTTAATCTTGAACATAATTATAGAGGCAGATTAACCGGCGGTTCACCACGTTTAGATGGAATACGCGATAATGAGGGAGTTGTCGCTACTTGACCAGGGAAATGGTAGACTGTTGCCAATTCTTCGGTGGTTAACACCATTGGTTTTTTATTAGCTGGCGGATAAAAGTAAGCTCTTTCTCTAAAATATTTGAAAACCAGTTTTTTGATACGCCGAGTTCTAATATCATGAAAATCTTCCCAGGGATTTTCATAACTAGAAATATTAACTATCGGCTTGAAAGAATTCAAGCCAGGGGAGCCAAATTGTTTCATACTATTGTTTACTCCAACTTTGACAATCGGACGGATACTTTCTTTGGAAGCATAGATAGCACGAATTCCTACATCAAAACCTAATTTGCCAAGATGTCTTTCTATTGTTTCTGCCAGCGATCTTTCTCCTGGAGACATTGCTAATTTCATAAATGAACTCAAGTCTTCACTTTTTTCTTTGCGTTTTAGAATTTTTTGCAATTCCTCTTGGGCCGCGTCTTTCCAGCTTTTCATTTCCACTTTAGAGAAAAAATTATACCATTTTGCTTTTTCATTCTTTATAGGGAAACGATCCTTACTTCCCATAACCAAAAATTGAAACCAAACTTGTTCGCCTTGCCTAATAGAACCCAAGAATTCTATTAGGGGTGTCATTGGATCAATCTTGTATTCTTCTTTAGGATCTTTTTCTAAGCCAAAATCATAATAAGTTTTTATTGGGTAAACATCTTCTTTCGCAAATTTCCATTCCCAACCAGCAATATCCCATGGCGAATCGGGTTGTCCAAAAGTTACCCCTTCTGTATAATCGTCAACTTGGAAAATCTCCACTTCCGGATATTGGGAATAAACTTGTGATTCTATTAAATCTTTGAAAAACTTAGGAATGTTAAAATAAAAATGAATCTCACCTCCGAAAGAAACTACCTCTAAAGAAAACCAAGAACGAACATTGCCTTTAATATATTTATCAACTAATTCACCTTCATAAGTTTGATAAAAGACGTGGAGCAAAAGTTCCATCGCAGCCGGCGATTTATTAATCTCTTTGGGAATTTTGATTTCTAATAAAATACGTTCTTCTTTGCTGATAAAATTTTCTCTGATAAAAGCTAGGTAAGAATCCCAAAGAATATAGGCTAAAACAAAAGGCAAAAAATAAACAGTATAAGGAAGAGCCAAAAGAAGCCACCTCCCAGTGTCGCTCAAAAAAATTTCTGTAAGATTTAAAATAAAATTCATTTCTTAAATAATAAAACATTATCGTAAAAAAAACTACTCTTTGGCAATTTTATTTCCAATTTGAAACAAAAACACGATTTTGACACCGTGTTTTTTCTAACTTTGTTTTAAAGAATATATGAATTATTAAACTAAGTAATAATTTCCACTTTCATCACGTTTGAAATACTTAGGATTTTGAAGATTGACAAGAATTGTGTTTTCTTTGACAAAACGTTCCTTTAAAACACGGTTGATAATTTCATTTTTGGGCAAATTACCCGTCTCTTTAAGAATTTTAACCACAACATCAATAACAGTTCCGCTTGAATATCCCCATTCAGTTAAGGCATATAAACCACGACCTACCAAAACAAATCGGCTGTCTTTTATCAATTCATTATGGCAAGTGGCAGGGTGGGCTTTTTTGCCAAAAGTTTGAATAATTCTATTCGCCACTTCAGTAAAATGCAAAGGAGTTTTGTTTTGCCGTAAAACAAGATAAGCATAATCGCGAATACCACGCATACGAATATTGGGTGAGCTATTTAATCCCCATTCTCCCAATGGATTTTTGGCCAACAATTTACAAATTTTTAACCATTCTCGCGCGAAATTTTCTACTTGAGGGTCATCTGAAAGATCATCAAGTTCTTTAACAAATTTAGAAATAAGTTCTGGTTCAGAGATTAAATCTCGTTCAGAAAAACCAGCACAAAGTTTGCGCAAAGATTGATGCACCCTAGTGGCCATATCTTGATTAACAGTCCAACGATGATAGAATTCTTCATCTTCTTTGATTCTAACAAAAGCATCAGAAACTACCAATAAGAAATGAATATGGTTTTGGATTGATTCGTCTTTAGAGAAAGATTCTAAAAATGCTTGTTCGTGGACGACACCGCCATGTTCTTGCATTAAATTTTTAAGCTGTTCAAAAGTGCTAAGCGCTGAATCGTAAACTTTTGATTTTTTTATCAAATTTAACCCAAAATTTTCTATTTGTCGAACTCTTTCACGAGTGATCTTATACTCATTACCGATTGCTTCCAAGGTCAATCTTTTGCTGGTTTTACCTAGACCATAACGCTTTGTCAGAATGTCACGATTTCGTTCTGGCAAAATATTCAACAATTTTTTGGTAATTTCTTTTGGTTTTATAGACATAAGTTTTTGCTGTTTATTCCTTTGTCTTTGCGACTATTAAGCCATTTCGGGCTATATTTTTAAGTTACTTTAGTTTTATCATTTATTTAAAGATAAGTCAAATATTTGTAGGAGCCAAAACAAAATTTATTAAACGATCTTTTACGTAGAGAGTTTTTTTAATAGAACGATCCTCTAGCCAGCATTTTATATTTGAGTTTTCTTTAGCTGTTTCAATTATCTCTTTTTCACTAGCGTTAGTTGCTACAATAATTGTGCCTCTAACCTTACCATTAACCTGAACAACGATTTTCAATTCTTGTTTGATTATTTTTTGTTCATCATAGATTGGCCAAGATGACAAATGAATGGATGTCTTATGCCCAAACCTAAACCATAATTCCTCAGTTAAATGAGGAGCAAAGGGCGCCAATAATTTGAGCATATTTTCAAAATCTGCTTGGTTAATTGCCAACTGTTTTTCCATTTCATTAGTTAATATCATCAAGGATGATATGGCTGTATTAAAGGCAAAATTAGAAATATCAGTGCTCACTTTTTTGATAGTTTGATGAATCTGACAAACTAAAGAACTTTCTTCTTGGAAAACTTTTACTTTCTCGGCTAAACGCCATACTTTTTCTAAAAAGCGCCGCGCACCAATCATATTCTCGGTTTGCCAAGAAGCCCCCGCCTCAAAAGGACCCATAAACATTTCATAAACACGCAAAGTGTCCGCGCCATATAATTTGACCATTTCATCCGGGTTAATAACATTCCCCCAACGTTTAGACATTTTGCGACCGTCATTACCAGAAATTAAACCTTGATTCTTTAATTTAGCAAAAGGTTCTTTCTCACTTACCAAACCAAGATCAAATAAAAATTTGTGCCAAAAACGAGCATAAATCAAATGTCTCGTTGCATGTTCGGTGCCACCAACATACATATCCACTTCTCGCCAGTATTTTTCTTTATCTTTAGAAACTAATGTTTCTTCATTTTGAGGATCCATAAAACGAAGGTAATACCAAGAAGAACCTGCCCATTGAGGCATTGTATTTGTTTCTCGTCTAGCTGGGGCACCACAAATTGGGCATTTAACGTTAACCCATCTAGAGATACTGGCCAAAGGTGATTCGCCAGTATTTGTTAGGGTATAACTTTTTACTTTGGGTAATTTAATTGGTAATTTTTCTTTAGGTACTGGCACCACGCCACATTTCTCGCAATGAATTATTGGGATCGGTTCACCCCAATAACGTTGACGTGAGAAGACCCAATCACGAAGTTTATATTTAACCACTTGGCGACCTCTGACAAATTTGGTTATGGCTTTTTTTGCTTTTTCACTGGATAACCCTGAAAACTTGGGTCCAGCGTTGACTAAAATTCCAGGGTCAGTATGAATTATCAAATCTTTATACCATTCATTTTTCGCCAATAAAGACCAGGGGGTTATGGATTCCTGTTTTTTTTCTTTAGAAAACTGCTCAATCTGTTTGTTTACCTCCGTGACTGTTTCAGGCGACAAAACAATCCGCGCCATTTTACCTTTTCGGTCTTTAAACAAAAAAATTATACTATCACCAACATATTCGTTCCAATAGCCGGGTGAAAGTTTATTCCTGATCAATTTTTCGTAAACTGGCAATTTTTTAGCAGATAAAATTAACAGCCTGTCGCCGTTAGGTTTTTTCTCAAATATCTTAGCACCAACTTCTTCTAATTCGCTATCAGAAATTTGGTTAGCACCAGTAAGATAACTTTTTATCGGCGCATTTTTCTTGGCAATACTTTGAATAACAGGTAAATTATATTTTTGGGCAAAAGCAAGATCACGCAAATCATGCGCCGGCACCGCCATCACCGCACCAGTGCCATAATCAGGCAAAACATAATCAGCGATAAAGACGGGGATTTCTCTGCCGTTAGAAGGATTAATAGCAGATAAACCTTTCAGCTCAACTCCGGTCTTTTCCCTGTCCTCGGTTGTTCGTTCTATCTCACTTTGTTTTCTTGTCTGTTTTTGGTATTTTTCAATATTCAGTTTGTTGTCAAAGATTGATAAATTTTTAACAACAAATTGGTGTTCTGGCGATAATACCAAATAAGTAGCCCCAAACAAAGTATCTGCGCGAGTAGTGAAAATTTTTATAGTATCCAAAATATTTTCCAAGACAGTTGGTTCTACGGTACCACAAGTATGGGTTTTTTTAGCTTCAAATTTAATTAGATTCCCACCTAAATTTTTTTGTAATTTTTCTCCTTGTTGTTCGTCTATCAAAAAATCTTTTTGGTCTTCTAAAATTACTATCTCTCCGGCATTTTTTTTGATTTTAGAAAAATTAAATTTCCAATTTACCAAAATACTAACTTCTGGCCTTTCTTTATCTTTAAATTTTGGTTCCATCAAACCAGAAACTAGAACAAATTTTTTGATTGGATTTTTTAAACGTTCCAAGATTCGCAAACCAACAACTGTCCCCAAACTATGCCCAATCAAAACAGTATTTTCATCAAAAATGATATTTTTCATCACAAATTCTACTTGGTTAGCCACATTTGGCAAAAAAGGATTAGGCAATTGTGGCACTATTACTTGATGACCACGTTTTTCCAATTCTCGCTTAAGCCATGGGAACCAACAGTATTTAGGTCCACTTTTATAACCGTGTAAAATAACAAATTTTAATTTTTTAGTTTTTAATTCAAAATTTATCTCTATTCCCTCACTACGACCAATCCAATTACGTTGAGATTCCTTAATGGATTCTGGCCAGGCTAAATCGGTTAAATCTTCAAGTAAGCGGTCAGCATAATCAGTAATTTTTAATACCCATTGACGCATTGGCCTTTTTTCCACCTCTGAACCACAACGCTCGCATTTGCCATTCTCCAGATCTTCATTAGCAAGTCCTGTTTTACAAGATGGACACCAATTAATCGGCTCATAGGATTGATACGCCAAACCTTTTTGGAAAAGTTGCAAAAAAATCCATTGCGTCCACTTATAATATTTTGGATCTGTTGTATTTATTTCACGAGACCAGTCATAATCAAGCCCAATAATTTTTAATTGTTCTTTGAAATGTTTGATATTTTTCTTGGTCGCAATTTCGGGATGAATTTTATTTTTGATAGCGTAATTTTCGGTCGGTAAACCAAAAGCATCCCAACCCATTGGGTGAAGAACATTAAAACCACTCATTCGTTTATAACGAGAATAGATATCTGTTCCAATATAACCCTTGGGATGCCCAACATGCAGACCCTCTCCTGAGGGGTATGGAAACATATCTAAAATGTAACACTTATCTTTTTTTGAGTTATCTTTAGTTTGATAAATTTTGGATTGACGCCATTCTTTTTGCCACTTTGATTCTATCTTTTTATGGTCATATTTATTAGAAATTTTGGCTTTGAAAACTTTCTTCTTAGACGTCATTTTAAGATACATTTAGAAATAATAATTTGATTTTACCACGAAAAAGAGAAAAATCAATAATAAATGCTGAACTAATACTGAGCTGCTGAGGATCAAGCAAAGCAAAAAACTAGAGGTATCTAACTTTGAAAGAAAGTAGAACAATTACCAAATAGTTCACCCCACCATGATGAAGTGAACTATTTAAATTTCACAAAATAAAAGTCTAGTTCAAGGTTCCCGACTTAAATTTCTTGTGCCCTAAGTAAATCAAAATCGCTAGGGCTAAACCAAGAATTATCACGCGCAAATAGTCCTCCATTGCTGACCAATATTGAACAGAAGCAACAACAAAAGACAAGACTCCTCCATAAGAAAGGCTGAGGGAAATTACCTCATTGGTGGCAGCCAAAAAGCCGATAATTAACACCGCCAAACCCAAAACGACCAAAACAACAAAGATATTCCGTTGATAAAACTCTCTTGCTACCTCATAATTTTTTTGGCAAGTATAATTCAAATCGCAAAAACTCTTGGTCATAACTTTCGGCCCTTCTCCATCGAGTGCTTCAATCAGAGACGATTCATAAGCGGCATTTTCGGTCCAAGCACCACCTTGAGCCACACAATCAGCTTGATTAGTTGGCGTAATTGTTACTTGTTTGGTTTGACAAAAATCCTCCCATTGTGGTTCTTGATAAAATAATCTTGTCGCGAAATGAAAAAAAAGATTCAGCACAATAATGATGCCAATAACTAACGCCCATTTTAAGATATTTTTGTTTGTCATATTTTTAGAGTTAACAATAAAAATAATTGATAATAAAATTAAAAAGAAAAATATTGGCATAGTTTTAAAATATTATATCTCATTGCAAATTTTTTACCAACAACTCATCATCTTTACAAAATCAAAGCCCCTTCCCTGCTTTCGCAAGAAAATGGGGCTAAAATGAGATTAGGAAATTTTTTTTTGCTTGCTCAGCTGCTTTTATAGCTCTAATCTTGGCTCTATTCTCTTCAATTATTTCATTTAGCCGTTTTGAGCTGAGTGGTCGCCGCATTCCTTCGGCAATAAGCCCAAGTTCGTACTTGCAATCATTTATCTCATGTTGGAGACTTCTGATTTTTCCATACGGACCTGTCCCTTGAACACCTAACGTCATAAGACACCTCCTTTCTTCTGACATTAGTTTATCATAAATTTGTTTAAATCTTAAACTCGATAACATCACCATCTTTGACAATATATTCTTTACCTTCGGTTCGAACTAAACCTTTTTCGCGTGCAGTAGCATAGGAGCCAGCCCTTATTAAATCTTGCCAAAAAACCACCTCGGCACGGATAAACTTTTCCTTAAAATCAGTATGAATCGCCAGGCCTGCCTCCGGCGCGGTAGAACCTTTTTTGATTGTCCAAGCGCGAGTTTCATCAGTGCCAGTCGTAAAATATGTTTCCAAACCTAAAAGTTCATAACTAGCTTTAATTAAGTCATTAATGCCATCATTCTCTACTCCTAGTTCTAATTTAAATTCTGCACGATCGTCAACATCTAATTCTGACAACTCCCCTTCTATTTTGGCATCAGTCACCACAAATTCGGAGCCAAGTCCGGCAATGTAATCTTCTACCGGCTTGGTATCCACCATTTGTCCGCCGTGTTTTTTGTTTAAAACATAAAGAATTGGTTTAACTGACAAGAGATGCAGATTTTTTAAAACAAGGGCAATACTCTCCCAACCAGCCAATTTCTTGAAGTCTGACAAATGAGAAGAAATCATCTGACCGGCGGTTAGAATTTTTTCAAATTGTAGCAAAACATTATTTTCTAAAACGGCTGTCTTGTCACCTCGCTTTACGTCACGTGCCAAGCCGGCGATTCTTTTGCTAACAGTCTGTAAATCAGCCAAGACCAGTTCTAGATTAATTGTCTCAATATCGTCAATCGGATTAATCTTGCCCGAGACGTGAGTAATATTAGAATCTTCATAAATACGCACAACCTCAGCAATCGCATCCACTTCGCGAATGTGCTGAAGAAATTGATTACCTAACCCCTCACCAGCCGATGCGCCCTTGACCAGACCAGCAATATCCACAAACTCAATCACTGCTGGAATTCGTTTGGCGGATTTGGAAAAGTCAGCCAGCAAGTCAACCCGCTCGTCAGGTACCGGCACAATCCCCACCGATGGGTCAATGGTACAAAAAGGATAATTTTCCGCCGGCACACCCTTTTTGGTGAGAGCATTAAAAAGCGTGGACTTCCCCACGTTTGGCAGACCAACAATACCGACCGAAATATTCATAGCTTAAACTTTAGCATTAGTTGAACCAAAAACCAACTTATTTTTCAGCCAAAATTTTCTGCAATTCGTCACGATACTTATTAACCACATCCATTGTCGCAATCATATGATCAACTTTATCTTTCTTAATTTTTTCTTCTATCTCGTTAGCAATTTGTTGGAAAAAAGCTGGATTTTTTTTGATAATTGCCATCAAGGGCTCTATTTGTTCTTTTGAAACCCCCTTAGATTGAAGCATTTTTTTAATAAAAAATTCTTTAAACATGTGGACCATACCGGAATCGAACCGGTCACCTCTCCCATGCCATGGGAGCGCTCTACCAAATGAGCTAATGGCCCA
Organism: Minisyncoccota bacterium; assembly: GCA_041657405.1. Taxonomy (GTDB): domain Bacteria; phylum Patescibacteriota; class Minisyncoccia; order Phycocordibacterales; family XYD1-FULL-46-19; genus JAKJEI01. Next base: position 75,184 of record JBBABX010000002.1, read on the forward strand.
AATTTCAAAAGTTGCCACTTATAAATATAACAAATCTTTATTAAATTGTAAAAGTGAGAAAAATTTAAAAATTATTTTTGATTTTATTTTAGCTGTATTCGTGCTATAATCATCCAATCATTTAATTTCAGGGCCCGTAGTTCAGTTGGCTAGAACGCCACATTTGCAATGTGGAGGTCACCGGTTCGAGCCCGGTCGGGTCCACCAAATTATTTAAATAAAAAAGCTTCAAAAGCAAGTCTGCAATTTGAACTCCATTCAAAATTGAGATAAATTACTTAATTGGAATTTGGTATTTCTTGGACCGTTTTTCGAGGCCATCTAGCTAAAATAAGTGGAATTAAAAGTAGGGTCAAAACCACCGAAAAAATCATTCCGAACATTACTGTGAATGCAAGCGGGCCCCACATCGCATTAACAAAAATCAAGGGTATCATCCCAATAAAAGTGGTAGTCGTCGTAAGTAAAATAGGACGCAAACGTGTGGTAGCTGCTTCAATAGCCGCCTCTTGCAATGGGAGCTTTCTTTCCTGACGTTCTCGTTCAAATTGATCAATAATTAAAATAGTGTTGTTTACAATTATTCCTGCCAAAGCAATAAAACCAAGAATAGAAGAAAAACTTAAGGCTTGCCGAGAAATCAACAAACCAACAAAAACCCCGATCAATGATAATGGAATAATCATTAGTGTATAAAAGGCATAACGGAAAGAATTAAACTCCAAAACTAAAATTACCAACATTAACAAAACACCCAGAATAAGTGCTTGCAACATTTCTGTAAAAGTTTTCATCATATCTTCTGTTTCACCCCCGGCCGTGATTTGCACATTGTAAGATTGTTCCATTTCTGTTTTGTGAGTAAATAATTCATTAATAACCTCTGAAGCTGTTGTCCCCTTATGAAGATATCCGCTAACAGTAATTAAACGATCCCCATTCTCGTGTTCAATGGTGGAGTGTCCTTTTTCAATTGAACGTTCCAAAATTGAACCAAGTAAAATATTCCCTTGTGGGGTAGATACTGACAATTGACTAATGGCTTCCATCACAGTTTCGTTGGTCCGACCAGGCAAATTTTGACCAGGATTCAAACCAACTTTAACAAAAACATCGATATCCTCACCCCCTTGTCTGATTTTTGTCGCTGAAACCCCATAAATTGAAGAACGTAGGGTTTGGGCAATAGTCATAGCATTTAGACCAAATTCAGTCGCGAGATCTCGATTTAAAGTCAAAACCAAGTCAGATAATTCATCATCCGCGCTTATTGTAATATCTCTAGCGCCACCAATTTTATCCAAATAATCTTTGACGGCAGCTGCTGCTAAACTTAGAGAATTTAAATCTTCACCTGTTATTTTTATTTCTAAGGGTGCGCCCGTGGGTGGGCCTTCAGATGGTTCCATAACCATTATTTTAGCTTCTGTCATTAAATCTGTTGAATCTTTTATTTTGGCTAAAATTTCTGAACTCGTCTGTTTTCGATTTTTTTTCAAAGTCATTGTAATATTGCCCAAATTTTCGCCAGAACCACTAACACCAAAATTGAACATTGAAGCCGAGCCAACACTTGTGATAAAAGATTCAATGTCATCAATTTCATACAAAACCTCTTCCACCGCGCGCACGGCCAAATCAGTCTTCTCTAAATCGGTACCTTTTAATTTTTCAATATCAATATAAAGATAATCTACATCAGATTGTGGAAAAAAGACGGTTTCCACCAAGCCTGATAGCGGTAAGCCAAATGAAAAGATAAAAGCAATAATTAATCCCCAAAATAATTTATTTTGTCTTCGTTGATCTTGGAAAAACCAACGTAATTTATTACGATACCAATTACGCAAACGATGGCTAGTTTCTTCTTGCCGGCGACCAAGTTTGGAGGTATTTTCACCTTTTTTTACCACCAAAACTGTTAAAATTGGCACGACAGCCAAAGCAACAAAAATTGAAGCTAAAAGAACAAAAATTGTAGTATAAGGAATACTGGCAATAAATTTACCAACAATCCCAGATAGAAAGAAAAGTGGAAAGAAAACAGCAATAGTGGTCATGGTGCCAGAAATGAGTGGCCAACTATATTCACTCACAGTTTCGCGCGCTGCTTCAAATTTGCTATGTCCCATATTGAAACGAGAATAAATTGATTCCACCACAACAATGCCTGAGTCAACCAAAATTCCAATTGCCAAAATAAGAGAAAATAAACTAATAAAATTTATTGTGTTACCACTATTTTTTAGACCGATAAAAGCAATCAAAAATGAAAGTGGAATAGACAATCCGGCAACAATCGCTTCGCGCCAGCCAATAGTCAAAAACAGAACAAGCATCACCAAAGCGACTGTTTCCAATCCTGTTGTTATCAAACGACGAAGATCGTCTTTTATCATTTGCGAGATATCAAAAGAAATTAAAACCTCACTATTTTGTAATTGATTTTTCTCTAATTCAAATAATTTCTTTTTGACAGTGTCACCAATTTTTGTAATATCACCACCAGCTTTTTTGTAAATAGACAAGGTTATTGCTTGGACAGAAGGTTGTCCGTTTTTACTAAAACGATCCAAACTTTTTGCCTCTTCGGCGCCATTATAAACAGTGGCAATGTCACGCAAATAAATTATTCTCCCATCGCGTGAAGTTATCGGTAAATTTACCACTTCATCAGCATTGTCTAAATCTCCAGCAAATTTTAAATTATAGTTAACACCATCAACTACCAATCCCCCGATTGGCAAAGAGGCATTGGCAACTGAAATTGATTGAATAATTTCATTTAAACTAACTCCAAAGCTGTCTAATTTGCCTTTGTCAACAATCACGTTAACCTCTCGCTTTCGATCTCCAGTCATTAAGATCTTTGAAACCCCAGCAGTAGACTTTAAATTACTTCGAGTATCTTCCGCTAAAACAGCAAACTCCGTTGCTGGCAATTCTGAAGAAATAGATACCATCATAATCGGTTGGTCAGCAAAATTTATTTCCATAACCATCGGATCTTCAGCTCCACTTGGTAATTCTGGTTTAAGTTTATCAAGTTCGTCTTTGAGCTTTTGAATTGATTTATCAATATCAGCGCTGGTTTCAAATTCTACAACAACGGTTGAAACCCCCAAACCAGAAGAGGATGTTATTTGGGTTAAATTTTCTAGATTATTTAAACCATCTTCCAATTTATTAGTAACCAATTTTTCCATATCCTCAGCCGAAGCGCCAGGATAAACAGTTGTAATGATTCCCATTGGAATTTGCACTTCAGGAGTAGATTCTTTGGGAATAGTAAAATAAGAAATCAAGCCAAAGATTATAATCCCAACAATCAATAAATAAGTAAATTGCCTTTTATGCAAAAAAAATGACCAAAAATCTTTCATATCATTTTACAATTTTTACCTTTTCACCTTCTTGCAAACCACGTGCGTCAATAACAAAAGCTTTATTAGGCAAGAGACCTTTCACTAAGATTTTGTCCCCATCTATTGGACCTTCTTCAATTGGTGTTGCGATTAATTCACTAGAAGTAGAAACTGTAAAAATAACCATTTCATTCGGTAAAATTTTAACTGCAGACAAGGGGATAGGCAAATATTCAGCTTTAACTAAATTTTTCTCGGATTTGACTTGTGCTATTTCCAAAGATACTGATTGACCATTCACAATATCAGAATTCTCTTCATTATTTAAAGAAATTTTAACTTCTATTTTTTTAGTAATTGGGTCTAAGGCAGGAGCCAAGCCAACAACCTTACCAGTAAACAAACCATCAATTACAACTGGCGCCCCTATTTCAACTGCACTCCTTTCATTTTCAGTAATATAAGCAATTATTTCCAAACTGCCATTATTGGATACAAAAGCCGCTTGTTGAGTTGAAGAAACATAATCACCCAACTTTATACTTAAACTATTAATTGTTCCCGTGATCGGTGAACGGATATAAGTTTTTTCCAAATTTATTTTGGCAGCTTCATAAGCAGCACGCGCTTGTTCCACCATCGCTTCGCCAGAAGTCAAAATATCACTCGAAGATTCATAGGCAACTCTTTTAGCGTTATAACCCTCCAAACTAGACAAGAGAGAACTAATAACTCCATTAACCGACGACCTTGTGCTAGATATTGTAGTTTTATAACTGTCTATTACCTGTTGATGAGAAGCATCACTAACTTTTAGACTGTTTATCAAACCAGCGGCTTGTTCAAGCATTTCGCTTATTTTACCCAAATCAACTCTGGCAAGCTCTACTTCTTGTCGCAAAGTCTCATAGTAAGAGTCTTGGGCATTGATAGATTCCAAACGAGTATTCCAAGTTGATAATATTTCATTCATTTCCAATCTTTTCTGATATAAATCAAATAAAGTTTTGGCATTAGCTGAATAATCAAAACTATAAGAAGTTCCTCCAACCAAAAAGGAAGTTTTAAATTTGGGGTTTGCCGTGTTTGGATTTTCGTAAAATTTATCAAGTTGATTATAAATAGCATCATCAGCTGTTGCGTAGGCTGTTTTTAAAGAATTAATTAGAAGTTGTTTAGCTTCAATTAAACCAGCCTGACCAATTATTAATTGTGATTCAGCACTTTTTAAAGCAGCGTAAGCACGATTGACTTCATTTTTTTGTGCGTCATTATCTATCATCGCAATAATCCCCCCAGCTGAAATATTATCTCCCAATTGTTTATAAATTGCCTTAATAACCCCCCCAGCTTCAGTTTTGATATTTACTTCATTAATTGAACGAACCAGACCAGAAAGAGGTAAATAATTTTCTTGAGTAGCAATTGTCGCAGCTGTTGTTAATTTTACTTCTTTTAAAATCTCCTTATCTTCCAACGACTCGGTTTTTGAGAGACCAAAATATAAAATAGCTAAGATTATTAAAAGACCAACAGCAAAAAGTAAGGCAATCTTTTTTTGTCTCAAAGTTTGTTTTAAGCTCTTTTCACCAGCTTCTTCTATTTTTTTCCAACTAAATATCATAGCAATATTTGTTTTAAATTTTTATTAAAAGTTTTTTAAATATCTTAATTTAGATAAATAATTTTAAAAAAGCCAAACAATATTTTTCATTACCAATTCTAAGTTTTTGGTTAAAAAACGTAAAACTTCAAATTAAAAATTGAAGAATAAATCAAAAAGCAATAAATTAAGAGTTAGGTTTAATCTCTTTACCACTAAAGTCTAAAAATATAAACTGCCTAGTCATTTTAGAGTAGATGACAAATTTGGTCAAGGTTTGGGTAAAAAAAGATAACTAAGTTGCTAAGCATTTAATCTTAATTTCTTATTTTAAAACGTTTTAAAATAAGGGTCTAAACGTTCCATTATCCGATTGCAACGTTAAAATTTAAATGAAAACCCCTTTTTCAATTGTTGCGCTTTTTGACTAAAGAATAAGAGACGAACCTTCCAGTCTTTCCGATTTGAGAAATTTTCCCATCTCGTTGCAATTCTTCCAAGTAACGAAAAGCGCTGGTCCGTGAAATTCCAAGTTTGTCAGCAACGTCATCATTGGAGATATTTTTATTAAACTCAAGAAGATTTAGAATTTTCGTTTTTCGAGCTTTTTTTAATAAATTAACCTGCTCACGGTATTCGGCTAAATTATTACCTATTTTTTCCCCCTCTTCTTTTTCTTTCTCTAAAATAGAGATCTCTTGTTCAAGAAATTTGTTTCTTTTTTTGTAAACAAAAATAATCATCAACAAAAATAAAAAAATAAATGCTAAAATAAAAGAAATGAAAAAAATGCTAAAATCCATATTATTATTTTTTTAAGGCCAAAGAGACAACATGGTCAAGAAAATTGGATAAAGATATCCCTAACGCTGAAAGTGATTTTGGCACCAATGATTCCGTGGTTAAACCAGGCAAAGAATTAACCTCTAGAACATAAATGCCTCGTGGTGAGACGATAAAATCAGTCCGCGAATAATGTTTCAGACCAAGCAGTTTATGAACCATAGCCGCCAACCCTCCCAGCTCCTTTTTTTCTTCAATAGAAAATTTACCTGGACAAATTTCTTGAGAACGACCAGAATATTTGGCCTCATAATCAAAAAATTTTCTATCGGTCGGTGACACAATTTCTATTGGCAAAAGCGGATAATTTTCGTGGCCACGAAAATTATCAACCACGCCACAAGTTGCTTCACGACCACGAATATATTCTTCCACTAAAATTGTTGAACTAACTTTAAAACATTCATTAACTCCGTAAACCAACTCATCAAAAGTTTTGGCCAAAAAAACACCAACCGAAGAACCACTGTTGGCGGGCTTAACAATCCAAGGTGGTGAAATTTTTAAAAAAGCGTCATAAGCAACCATTTCGGCTTTAATTTCTGAGTTAGATTTAAAATGAATTCCCCGAGGAACTTTCAATCCTGCTTTAGCTATAATTTCTTTAGCCGCAATTTTGTTCATTCCCAAAGCGGAGGCCAAACGACCAGAACCAGTATAGGGCAACATTACGTTATCGAGCAGAGTTTGGACTTGACCATCTTCCCCAAATTCACCGTGAAGAGCATTAAAAACAATATCAAGGTTAGGATGCAAACGAGCGGGATTTATTTCCAAGCCATCCAAGTGCCATTTGCCATCTTTAGTAATCAAAACATCTCGAGGTTGATATTTTTCACGCGGTAAATTTTCCAAAACTGCCCCTCCAGTTTTTAGTGAGACTTCATATTCAGGCCCAAGCCCACCACGCATAACTCCCACTCTAATTACGTCTGTTGACATAATTTTATTTTAACACAGCTCAAATTTTATTAACAATATCAAAATTGACACACCTAATATCGCCGACTCTCCTGCCTTACCTTTTTATTAAAAATTTAAAATTCTATTTTAATATTTCTTTGATTTTTGCAATTACGTCATCCAAGGTAAAGTTTGCTTTAACCATAAAATCATCCGCACCAAGCTGTTTAGCTTTTTCAATATCTTCGGGTTGTCCTAAATTGGAAAAGACGATGACGGGAATATTTTTAGTGGTATCGTCTTGTTTAATTTTTGTCAAAACCTCAAAACCATCAACGTTTGGCAAAAGTAAATCCAAAAAAATTAAATCTGGTTTAATTTCAGTTAATTTAGTCAAGGCCTCACTACCATCAACCGCGATAGAAACTTCGAAACCTTCAGTTTCTAAGCGTTTGGCGTTTAAAGAACGAAGAAACTCATCGTCTTCAACAATTAATATTTTTTTTGCCATTTTATAAAATTGTATATTTAAATCTTGTAAATTAAAGGTTTTTACCTCATTATTCATTATACTTTTTTCTGACGTAAAGGTAAAGTAAAAGAAAAGCTGGAACCTCCTTTTTTACCTTCTTCAAACCAAATTGCTCCATTATGTTTTTCCAAAATTTCCCGCGTAATATACAAACCCAAACCACTACCGTCTGGTTCTTGTTTGATTGCGTTGCTGGCTCGAAAAAACTTTTGAAAGACTTTATCCTTCTCGCCACTAGGTATTCCAATACCAGAATCAACTACAGTAATCTGTAAACTACTTTCAGCACTATTTAAGCGAGAATCATCTATCTTAATAAAAATTTTTCCGCCGAGTGTGTTGTATTTTATAGCATTATCAATCAAGTTTTCCAAAACCATTCTTATCTTATCTTCATCCATTTCCAAGAAAGGTAGCTCTTTATTTGGTTTTTCAAATACTACTTCCAATTGTCGGCTTTTTATTTGATTAGAAAATTCATTTATAACATTATCAACTAGCTCTACAAGATTTGTCGGCTTGAAAGAAAATTCAGATTTTTCTGAATCTATAGTATCTATCTTTAACAAGTCATTAACAATGGAAATAACCCGTTCTGTGCTCTGAAAACCTTTTTTCATAAATTTCTTAAAGTCTTCATCAATATTGCCTAATTGACCTTTTATGGCCATATCAAAAGTCCATTTAATGGCCGCCAAGGGTGTGCGTAATTGATGAGTTGTAACGGAAATAAATTTTGACTTAGCCGCTTCCAAAGATTGCAATCTTTTATTAGCCATCACAAGCTCTAGCTCTTTGGCGTAAAGTTCGCGATTTTTACTTTCTAATTCACGATTTATTTTTTCTAATTCATGTATCTGCTGAGTCTTTAAGTTGGCTTCTTTAATTGATAACTTAATATGAGTGCTGCAACCACGAAACCAATAACCCAAAACGGCCGCAATAATAAAAACTATTGAAACCGCTAGCCAAAAAGCTGGCGAAAACAAAAGAATAAATAAATCCAAAAATAGGCTGGAATCAAAATTCATCCCTTTTATTTTAACATTTGACGCATTTTTTTTCTATGGAAAGTAAGAACAAAACGGTGGACATCGGCATTAGTCGCCAAAATCTCGCGATGATAATTTTTGATTGTATTTTGGTCGCCTAATATTTCTCGCGGGTGGTGCTTTTCATTTTTGACAACAGAGACCAAAGACAAATTTATCCCTAGTTGACTCAAGATTTCTTTAGCCGCTCGAAGCTGTGTTTGTCCACCATCAACAACAATTAAATCTGGAAAACTCCATTGCTTATGTTTAAATCGTCGTAATAAAATTTCCTTCAGGTTACCAAGATCATCACTTTTGTTTGCACTTTTACCTCGTAATCGGAAAAGACGATATTCGTCTTTATTTAATTCTCGTCCTTCCCAAACCGCCATCGCGCCAACAGTCCCCGCCCCAGCAAAATGAGAGATATCGTAAGCCTCCAATCTAAATGTTTTTGTTCCATTTTGGTTTACCACTAATTTTTTATCAGTTCCAAATCTAGAAAGTCCTTCACCAACATTTTTTAACAAAGCAACGTCTTGGATATGTCTAAGGGCAAAAATTTTATCACGTTGACGACTAGCTTCCTCAAATTTTTGAGATTTAACCAATTGTTTCATTTCTTTATCCAAACCTTTTATTATTTTTTCCTTTCTACCTTCTAAAAACAAAATTAATTTTTTGATTATAAGTTGATACTCTTTTTTAGTTATTTTACCAGTGCAAACTCCTGGACAAAGACCAATTTGACTATTAAAACAGCCTCGAATATCTTTTATCTGTTTTTTGCCTTTTTTTTCTTCGTAAGGTTTACAGACATCACGATAAGGAAATATCTTCCGAATAATTTTTAAAGCAGTTTTTAATTCAGAAACGTAGGGAAAGGGGCCGAAACTTCTTATGATCTCATATTTAACGTTTAAATCTTTCTTCAATTGACGACCACGAACCATCAAAACTCGCGGATAATTTTCTTTTGTTATTACTACATACCAATAACTTTTATCGTCTTTTTCGCGAGTGTTATAAGACGGTTGGTATTTTTTTATAAGACTAGCTTCTAAAATCAAAGCTTCTAACACCGAGTCTGTTTCTTGCCATTTTATGTTCGTGGCCAAAGTCAACATTTGTTTTACCTTTGGCCCGCGCGTTTTAACTAAATTTTCACCAAAGTAACTTCGCACTCTGTCTCTCAAAGAGGTTGCTTTGCCAATATATAAAATTTTTTGTTTTGGTACGCCAGTTTTTTCCAACCGAGAAACTCCTAAAAAATAATAGACTCCTGGTCCATCGGGCAAGTTATACTTTTTGATATTTATGACCATATTTAAGATAAAACAATAGTCTATCTTAAGACTTTTGCTTTTTTTTATTCAAACTTAATGCACGTTTCAAATATTTAGCAGTTTGCGAAGCACTCACATAAGCTACTTCTTCTGGTGTGCCTACTGCTACCACTTGACCGCCAGCGTCTCCACCATCGGGTCCCATATCAATTATGTAATCAGCGTTTTTTATGACCTCCATATTATGTTCAATTATTAAAACGGTGTTGCCTTTTTCTACTAATTTTTGCAAAATTTCAATCAATTTTTTAACATCTTCATAATGCAAGCCAATGGTCGGCTCGTCTAAAATGTAAATTGTTTTTTCAGTTTGCAATCGATAAAGTTCTGATGAAATTTTAACCCGTTGAGCTTCCCCCCCAGACAAAGAGGTCGCAGTTTGGCCTAATTCTAAATAGCCCAAACCGACATCATTAAGAGCCTTAAGACGATCATAAATAGCGGGGATATCAACAAAGAAATCTAACGCCTCTTCTATTGTCATTTTTAAAACTTCATAAATATTTTTTTTCTTATATTTTACCTCTAAGGTGTCCTTTTCATAACGATGACCACCACAAACGTCACAAGGCACAAAAACTGTTGGCAAAAAATGCATTTCTACCGCTATTTCACCGTTACCCTGACAAGCTTCACAACGACCACCTTTAACATTAAAAGAAAATCTGGCCGGATTCCAACCACGAGCACGTGCCAAAGTAGTGGAGGCAAATAGGTTGCGGATAAAAGTAAAAGCACCAGTATAAGTAGCGGGATTAGAACGAGGCGTTCGACCAATCGGAGATTGATCTATCATAATCACCCTGCTTAGCTTTTCTGAACTCGTAAATTCTTTACAATTAAAAATTTCATTAGTGCGATAACGACGTTCAAGTCGTCCTTGTAAATTTTTATATAAAATTTCATAAACAAAAGAGGATTTCCCCGAACCAGAAACTCCAGTAACGGCAATCATCCGTCCTAATGGCACATCTACATTTAAATTTTTGACATTAAAAATATTACCGCCACGAATTTTAATAATACCCTTATCGTTTTGACATCTTTTAGACAACAGGGAGATAATTTTATCTCCTCTCAAATAATCTACCGTTAATGAGCCAAAATTATTTTTAGGAGCTGTGAGTAATTTTTCAGTCCAACCAGCTACCACAATGTGTCCGCCATGCACACCAGCCCCTGGTCCGATATCAACTAAATAATCCGAAGCAAAAATTGTGTCTTCATCATGTTCCACGACTAAGATAGAATTGCCCAAATCGCGTAACTCTAATAAAGTTTTTATTAATCTATCGTTGTCACGCGCGTGTAATCCAATCGTCGGTTCGTCTAAAACATAAAGAGTGCCTACTAAACGAGAGCCTAGCTGTGAAGCCAAGCGAATACGTTGAGCCTCGCCGCCAGAAAGAGTGTCTGCTCGTCGGTCCAAAGTAATATAACCAAGTCCTACATCGTTAAGAAATTTCAAACGTGATTGTATTTCACGCAATAAGACTTCTGAGATTGCTTTTTCTTTGACTGTTAATTTTAATAAAGTAAAAAATTCAAACGCTTCTTTGATTGACAAATTTGTCAATTGAACAATATTCAAACCAGAATTTTCTTTTTTTGTTTTTGCATTATTAGCAATATTTTGTTTTGTTTTGGTGGAACCAATAAAAACTTGTAGGGATTCTCGCCTCAAACGTGCCCCAAACACTCTAAACATGGTTCCTTGCCAAACAAGTGCTTCGTGCCAAGACCATGACAAACTGGGCAAGCGCCATATGGTGAGTTGAAAGAAAACAGCCGTGGTTCAATTTCTGGAAAAGAAAAACCATCATTGGGACAAGCAAATTTGGCCGACAACAAAAATTCTTCATTATTAAATTGTATTCTAATCAAACCATCAGATTCCTTGAGCGCTCTTTCTATCGCCTCAAACAACCGTTCGTTAACAGCATCCGTAATGGCTTGGTCGATCTCCTTTTTTAATTTAGAACCTTTTTTACCAAGTTCTAAGCTAGTCAGTTCAATTTCATCAATCAAAACATCAATATTATGTTTTTTTGTCTTAGCCATTAGTATTTGCTCGCGTAATTTTTTACGAACTCCATCAATTTTTACTTCCGAATATCCTTTTTCCAATAAATCATAGAGCAATTGATAGTATTCCCCCTTACGTCCACGAACAACCGGTGCATAAATTTCTACCACCTTGGTAGTCGGATGTTTGATAATTTCCTCTTTTACAAAATTAATAATTTCTTCATTTGAAAGTTTTTCTATTTTAGTACCACAAATAGGGCAATGTGGATGCCCAATTCGAGCGTAAAGCACGCGTAAATAATCATAAATTTCAGTGATCGTCGCAACAGTAGAACGGGGATTGTGAGAACGAGATTTTTGGTCAATAGAAATTGCCGGCGACAAACCAGAGATATCTTCCACATCTGGTTTGGGTAATTGTTTTAAAAATTGTCTAGCATAAGCCGATAATGATTCTACATAACGACGTTGGCCTTCGGCAAAAATTGTATCAAAAGCTAATGATGACTTACCAGAACCAGAAAGACCGGTAAAAACCACCAGTTTATTTCTAGGAATTTCTAAATCAATATTTTTGAGATTATGTGTGCGTGCGCCTTTAATTTTTATTTTATCTTCCATAAAATTATTTATACAATCAAACTCCCCATGATTCAACCATGGGGTTATAATGTAATTATAATGATTATAACCTAAGAAATAAATAGGTGCTCAAAATCAAAACCGAGCACTTCTCGGAAAAAGATTCTGCTTGCCAGAAACAGTATTATGAATAATCTTAGGTGTTGCAACATATCACTTAAAAAATAAAGGGGATTGTCTAAGTCAAACACAGATTGACCTGCAACCCCCTCCCAGAAAGGAGAAATCCATGCTCAATGCTCAAAGCATGTCTTTATTTATGTTAGCATATAATTTTAAAAAAGCAAGACAATATTAAAAATATAGGGCACCGAACAGCGGCGCCCCAGGATCGATTCTCGTCCCTCTCGCAAGGAAAAGAGGAACAAAAATATATTACCACTAATAAACGAAAAATCCAAAATTACTTCGACTGTTATTTTAACTAGATAAAATATAGATAAGAACTGGTTATCTCTCTTTATTTAACAAACCCCCCTACTTGAAATTGCCAAAGCTTTTTGTAAAGACTCTTTTCGCGAGCCAATAAATCTTTATGATTTCCTTCTTCTGCAATTTGTCCCTTGTTGATAGCAATGATTCGGTCAGAATTTTTAATAGTAGACAAACGATGCGCGATGACTAAAACTGTTTTGCCTTTCATCAACTCATTTAAAGCTTCTTGAATCATTTGTTCAGAATGAGAATCTAAACTAGAAGTTGCTTCATCAAGCACCAAAATAGGTGCTGCACGCAAAATTGCCCGCGCGATAGCCACACGTTGACGTTCCCCTCCAGACAATTTAATGCCACGTTCACCCACTAAAGAATCATAGCCATTTTCTAGACGAGTGATAAATTCATGACAACGAGCTTTTTTGGCTGCTTCCTCCACCTCTTGATTTGTGGCTTCTGGACGACCATAACGAATATTTTCTCTAATTGAACGATGAAAAAGAATTGGATCTTGTGAAACCAAACTAATATTTCGCCATAAACTTTCCAAAGTCACTTGAGAAATATCTTGCCCGTCAATAAAAATATGACCAGCTGTTAAGTTGTGCATCCGCAAAAGCAATTTAATCACCGTTGTTTTGCCAGCACCAGACGGACCAACAAAAGCAACTTTTTCTCCAGAAGCAATTTTTAAATCAAAATTGGAGATAATCTGTCGTGTGTGATGATAGTTAAAAGTTACCCCGTGATATTCTATTATTCCCTCAGTCACCACTAAATTTTTAGCTCCAGGGATATCTTTGATTTCAAAGGGGGTTTCTAAAATTTGAGTCATTTCTTCGGCATCTGATAGAGATTGAAAAACCCGACGCAAAACATTACCAATCCCCCAAATCCGGTCAAAAATATTTATCAAATAAGCTTGAATCATAACAAAATCTCCAATAGACATCACTCCTTGCTGCCACAAATTCACCGCAAAAATAATTATTCCAATTTCCAAAAAAATTGCCAACAACCCTTGGAACGCGTCAAAATAACTGCCAACGTTCCAGCTCTTCCGTCTGGCTTCTGCTAAACGTCCGGAAGAAATCGAAAAGTTGTCAATTTCACGCTGACTCCCGTTAAATAATTTGACATTGACATTGTTGGTAATTGAATCAGCTAACAAACCGGAATTGGTTGTCTCCTCTTCGTTGCGTCTCAAATCAAATTTAATTTTATAATTGGCAAAAATCAAATTAACTAAAAGAAAAACAACTAACCAAATCAACATACTTAAACCAAGCCAAAAATTTTTCCAAAACAAAACAGTTGAAGTAATAATTAATCCAACCGCCAAAGGAATAATATCCCAAAAGATAACATCTGCAACATTCTCAAAAGCCGCGGTAAACCATTTGACTTTTTTTACAAGAGAACCAACAAAAGTATTGTTTAAAAATGAAGAAGAATGATGATGCAGACAAGCAAAGCAATCATTCGATAAGTGCGCAATTATTTGTGATTCCAAATAATTAGCACCAAAAGCGGCGCTACGACGAGCCAGCCATTGAAATAAATAAACTCCTAGCAATCCAATCACTATCCAAACAGCTTTTCCCGCCACTTGGGGCGTCTTTTCTCCTGAAGATAAAATATCAAAAAGAAATTTATAAAAAATCGGCCCGATTGAATCAGCAACACTAACCACAACCATAGAAAAGGAAACTAGCAAAGTCGCCGAACGATAATTTCGGATTTGAGCCCAAAAAAAATTCAGGGTGTTTTTTGTTTTTGAATTATAAAAAATTTGCCTAAACATAAAAATAAAAAGGCTTAATTACCTCATTTTTTAATTATATCATATTTTCAAACTTAAATCAATATCAAATTTAATTTATTTTTTATTTTTGAGTGGTAAGTTTTCCAATTCCTTGATCTCGTCCCGTAAAATCGCGGCTGTTTCAAAGTCTAATTCTTTTATTGCTTCGTTTAATTGTTTTACTTTTTCTTTGATGATTTTTTTAGGATTATGCCCAAAGAGATTAATGTCAACCGAGAGCATCCTTCCGACTGTTTGAGCACGTTCTTTAGCTAATGATTCAGTGATGTCATGAATTTTTTTCTTGATACTTTTCGGCGTAACTCCATATTTTTTATTGTAAGCAAGTTGGATTGCGCGACGACGGTTAGTTTCATCTATCGCCAACTTCATTGAACCAGTGACAGTATCAGCATACAAGATAACTCGTCCATTAACATTACGCGCGGCACGACCGATTGTTTGGACTAAAGAAACTTCCGAACGCAAAAAACCTTCTTTGTCAGCATCAAGAATCCCAATAAAAGCCACTTCTGGCAAATCTAAACCTTCACGCAAAAGATTGACTCCTACTAGGCAATCAAACTGACCCTTGCGAAAATCAGTTAATATTTTAATGCGGTCTAGAGTTTTGATCTCGCTATGTAAATATTCAGATTTTATCTTTTTTTCTTTCAAAAATTGGGCCAAATCTTCTGCCATTTTTTTAGTGAGTGTAGTCGCGATTACTCGGTTGCCATTTTTAATTTCTTTTTCCGCCTCCACGATAAAATCAAATACTTGACCATTATACGCTTTGGGACCACTCAGAGAAGATGCTTTGACTGGCCTAATTTCAATTATTGGGTCAAGTAAACCGGTTGGGCGAATAATCTGTTCAGTAATACCTTTTGAAGCTGACAGACCTTTTCCCTTGGCGGCCTGTTGACTTTTGTCTATTTCGTATTTACCTGGAGTGGCACTAGTATAAATAATTTGACTAATTTTTTTTTCAAATTCTGGAAATTTTAGCGGTCTGTTGTCAAGAGCGCTTGGTAGCCGAAAACCGTGCTCAATCAAAACTTTTTTGCGGCTCTCATCACCGGCATACATCCCACGAATTTGCGGAACTGTCACGTGTGATTCGTCAATAATTGTTAAAAAATCCGGAGAACCGTCATTTTTATGTGGAAAATAATCTAAAAGCGTAGCTGGTGCCTCCCCAGACGCGCGCCCGGACAAATGACGAGAATAATTTTCAATGCCGTTGCAATAACCAATCTCTTTAATCATTGCCAAATCATAATTGGTTCGCCTTTTTAACCTTTCAGCCTCTAAAATTTTACCCTCCTTATCTAATTCAATCAATCTATTTTTTAATTCAATCTTAATGGAATCAATCGCGCGATTTCTTTCTTTTTCTTGTGTAATAAAATGTTTAGCCGGAAACAAAAAAGCTTCCTTCGGTTGCTGAATAATTGAACGACTAATTGAATCTAAATTTAATATTTCAACTATTTTGTCATCTTTAATTTTTATGTTAGTTATCATTCTTTCCCCAGGTGACATAATTTCTACCGAATTGCCAATAGCGCGAAATCTACCGGGCAAGAGATCAGTATTGGTTCGTTCATAAAAAATTCCCACCAAAGATCTGATCAAATCTGCTCGTGAAAGTTTGTCACCACATTTTAAGAAAAGATGACTTTTTTGATATTCTTCCGGACTACCTAGTCCATAAATACAAGATACTGACGCCACAATGATTACATCCCGCCTGGTCAATAAGGCTTGGGTTGAAGCATGACGCAGACGTTCTATCTCTTCGTTTATGCTGGCATCTTTTTCAATATAAGTGTCAGAGGCCACAACATAAGCTTCTGGTTGATAGTAATCATAATAAGAAACAAAATAATGCACAGTGTTGTTGGGAAAGAAACTTCGATATTCTTGTGCTAATTGCGCCGCCAAAGTTTTATTATGCGCAATAACCAAAACAGGTTTGTTTTGCTCTGCAATTATATTGGCAACAGTAAAAGTTTTACCAGAACCAGTTACCCCCAAAAGAGTCTGATGTTCCAGACCCTTGCTTAAACCCTTATTTAAAGACAAAATAGCTTTAGACTGATCCCCAGCAGGATTAAATTTAGATTTTAATTGTAAAACATTTTTTGACACACGGCAAGTCTAACATAAAGTTGTAAAAAATAAAATCATTTAATTCTAAATCTTTTAAAATTAAAACTGATCGTTAAGAATCCCTCTCCTGATCTCTTTTACCAAGTTTACTAGATAATATAAATTATGAATTGATGCCAAGGTAGCCGCCAGCATCTCTTTGGCACGAAAAAGATGAGCTAGATAAGCGCGAGAATAATTTTGGCAAGTATAACAACCGCAACTTTTTTCAATCGGTCTTAAATCTTGACGATAAGCGGCATTTAAAATATTCAAACGTCCTCCCCTAACCATTAAGGTACCATTCCGCGCCATTCGTGTCGGTGTTACACAATCAAAAGTATCAGCACCATTTTTAATTCCCGCAACAATATCTTCGGGTTCCCCAATCCCTAGTAAATGCCGAGGTTTAGCTTCCGGCAAAATTTGGTTAACCCAACTCACTGCTGTGCCCATATCTTTTTTATTAAATGAACCCCCAATCCCAAAACCAGCAAAATCCATTTGACTTATCACTTGCGCTGATTTTTCACGCAAATCACGGTGACGACCGCCCTGGACTATCCCAAACAAGGATTGATTACCCCCGAGTCGCTGGTGTTCATCAAGAGAACGTTTTGCCCAACGATGAGTTCGTTCCATTGCTATATTTTGGTAATCATAAGATGCCAAAGGTGAAGTGCACTCATCAAAAGCAAAGATAATATCAGCACCAAGGTTGTGTTGAATCTGTATTGACCGTTCTGGGGTAAAACGATGGAAACTTCCATCAAGGTGTGATTGGAAAGTTACTCCCTCTTCATCTATTTTAGCCAATTTAACTGTAGGTTTTTCATAATCAGATTTTTCTTTTGTTGCTTCTTTTTTCCCACCAACAAATTTACTGACTCCCCCTTCACCATAAGCAGCACCAAGAGAAAAAATTTGAAAGCCACCAGAATCAGTCATTGTCGGGCCAGGCCAATTCATAAACGAAGACAATCCGTTCGCTTCTTTGATTAATTCATCACCCGGTTGGAGATACAAGTGATAAGTATTTGCCAAAACTACCGATACCCCCAGAGAGGCTACCATTTCCGGTGTTAAAGCTTTGACCGTAGCTTTAGTTCCCACGGCCACAAAAGCAGGAGTTTCAATAACTCCATGTAAAGTCTCCAAAAACCCGGCTCGCGCCAAACTAGTTTTTGATTTTTTTTGAACGGTAAATTTAAAATTCTGCACAAACTTTGTCGTTCTGATTTATAAATCTACCAAATTCTGAGGCTTCCCCGCCACAAAACCTGCGATATTGTCCATTGTTGTATCTAAAATTCGCGTTAAAGCTTCCCAGGTATTGAAAGCATTGTGCGGTGTTATTATAACATTGGGCATATCAATCAACATATGATTTTGCAAAACAGTCTTTAAATTATGTTGTTCTTCCAAATAACTGCTTAAAAATTCCATTTCATCTTTGACAACTCCTTCCTCTTCTAAAACATCCAGACCAGCCCCAGCCAGGTGACCATTTTTAAGAGCTTTAAATAAAGCGTCAGTTTCTACCAACCCTCCTCGTGCCGTATTTATTAAATAGGCCCCCTTTTTCATTTTGGCGATTGATTCAACATTCAGGAGGTGGTGATTTTCAGATGTATAAGGAATATGAAGAGTCAAAATATCAGCTTTTGCCAAAACATCTTTAAAAGACAGATACTGATAGTTCATCTGCTTGGCATATTCTTCATTGGGAAATTTATCATAAGCAATAATATTCATATTAAACCCTCTGGCAATTTCTATAACATTTCGTCCAATTCGACCAGTCCCGATTACTCCCAAGGTTTTATTTTTTAAATCAAAACCACGCAAGCCATCCAAACCAAAGCTACCAGTTTCTCTGATTCGGTCATAACTTTCATAAATCTTTCGCGAGAGAGCCAAAATCAAAGCAAAAGTATATTCAGCAACAGTATCTTCTCCATAACTTGGCACATTAGCCACTTGAATATTCCTTTGGCGACACAAATCTAAATCGATATGGTCAAAACCAGTGGAACGAGTAACTAATAATTTAAGATTAGGAAAATAATTTAAAGTTTCTACGTCTAGACGCGAATCAACAAAAATTGAGATTATGTCCGCATCATTTTCGACCGGTAAATGTTCGGCTAAAAGAGGGCCATCAATTATAATCTTATTTTCCAACGCTGAAAATTTTTTATTAATATATTCCTTCTGCCATTCCTCTAATTCAAAAAACAAAACTTTAGGCATAACTCAAAAAGATTTAACTTTTAATTCCACCTTCAATCATTTTTTCTGCTTTATCAACCACTGAAAGCATTTTAATAATCACATCAGGGTTCAAAGACATACTAGTGATACCGTTTTTGACTAAAAATTCAGCGAACTCTGGATAGTCAGATGGCGCCTGTCCGCATATCCCAACATATTTACCACGAGCGCGACAACGTTCAATAACCGCGCTAATTAGATCTTTTACCGATGGATCATTTTCATTTCCAATATGTGTCAAAATACTAGAATCACGATCAAGACCTAATGTTAATTGAGTTAAATCATTAGAACCAATAGACATTCCGTCAAAGATATCTAAAAATTTATCAACCAAAATAACATTAGAAGGAACTTCACACATAACATAAATTTTTAGATCTTTGTCTTTTTCTCGGTCTAAACCATTCTCAGCCATAATATCAATTACAGCTTGTCCTTCTGCCAAGGTTCGACAAAATGGGACCATAGCTACAACATTGGTTAAACCAAGCTCATTTCTAACTTTGGCTAAGGCTTCCACTTCTAACACAAAAGCATCTCTAAATTTAGGATCATAATAACGAGAAGCACCACGCCAGCCAATCATTGGATTTTCTTCTTCTGGCTCGTAAAATTCTCCCCCAATCAAGGTCCGATATTCATTTGTCTTAAAATCAGAAAAACGAATAATCACTTCATTTGGCCAGAAAGCAGCTCCAATTAGACTGATCCCTTCAGCTAATTCATTCACATAAAAATCTTTTTTGTTCTTACCGGAATACTCCTCAGTTAAAGCCTCAATCTCCTTTGCCACTTTTTGCGACGAACGATCTTTGGACCGCTTAATTTTTTCAAAATCAAGCAAAGCCTTTGGGTGAATTTTAATATAAGAAGTGATAATAAATTCCAATCGTCCCAAGCCAACACCAGCCACCGGCAAATAATAATTTTTCATAGCCTCTTCGGGAGAACCCACGTTTAAAACCACTTTGGTTTTAGGTGAAGGAATTTTATCTAATCGATGTTCAATTATTTTAAACGGTATCTCGTTTTTATAAACCAACCCATCTTTATCAGAAGAACAATCAACAGTAACCATTTGGCTGTTCTTTAAAACTTTAGTCGCATTACCAGTTCCAACAATACAAGGCACCCCCAATTCACGAGAAACAATTGCCGCATGACTAGTCCGACCACCTTTTTCGGTTATGATAGCTGAAGCAATTTTCATAATTGGCTCCCAATCTGGATCAGTAATTTCAGTAACTAAAATTTCTCCTGGTTTAAAAGAAGACATCTCTTTGGTCTGCTTAATTATTCTTACTTTTCCAGTAGCAATTTTTGAACCAATGGCGATACCGCGCGTCAGCTCCATTCCTTTTTTTGATAATTTATATTCGCGATAAAGATTGGGGTCAGCTTCAGCGTGAATTGTCTCAGGTCTTGCTTGGACTATAAACAATTCTTTGGTTTTACCATCTTTAGCCCATTCAATATCCATTGGCTGATACCGATTGTGTTTCTTAGAAAAATACTTTTCAATTAAAGTTACCCAGGTTGCCAATTGAATAATTTCATCATCATCCAAACTAAATTTGATTCGATCATTTTTTTTGACTTTCACTTTCGTGGTGCCAATTTTTCCATAAATCATTTTTTGGTCTTTTTCTCCCAACGTTTTGGACAAAATTGCTTTATAACCTTTTTCTAGGGTTGGTTTAAAAACCACAAATTCATCAGGTGTAATCTGCCCTTGGACTACCATCTCACCCAATCCATAAGCAGAATTGATTACTACGACATTTTTAAAACCGGTTTCTGTATCAATTGAAAAGGCTACCCCGCTAGAACCGACATCACTACGAACCATTTTTTGTACCCCAACCGACAAAAGCACATCAAACATTGAAAAACCCTTATCTACTCGATAAGAAATCGCACGATTAGTAAAAAGTGAAGCAAAACATTTTTTTACAGCTTCTAAAAGGGCTTTTTCGCCCGAAATATTGAGATATGTTTCTTGTTGGCCAGCAAAAGAAGCTCCCGGCAAATCTTCTGCCGTGGCTGAAGAACGAACCGCTACGTCACAATTTTTGGTTTGATAAAATTCTTCCGACATTTGATGATAAGCCGCTAAAATTTCAGTTTCTAAATCTGCCGGTAAATTTTCCTTAAGAATCATTGATCGAATGTGAGCTCCTCTTTTTTGCAAATCAACCACATTATGAGTGTCCAATCCTTCTAAAGTTTCTTTGATTCTTTCTTTTAAATCAGTCTTTACCAAAAAATAATTATAAGCATAAGCAGTAATGGCAAAACCATCCGGAACTTTTACTCCAAGAGGTGTTAGATTGTTAACCATCTCACCCAAGGCGGCATTTTTACCTCCCACCAGAGGCACATCAGTAATAGATAAATCTCTAAACCATAAGATATATTCCTTATCACGATTATCTTGAACTTTATTTTCCTTGGTCATAAAAAAATTAATACTAGTTAAACAACAAATAATTACTTTTTATTATAACTTATTCCAAGGCAAAAGTAACCCTTCCTTTTTAAAATTTGGGGGGATATTTGGTAAAATATCCAAATTTTTTAGTTTTGATTATTCCACCGTTAAGAATTTGACTAAATCTTCTTTAGCTTGCTCTACCGCTTTTTTGTATTTAACTTCAGCTTCAGCTACCTGGCGATCACGTTCTGAAATAATGACATTTTCAGCTTCAACTATATCTTTAAAAATTTTTTCCCGACCTTGACGTAGTTTAACTAAACGATTTTGCAAACTGTTTTCAGCCTGAATTCCGTCTCCAATTCCGCACATTTCAACTGCTTTTTGAATTTCTTCTCCTAATTTTTCCTCATAACTGATCAATCTGCTTTCCATTTCCGTCATTTTTTTGGATTTTAAATTATCTAAGTCTAAACGGTAATTCTTTACTGCCAAATCCGTCAAAAGACGGCGTTCTTCTAACGCGAGATTAACCTTTTTTTTGTATTGTTCAATTGCTTCTTTTTGCAAATCCGATTCAGCTATTTTATTCAAACGATCAAAATAAACTTTAAGATAATAGTCTTGACGCAATCTAAGCCAAGCACGTTGGTCGTCATATTTTTGTCTTTCTTCTTGGATTTTCTGATTTTGCACGCCAAGATTAGCGTTAATATTTTGTTGTCTTTCCAAATAACTTGTTTCTAGTTTTGTCACAGCTTCTTCAAGTTTCTGACAAAATTCTTCTGTTGTAAGTGGCGTTGTCGTTGTACTAGTAGCAATTGTTAAACTTGAAGAAGCCGTTGAAACAAAAAGGGTTGTGCTTGAGGCCGTTTCGTCCAAATTAGAGTTTGAAAACGGTAAAAAATTGGGCAGCGAAAAAGCTTCTGCCTCTTCTATCGCCAAAACAGGTAAAACCAAAGCATTGGCTGACAACATAACTAAAACGAATATTAAAAGTTTTTTAAGGTAACAATTCATTTTCTAAATTATTTAAATCAAACAAAAAATCGTTAACTTCAATTTCTGCCGCTAGGGCGTCTTCAGCAGCTAAAATTTCCAACTCTCCAACAAAACCTGACTCAATTACCTTGTCTACCTCGCGAATAATTTGAGCATGAAGAGTTTGGCTGTTGGCAAAAGGATCCCCGCTTGTGCCAAAATCTCGTCCAAATATTCCCAAGACCAAAATTGCCATAGTCATTATGGAAAAAGATATAAAACTTCGTCTTTTGATCAAATCAACAAAAAAAGAATAGGGTGATAAAATTGGTTCATTTAATTCTTTTAAGATTTGCCATAAAAAATCCTGACGTGGTCTTGATTTTTCACGTAAAATAAAAAATAATTTATTTAATTTTTTGTCTTCATTCTCCATGTAAATTATAATAATCCTTTATCTTTAAAAAAACTCTTAAGTGTCTGGATGGAACGTGAACTAATTTGTCTAACCGCTGCTTCATTTTTGTCTATAATTTCAGCAATATCTCTATACGAAAGACCTTCTATATAATGCATCACTAGAATCTGACGATCTGGCTCTTTCATCTTTGTGATTGCTTGCCTAGCCAAATGAGCCAATTCCATTTCTTCGGCTTCTTCTGCTGGATTTAGGGCTTGATCAATAAACTCAATTTGCCAATCATCTGGATCGTTATCTAACATTGGCAAACTTTTCTTTTTGCGAAAAAAGTCAATGACTATATTGTTCGCGATTCGATAAAGCCACGAACTAAAAGGTTTATCCCTAAAATGAAAACCGTCCAATGATTTAAGAGCTTTCAAAAAAACCATTTGAGTCAAATCTTCGGCCTCTTCTCGGTTACCGACTTTAAAAAAAATAAAGCGATAAATTGGTGTAAAATATTGTTCATAAACCTTAGCAAAAGCATGACTATCGCCATTTTTTGCCTTGTTTATTAAGCCTTTGATTTTTTCCTCTTCTTTCATAAATAACGTTTAAAACGCCCTATTGTGACACTTAAACAGCCAAGATGGCAAGAAAATAAAGATTAAATTATCTCAGATAAAAAGTAGCCTTAACTGTGACCATGACTTCCTTATTGATATTTGATGTATCATAAGCTCCATAATCAGAAATTTCAATAGAGTTCTCCGATAAAACCTGGACCACTCCACTAGAGGCAGCTTTTAAACCTCCTATTTTTTTATTCCCCGCCTTGGCTATCTCGCTAGCTCGCGCTTTAGCATCAGCAATAGCCGCCGAGAGAAGAGAGACACGCAATTCTGGTAATTTGGAATAAAAATATTGAAGAGATTGAGTAGAAAAAATAACTCCTGCCGTTATTAATTCTCCGCTATTATTGGCAATACTTGAAATATTTTCCACTTCATTTGAGTTGATTTCTATCGTTCGACGCAAAATATAACGTTTAGCATCGCCACGATTATCGGGATCCCAAACTTCTTCCATAAAAACTGGAGAGATGGTTAAATCTTTTTCAGCAAAACCTTTATCTAAATAAAATTTCTTGACTAAATCTAAATCACGATCCATCTGTTCATAACCAAACTTCATATTACCAAGCTCAACCACCCGATTGAAAGTAGCAATCCATTTAACAGTATCGGCTATGACAGCCTGTTTGGCTGAACCAGTCACTACCAACGCATTATCAAAGGACCGAACTCGGTAAAAAGTGTAGGCACCTATTAAGGTGCTGACAATCAAACTGCCACTTAAAACAAAGCTAATCAATGTCGCCGAATTTTTAAAATTGTTATCCATAATAAAATAATATTAAAAAATAATTGTTATCTTTTCCCGTTATCATTTCTTCTAATTTTGAGTGAATCCTTTTTCAGTCTATATCTATCATTTTTTTGACATTGTCTAATTTTAAATGTTGACGGAGATCGATAAGCTGGAGATCCGCTTTTATTTCCTACTTTGGCATAATTTTTCATAATTCATTTTTATTATTTTAACGTTATTTTTGAATTATCGCAAAACGATAACGACCAAATTGGTCTTTGCCAAAGAGCCAAGATTTATATTTATTTTTTTTTAAAAATTTATCAACTGCTTTTTTTTGTCCATAGCCAAATTCCAGATAAATTTTCCCATTAATTTTCAAATAGGCTGGCGCTTGTTTCAAAAATTTTTTAAGATAAAAAAAACCGTCTCGACCGCCGTATAAAGCTTCCCGGGGCTCATATTTTGTCACCGAACTAGCTAATTTTTGAGCAAGTGGAATATATGGAGGGTTAGCAAAAATATAATCAAAAGTTCCTCTAACATTAGAAAAAACGTTACTTCTTACGATCTTGGCTCGATTAGGCCCAACTTTATCACGATTCAGTTTGAGATTTTTTTTAAGAGTTTTGAGTGCTTGCAAATTTTTGTCAGCAAAAATCACTTTAGCTTGATTGACATTAATTAAAACAGCTAAACCAATACAACCAGATCCCGCAAAAATATCCAAACATTTTATTGTTTGACGTTTGTTTTCTTTTTTTATCTCAGTTATTGCTTTTTCCGTCCAATATTCAGTTTCTTCGCGTGGAATAAGTGGTCGTTCAGTCAAATCAATTTTGCAACCCAAAAACGATTTCCAACCAATGACATAGTCAATGGGTTCACCTTGTCGCAAACGAGACAAATCTTTGGCCAAATTAGTTGACGCAATTTGATTACCAGAGTATTTATCTTGTCTTAACCAATTTAAATATTTCTCTTCTTTTTTCATCACGGCTTTGGATCAAGTCGCATATACTTTTGCCAATGATCATACAAATCTCTGGTGGCAATCAAATCTCCTACGTTATAACGAGCAATATCTAAGTATTTTTTCTCACGAAAAAGTCTGGTAACATCATCACCACAAACACCATCGCCTTTAGGACTTTTTATTCCTAAAGCACGACACCACAAATGCAAAGAATTTTTGCCACGAACAGCTCCATAAAAAGATAACTGGTCAAAAAGATCCACGTGTTTGGCATCATAACGTTGACTGTTAAGATAACGATTGGACATCAAATCTTTCGTTATTTTTACCTTGTTAACCGCCGAACGAGCAATCAAAAAGGGAACATCAAATGATCGCCCATTAAAATCAATGAACTCGTCATATTCCTTAGCTCCGTGCCAAAAACGCTCTAACATTTCTTTCTCAGACATTGGTTTAAATTTAAAATCATTTTCTTCTGATTCTTTTTCTTCACTGTCAGGTGCTTGATAGTAAACAACCCCCTTGTTTTTATCATAATCTAATAAACCAATCGCCACAATTTGCCCAGTTAGAGGAGAAAAGCCTAAGCCGTCTTTTATTTTCCCAAGTTCACGATCATATTCTTCTTGATTCTCGCAACTTTCTTTTATCCATTTGGTCAAAATTTCGCAAGTCGTTTCATCCATTTCATCATAATTTTCACCAGCTGTTTCTATGTCAAAAATTAACTTTGCCATTTTTTTCTTTTTAGATAATAACTTTATTTTAACATAATAAAACAAAGGCTTCAATTTTGCGTATCTAATTTAACAACTGAAAAATAGGAACAAATTTTAGATTTAAATTATAATTTTTGTTATAATAACAAAAACATTATTAATAACACGTAAAATTATGGAACAAAAACATAGCTTTTGGGCAATCGCCGCCGGTTTAGTAATTCTTGTTTTGGTAATTTACGGAGTAAGCCAAAATAATTTATCAAGTCCTAACGATAATTTAAATATGTCACCAATTATTAAATTAGAAACCAATTTGGGTGAAATTCAATTTAAAACTTATCCCAATGATGCTCCCAAAACTGTTGAAAATTTTGTAAAATTAGCAAACGAGGGTTTTTATGACGGTCTCACTTTTCATCGAGTTATCAATGGTTTTATGATTCAAGGTGGCGACCCTAATTGTTCCCCCGAATTATCTAAGCAACCAACTACTGGTCCTTGTGGCACTGGCGGCCCAGGTTACCAATTTGAAGACGAATTAAATTCTGATACCCAATCTTACCAAGACGGTTATCAAAAAGGAGTTGTCGCTATGGCTAATGCTGGCCCCAATACCAATGGTAGTCAATTTTTTATTATGCTAGCTGACACTCCTCTCCCAAATGACTACACAATTTTCGGCAAAGTTATCAAAGGTCAAGAGATTGTTGACCAAATCGGACAAGTGACAATTGACATTAATGACCGCCCAATTAAACCAATAAAAATAATCAAAGCAACAACTTTGATCATTAACGAATCTGATATTTGAGTTTTAAATAACAGAAAAATATTAATGATTAAAAAACTTTCTTAGTATTTGAATTAATAAGAATTATTTTAAATTCACTTAACTTCTTTAGTTTTTTGGGGATCAGGAATCAAACCATTCCTAATGCAAGCCGGACAATAATTGCCACTGCCACCACAAATCGGGCATCTATCTCTTAACTCATCTTCTGGAGTTCTACTTTGAATATAATCCTTAGCAAGTTTTGAGATTTTGTCATCTTCTCTAGTCTCTTCAAATTTAGTATCTAAGTCTAAATCTTGGCCTCTTTCTTCAATTTCAGGCAAATCCATTTGTTCGCCAGATTGATATTCTTTTTTATTTTTCATAATTTTACAATAATTAAAATTAAACAAATATCAGCTAAAAACCGCGAGTTGCTTCGTTTCTGTTTTAAGCTTCTGTTTCTATCGCAAAATTGACAAGAACTTTATTTCCTTGGAGGAGGCCGTCAATTCTTACTCTTTTACCAATTTCCCAATCATTACAAACAATCGGACCATCTATCGCCTGGCAACGACTGCTGGGAACAAACTGAAGCATCACCCGAAGAGCTGGTTGTCCAGGTTTTTCATAAACCAGAGACCACCCATCGGCTCCTTCATCTTTTACCAAGTTGCCAATCTCAGAAAAAACAATCTCTTCTTCTGGCAAAATTTCAAAAGATTTAATTTTGACACTTTTGTTTTCATCTATCAGATAACTAAATTCAGCACGAAATAGAATATGACCATCTTCATATTCAACCAAACCATTTTTATTTTCGCTAAAAGTAATATTGTTTACTTGAAAAGCTCCGCCCAAAACTGGTTCTTCGGGCGACAATTCAGCAATATATTCTCTAATATAATTATCAACTTTTTTCTGTTCATCCACCTCAAAAGAAACCCCTGGATTACCACAGGAAATATCGTCTATCTTCCACTTCCCATTAATTTTGATTAAGGATATTTGGATTATCTTAATAACCCCAGAAAAATCCTCTCGCACTTCAACTTGAACCCCTTTGTCATTACTGCCAACTTCATAAATTAAAAATTTTTCCGGCTTATTCTGAGCACACAACACTGGATCATAATTGTTTTGGTCATAAACAGTTATTGCCTCTTTTATTTTTCTTTTTAAATTATCTGTTAAGGTGTCACTCTTTTGATAAGAATTATCATCAAGACGATATTCACCATCAAGCCAATTCTCATAAAATTTCTTTGTGGTAACAACTGGGTCGCTGAAAAAGTAATAATCATAAACTAACCACCCAGCCACAATTAACAAGAGAAATATTAATGAATAAGTTAATTTTTTCATAATAGAAAGTGTTAAAATATTTAACATAAATATTTTAACACTCCTTTCCTGATTTGCAATTTAAACTTTTTTAATCCGACTTAAATTGCAAATAGAATTGCGCCACTAGTTATCAATAAAGCTCCCAATCCAGTTTTCCAAGTCAAAGTCTCACCCAAAAATAAAATTGCCAAGATTAAAATAAAAACAACACTCAAACGGTCTAGTGCCGCCGCCCCAGACGCTGGACCAATTTTTAAAGCTGCAAAATAAAAAAGCCAAGATAATGCTCCAACCAAACCAGACAAAATGATAAAAATAAAAGATTTGCCATCAATTTTACCCAAATCAAATTTACCAAAACTAATAGCAAAAATTAAAAGCGCGCAAGCCATAACAATCGCACGGATAGTCGTGGCCAAGGTAGTATCAACCCCTCCCAATCCGAGTTTGCCCAAAATTGCCACCAAAGCAGCAAAAAAGGCAGACAATAAAGCTAGGATTATCCAAGACATAGAAACATTATAAATCTTAAATATTTTTTATGAAAGCAAATTCTGGGGAGAAACCTATTTTTAATTTTTATAATAAAGAATTTTCGAATTTTCTAATTTGACTTAATCATTAAAATTTGTTCCACTTAAAATAGTTCTTTTCCAATAAAACTAACCCTTAGGAGAAATAGTAATGACCACAAAAATCAACCGGACAAAAGACAAGGCCTATCCAATGGTAAATGAGATTTTTGAATTAACCATTGACGGCAACATCCCAGAAAATACCCCAGAAGGAATGATCAAGAATTGTAAATATTGTGGTTTTGAACTTGAAAAGTGGAGTCATGAGGGACCGACCATAACCGGCAAAAAAACTAAAAAGTTTAAACTCACCCAAATTGGCCAGCAACACGATTGGACGACAACCAAAACACTTTTAAGAAACAAGAACGGTCCCACCCCCGAAGGTCAGTGGTTAAAAGCTTTCAAAGAGGCATACCCAAAATCAGATTATAAGGGACCAATCGTGGTTGCCGATGCTTCGTGGATTGGTCTTTTAGACGGGAAATATTTCCCCTATCTATCTGAAGGAGGGTTGCTAGTGTTTAGCTGGGTCGGAGCCAGTTTTGGCGACCGTTGGCGCTGGTTAGTATTTGCTCTTTAAAAGTCAGGGGTTAAGAGCCAGATTCTTAAATTTCTGATTTTTACTCTGTTGTTAACTTAACAACAGAGTTTTTGTTTCAATCAATCAACAATTAAAGCAACCGAGTGCCATTTTTTTCTTAATCTTCCAAAAATTCGCCCGAATTTGGGGGAATTAAGAAAAATTTCCCTCATTCCCAAACTTTTTTAATATTTTGAACCAATTTAAAGCTCTTTTCATAATAAAACTTACTATTAATTAGACAAAAACTTTCTTATTCTCTCCTTTTTGGGTTTATAAAAATACCCCTTACTCTTCCATTTAGCAATCTCTTTCTTGGCACTTTCCTCGGTGTTGCATTCATACAAAACACAAAAACCATTGACAAATAACCCTATTTCTGATATTATATTCGGGACTGCTCTTTGAGATAAGAACACTGCAAAACGATGTTTGAGATGAGCTTTTTGAGCTTCAAAGTCAGGGGCCTAGAAAGCTCGTCTCAAACTGAGGCAAGTCGTTCCGAGCGATCTCGGTAAATCAGAAAATGGAGATGATGTCGATGAAAACATTGAACACGTCTGCACTGGTAACCGCAGACAGTCCGAAAGGACAGAGAGCTACCGAAACGTTCCGCGCCCAATATAACAAGGCGGGACTTGACGACGAAAGCGCACAGATCCTGAACGAGAATCCCGGCTTCGCCGTGTATCTCGCCGATGGTATCCGTCGCTTCTCAGCCAAAGCGCCCGACTACGGTCTGGCGCAGTCAATCCTCGGCATGGATTTCATCACGCCCGAGGAAGTCAGCAGGGCTCGCCCGAGCATTGTGTACACCGACGACCAGATCACGGCACTCGCCGAAAGTCTGCCGTCGGAAGACATGCTCAAGTGGTGCAAGGACAACGGTTACGCCGTCATGCCCGCTCCGCCGCAGGCGTGCTCACTGCTCGACATTCGGGAGATCCTGTCCGCCCACTTCTGCTCGAAGACGGGTGGGTAGTATTCCTACCAGAAGTTCGCTCGCGAAGACAGGACGTCCTTCGGATGGCTCGCCATCAAGAAGACTCCGATCTCCGACTCGACCAGCAAAAACTGGAACGAGCAGAACAAGCTTCTGTCCACACTCGAGACGGTGCCGAACGCCGCCGAGATGAGCTGGTTCATCACGACCTATTTCGAGGTCCGTGGTATCCGACTCTTCGAAAGCATCTACGTTCGGACGTCCAATCTCGACTCGGACGGTGACCGTGTTAGCGTCGGCGGCTTCGATTCCAAGGGTCTCTTAGTCAATAACTGGGGCGGCGGCCACCGCCAGGGCGACCTCGGCTTATCGGGTGTCAGGAAGCAGTGATCCTTGATCCCTTGAGGGCTTGTTCCTCTTGAATACTTGAGCCTTCGCGAAATTTTTTTTCGCGAAGGCTCTTTCTTTTTATACACAAACAAAAAACCACCCGAAAGGGTGATTTTTTGTTCTGGTTACTGCTCTCAGTAGGTATGTAATGTGCGGAATAGTTACCTTTGATTTCTATCGAAACTTGAGGAGTCTAGGACACCCTTTTGGAAGGTTCGTGCCCATGACTCGTTCTTAAAATGCTTTGCAAATTATAGCGATTTTAAGAGTCTCGATAGATCTCACATGGCTGCTGCCGCAAAAGGATTCGAACCGTCTCGGTCTAGAACCAAAATTATCTTAGTATACGGCTTGTTTATTGCTCTTTTTTGCGGTATAAATGATTTACTTATGCAGCAGCACCAAATGAAACTGGCAACAGAGCCATACAACAACATCGCCACGGGAAAGAAAGTGATCGAATCCCGTCTTTTTGATGAGAAGCGCCAGCAGATTGCGATTGGCGACCAGATTGTTTTCAGTGAAAATGATAATCCAGAAAATAGTGTAACTACTACAGTGAAAGGATTGTTGCGCTACCAAACCTTCAAAGAACTTTTTGCTGACCATGATCCAGCACTTTTCGGAGAAAAGAGCCGTGATTTTCTCCTGACACAGATAAAACAATTCTATCCTGACGAAGACGAGCAGAAATACGGCGTTGTCGGCATTCGCCTAGAACTACTTGGCTAACTGCTATCTTATATTGTAATGTTCGTACCGTACCCAACATGGGTACGTCAACCTTTTTGTTGCTCAAGGAGCTATAGTGGCTTCCCTGCAACAAATCAAAGAAAGGAGTTCCTTACAATGATACGAGTACGAAGAGTTCGGCTCGATGATTTACCTGTCGTAGCGGAAATGATGCACCAGCATCTTGACCCGTTCTACGGCGGAGACCATCGGGCGCACGCAAAGCGCATCGTCGAAACTGCCTCCAGAGGCAACAAAGACAAGAAGGGTCACTTTTCGGCTGAACAGCTGATGTATGTAGCCACCGAGGACAACCACATCGTGGGTATCCTTAACTTCGTGTCCAAGTACCAAGGCACGGTCAAGATCAGTCCGCTGATCGTCCGTGAGGAAGCGAGGGGTAAAGGTGTTAGCCGTACACTTCTTCAAAAACTCAATGAGTATGCGAAGAAGTATCGAGTCAGACAGATCTACTGCACTGTCTCGGCGAAGAACACCCTTGCTTTGAGTTTCTTCTTGGCGCAGGGCTATGTTCGGGCCGGAACGGCCAGTCGGCATTACCGCGCTGACATTGACGAGGTGATGCTCTACAAAATCGTGGAGCATGACGGCATGTTTCCAGAGGAACGCATCATTTCGGTGCGACCGCTGGAGAAGCAAGACGAGCAGCAAGTTCGTCATCTCGTCATCAGTCGGTTGTCGCCCTACTTTAACGGTATCGATGACCGTTGGGTGACGGCTCTGTTTGATGGCTATGCCCGTAAGGGCACTCGTGATCCTAATGAGAAATACAAACTCATCTGGGTTGCGAAAGCTCCAGACGGAACAGTTCTCGGTGTTGCTACGGCAACTCCGAAAAAGGGCGAGCCCGTCAAGCTGATGCCACTCGTCGCCGAAGACATTCAGGCATTCTCCGCTCTTGTGGCGGAACTGCCCAGTCATCTTCGGGAATACGGTCACAAACTCTACACTCATACCGTCCCCACGAGTGTGGAAGTTGAAACATTCCAGCATCACGGCTGGCGAATTGAGGCGATGATGCCCGAAGCGTACAAGCGTGGTGTTGTCACACAACAATGGGGACTTGTCATGGAGAACACAGTTATGAGAATGATGCGCGTCAAACGTCAGTACTTCAATGCCATTCTGGCAGGCACGAAACCCCTGGAGGTCCGTGTCGGCTACGGCAATATCAAGGGCATCAAGAAAGGTGAACATATTCGTCTTGAATGTGGTCGCCATCACGACATCGTCGAAGTCGCGGAAGTCCGTGTCTACAAGACGTTCACCGAGATGTTGAAGCACGAGAAAGCGGGACACATCGTCCCTGACGACCCGGCAGGTGCTCTCAACATCCTTCGTGGTATCTACCCGAAGGACAAGGAGGACCTCGGCGTGTATGTCTTCCAGCTCAAAGTCATCAAGAAGGCGACGGGTAACTAACCGTCAATTTTCTTCGAAGACACAACCAGCCCGGTATCCCTCAAAAGGTATCGGGCTTTTTTTCTATTTATAATTCAAAAAAAACTATCTAGGACTCGAACCAACAATATGGCTTGGAACAAAGATATTCTAATTTTGAAGAAAATCACAAAAGTTCGTGCCCATGACTCGTTCTTAAAATGCTTTACAAATTATAGCGATTTTAAGAGTCTCGATAGCTCTCACTTGGCTGCTGCGGGACAGGGATTCGAACCCCGATACTCGCCTCCAAAGGGCGATGTCCTACCATTAGACGATCCCGCAATAAGTGATAACTTTAATATTTTGCCTCAAAATAAGTTATTTTTCAAGCAAATTTTTTCAATAATTAAAAATCTGATTAGTTTTTTGAAACAATCAAGCAGGCTTGGAGTCTTTTAGAATCTTGATTAATGCCAATTCAATGGGAGCCTGAGGCACAAAACTTCCCCCTAATTGTCCGTAAATATCCAAAAATTCTCTTAAAACAGAGGCCAAACGTTTAACACCAGACAAAATTTCACTTTTGGGTTGAGCAACAAAAATTTTACTCTCAATCGTCAAATTTTCAAATATCCGCGTTTTGAGACGAGGCGCAAAAACTACCAAAATAATAAAACGCATTTCTCTCATCACCATTTTAAGAAAAACTTTCATTTCTATAGATTGTTCGGCAACTTGATCCAAAACAGCCAACGCAGATTCTAAATCTCCTTTGGTTAGAGATAATACAAAATCAGAGACCAATTCAAAGGATGGGGCGCCAGTGATACGTCGAACTTCGTCCAAAGAGATCTCTTTATCCGGAGAATAACTAATAACTTTTTGTAAAATACCAAGAGTATCGCGAAAAGATCCATCGCCCAAGAAAGCAATCAGAGAGGAAACTTCTTCTGATAGACTGATATTTTCTTTTTGAGAAACATTTAAAATCATTTTTTTTAAAATTTCCAAACTTGGTTTTTTAAAAAAGTGAGTTTGACAACGAGAAATAATTGTCTCAATTACCTTGTGTGGTTCGGTTGTTGCCAAAATAAAAACCACATGTGCCGGTGGTTCTTCTAAAGTTTTTAGGAGAGCGTTAAAAGCATCTTTAGTCAGCATATGAACCTCGTCTATGATGTAGACTTTATAAGGCGATTCAAATGGCAAAGTGCCAACCGCTTCGCGTAAAGCGCGGATTTCGTCAATCCCTCGGTTAGAAGCGGCATCTATTTCAGACAAATCTCGTTCCGAACAACCGATAGTTTTCGCCAGCAGTCTCGCCACACTAGTCTTGCCAGTACCTCGCGGACCAGCAAAAAGATAAGCATGAACTAGGCCTTTATTTTTTAAGGCAGTTTCTATGACTTCTGTTACTTGTTCTTGCCCCAAAACTTCATTGAATTTCTGAGGACGATATTTGAGATATAAAGTTTGTTTAGACATATTGAGATTATACCGAAAGAATAAAGAAAAATAAAATCGCCCAAACTCTTTAACGAGAGTGGGCGATTAAACGATACTTCCTTATCACATAAAGTCTCCAAACAAAATTCGGCAAGATGGGCGCGAGATTAACTTCTTTTGCAACCTCTCTGTCCTCAATTACAGAGTGAATTAAAACTTCTTCAGAAGCTATCTTACAAGAATCCTCTTTTGGCAACAAAATTTCAGCCCAAGGAATGAGTTGGGGAAACGAGTACGGCTTTATCGTGACCTTGTTTTGTTCCTCCTTTTTTAAAACATTCATTTCATCCTCCTTAATCAAACCAATCAAGTTTGGATCGAGGACGAAAAAACTTGGAAAAGAGACCGAGACCGACCATGACAAGGAGCAGGAAACAAATCTTCAAAAAGAAGATGAGATTCCAGCGGATAAAAAGAACAAATCGAGAAAACATATAGGACCTCCTTTCTTTACTTTCTTTCTTTATTAGAACATATTTTAATTAAAAAGGGAATAGTCTTAGAAAATAAGCTTTCTGAAATTTTAATGGTTTTATCTTCCCCTTTCAAAAAAACTGTAATCAATTTATACTGAACAAATGAAAATTCCTAAATTAAGAAATTTAAAATCCACTCGTTTTTTGATTAGACGATCAATTAATTTATTTATTTCAAATCAATTAAAAGGCAAAAAAATACCAATCATCTTGGATATCGGAGCTGGAATGGGTCCTTACCAAAAATTAATCAATTATGATAAATATATCCCTTTGGATATTGAAAATAGAAGCAATGATCCAAATTTAATAATTGGGGACCTTAATAAAAAAATCCCTTTACAAAATAATTACGCTGACGGAGTAATTTGCACAGAAGTTTTGGAACACATAAAGAACCCTCAAAATGCGCTCAATGAAATTTATAGAGTGTTAAAAAAAGATGGTTTTTTAATTTTAACCACTCCTATGACTTGGCCTCTTCACGAAGAGCCTCATGATTATTATCGTTACACCAAATATGGTCTTAAATATCTCTTAGAAAATGCTGGCTTTGTTAATATAAAAATAGAACCTAGCTGTTGTTATCCTTATACAATCGCGCAATTAGTTGTAACTTATCTTCGGCCCAAAATATACGTTCCCATAGTTATTTTAATAAATATTTTTGGCGTCCTAGCTAGCAAATTTAATCAAAATTACAATATGCCTTTAAACAACCAAGTTGTTGCTTACAAAAAATAAATTACGTGCGATCTTAATGAGCACAAAAATCAAGTTATTAATTTTTGTTTTAATAAAATTTTCTTAATCTCCTCTGGGTTTTTTGCCCCCATCAATTGCTCACGCAAAAAAGAAGCCCCAACAAAACCGCGAACATAAGCTTTAAAATGTTTTTTCATTACTGCAAAATTTTTCTGATGTCCGTAGAAAAGTTTTTTGTTAGTTTTAGTTGGTCCATACAAATTCCAAAATAATTCCGTATGCTCCAACATTACCCTTAACCTATCCTCAAGTGAAAGTTTTCTTTTATGGTTGTTAATCAAGAGCCAAGGATTTCCAAAGGCCCCACGACCAATCATGATGCCATCAGCGCCAAAATATTTGGCCTTTTCTAGGCCATCTTTAATATCAATTACATCACCGTTACCGATTATTATAATTTCCTCTTTTTGAATTCTTGAAACAATTTCTGGAAAAATTTCCCAATGAGCCGGAGACAAAGACATTTCTTTTCTAGTTCTCAAATGAACAGTCAAAGCAGCTGGTTTTTTATCAATGATTTTTTCTAACCAAGAAAAATCAATCTCATTGTAACCAAGTCGGGTTTTAACCGAAACTGGTAAATCCCCTGCTCCTTGTTTGGCCGCGACAATAATTTCTTGAGCCAAAACTGGATCTTTTATTAACGCGGCACCGGATTTTTGCTTTTCAATTGTTTTATCAGGACAACCCATATTCAAATCCAATCCATCAAAACCAAGCTCTTTTATTAATTGAGCTGTTTTCTCTACATTTTCTGGTTGTGAACCAAAAATCTGTGCCACAATCGGTCGCTCTTCTTCAGTGTAATAAAGTTCACGTAACAATTTTAATCGCCCCTCATCACTCACTAAACCATCGCACGAAACAAACTCAGTAAATAAAACTAGTTCGGGCGCCCCCTTAGTTTTCTGTGTTTTACTATATTTAACAAACATTGCCCGAAAAGCGGCGTCCGTCATACATTGGCGCTAAAGCAAAAAATGGTTTATTCAGTTTTTCCCAAAAAGATTTCATTTGATTAATATATCCAAACTAATAGAAAAATAAAAGCCAAAACGGAAACAAGTCCGCTTTGGCCACCTTGAAACATCCAATCAACCGTCAATTCCCACCCTTTCAAAATTGCGATAGTAGGCTGGGTTGTTGTCTATCACTCGCTTCTCCCTTGGAGGCTTGCGCGCAACCAAGCAGACATTATTCCAATCAATCAATTTTGCTCGTGGTGGAGACTGAACATTATCCACCACTAGGGCCTCAATCGTCATACCAATTTTTCCAACCATATAACAACGGTGTGTCCATCAAGTAAGTAGGTTCCCTCAGGCCCCTTCTCAATAATGGGCGGTAAGTAATGAGCAACGTAGGTTTGCCCATTAGCCTCTCCAATGACAATCATCGGTGTTTTTTTGGCAATACCGGCCGAGACGTGAAAACCAGCAAAGATGTCAGAAAATTCAGACAGAAACTTAATGACTTTCGATGTCAAGACAAATGTCTGCATTGTCCGCACCGAAAAAGGAGAGATTCGATCCATTTTTATCCGACAATTACGATAAGGAAAGATCCCAGCGCCACCCGCCAAATTCACAGCCCAAAACATTTAAAGGAAGATTATGAAATTTTTATTGTTTCAAAAAACAAAAAAGATGGGCGTGAATTTGCAAAAAAGTGGTTGAAAAAACATTTACCATTCTTAAAAATAAAAAATATCGTTTTTGTCGAAAAAAATTCAGATAAATATAAGGTTTGCCAAAACCTAAAAGTTAAATTTATGATAGATGATAGCCCAGAAATTTTTGACTTTTTCCCCAATAATTCCCAAATAAAACCTATCTTATTTGGAGTTAAAAAAACAGCCCCAAAAAGAAACTTAAACAGAGCTAAGGATTGGAAAAGTATATTTGAATTAATTAAAAAATTCGACTGATTTTATCTAAAACTCGGTTGGAAGTTGTTATTGATGAAAATTGGCAATTTTTCCACGCCAACTACGCCATCTTGGCTTAATTTTAGTTTTAGAGCAAGGCCCGACATGGTTTCGGCGGAAAAATTTTGATCAAAAACAAAATTACCAAGACTGTAAGCAATATATTGATTGTTTATTGTTTCTTCGTCTTGGACCACGTGTGGATGATGTCCAATAACAGCCGTCGCGCCGGCCATCAAAGCTTTTTTAGCAATTTGTTCTTGTTTGTCATTATGAATTTTTTGATACTCCTCGCCAAAGTGGATAGTCACAATCAAGACATCTGTCTGTTTTGCAGCTTGAGAAATTATGTCAGCAAACCTGAAATTACTAGCCAGCAAGATTCCAGCATCTTGTTCGGTTGCAACTAACCAGCTTGGTCCCACATCAGAAAAACCCAAAAAACCAACCTTCAAACCATTTTTCTCAATAATAACCGGTTCCTCCGCTTCGGCTTTGGTCAACCCCCCACCAACATAAGCAAAGCGATTTGCCGCGAGATGATTTAAGGAATCAACAAAAGCAATTCGCCCCCAATCACCAGCATGATTGTTGGCAACATTTAGAACATCAAACCCAACTTTTTTTAAAGCAGGTAAAATTTTTAGCGACATTCGAAAAGAATATAGATTGCCAGTATCCGCCCCTTGGTCGGAAATCGGCCCTTCTAAATTTCCCAACAAAATATCAGCCCCATCTTTGAACCCGTGAAGATTTTCAAAAACATAAGAGAAGTCACCGCCACCTTTTTTGCTAACCATTTGAGCCACTCCTCGATTAAGCATAATGTCACCAACAGTCAACAAAATAATTTCTTTTGATTTGTTTTCGAAATTTAAAAAAGAAATCAAATTTAAGTTTTCTTTTAAAAAATTACCTGATTTTGGTTTAAGACAAAAACCCCAAAAAATTATACTTAAGGCCATAAACAAAAAACAAAAAATCCTCAAAAGTTTTTTCTTTGAATTTTTATTTATTTTTTTTATAATTCCTCCCATCCAAAATTATCTAAAGGTTTAAAGACAGATGGTCCACTATAAGAGACATTCCCAGCCACATAATTGATAATATTTTTAGTATCAGTTTTACGGTCATCACTACCCAATAAAACTAAAACTATTTTCCGATTTTCAAATTCTGACAAAGGCAATTCAAACAGCGCGAGCAATGTGCGATTAGCTTCATCAGTGTAACCGTTTTTGCCACCAGCATAATAATTCATTCCAATCAAATTATTACGGTTTGTCCAGACAAAGCGTCCATATTTGTATTCTTTTAATTTAGTGATCTCAAACAAAAAAGCTTTATTTTGATGAATATAATCAGCCAATCTGACCAGATCTTCAGCTGAAGAAATGTTATTGGGAGACAAACCGCTTGGATCTTCAAAAATTGTCCCCGTCATTCCAAGTTCTTTAGCTTTCTTGTTCATTCTCGCGATAAATTTGTCACGTCCTGCCCTCTCAGCAATTGCTTCAGCAGCGTCATTGCTTGATTCCAAAAGAAGCGGATAAAGCATAATTTCTAACGAGAACTTATCTCCGATTCGAAAATAACCACTCCCGCCATAAGTCTCGTAAGCTTGACGAGAAATTTCTATTTCCTCTTCTGGTTTAAATAATTCAAACGCGATTAAAGCTGTCATTAATTTAGTGACAGAAGCAACCGGCACCATCTTATCTTTATTTTTGCTCAAAATAACTTCCTTAGTCTTTAAATCGGCTACCAAATAAGAATTGGCGGTGAGGGCGCGAGGTTTAGATTTTTTCACAATATAAGAAAAATGATTATTTTCCCCCATCGTCCAACGCGCGCCATAAACCAAAACTCTGGTATCGATATCTATCCAATCAAAAATTTCTGCCGCCTCTTTGGTTTTCAACCGAAAACCACCGGCGTCTGTTTTAATTTTTTGACTTTTATTATTAGTTGGCTCTCCATGAATAAGAGAGTTGCCAAAAAACTGAATTGTGTAAGGAAATCTTATCTTGGCAATTGGCGAAAAATGATCTTCTTTTTTTCTTATAACCGCAAAACTTCCTCCCGAGGTTTCCCAAGCAGAACCGCTTGTTGGAATTGAAATCAAACTAAAAGATTTAAAAAGAACACCTCTGTCAAAAAGATGTAATTTAGTATTTTTAACGTCAATAATTATAGACTTGCCAATTGGAGGGACAGGCGTTTTCCCAACATCAAAATTAGAATAACTAGCTTGCAAAGTTGAATCAACAAGGGCTAAGTTAGATTTATAGCTAAATATCTCTCCATCTAAAAACTTAGAATAAAGAAATTCACCAACCAAGAAGAAAAGAAGGCTAAAAACCAAAATTACCGCTAGCGCGATAATTCCCAAGAATGAAAATTTTCCTAATTTTCCTAAATTATTTTTCTTGTTCATTATTAATCATTAAATTCAAATCAGGTTCTTTAAATTCAATTTTATCACCCTGGGTTAAATTTCCCCCAATAACTGACTCGGCAATTTTTTGCTCTATATTATCTTGAATAAAACGCTGCATCGGCCTAGCTCCAAAAACTTCATTAGCCCCTAAGGTGGCTACTGTTTTCACCAGATAATCGTTGACCAGAAGCTCTAGACCTTGTTTGGTTAAACGTTTACTCAACTTTACCAACATCAATCGGGAAATCTCTTCTAATGCTTCTGAGGATAAGGGTTCGAAAACAATAGTCGCATCAAAACGGTTTAAAAGTTCTGGTCGAAATATTCCCTTGGTGACAATATAATTTATAAGATTATTAGCAGTATTTTTTTCTTCGTCTTTTTGTTTAAAGTTTTTCCAAATTAATTCTGCGCCCGCATTAGAAGTTGCAATAAAGATTATATTTCTGGCATTAACTTTTTTGCCCCTCATATCAGAAAAAACACCTTCATCCAAGATTTGTAAAAAAAGATTCAACACTTCACGGTTGGTTTTTTCAAATTCATCCAATAGTAATACACCATAAGGATTTTCACGAAGCATATCTACCAAAATTCCAGTTTTGCCAGTTTCAAATGAACCAATTAATTTAGTTAGGGCTTCTTCATTTTGAAATTCGGACATATCTAAACGTAACAAGCTGGATTCGCGACCAAAAATAACTTCAGCCAAAGCTTTGGCTGTTTCGGTTTTACCGACCCCAGTCGGTCCCAAAAAAAGAAAAGATCCAATCGGTCGATTAAGGTTGCGAATTCCAGCTCGAGACCTTCTTAAGGCTCCCGAAATTGACTTAATCGCTTCAATTTGTCCGACCACTCTTTTATGTATTTCAATTTCTAAATTTTGCAATTTGGTTCGTTCTTCAACTCCAATTTCTCCCAGAGGGGTATTAGTTTTACTGGAAATAAATTTTTGGACATCATTTTTTTTAATAATTTTGAGTTCAAGTTTTTGGGCCCAAGGAATAATTTCTGCGATTAAATCAACAACCTTATCACTTGATGAACTTTCGGCAAAATAATTATCAGCTCCCCAAATTATTTCTAGTAAAGATTGGTAGGTAAAAAATAATTTATATTTAGCTTCTATTTGCCAAACGGTTTCTTCCAAACCATGAATGAGCATCTCTGAATTTATTTCTTTGACAAAAATACGGTCAAAGAAATTCATCAATTCAATATTAACAGCCAAAAAACGATGAAAAATATCATTAGTAGTAACGGCAACAATCTGGAAAGCATTACTTTGCAAATATTCTTCAACCAAACTCAAGAAAGAAGACCCTAAAGTTTGAAAACCAATCATCAAATTATAGATATCATCAATCACCAAAATTATATTGCCCGCCTTTTGAGCTTCGCTAAAAATTTTAAGCAATTCTCGTTCAGCATTGGATCGATCTTTAAAATTAGATAGAAAAACAGAAGCATTAAACAAAACCACCCGCTTATGTTCCAAAACTGGTAGGATATTACGATTTTGAATTTTTCTCACCAAATGCCAGGCAACATCCAAGGACTCATCTCGCGAGTTACCAACCAAAATTGCGTTTGCCTCCTTGTCTTTAGCTAAAATATTTTCTAATTGAGTTATTTCTAAAGAATGAAGGGAATAATCATGACCAATACTAGAATAACGCAAACCTTGCGCCATATCCCAACTATATTTATCTAAAGTAAAAGTAGCACCAAACCCCCAATCTTTAGCCAAACCTGGAATTTTATTGAGATTAGATTTAGACCACCAACGTTTCGAAAATTCACCAAATTCAATCCGATAAACAACCCAGTCAGTTGCTCCCAAAAGTTCTTTTTCAATAATTCCAAATTTTTTCAAAAATTGTGCGAAATCTGGATTTTTCTTGTATAAAAACAAAACTAAAGACCGTAATTTTAAAACTCCATCAGTCAAGGTTCGCGGAGGAATTTCACTTACCAACTGTCGATTAATTAAAAATTCTTTCTGTGCTTCTTCTTCTATTCCTAACCGTAACAATATTTCTTTACCAACCGCCGAAAGGAAAAAACCACGCAAGGCATCTCCTTTTTCGGCCAAGAAAAGAATTCGGCCAACGGTGATACTAAAAATATCATCGTTTGTATAACGATTCAAAGCAACATTCTCAAAATAATAAGAATCATTAAAATAAAAATCTAATAATTTAGATGAAAAATAAAAAGCCAAACAAATAAAAGTGGCGCCCCAAAAACGTGGTGCCAAAGATGCCCAGACCGCAAAAAATGGAGCAAGAAATAAATTACCAAAAATTTCAAAAGTTAAAATTGGCAACAACAAAAAAAGAACTAGGGTCCCGCTTATATTTATTAACCAATTTCGTTTTTTCTCACCAATTAAAGAATCCAAAACTAAAATTGGATAAAGACGGCTTGATTTTAGATATGCTTGCAATTTATTTGACATAATTTAAAAAAACAAAAGTTTAAACCCAAATCCTAAAAGCAATAGGATAATTAGTGGCAAACCCAACCACAATAAAATTAAAATCGGATATAAAAAAACAATTAGAATTAGAGAAACAACCCCAATGATAATGATAATTGACCTCATTATCATTCCCACCAATCTCATTAAACTATTAACAACAAAAACCGCCAAAACTTCCTTTAATTTAAACTTGTCTTCAGGATAAGCCTCGCCCATTCGTCGCCAGGGTTCAAAAAAAGATTTCAAAAGTATTGAAAGAGAAAAATAATCCTTAATAAAAAATAAAATATCGCGATAAATCAAGGTAAACCGAAACAGGGCAATTGAATAATGCCAAAAGAAATAATGCCCAATGACCGATAAAATATTCATAATATTTTAATTATACAAACATTTTTGACAAGTGACCACACTTTAATAAAGAACTATTAATTAATAAAACGATAAAATATTTTTTGGTCAAATCGAATGTCAATATATTCCAACCTTCCATTTTGTCGAGTCCAATCAGTCAAAAATATTTTATTTTTAAGAGTAGAACTCAAACTGCCTAATAATTCAGGAAGGGAACTTTTTTCATTAAATATCACTTGCCACCTTTTATCTTTTTCGGACATTACCCAACCAGACCAATCGCCATCGGTCAAAGGTTGCCAATAAATCAATTTTGATGAATTACTATTCGGCAAACCGGCAACCAGATGATTAATCGCCAAAGTTAGAGCTTGAATTTTTTCAACAGTGCTAGAAGACATCACCACCCGACCAATTGGCGACAATGACAAGGGTCCTATAATTTCTGTTATTATCGCTTTTGAAAAAACTGGTGCTTGTGAATAAATTTCTCCATTTTCATTTAAATAATAGCAATCCTCTTTTTTTATACTATCTTGACCGTCACACCAGACAAGTTTCGCCTTTTTGTCGTTGACAACAAGTTTTAAAGTATTTAAATCAGGCAAACTGATAACAATTTCAGCCAGTCGAGGAAATTCTTGTTTAAGAGTCTCAACTAAAATCTTTTTGTGAAGAAAAAAAATACTCCCTTTCGGCACTAACCCTAAATAACGACCAGCAATACTTTTTTGAGCAATTGTTTGAATTAAATCTTTATTTTCAGCAGTGTTGCCTACCACAACAACAGAATCAAACCTTAAAAAATGCCAATTCAAAAGAATAATAAAACTACCCACTAAAAAAAGTATCAACAAAAAACCTAAAATTATTTTAATTTTAAGGATTTTTTTCTCACGTTCTTTAGACCTTTTTAAAATGTCACGCTTGCTTTTTGATACCGCCATGACTTTATTTTATGATATCTTTGCCAAGATAAGGTCTTAATGCTTCCGGCACAACAACAGAACCATCAGCTTGTTGAAAATTTTCGATAAGAGGAACTAAAATTCGCGGTGAGGCAACTAATGTGCCATTTAACGAATGAACAAAGCGAAGCCTTCCTTCAGTATCACGATAACGAGTATTTAAACGACGAGCTTGAAAATCATGAAAATAAGAAATGGAATGAGTTTCACGAAATTTACCTTCAGACGGCACCCAAGCTTCAATATCATATTTTTTTACTTGACCCTGCCCCAAATCACCAGCGCAATTTATAACAACTCGATAAGGAATTTTCAAACTTTGCATGAATCGTTCTGCGTTAGCTAATAATTTTTCGTGCCAATTAACACTCTCTTGATGATTGGCTTCACAAAGAATTACTTGTTCAACTTTATAAAATTCATGGACCCTGATCAAGCCTTGGGTATCCTTACCATGACTGCCAGCTTCCCGACGATAACAGGGAGAAAAAACAATGAATTTATAAGGCAAACGATCAAGAGGCACAATTTCATCAAAATAATATCCCATTGTAGGAACTTCGGCCGTTCCGGCAAGATAATCATTATCTTGTGTTTTGTATAAATCTTCTTCGCCGTCAGGCAAATAACCAGTTCCCATAAAATTTTCTGGGCG
The DNA here is from genome assembly GCA_041657405.1 of Minisyncoccota bacterium. Lineage (GTDB taxonomy): Bacteria > Patescibacteriota > Minisyncoccia > Phycocordibacterales > XYD1-FULL-46-19 > JAKJEI01. The sequence goes on from JBBABX010000002.1 coordinate 119,365, forward strand.
ATCTAAAACAGGGGGTAATAATGACGTAAAACCATCCTCTAAGGCCAGTTTCATCGCATGTTGCCAAATCGCAAACGATAATAAGACAGCCTCATTTTTTAAAAAATAACCGCGAAAACCCGAAACCTTTATGCCTCGTTCAAAATCCACCAACTTTAAATCAGTCATCAATTCTATGTGACCCTTGGGAATAAAATCAAACTTCGAACGATCACCCCAAATTTTTATTTCTTGATTCTCGCTATCATCTTTTCCTTCGGGAACAGAAGAATCCGGAATGTTAGGCACTTTAAGTAATAAATTTTTCCAAGTTTCCATTACTTGTTTTAATTCTTCTTCTTTCTTCTCACGTGAATTTTTTACCTCCTTCATTTGTTCAATTAAATTGTCACGTTCCGTTTCGTCTTGGATTTGAGAAATTTTACTGCTGGCCTCATTCTGACACGCACGCAAATTATCAACTTCGCTTGTCAATTTAATCCTTTGTTCATCGGCTTCCAACAAAGCTTCCACATTAAAATCAGACTTTTTTTTGCGGACGGCCTCTTTAATAACTTCTTTATTTTCCCGAATAAATTTTATATCTAGCATAAAATAATATTAACAAATAGAAACCAAAAAACAAAGGGGAGAAAATAAATACAAAAAACTTTGCAAAACAAGAATTTAAACGTTCCACTATCCGCTTGGAATGTTTATTTTTAAGATTTAAGCCGAGACTTTTTTAAAAAATTATCAAAAGGGAACAATATCCACGTTTTAATAGCCAGACAGTCATAAAAAATTTGTTAAAATACAAATAATGGATTGGGTAATCAAAAAAATAATTGGGCAAGAAATACCACCCATTTTAAAAGAAATCCCTCAACCACCTAAATTTTTATATTCGGTGGGACAATTGCCCGATTGGCAAAAAGAAATTCTACTGTGCGTTGTTGGTTCACGCAAATATTCCGCTTATGGTCATGATGCCATAGAAAAAATAATTTTAGGTTTAACTGGTTATCCAATAACTATAGTTTCTGGTTTAGCATTAGGGATAGACACTTTGGCGCATCAATTTGCTCTTAGTGCCGGACTCAAAACTCTCGCTTGGCCCGGCTCTGGATTAAACCCAAAGGTTATTTACCCCTCAACCAATTATCGTTTGGCAGAAAAAATTCTTATTGAAGGCGGTTGTTTATTATCAGAATACGAGCCAAATCAACCAGCCACACTTTATACTTTTCCACGTCGCAATCGTTTGATGGCAGGGCTAGCCAAAGCTACTTTAATTATTGAAGCCGGAGCCAAGTCTGGCACCCTAATTACCGCTCGTTTAGCAACTGAATACAATCGTGATGTTTTGGCTGTACCTGGTTCAATTTTTTCACCAAATTCTTACGGTTCCAATTGGTTAATTAAACAAGGAGCTATCCCAGTCACCTCAGCAGATGATGTTTTGGGTGTCCTAGGTTTACCATCAACCAAATCTCAAATTACTAACCACGATTTTAATGAACTCTCGCCGGAAGAAAAAATAATTATTAAACTTTTGCAAGTTGAACCACTAAACAAAGAAACTTTAATTCGCAAATCTGGTCTAAAATCAACTCAAGCCAACATTGCTCTATCAATAATGGAAATCAAAGGCTTAATCAAAGAAACAATAGGAGAAATTCATTTGGCAATTTAGACAAGACTTGTGTTAAAAATATTTTTAATTTTTTAACTAAGTTAAACATCAGAGGCCTAAATTAAATTTGACAAAACATTACAAAATGCATAATACTTGCTAAACTGTTAAATAAATTTTATTAATATGAAATTATTAATTGTTGAATCACCGGCTAAGGCCAAAACTATCAGTAAGTATCTGGACAATGCTTACACCGTCAAGGCAAGTGTCGGTCATATTCGAGACTTACCAAAATCAAATAAAAACGCGATTGATATAGACAAAGGTTTTGCCCCCAACTATGTCGTTTCGCCTGGAAAAGAAAAAGTAGTTGCTGATTTAAAAAAACTAGCCAAGAAGGCGGATGAAGTAGTCCTTGCAACTGACCCCGACCGTGAAGGCGAGGCTATTGCTTGGCACCTCAAAGAAACTATCCATCTAAAAGATCCTAAACGTATTGTTTTCCACGAAATTACTAAAGAGGCTGTTCAAGAAGCGATTAAACATCCGAGAAAAATAGATGAGGATTTACGTTTAGCCCAAGAGGCGCGTCGCGTGCTTGACCGCTTATTTGGTTATGATTTATCAGCTCTAATCTGGCAAAAAGTCCGTTACGGCTTATCTGCTGGTCGGGTACAGTCACCCGCTTTGCGTATCTTGGTTGAACGTGAAAAAGAAATCCGAGCTTTCTCACCAGAAAAATTCTGGATTATCATGGCAAATTTTAAAACTAAAAACAGTCAACTGTTACCTTTCAAATGCAGCGAAGAACCAAAAACAGCTGAGCAAGCAGAAAAAATTGTCAGCGCTGCCCAAAAAGAAAAATGGCAGATTGCTAAAATAGATGAAACAGAAACCAAACGTTCCGCGCGCGCACCTTTTACAACTTCCACTCTCCAACAAACCGCCTCGTCACGGCTTGGTTACGCTCCAAGCGTTACTATGCGTTTGGCCCAAAAACTTTATGAAGCCGGACATATCACTTACATGCGCACTGATAGCACAAACTTGAGCAAGACTGCTCTCGGTGAAATAATAAATGTTGTAGAAAAAGACTTTGGACAAAACTATGTTTCGCCGCGAAATTACAAAACAAAAAGCAAAAACGCCCAAGAAGCCCACGAGGCTATCCGTCCCACTCATGCAAACACAAAATTGATTGGCGCCAACCCTCAAGAAAAAAAATTATATCAGTTGATTTGGCAAAGAGCTGTTTCCAGTCAAATGGCTGATGCTAAAATTTTACGCACCAAAGTTATCGCCGAAAGCGACAACAAAAAAATTCCAGTCTTTGAAACCAATGGTTCGCGAATTGTTTTTGACGGCTGGCTCAAGGCCGACCCGACCGCGCGCGGTGAAGAAATTGAATTACCCAAAATGACTGCCAAAGAACCTCTTTCATTAAAAAATATTTCAGCCGAAGGTAAGGAAACCCAACCCCCTCATCGTTATACTGAAGCTGGTTTGGTCAAGGAATTGGAAAAACGCGGCATTGGTCGGCCAAGCACTTACGCCGCTATTATCAAAACTATTCAAGACCGCGGTTATGTAATAAAAGAAAATAAAGCCCTTCGTCCGACAGACACCGGCGAAGTGGTTAGTGATTTTTTGAGCAAACATTTTGAACAATATATTAGTGACACTTTCACCGCTGAAATGGAAAATAAACTTGATGATATTGCTGATGGCAAACGTAACTATATCAAGACCTTGAGAGATTTTTATGACCCATTTACTAAAGAGATTGTTAGTAAAAAGAAAATTGATAAAATCACTAATCTTGGCGCGGCCCCAAGCGAAATCAAATGTCCAATTTGCGGTAGTCCAATGATCATCAAACTGGCTAAAAACGGCCGCTTTTACAGTTGTGCAAAATTTCCTAAATGCACTGGAGCTCTGACCCTGGAAGGCAAAGAATTGGCTGGACCCAAAGAAACTGGCGAAAAATGTCCGGAATGTGATAGTCCACTAGTGGAACGTGACGGCCGTTTTGGTCGTTTTGTTGCCTGTTCCAATTACCCGAAATGTCGTTACATCAAAAAAGACGCTGTATTAGAAAACGGTGAGAAGCCGGGCGATACCGGTGTCCGATGTCCAATTTGTCAAATTGGAACAATGACTGAAAAACGCGGACGTTTTGGAGTTTTTTATGGCTGCTCAAATTACCCCAAATGTAAAAATATTATCAAGTCTAAACCAACTGGCGAAATTTGCCCAATATGCGGTTCTTTGATGATGGAAGGAACTAAGACCATTCCTGACCGATGCAGTAATAAAACCTGTCCAAATCACAACCCTCACAAATTAAAGAAGGATAAATAAAAATATGTTCTTTTGTCTAAGCCCAAACTCGTGCTAGAATCTTTTTTATGGATGCAGAGGAAATTTTCAATTTAATGAAAAATCCTTCATCGTCTGATAAAGACTTGATAAACAAGGCTTTATCCTTTGCAGAACATGCTCATGAAGGTCAAAAACGTTATTCCGGTGAACCTTTTATTATTCACCCTTTTAATGTTGCTCTCTTGTTAGCTGAATTCAAAGCCGACGCGGAAACAATCGCTGCCGGTCTTTTACATGATACGGTAGAAGACACCAATATCAGCGCTAATGATTTAAAAAAAGAATTTGGACCAGCTATCGCCTTTTTGGTTGAAGGAGTAACAAAATTGGGCAAATTAAAATACCAAGGAGCCAAGCGTCATAGTGAGAGCTTACGTAAATTATTTGTTGCGATGGCTGAAGATATAAGAGTTATTATGATTCGCCTAGCTGATCGACTCCACAATGTTCGCACCCTGCAATATGTTCCCGAGGACAAACAAAAAAGAATTGCCTTAGAAACTCTAGAGCTTTACGCGCCATTAGCCAATCGACTTGGTGTTTGGAAAATGAAGGGCCGCCTGGAAGACGCCAGTTTTCCTTATGCTTATCCAGAAGATTATCAAAAAGTAGTTGAGCTTAGAAAATCAAAAGGTAAAGAAACTGTAAAACGATTACAAAAAATCTACCGTGTCTTACAAAAAGCGATTGCCGAAAGGAGAATTAAAGATTTTGAAATTGATTATCGTATCAAATATCTTTACAGTCTATACACCAAACTCTTGCGAAAAAATATGAATATTGATGAAATCTATGATATTTCCGCATTACGAGTAATTGTTGAAACGGTTGAAGAATGTTATCAAGTGCTTGGCATTGTTCACAATCTTTGGCGTCCAGTAACTGGAAGATTAAAGGATTATATCGCCAATCCCAAGCCCAATGGTTACCAAAGTATCCATACCACTGTTCTTATTGGTGATGGCACAATCGTAGAAATCCAAATTCGCACTGAACAAATGCAACACGAAGCTGAATATGGGATTGCTTCGCATATCGCCTATGATGAAAAAACTAAAAAAATAAAAACAGCTCAGGTTCCTAAAAATATTGAGTGGATTCAAGATTTGATCAACTGGCAAAAAGAAGTAAAAGATAACCAAAAAAATAAATTTATCAAAGAGTTGCGAAATAATTTTTTTCATGACCGAATTTTTGTTTTTACGCCAAAAGGCGAGGTGATAGAATTGCCAGACAAAGCCTCACCTCTTGACTTTGCTTACGCTATCCATTCAGACATTGGACATCATGCTTCTGGTGCCAAAATTAACGGCAAAATGAGTGCCTTAAACGCTTCTCTAACCGATGGTGATTTGGTAGAAATTTTAACCAGCAAAAATAGCGAGCCACGAACCAAATGGCTTAATTTCGTCAAAACAACCGACGCTAAAAGACATATCCGTAGTTATCTACATCTTAAACAACAAAAAGAAAAAGGGTTAAATTAAACAGAAAAATTTTTGATAAAATAAAGATTTTCCTCATCATCTTTAGATTCTCGATTATCTAAATTTTTTTCTTTTACGTTTTCAGTATCAATCTCAAATTCTTCTTTAACTACTTGTTCTTGACTATTTATCTCGTCTTTAACCTCTAAAATTGACTGGGGTTTAACCTCGCTCATCATTCTAAGAATTCGCTTTAAATCGTCTTCAGATGACCAGTCAATCATCACCCGTCCCCCCTTCTCTTTTTTCTCAACTTTCACACGATTACCATATTTTTCTGACAATTTTTCTTCCAATTCTAAAATCTCTGGTTCAACCAAAGTTTCAATCTTGCGAATTTTATCAAAAGCGATTCTTCTCGCGATATTCTCTGTATCACGAACGTTAAGACGTTTGAAAATAATTTCTTTAAAAATAGTTATCTGTTCTTGGGGTCGATCAGTCAACATCAATAACGGTCTAGTATGACCTTCGCTGATCTTGCCAGATGCCAAGGCATCTAACATTTCTTGAGGCAAATTGAGAATGCGAATTGTATTAGACACATACTCACGACTACGACCTATCCTCTTGGCTACTTCAATGTGAGTTAAATTAAATTCCTTAATAAGTCTGAAAAAGGCTTGGGCTCTTTCAATCGGGTTAAGATCTTCTCGTTGCAAATTTTCAATAATCGCCATCTCTAACTTTTCTTTGTCAGATTGATCACCTGTTCTAATAACCGCCGGAACTTGTTTTAATCCAGCTAATTGTGATGCTCGCCAACGTCGTTCGCCAGCAATTAATTCGTATTCAGAAAAAAGACTGCCATCTTCACGTTCCACTTCTTTTCGTGTTACCACCAAGGGTTGCAACACTCCATATTGGCGAATAGAATCAGCCAAATCGCGCAAACGTTCATTATTGAATTCTTGTCTCGGTTGAAATGGGTTTGGTCTTATTTTTTCAACTTCAATCAAGAAAATTTTATCTTCGTAGTTTCCAGGCATATTCTTATTTTAACATAAATTGATTTTTAGGAAAATTAGGGTAAAATAAAATAGCTAGCCGCTGTGGTGGAATTGGCAGACACGCACGACTCAAAATCGTGTGCCTCACGGCATGTCGGTTCGACTCCGACCAGCGGCACCGAAAAATTTTCGCATACCCCACTAATTAAGAGTGTCTAAACTTACAGAAAAACCAAACGTCATTGTCATTCTCGGCCCAACAGCTTCAGGAAAGACTGAATTGTCTATTAAATTGGCAAAAAAAATTAATGGGGAAATAATTTCAGCCGATTCAAGACAAGTTTACAAAGGCTTGAACCTTGGCACTGGCAAAGTAACAAAAAAGGAGATGGCTGGAATACCTCATCATCTGCTTGATATCATTAACCCTCAAAATAAGTTTTCTGTTAGTAAATACCAGAAACTAGCCAAGAGAAAAATCGCGGATATTTTAAAACGAAATAAAATACCAATTATCGTTGGAGGGACCGGTTTTTATATTCAAGCCTTAGTTGATGATTTGGCTTTGCCAAAAGTGAAACCTGACAAAAAATTGCGTGCCAAATTAAAACAAAAAACAACAGCTGAGCTTTTTGCCATCCTCCAAAAACTTGACCCTAAGCGCGCCCAGACAATTGATAATAAAAATTCTGTCCGATTAATTCGCGCAATTGAAATAACTAAATCTCTGGGTCAAGTGCCAAAATTAAAAAAAACTAATTCCCATTTTAATTTTATCCAGATTGGTCTTCAGCCCAAACCCTCAAGGCTCCAAATAAAGATAAAAAAAAGACTCTCAAACAGGTTAAAACAAGGTTTAATAGCTGAAGCAAAAAAACTCCACCAAAACGGTCTAACTTGGAAAAGAATGGAAGAACTTGGCTTAGAATATCGTTATTTGGCTCGTTTTTTGCGTGACAAAATAAAAAAAGAACAAATGATCCAAGAATTAGAAACAGAAATCAATCATTACGCCAAAAAACAAATGACTTGGTTTAAACGAGATTCAAGAATCATTTGGTTTGACCCCGCAGACAAAAATCTCTTTAAAAAAACAATGGCTCTAATAAAAAGCGGGAGCTGGAGGAATCGAACCCCCAACGACGGTTTTGGAGACCGTAGTTATACCATTTAACTAAGCTCCCAATCTTTTCCACAGTCAAAAACTAGTTGATATCATAACACAAAAGTTTTTTTAAAAAAAGAAAAAAATAAAAAGAAAAGCCCTCACCAGGAGGGCTATTTCTTGATTTCAACGTGTTGCGTATGTTTTTTGCACCACTTGCAATATTTTTTCAAATCAATTTTTCGCTCAACTTTTTTCTTGTTTTTGCGACTATAATAATTAATTCGTTTGCAAGATTTGCAAGCTAATTTGATAAGGGAATCTTGTGACATAATTAAATTAATCCGTCTAAATGACAGAGCTTAATTATTATAGCTCAAGTTACTATATTAAGCAACTTTTTATAGTTAGAAAATTGATATTCAAAAAAATAAATAATTAAACAACTCCTTATAGTGGTTCTTGACTTTTATATTATTTCTGTATTATAATATAAAAAGATGTTAAGTCCCCAAACAAGAAGTGAGGAGAAGGAAAAATGATGAAAAGAAAGATCCTGCAAGTCTTGAAGAAAAAAATCAAAGAACTTGAAAAGTTTTTGGAACAGGATCGCCAAGACCTCAAGCATGAGGTTCATGAAATCATGATTCTCCTGGTCGAAGCCCGGAAGTGGATAGGTTCAGAAGAAATGCGAAAGCATCTTCAGAGATTTGGAGCCCTTAATCACAGCAAGTCCTTTTAAAAACCAAAGCTCTTCAAGTATATTTAAATATACTTGAAGAGCTTAATTTTTTGAATTTATTTCTCAATTTATTTGCAAAACGATTCCCCTCTCCCGCATACTTTCACATACGGGGACGTTTGTTTTGTGCGTAGGGAGGGATTCGAACCCCCGTAGGCCGAAGCCGCCTGATTTACAGTCAGGTGCGATTGACCACTCCGCCACCTACGCAATTAGGCTTATTTAAAACCTAATTTATCATAATATATCTAATGAGATCACGCAAATTTTTTATTTTTTGACAACTGAAGTTTTGGAATTTCTGTTAGAATTATTGGCTTGTCGACGAAAAACTTTTTTTAACTCAACTATTGGCTCGTCTTTTTTCATTTCAACCATAACAACTCCTCCATTATCAATGGAACGAGTAATAATAAATTTAGCAACCGGGTTTAGAATTTTGTTTTGAATTAAACGTTTTAGAGGACGTGCACCATATTCTGGATTAAAACCTTCTTTGGCTAGGTGAGATAAAGTCTTTTCTGATACTTCTAAGAAAATGCCTTTTCTCATCAATCTTTCTTTTATCAAATCCAATTGGATAACAACAATCTTTTTAAGCACCTCTTCGGATAGAGGATTAAAAATAATTATTTCGTCCAAACGATTCAAAAATTCTGGCCGAAAATGATCTTTAAGACTGCTAGTCATCTTTTCTTTAACATCTTCAAAACTGGTTTCAGCCTCGTCTCGTCCAGAAAAACCAATTCTATTAAAACTCTTAATGTATTGGCTGCCAATATTAGAGGTCATAATAATAATGGTATTTTTAAAATTGACAGTGCGACCCTTAGAGTCAGTCAGACGACCATTATCAAGAACTTGAAGCAAAACATTAAATACTTCTGGATGCGCTTTTTCCACTTCATCAAAAAGCAAAATAGAATAGGGACGATGACGAACCATTTCAGTCAAGTTACCCCCCTCTTCATAACCAACATAACCAGGTGGTGAACCAATAAGTTTAGAGACAGAATATTTTTCCATAAATTCAGACATATCCACTCTGATTAAAGATTTTTCATCATTAAACAAAAATTCTGCCAAACTACGAGCTAATTCGGTTTTACCAACACCAGAAGGGCCCAAAAACATAAATGAACCAATGGGACGATCAGGATCAGCAATTCCAGCGCGGGAACGTCTCACTGATTCAGAAACTTTTTCTACCGCTTCATCTTGGCCTTTAACTCGTTTTTTCAATTCATCCTCCATACGAACTAATTTCTCACTCTCTTCTTCTAACATTTTCGTCACGGGGATTCCGGTCCAGCGAGAAACCACTTTGGCAACCTCTTCTTCGGACACTTCTTCCTTAAGAACCTTCCTCGTCGCTTGTAATTTTTTTAATTTATTTTCTTTAGTTTTAAGATTTTTTTGTCGTTCTGGCATCAAACCATAGAGGATTTCAGCCGCTTTAGTTAAATCAGCACGGAGTTCGGCTTGACTAGCTTCAAATTTTAATTTTTCCAACTCTTCTTTAATATCACGGATTTCATTTATTAATTGTTTTTCATTTTTCCAACGTAATTCAAGCTCACTGACTTTTTCTTTAAGTTCAGCGATTTCTGTCTCAATCTCTTTGATTCGCGATTTAGCTGTTTTATTATCGTTAAGTTCAACCTCTTTCTTCAAAGCTTCTTTTTCTACTTCTAAACGCATAATTTTGCGTTCGTTATCCTCTAAAACAGCCGGTTTGTTTTCTAATTGCAAACGTAAAGCAGAAGCTGCTTCATCAATTAAATCTATCGCCTTATCTGGCAAAAAACGGTCAGTGATATAACGAGCCGATAAATTAACCGCCGCAACAATTGAATCATCGGTGATATGGACGCCATGGTGAAGTTCATATTTGTCTTTTAACCCACGTAAAATAGTAACGGCATCCTCTAAAGTTGGTTCTTCAACAGAAACCGGCTGAAAACGCCTGGTTAAAGCTTGATCACGTTCAATATATTTTTGATATTCTTTGATAGTTGTCGCACCAATTGTGCGCAAATCACCGCGCGCCAACGCGGGTTTTAGCATATTAGAAGCATCAATCGCACCTTCGGCCGCGCCAGCTCCGACAATTGTATGAATTTCATCAATAAACAAGATAATTTTATTCTCTGATTTTTCTACTTCTTTGATAATGTTTTTTAAACGCTCTTCAAATTCTCCCCGATATTTAGTGCCAGCCAAAAGTAACCCCAAATCAAGCGAGACAATTTCCTTGCCTCGCAAAGATTCTGGCGCGTCACCTTTGGCAATGCGAATTGCCAAACCTTCAACGATTGCTGTTTTGCCAGTACCAGCTTCGCCAACCAGGACTGGATTATTTTTGGTTCGACGAGACAAAATCTCCATAATTCGACGAATTTCCGCATCACGCCCAATAACTGGATCAAGTTTATCTGCTCTGGCCATTTCGGTTAGATTTCTAGTAAATTTTTCAATGGCTTTAAATTTTTTAGCAGTCGTTAAATTTGGTATTTTCCCAGATTTTAATTCTTCTAAAATCTGAAGAACATTGTCGCGAGTAATTTTAAAACGATTAAGTATCTCTTTTGCCTGGCTCGGCACATCCAAGATTGCCAAAAGCAAATGCTCGGTAGATACAAATTCATCACGCAAATTGCTGGCTTGCTTGATAGATTCTTCAAAAACCTTTACTAATTCTGGAGTTAAATAAATTTGATAGTTAGAGCTAACTACTCCACCCATACTTGAACCCTCAATGCTATCCAAAATATAGTCAGTCAAGGCAATAGAATCCACTTCTAATTTTTCAATAATAGAAACAACCAAACTTTCTTCCTGCAAAACTAAGGCTGCCAACATGTGCATCGGATTGACTTGGTTTTGGGCACGCTCAATCGCCAATTCATGAGATTTACGAATAGCTTCACGAGCTTTTGAAGTAAAATTTTGAAATGGAGGCATAAATTTCAAATCTAGCACTACTAAATAATTATAATTATCGACAAATTTCTAATAAAAAGTTAATTAGAAAGAAAAACTACCACTTAAATTAAGCTGCTAAAATTAAATTTATAATTTATCTACAAAATTCAATCTGTCTGATTTAAATTAATGCTGAAAACTTTCTTATCGTACATTTACCTTAACACAGTTATCTTATTTGGTCAACAAACCTTTTCAGGGTTAGTGAAGCCAAAGCATAACCTCGAGCAATACCAATTCCTACAATCCGACCCTGGGTATCAATTACTGGACCACCAATATTGTCTGAATTTACAGCGTTAGTCCTGATAAGCCCAGCTGTATTAGTTGCCGTTTGATCAGTACTCGTTGCCGTCGCACTAACAAAATCAATTATAATACCAGTCGCAATTTCGGTTGAATTATCATTGGCAACACTCAAGCCAACGACTGTCTGACCGACTGTCGGTTCTTCCCCTAATAATTGTCCGGGCTTGGCAAATTCCGTGCCAGAAGCGTTGATTTTAAAAAAGGCTATTCCGTGGTTATCATCCCGATTTATTAAATCTGCTTGAAGATTCGCTTTGCCAAAAGAAACAGATACTTCCTCTAAATTTTCCGGCAAATTTTTGGCGCCAGTTACAACTAAATCATTTTCCAACAGAAAACCTGTTCCTAACCCCTTTTTCCCAACATCATCTTTTTGAGAAATTTTTACCACCCCAGAAGAAACTTTGCCAACTGCTTGAGCAATTAATTCTCCTTCGTTGGGCAAAGGCGCTTCGCGGACAATCTTTACAATTGTCGTAGTCGCCCCAGGCACAATCTTTTCTATCGTCCTTTCTACGACTTTTGTCACCGCGCCAGAAAAACCACCTTGGGGTGATTGATCAAGCAAGGTAACAGTGACAATCGCCGTGGTAACAGAAGTTACAAACATTACAAGAAGAAGCAGTAAAAAAAATTGGCTTTTATTCAAATCATTGATAGTCATACAAAAATTATAACATAAAAAAAGATAAAGAAAGAATTTTTGAATAGTTTTTTAAAACTTGTTTTAATTTCCACGAAAATTAGTAAAAAAGCCCTATCCCATTTTAAGGAAATAGAGCTTTAAACGACAAATGCAAAACCTAAATTTCTATCCAATTTGAGGCTGGGAGTGATGAAATTAGTATCCAACCAATTTCCTCCAGCGCTACGATTGATACTAAGCAAACGCCAATCACCATTGAAGTCTTTGACTGGTCGCATAACCACAATCCGCCAAAATCCCATTTCTTCGATTTCTTTATCTGTAAACCTCTGGCGAATCAGACAAGCGATTTCAAGTTGGGGAGCAAAGAAACGACAACCAACCGCAAAGGCTTTGATTTTGCCAAAACTTCGGTCATTATTTCCAAAAAACAAGCCTCTGAAAATCACCACTTTTGTTGTCACTCCCGAGGTTGAATCAAAAGATGATGAAAAAAGCACTCGTTTGGCACAATCTTTAATCCGACAGTTCCTTTGTTCAAGGCGTGAAACCCATTTAGGACCAGACGTTCCATCACTGGTAACTGTAAAGTACACAAGACCATTCTCTTCAAACCAACCTTCTCGACAATACTGTTTAGGCGTCATTTTCTTTTTCTCTCGATAAAATTCCTCCTCAAGATCATCAAGCTTTGCTTTAACCAAAACATTTCCAGCAATTTTAATTCTTCTGTTCTTGTTTATCATCGCCAAACCTCCCTCTACTCGTTTGTTAGTCTTTGTCAAAGAGCCAACGACAATACCTCCACAGTATAGCAAAACAAAGGCAACAAACAAACGCTTAAGATAGATGTTGAAGCGTTTAAACCCTTACATTGAGCCATTTATAAAGAAAAGAAAGATAACTAAAAATTTCAAAATCGATGATATTTAACAATAATTTCATTCAAACTTCTAATAAATTTTTGAGCTTCGCTTATTTTGGCTTCCCGCGGCAAACTAACTCTAACCGCCCCCTTTTGTCTCTCTTCATTATAACCAAGAGCCCTCATTACCTGAGAATCAGCATCGACTCCCAAAGAACAGGCGCTACCAGCTGAAATAGCGAAACCTTTTTTATCCATTTCCAAAACTAATTGCTCCCCTTCCAAACCCTCGACTGAGAAATTTAAAATATTTGGCAATCTCTCCATCCCAGCTAAACTACTGTTAATTTTAACCTCTGGAATTTTTAATAATTCTTTCGCTAAATAATCGCGAATTTTTGTTAATTTTAGGATTTCTTTTTCTTTTTTTAATTCACAAATCTCTAAAGCTTTGGCTAAACCAACGATTGCCGGAGTATTATAGCTGCCAGACCGACGTCCAGTTTCTTGCCCCCCTCCTAATATTATTGGCGCCAACTCAACTCCCCGTCTAACATAAAGAAAACCGACACCTTTAGGACCAAAAATTTTTGAACCATTAACAGTCATCAGATCCACCCCTAATTGTAAGACGTTCAGATTAAGAAAACGTGGTGCTTGGCACGCATCAATATGCAAATAAGGAAATTCAGTTTTTTGTTCTTTGCGCCAACGACGAATCACTTTAACCACTTCTTTAATTGGTTGAATTGCGCCAATCTCATTATTGGCATAAATTATTGAGAGCAAAAAAGTTTCTGTCTTCAAATTTTTTTCGACTTCTTTAGGATTAATCAAACCATTCTCTGAAACTGGCAAATAAGAAATTTGGTAGCCCTCCTTCTCTAAATAATGAAATGGTTCAAGCGTTGCTTTATGCTCAATCATTGTGGTGATAAGGTGACCAGTTTTTCCATAGGCACGCGCAGTTCCTAAAATTGCCAAGTTATTGCTTTCTGTTCCGCCACTAGTAAAAATAATTTCCGCTGGTTGTGCCGCAATCAACCTGGCAATAATTTTTCGCGCTTCGAACAAATTCTGCTGCGCCAAAATTCCTTCTCGATGAAGACTGGAAGGGTTGCCAAAATCTTTAGCGGCTTTGCTCATCACTTTTTTGACAACTGGTTCAAGCTTGGTTGCGGCCGCCGTGTCCCAATAATATCTGCGCTTTTTATTTCTAAAAATATTTCCCCGAAATAACTCCATAGTTGGCATTTTATCACATTTTGATTTAAAATTAAGATATGGATTTAAATACTTTATTTATTGTCACTTTTGGTCTGATTGCCATTGTGATTTTTATTTTGGTTAGAATAATCATTTTGGAAAAGAAATTAAAAAATTTATTGGCAGGCAAAAATGCTCGCAGCCTGGAAGATACCATTAGCAACAACGTTGAAACGATCCAAAAAATTGACAAGCGCATTTTGTTGATTGCTCAAGAAATAGACAGCATCAACAAACGCCTTGCCAAAGCTATCCAAAAAGTTCACGTGGTTCGTTTCAATCCCTTTAAAGATCAGGGCGGTAATCAAAGTTTTGCGACTAGTTTCTTAGATGAAAAAGGAGACGGAGTGGTAATTTCTAGCCTTTACTCTCGTGACAAATTTAGCGTTTATGCCAAACCAATAAATAGTGGCAAGTCAAAATACGAATTATCTGAAGAAGAACGTGAGGCAATAGACTGCGCAGAACAACAAATTTAAGATAATTCCTACAAACATTAACAGCGTTCAAACGCGTTTTTTTGACGTTTGAATAAATTTAAACTTGTCTTTAGACCTTTTTATTGGTTTAATACCAAGTGTAATGGAAACTCAAGAAAACAAAAAAACGGTCCGACCACCAGTTATTGCAGTTATGGGTCATATTGACCATGGCAAATCAAAATTACTTGATTATATTCGCAAAACGAACGTGGTAGATCGCGAATCTGGAGGGATCACCCAACACGTTAGCGCTTATGAGGTTCTTCACAATAATCAAAAAATAACTTTTTTGGATACTCCGGGACATGCTGCTTTTGAAGCTATGCGCGGTCGTGGTGCGCAAATTTGTGATATTGCCATCTTAATCGTTTCCGCCGAAGAAGGTGTCAAAGCGCAAACTCTTGAAGCATTAAAATCAATCAAAGAAAACAACAAGCCTTTTGTTGTTGTTATTAGCAAGATAGATAAACCAGAGGCCAATCCTGAACATACAAAACAAAGTTTGGCCGAAAACGATATTTTTGTTGAAGGTTATGGTGGAAGCATCCCCTGTGTTTTGGTTTCTTCTACTGAGGGCACAGGAATTGACGAACTTTTAGATCTTTTGCTCTTAGTCGCCGAAATGGAGGAGTTAAAAGGGAACATACAGACTACGGCTGAAGGCTACGTTTTGGAAACAAATATGGATCCACGCGCCGGTGTCACGGCTACCTTAATAATAAAAGATGGAATTTTAAATGATAAAAATTTTATTGTCGCCGGCAACACCTTAAGCAAGATTAAAAAAATGGAAAACTTTTTGGGTCAGCCTGTTAAAGAACTTTCTTTTTCATCACCAGTTAAAATTTTTGGTTTTTCCGAATTACCTCCAGTTGGTTGCAAATTCAAGGCTTTCCCAGACAAAAACACTGCCGAAAAATGGCTTGAGGAAAATCCTTTTAAAACTACTCCTTGCGCCAAGATTTTAAATTCCAACCTTGATAAAGACTCCGTCAGCATTCCGCTTATTATCAAAGCAGATGTTGCTGGCACTTTGGAAGCCGTGGAAAAAGAATTAGCCAAAATTAATTTGGAACGTGTTCATCTAGATATTGTGGCAAAAAATGTCGGACCCGTTTCTGAAAATGATGTTAAGATGGTCAACGCTTTTCCCGAAGCAGTTATCCTTGGTTTTAAAGTTAAAACTGAAAAAAGTGCCGAGACTTTAGCTGAAAAATCCAATATTCTCATCAAAACTTCTGATATTATTTACAAATTGTCTGAATGGCTAGAAGAATTGGCCCTTAAGCGAACCCCTAAAATAACTGTTGAAGAAATTGTCGGTCGTGCAAAAATTTTAAAAACTTTCGCCAGCACCAAAGATAAACAAATCATTGGCGGGATTGTTAATTCTGGCAAAATTATGAAAAACTTAAAAATTAAGATCAACAGACACGAAAATGAAATCGGCCAAGGCAAAATTCTTGATTTACAAATCCAAAAAATCAAAACAAACGAAGTGGGAGAAAACACCCAGTTTGGAGCCGAAATCGAATCAAAAGTGGAAATTGCCGCTGGTGATGTTATTTATGCTTTTGAAACAGTAACTAAATAATTATGACTTTCCATAAAGAAAAAGAAGAGTCCCTTCTTCAAGGTTTAGTTGCCGAATATTTAAACCGTGAAGCTGGCACTAAATCTCTTATCACAGTTACTCGTTGTTCTATCAGTTCAGATTCAAAAAAAGCAACTGCTTATATTTCAGTTATCCCAGAGAATCTAGAAGAAGAAGCGTTAAATTTTGCCAAAAGACGACGACCAGAAATTAGAACTTACATCAAAGAAAATTCCAGACTACGTCATCTTCCTCACGTTGAAATAAAAATAGATGAGGGTGAAAAAAATCGACAAAACATTGAACGCTTAATAAGGAACGGATAAAAAATTAAATTAGTCTTTGAAAATGGAAAATTAAAACTAAAAATGCTAAGATTTATTCTGTCTTTAGGTTTTACATTTTTAGATTTGATTTTGATACGGCCTGGTCGCCAAGTGGTAAGGCAAGGGTCTGCAAAACCCTTATACGGCGGTTCGATTCCGCCCCAGGCCTCCCGCAAATGTAAAATTTGAGTTAAAAATGTAGGTTAAATATTATCTTTACATCTTAATTTTTTTATTTTACATTTGTTTATAAAGCCCGGGTGGTGGAATCGGTATACACGCACGACTTAAAATCGTGTGGAGAAATCCGTGCGGGTTCGAGTCCCGCCCCGGGCACAAATTTTAGTTTTACTTTTTAGTAAAACTCCTTGACAAAAATTTGACACTAAAATTTTTTAATCAAAATATTTGATAACAAAGTGTGCGGCCGCATACTTTGTTATCAAATCTTAAGTTTGTTATAATTAATTTTTAGTTATGAGTTTAACTAGCGAAATACTCTTTTTTCTTTCTAATAATCCTGGAAATTATCGAGAGTTAAGATCTCGTCTTTCCAGTTCCTATATTGATGACAAATTAAGAAGCAAACAATACGAAAAACAAAAAACCAGAGACGATGATAAATCTTTTAGGACTCTTTTGTCTAACTTAAAGAAAAGGGGTTACCTAAAAAATAACAAGGGAATTTGGTCGGTCACCCCAAAAGGTCTAAAAAGAACCAAAGAATTAAAAGGATTTACGAATTATTGTAACTATCCAAAACTAAAAAATTGTAGTGGAAAAATAATAATTTCTTTTGATATTCCCGAATTAAACCGATCAGCACGTTCTTGGCTCAGACGAGCCCTCTATAATTTAGACTTTACAATGTTGCAACATAGTGTTTGGTTGGGACCTTCTCCTTTGCCAGAAGAATTTATTATTGACCTAAAGATAAAAGAAATATTTAAATGCTTAAAGTTTTTTACCGTGAAAGAAACTGAGATCGTTTAGTTCCAGAAATAATCTTAACAAAAACAAAACGTTACTTTGTTATTAAAGCAAACTCCTTATTGGTGCTGGGGAGAGGACTCGAACCTCCATGGATTTTACTCCACTAGCTCCTAAGGCTAGCGCGTCTACCAATTTCGCCACCCCAGCATTTAAATTTGTGAGCAAGGCATGCTTCGCTTGTCCAGGCACTTGCTTCGCTCGTGTCCGCCCAGAGGGATTCGAACCCCCGACCGTTTGCTTAAGAGGCAACTGCTCTACCGACTGAGCTATGGGCGGATAAACTGACTAAAAACAAAACCAAGATAAATAAATCTTGCCATAACGAAACTGGAACTATTCGCCATAAACATTCTGATATTTTTGAAAAACTATGGACAAATAAACACCACCATATTATTACAAAAAACAAGTAAAAAGCCAAGATTTTTAAACTTTCTACTTTATAAACTATTCTTTTTGATAACAAAGTGTGCGGCCGCACACTTTGTTATCAAAAAGAATAACACCAATCTTTATTAAATTCTAAAAAATGACTTTCACAACTTTAAACTTTAAAACATTTTAAAAAATATCCCTCAAAATTTAAAAATACACCTAATAAATACAGTTGTCTCCAAAATCAGCAAAATTTAACCTTAAAATCCTTATTTTAAATCTATATTTGACTTTTTTCGCAAAAAGGTGTATAATAATAGGTAGAAATGTTCGGGGATGTTCCCCTTTTGAAAATGTGGTTAATAAAAATTAGGGGGTAAAACCCCAAGGAGGTTGTTATGTTATTTTTCCAGATCGTTCTTGGGTTCGTTTTGATGTTAGTATTGGCGACTATAACCAGTCCTTTATGGCTCTTTTGGCTCGCCAATAATCCGCGTTTCACTTTCATCTCACCGTTCACTACAATCCGTGACGGTTAAGCAAAAGTGGTCATGCGCGGCGATTCTTTCCAGAAAGTAATCGCGCGAAAAGAAGGGTGCGATGTAATTACACCCCAAAACAAGGTATATTACCCAGACAATAAGGTCTGGGATATCGTCCAGAGAAACCCAGAGGCCCCAAGAAAAGAGTCTTTTCTGCAAAAAAATCTGGGACTTTACTGGGTAGGTATTCCACCCTTTCAGAAACTGTACCATTATAATTTCGGCTGGGTAACCTACAAAGCACCAGAGGGCGAGACGGATCCCCGACCCGTCAAAAGACAAGAGGAGTTATTCCACATCTATATCAAGGATGCTCTATATTGGGGCACTCTAAAGGAAGCGGAAACTTTTGATAAGCTTCCAGTGGACGTGGAGTTTTTGTTCACTCTTCGGGTCGTCAATGTCTACGATGCTCTTTTTGAGATACATCGCTATCTCGATGCAATCTTAGACCTGGTTCGACAGCAAGGTAGACAATACGTCGGCACCAGAACCTACGACCAATTGGTCCAAAAAGAAGGCGACTCAGACCATGAGGGATTCTCTCATGGTGTATACAACCTCGGAACACAAGTAAGAGAGGAATATGGTGTTAAAATTGTTAGGGCTGACATTCTCTCTATTGACCCAGCTGGTTCAGCTGCTGCTCAATATCGAGAGGCATCAACCGCGGCTTACTTGGCAGAAGCCAAGAAAATCGCAACCGTCACCGCCGCCGAAGGAGAGGCAAGGGCAACCGAGTTGATCGGAAAAGCACGAGAAAAAGCGCTTAAGGCGCAAATTCGTGCTTTTGCCGCAAACCCCACCGCCGCTCAGGCAACTCTGAATGCTGAGGCAGCACGGGCAATGGGAATTGAGCATGTCGCCCATGCGGTGACTGCCGGCATTCGCGCCGGCTTCACTTCTAATTCCGAAGAACCACCGACGCAGCCACCGGCAAATCCTTAAGAAGGGAGGAAGATTATGATTGGAGTAGTAATCGGAGCTGGCAGTTTTCTGTGCCTGGTAGGAATTGTGATAGGTGTAATTTATGTCATCACAAAACCCACCGCGCCACAATCCCAACAATCACCACCTTCTCGAGAAACACCGGCGACAGGGAGTGGTCAAGGCACCAGAGCAAACAATCTCTTGATGTTGAGTTTGGGCCAAAAAATCACTAGCTATGCCATCGCAGTAGTAATTATCGTAGGGATAATTCTAGGGCTAGTCTGGCTAGGACGACCCAAAGCAACAGTTATGCCGTCCAAGCCCCCGATTGCAACAACCTACAAACATGCAGATAAGGTGGTTGCCGATGGGGGGCCGTGGCAGAAAACAGAAGAGGTAGATTGGACAAAAGTAAACCCAATTCTTATCCCTAAAGATTGTCAAGGTTACTACCTTTACAATCCTGGAGATAGACCCTTCCTAATCTGTCTGCCAGACGGCTCGGTTTTTGAGAGTAACGACCTAAATACAAACTCCCCTAAGCGGTATCTCCCCTTACTTCCGGGGAAAGAATTGAAATTGGCTTCCCTCACCGGAAAGTCAATGGAAATCACTTTCTACTGGAATTAATCACAAACAAGACCCGACACACAAAAAGTGTCGGGTCTTTTTAATGGTCATCTTTTACAACTCTACCCCGTCAAACCCTCAATCGCACTAACAATAAAATGCATAATGCCATAGACTGAAACCATAATCGTCATCCCAACCACACCCCAGGTAATATTACGAATTGCTTGACTACGATCTTCTTTGCCATCTTTAGCACGCCAAAGATATTCCACCAAACCGTAAAGAAAAAAGATTACCGCCAAGCCAAACATCAAAAAAATGAGGGGATTCAAGATATGAGTCTCAATATTGCGAAGCAAAGTCATTTAGTTAAAATTATGGAAGAGGAATATCGGGTACTTGATAGTTAGAAGAACTATCAACTCCAGTTAAATCTTGCAAAAATCCCACCAAGCCCCAAACCGAAACCATCACCGCGATAATAATAATCCCCCAGAACATATCTGTCCTAGCCTTAGCTCTCTCATCGCCAGAACTACGCAAAAATTTTAAAAGACCCCACAAAAAATAGACTACGGCCAGGGCAATAAAGATAACAACTAACCATTGAAGAATCTCACCAACAGCTCCAGCAATCTCTCCAACTTCACCTGAATCACCTTGTAATATCCCCTGCGCTAAAGCCATAAAAGGCGCAACAGACAAAGCCCAAGGAGCAATTTTAATCATTCGTCTTAACATATATTTAAATTAATAAATTAAACTAATAATTGATAATTTCTTCGACTACTTTATAATAACTTTTTAATTATAACATTCCTTCTAAACAAATGAAAAGTAATTTTTCTTCTAATCCTCGGTATAATCACCCAATTCTCCTAAAACATTTGGCTGGTCAATATTCCCACTTTTAAAACGGGGGACATTGGGCGGACTAGTTGGAATCGAATCGCCAAAAAACATTTGTTGCAAAAATCCCACCAAGCCCCAAACCGAAACCATTACTGTCAAAACAATCACCCCCCAAACCATCATCGTCTTGGCTTTTTCCAATTCAGATTTATCACCCAAACCTGACCTTAAATATTTTATCAAACCCCAAAGAAATAACGCTACAGCTACTCCAATCAACAAGGCCACCAAAGGTGAAATTACTCCCGTTAAAAAATTATTTATTATTTGACTAAATGACATAAGTTATTTTAATTATAATTATACAATACTTTGTTCAATCATCACGCCCTCAATCAAGTCATCAGCGGTATTTTTAATAACCTCCGCAATAACAAACGCTCCCAAAATTATTGCCGAGCCAATCAAAACTCCTTTAATGACTGTGTGCGCTTTTCTGATTTGAGATTCGTTGCCTCTCGCGGTCGTATAAAGAAAACCCGCGTAAATAATTGCGATGATGACAATTGTAGTGCCAATTTGCACCATTATCTCAAGAATCAACCCCAAAAGACCTGGTAAATTATCTATACCGTCTTTTAGCGGATTGGTAAAAATACCACCACCATCTTCAATAGTTCCGATTCCTTGGCCAGCCCCAGTCCCAACCCCCTGCCCAGCCCCAGTCCCAATTCCTGTTTGGGCCCAAAGTAAGTTTACGGAAAAACAAAAAATTATTACCAAAATTAAAATCAAAAATAACTTTAAATATTTCATATTAATTATTGACCAAAAACTTCTTCAATAACTGCTTGGAAAGCACCTCCACTATCAAAAAATAAACTAATAAAAGTTTTAACAATAGCATAAGCGCCTACCGCCAGGGCGACACCAATAATAACATTCCTAAGCATTTCTCGATAAAAAGTAGGGTCTTTCCCTTGAGAAGAATCCCAGATTGTTTTAAAACCAGCCCAAATTATCAAAATAGTCGCAATTGGTAAAATAATATAACCAATCACATAATCAAAAGTCTTGCCAACTAATTTTTTTAATTCACTAAAATCACAATCCATTGCACCATCTTCTCCCGTGCCACAAACAACCAGATGAAATCCTGAATCACCAGTCTGGTTTTCAGCTAAAAGCGTCACCGGCAAAAACAACAAAAGTGAGCAGATAAAAAAGATTACGCCAAACTGAATTTTTGGGAGAAATGTTTTCATATTTATTTATTTAGCAAACTTGCGGCTTCTTTGATAGCCAAATCAACTCGCAAACGTCCGCTAGAATAATTATCGACCAAATCGCTAAAAACTTTAGCGTTAGCTGTTGAATTAAAATCTAACCAAGCGCGTGCAATCAAAGCCGCTTCATGAAAAATTTGGGTGTAAGGATTAGCCGAACCAAGCAAGAGGGTATTTCGTTTAACCGGCTGCAGGGAAAATGCCCTGGCAATATTTTCGGCTTTGTCTGAAATTGCCAAAGCGTAAACCGCCGAGAGAGTTGCCGTTAGACGCGAAGAATTTCTCATTATTGCTAAACCGTAAAAACGGCCAAAGGTTTGTCGTTTTTGCAAATTTTGTTGTGGCACTTCGGTTACGTCAAAATTAAGGTGGGGATTTTTGTTTTTTAAATAAAGATACTCGCTAGCGGGACCAAAATAATTTGCCAACTTGCCTGCCAAAAAACTATTCCTGGATTCCGCCCAAGAACGATGCCAACTATAGGTCACCTTGGCCGGGTCGGCAAATTGCACAAAAAATTCCAGAGCAGCTTGTGTCGGCATAATAGAATAACCAAGATTTTCAGCTAAGGTCTGCTTAATCGCACCATTGCTTTGATAAACTATCGGATTACCAGCTTGTAATAAAAGAAGGGAAAATATATCTTTGGCATGATTAACATTAAAAAATGTGCCTAAGGCTATTGCGCTTTGCAACAAGTTGTTGTTATCATCCAAAATTGTCAATTTGGGTTGATTACGGACTAGCTCTTCCCAAGTCTTGGGTGGTAAAGGTAAACCATTAGTGGTATAAATATCTTTGTTGTAATAAAGAACTAGAGGGTCAACCCCAATTGGCAAAGCGTAATAAGCCTCCCCAATTTCAAACAATCGCGCACCATCCACAAAAGTGTCGTAAAAATTTCGTTTGGGATAATATTCTGCGGGAAAAGGATAAAGCCTTTCCCGTTGTTGTAAAATAACTTCATGAGACGCGATAATCATATCGGGACCCGTCCCCGAAGCCAGGGCGTTTGTTAATTCAGATTCAAAAGTAGCAGGATTTTTCCTAACATAAGACAGTAAAAATTTGTCTTCATTTTTTTTGTTTAAATCAGCAAAATCACGAGTAAGCAAGTTTTCGTCAACCGTCCCCCAAATAACCACCGTCCCAGCTGAACCAACAGATGTTTTTTTAAAGCCAGGAATAATCCCAGAAAAAATTAAAACACTTACTACTGCCGCAGCGCCAAAAATAAACAAGAGGATTAATTGAAAGGTGTTGCTTTTATTCATATTTTATTTTTTTTGAAAAATTAAACCATAATGATGGTCGCCAGCAACAAATTCACGTTGCAAAACAAAACCATTATTTTCAAATGTTTGTTTTGCCTGTTCTTTGACAAAGACATCACCAGGCTGCGGCCCCAACCCCCCGAATGATTCATTCCAATCAATGATCATCAATCGACCACCATTTTTTAAAATTCGCCGAGCTTCGGCAACGGTGGTATAAACTGATTTAGTCATAAAAAGCACATTAACCATAATCACCGCGTCAACCAAGGCGTCCGCCAGACCAGAGCCAGAAACTCTTTCTATATCGCCCCAAATAACTTCTACATTCCGCCAACCTTGACGGTCAGCCTCTTCTCTTAATTTTTCCAGAAGATCTTTTTGCACATCCACGGCATAAACTTTACCGTCAATACCAACCAGGGGGGCCGCTGCCAAACTAAAAGCACCAACGCCGCAACCCAAATCCGCAACTCGATCGCCAGGTTTTAATTCTAATTGTTGAATGTTTTTTTGTGGTTCACTAAAAGCCATCTATTTTCTTTATTATATTTTAACATTTGACCAAAAAGCGAACAAGAAAAAATGTGAACAAGTTTGGGAATTAACCTCTTTAGCTTTTTTGTTTTAATTGTAAATTTTTGTATTTGCAAATAATTTAATTTAAATTTTTTTTTAAAATTAAAACCCAAAATTGATTTAATTTATGTCTTATATTAATTTTACAGCCCTGTCATTGAAGCAATCTGGTCACCTTCGCGAAGCTTCATTATCCGAACCCCCTGCGTCTGGCGACCCAAAGACGGAATCTCCTCCAAGCCAGTGCGAATAACTTGTCCCATTTTGGAGATTGCCACCATTTCAGTCAAACCTTCATCAACAACCTTAGCTGCCACCAAAGCACCAGTTTTTTTGGTTACACTTATTGTTTTAATTCCCGAACCGCCACGTTTTTGAACTTTATATTCTTTTAGTTTAGTTTTTTTGCCATAGCCATTTTCGCTGATAACCAAATATTCAGCCTCTTTCATTTCCTTTTTTATCACCTCAGCAGCAATTACCCTATCATTTTTCTTTAATTTCATAGCTCGCACTCCCGCAGCACTTCGTCCCATTTCACGAATATCAGTTTCCTTAAAGCGAATCGCTTGTCCAGATCGTGATGATATTATCACCTCATTATCTTTATGAATAGCCCGGGCCGCCAACAGCAAATCATCATCGGCTAATTTAATTGCCACCAATCCGCTACGGCGGACATCTTTAAAACTCTCGGCCGAAACTTTCTTAGCCACCCCCCCAGCAGTAACCAACATCAACGAAAAATCAACCTTTTTGTATTCTTTTGGCATTGCTAAAACAGAAGTCACTTTTTCATCATCGGTCAAAGACAAAAAATTCATAACTGATTTACCACGTGTGGCGCGCTTGCCTTCCGGCACTTCATACATTTTGAGCTGGTAAGCTTTACCCCTATCAGTAAAGAAGAGTAGATCATCATGGGTATTAGCGGTCAAGAAAATTGTGACAAAATCTTCTTCTTTCATATTGACATCTATCACCCCGACTCCTCCTCGTCTTTGCGCGCGAAATTCCGCTGGGTCAGTGCGTTTAATATAACCGCCTGCTGTCACTGTCAAAACTTCTTCTTTTTCAGGAACTAAATCTTCGGTCTTGATTTCTCTAACGCCACCTTTGATAACTTTAGTTTTGCGGTTATCACCATATTTATCTCGAATTTCTGCAAGCTCATCTTTGATAATATTGTCTACCTTTTTGGGGTCAGCCAAAATCGCTTTTAATTCTTTAATCAAAGCTAATTTTTCTTTAAGTTCGTCTTCAATTTTTTTGCGTTCCAAACCAGCCAATTTCTGTAATTTCATTTCTAAAATTGCTGTCGCTTGAATTTCAGAAAACTTAAAGTTTTTTACCAAAGCAGTATGCGCTTCTGGTGTATCTTTAGATTTTTTAATTGTCTTGATAATTTCATCAATGTGATCAAGCGCTCGTTTTAAACCTTCTAAAATGTGGGCGCGTTCTTCAGCTTTTCGTAAATCAAATTTAGTGCGACGAACCACCACTATCTGACGATGTTTTAAAAATTCCTCTAATATACCTTCAAGAGGCAAAAGCTTAGGCACTCCATCAACTAGGGTCAGCAAATTGTAATGAAAGGTTATTTCTAAGTCAGTATGTTTATAGAGCGCGTTTAAAATCTTTTGCGGAAAAGCACCGCTTTTCAAATCAACTACAATACGAACATCTTTGGTTGACTCATCACGAATATCTTTTATTCCTTCCAATTTTTTATCACGCACCAAATCAGCTATTTTCATTATCAATTCAGCTTTATTAACCTGATAAGGAATAGAACTGATAATAATTTGATAAAAACCAGCTTTGGCTTCCATTATTTCTGCTTCGCCACGCACCAAAACTCCCCCCTTGCCAGTCGCAAAAGCGCGTTTTATATCTTGTTCATTAAAAACTAAACCACCGGTCGGGAAATCGGGACCTTTAACAAATTCTAACAAATCTTCAGTGGTCGCTTCTGGATTATCAACCAAATAAATCAAAGCTTCAATCAATTCGCGTAAATTGTGCGGTGGAATTTTGGTTGCCATACCAACAGCAATACCAACAGCGCCATTTAAAAGCAGTCCCGGTACCGCCGAAGGCAAAACTACTGGTTCACGCCTAGTGCCATCATAGTTGGGGATAAAATCTACTGTATCTTTTTCTATATCGCGCAAAACTTCATTAGATAATTTAGACATCCTGGCTTCGGTATAACGCATTGCAGCCGGTGAGTCTCCGTCAATGGAACCAAAGTTGCCTTGTCCATCCACTAGAATATAACGCATAGAAAAATCTTGTGCCAAACGAGTCATTGCATCATAACAAGCCCCGTCACCATGTGGATGGTATTTACCCAAGACATCGCCAACCACCGTCGCCGACTTGCGATATTTCGCAGCAGCAGTTAGCCCAAGCTCGTGCATAGAAAAAAGAATTCGTCGCTGGACCGGCTTTAGACCATCGCGTACGTCCGGCAAAGCACGACCTACAATAACAGACATTGAATAATCCAGGTAAGATTCTTTCATTTCCGTCACAATATCTACGGGTATAATTGAAACTCGCTCCACTTGCAGAGCATCGTCTTTTTCTTTTTTTTCTTTTTTATTATCTTTATCTTTAGCCATACTATTTTTCCATTTGTCCTGTCAAAACTTTAAAGCCTTCAACAACTGCCGCCGTATTTCTTTTTATAAATTCTAACCAATTACTCTTTTCCTCTTTTGTTATTATTTCAGTTTGGCCAGCTTCAGCAGCTTTTTCAACCTGGGCTAAAATTTCAGCTTCTTCTAAATTTTGGTTGTAAGCCAAAAAGTTAAAGTTAATAAACCAAATCAAAGCAATAAAAAGAGTTAGCCCACTACTCCAAACCATAAGCAATGTTTGGCGTTTGGGTTCTGGTTTTTCTCTGACTTTGCTTATATAATCTTTTATTGACATAGTTATTTATAAAATTTATTCAATAATTTGATTTTTAAATTTCTTTCAAAACTACCACCTCTCCTTCTTTGCCATCCAAATCTTTTCTCTTTAAAGTTAATTTATCTGTCGCTTCAATATCACCAGTGCCCGCTTCTTTAAGAAAAACCTTCAAATTCTCATCATTTTCACCTGACAAAATCGGAATGATAATCGAAGGTTCTAAGGAATTTGCTAATTTAAAAGCTTCTTTAGCCTTTAGAGTCCCATTATCGCCAATCGGCACACAAAGCACATCTACCCCCCCAATTTCTTCTTTGATGTTCTTGAGCTCGGTTTCGGCGACTGCTCCCAAATGACAAAAACGAATATTATCTATAGTAAAAGTATAAATAGTATTTATCAAATCTTCTGGACCATTAGAAGATATCCCCAAAATAAAATTGCCACCGACTTCATATTCCCCTGGACCATCAATCACAAACGGAGTTTTGTTGGCATAAGAAACCATCTCGGCACCATTAAAATCTTTATGATTTAAAGAAATCATCGCTAAATCCGCACCAAACCTGACTGTTTTCATTTTTGAATCTTTACTTAGAGGATTAAAAGCCGCGACCAAATCGCCCTGCTGAACTTTTATAAAAGCTTTACCGTGATAACTTATTATCATATTTTTTTATTTTAACATAACTATAACTAAAAATACACTCTTGTCTTGCTCTCTTGCTGTTTGATATTTTAAGGTGGTTTAATCTGCTTTCTATAAAATTAGAAAATTTTAATCTACTTTAAATTTTGACTTTTTTCTTGATTTTACCTATACTTTTACATTATGAATACAATGCAAAAAGATTTGTCACAAACAACTGATCAAGAACAAAATATTGAAGACCTTGGGCAAGAAGGGGCTGAATTTAAGAATCCCAAAGAAAACGAGCGTCGAGTAATGGAAGAAGTTCTTAAAAGTTCTCCGTTGCCACCAGAAGAAGGGGCTTTGATAGAAGGAGGGGTTATTGCTAAAGGAAAAAAATCGCTTTACATAGATTTGCCACCTTTTGGCACTGGTATTATTTTTGGTCGCGAATATTTGAACGCTAAAGATATCATTAAAAAAATCTCAATTGGTGACACAGTAACGGCCAAAGTGATTGAGACCGAAGGAGAAGATGGGTATATCGAACTTTCGTTAAAAGAAGCCAAACAGGCTATTATTTGGGATGAAGCCGAAAAGGCCACCAAGGGAAAGACTTTATTTGATTTGGAAGTCAAAGACGCCAACAAAGGTGGTCTTATTTTAGAATGGAAAAGCATTGACGGTTTCTTGCCTGCTTCTCAACTCAAAGCCGAACACTACCCGCGAGTTCCCGATGGTGACAAAGACGCGATTATGGAAGAATTGAAAAAGTTTATCGGTCAAACTTTGACAGTTTCCATTATCGGTACCGACTCCAAAGAAGGTAAATTAATTTTTTCAGAAAAAAACCAAGATTCCAAACTTAAAAAAGAAATTATAGATAAATATTCACTGGGCGATATTGTTGAAGGCGAAGTAACTGGTGCTGTAGATTTTGGTATTTTTATCAAAATTCAAGAAGGTTTAGAAGGTCTAATCCACATCTCTGAAATTGATTGGTCATTAGTGGAAAATCCTCGCGAGCTCTTTAAAGTTGGCGACAAAATCCGCGCAAAAATCATAGATATTAAAGAAGATAAAATTTCTTTATCTATCAAAACACTAAAGGAAAACCCCTGGCAAGGCGCTGAAAAGAAATACAAACGTGGAGATGTTGTCAAAGGCGTTGTTATCAAACACAATAGACATGGCGCGTTGGTTAGCCTTGAAGAGGGAGTGGCTGGATTAGTTCATATTTCAGAATTTGTTAGTGAAGAAGAGTTGCGACAAAAGTTAGAACTTGGAAAAACTTATACTTTTACTATTAATATTTTTGAACCCAAAGACCAAAAAATGACCTTACTATTCGGCACTGTCCCCGAAAGAGTAGATGAAGAAAGCAAGAAAAAAACAGAAAACAAACAAAAATAGCTCAAAATCCTATCAGTAAAAACATTAGCTCGCCAAAATGGCGAGCTAATGTTTTTATAACTTATCAACATCCCTCTTGCTTTTATTTTTCCTTTCTGCTATCATAAAAATTGGAGCACCCCTATGGGCGGGCGGGCAATTCCCCCCCAATGTCCGTGTCCATGTTTCTCCTTCCGCAATCCCCGCACGCACAGCCAGACAAAACGACACACTCGAGTTGCCCGCCCGCTCCCCACCTGACCAAAATTGGTCAAACCAAGCCCGACATTTGATTATGACGGGCTTTTCTTTTTTTTTAAATTTAGAATTTCAATAGTCTTTAATTGTAAAAATTCATTGCTTTTTCTAAACCATTTTCCACCCAAGAAAGGCCGGCTTCAACCGCTTGCGATAAAACTTTTTTTAAAATTTTTTCTTCAACAGATTTAAAATCATTGATAACAAAATTCATAACTTTATCAGCAGATGGCTTTTTTATCTTACCAGTCGGAGTGCGAGGCGAAACTCCGAGTCGCAGTCTAGCGAAATCTTTGGTCTTCAGAGTTTTTATTATTGAATCTAAACCACGATGACCTCCAGCACTCCGACCAAACGAAAACCGAACAACACCTAAAGGCAAATCAATATCGTCATAAATCACTAAAATTTTTTTCCCAGCTGCACAACCATTAACATAAGACCCGACTGCTTGTCCTGATTTATTCATAAAAGTTTCCGGTTTGACTAAAAGAATTTCTTTCTTTTTTAGACCATGACCAACCGTTCCCTTACTCTCTAAAGATTGTCTTTTTTTATTTAAAACCCAATCACTAAAATTTTTTTCCTTAGCCCAAAAATCAACCACTAAACGACCAGCGCTATGACGACTTTTAGCATAGTTCGCGCCAGGATTACCCAAACCAAAAATTATAAAATCAACCATTTATAAATTATACCTTTCGACTTTTCTTGCGTCAAAACATTATTTGCTATAATATTTGATAATATGAAAATTCCTTTTATTTGGAAAGAAGAAAAACTCAAAAATGATTTGAGCTTGAAAACTGATAATTCTGATAATTTAAACAAAAAAGAAAGTTTCTGGGACTTGATAAAATTTGCTGCCTTTTTAATGTTAATCATTATTCCTTTCCGAATGTTTATTGCCCAACCTTTTATTGTAAATGGAGCTTCTATGGATCCAACTTTCCACGAAGGCGATTATCTAATTGTCGATGAATTGTCTTATTCTTTACGTGAACCCAAAAGAGGTGAGGTTGTTATCTTCAGCAACCCCGCTAATCAATCGCAATATTTTATCAAACGCATAATCGGATTACCCGGTGAAACTGTCTATGTCCATGGCAATCAAGTTAAAATCATCAACAACAAAAAACAACTCGTCCTTGAAGAGCCATATCTCGGTTCAGCCAGCGACCATGTCAAAAGTCTAATCCTCGGTCCAGATGAATATTTTGTAATGGGCGATAACCGAGCCGTCAGTTATGATTCTAGAATGTGGGGTCCACTCAAGGGAGAGCTAGTCAAGGGTCGTGCTTTTTTACGTCTCTTTCCACCCAAAGTAATTTCTTATTTACCAGGTCATTATGAGTTTGAAAAATAAAAAAATGAAAATTTCAAAAAAGACTAAGGGTAAAGATGATTCTCTCCAATCAGTTAAAGGGATGCGAGACTTAATTGCCGACCAAGTTTTTATTTATCAAGGCTTTTGCGAAAAAGCAGCTGAAGTTGCTCTTTATTATGGCTTCAAACCAATTGAAACCCCCATTCTAGAAAAAGAGATATTGTTCACTCGAGGAGTTGGCCAAGATACTGATATCGTCAGCAAAGAAATGTTTTCCTTAAAAACTAAAGGTGGCGATCGATTAGTGATGAGACCAGAAGGAACTGCCGGCGTTATGCGCGCATATGTAGAAAATGGTATGCAATCATTGCCTCAACCAATAATGTTTTATTATAGTGGACCTTTTTTCCGACACGAAAAGCCTCAGCGTGGCCGATACCGTCAATTTTATCAATTTGGTTTGGAAATTTTGGGTTCTCCTAAAAGCATTATGGATGCCACTATTATCAAGTTGACAACTATTATTTTAGAAGAAGCCGGATTTAATAATTACACTCTCAAAATAAACAGTATTGGTGACGCTGAATGTCGCGGAGTTTATCGTCGTGATTTAGTTAATTATTATAAGAAAAATCTTAAAGGAATTTGTTCTGATTGCCGTGAACGTTTGAAAACTAATCCTCTTCGCTTGCTTGATTGTAAAAATCCCATGTGCCAAGAAATAAAAAAGGAAGCCCCAGAATCTATCGCTTCACTTTGCGGTCCCTGTAAAACACACTTTAAAGAAGTTTTAGAATATTTAGACGCCATGGAGATTCCTTACGAAATAGATAGCACTTTAGTTCGCGGTTTAGATTATTATTCTCGTACTGTCTTTGAAATTTTTGTGATTGATGAAAACGAAGCGGGAGAAAATTTACCCTTGGCAGTTGGTGGCGGCGGTCGTTATGACTATTTATCCAAAAGTTTAGGAGTAAGAAAAGAAATTCCAGCGGTCGGTGTTTCAATTGGAATTGATCGTTTGGTGGAGATGCCTTCTTATGTCAAACACGCGCCCCGTCTTGTAAAAAAACCAAAAGTCTTTTTTATTCAACTATCCTTTGACGCCAAACTGCGAAGTTTTGAGGTGATTGAAGCTTTACGCAAAGCACGTATTCCCCTTACTCATTCTCTTTCTAAAGATTCTCTTTCTGCCCAATTAGCCATTGCTGAAAAAATGAAGGTTCCTTACACAATTATTCTTGGACAAAAAGAAGCTCTCGAAGGCACCGTCATTGTGCGTAATATGGATACTCGGTCGCAAGACACTATCAAAATTGATAAGTTAGCTGAATATTTAAAAAAAATAAAATAATTTCTACCCTGCAAATTCTAATCAAAATTTGTTGTGTGAATCTGATTTAGTCCCCTTTCAGTTAATTTAAACGCTTCAAAAAAATAGTGGGGCGTTTGAACCTTTGTTTTAAGCCATAGAAAATAAAACGATTTATTGGTCATCATAAAAAATTAAATTGATGCCCAATACTTGGTGGTTTAATATTTTATTTTTCTGGCTTGCGTCTTTTTTGTTCGTATGATATCTTATTTAGAATTATGGATACAATTGAAATCACCAAAAATGGTAATGAGTCAAACGCCAGCATCATCAGGCGTTTTAGCAAACGCGTTAAATTATCAAATATTGTTCGTGGCGCTCGCAGTCGTCGTTATTCCACGCGCCATAAATCAGAATTAAAGAAAAAACAAGATGCCCTAAGACGTTTAGCTAAGTATGCTGAGTATGAGCGCCTGAAAAAACTTGGCAAACTAAAGTAATGCCTGACCCAAACAATAATTTTTTTATCACTAATCTTACGAAAAGGAATGTCCCAGACATTCCTTTTGTCGCTATAAAAAACAAAGTATTGAACAAGAATTTTAATATTAGTCTTGTTTTTGTCACTCCCGCCAAAGCGCGTGAATTAAACAAAACCTATCGTCAAAAAAATTATTACCCAAATGTTTTGACTTTTCCACTAGCCAAAAAAGATGGCGAAATTTTTATTAACCTCACACGGGCCATTAGCGAAGCGTGCGAATATAAACATTCTAATGAAGAACATCTTGCTTTTTTGTTTATACACGGCCTCTTGCATTTGAAAGGATTGTCACATAGTAGTAAAATGGAGAGTGAAGAACAAAAATTTTTAAAATTATTTTTTACTAATGGCAAAAAATCTCATCACCGGCTTGGATATCGGTACAAATTGGATCAGACTCGTCGTTTGCGAACAAAAAAACGACGATAATGTTCCACAAGTTTTAGCATTGGTCAAAAGACAATCTAGGGGTTTACGTCGAGGTTATATCATCAACCTAGAAGAAGCTACTGAATGTATTCGTGAAGCTCTAGACGACGCCGAACGAATTATCCGCGGTCGCATTCGCAAGGTAATTGTTGGCATCGGTGGCTTATCATTAGAATCAAAAATAACGGAGGGAGGAGTGATCGCTTCTCGACCCGATTCCGAAATCACCGATAGCGATGTTGTTCGCGTCATAGAAGCAAGCGAGGCCTCCCTAGCAGATTCGATTAACAAACAAGTCCTCCATCGAATTCCTTTATCCTTTAAATTAGATGGTGAAAAAGTCTTGGGTCGTCCTGAAGGATTGCGTGGTTCTAAATTGGAAGTTAAAACCTTATTCATTACTGCCGGGATCCAGCACTTACGTGATCTAGTTCGCGCAGTAGAAGAAGCCGGTTTGATTATTGAGGATTTAGTTGCTTCGCCATTTGCCGCTTCGTTGGCAGTAATGTCAAAAATCCAAAAGATGGCCGGTTGTGTCTTGGTTAATATTGGTTCACAAACAACCTCCATCGCTGTTTTTGAAGAAGGATTGCCGTTATCAATTCAAGTTTTTGCTATTGGCTCTACGGACATCACTAATGATATTGCCCTCGGTTTTAAGATCCCGATTGAAGAAGCCGAAAAAGTTAAAAAGGGAGAGGGTGAGCCAGTCGGCACCAAAAAAAAGTTAGATGAAATAATTGAAGCGCGACTTTCAGATATTTTTGAATTTATCGAAATGCATTTGAAAAAAATTAAACGCAATGGTTTGTTGCCAGCTGGTCTTATCATTACCGGCGGCGGCGCTAGTGTTACCAGCATTGAAGAGTTGGCTAAGAATTATTTTCGTTTACCAGCAAAAACAGCTCAAACAGCTATTGCGACTAATTCTAAAAGTCAAATTCGCGATGCCGTTTGGTCGGTCTCTTTTGGGCTGTGCCTCTTCGGCGCATCAGAACAAGAAGATAATTCTTTTGGTCCACGCGCTACTTTAAGAAATACTCAAAAGAAAATTTGGGCCTGGTTAAAAGAATTTATGCCTTAATCCTGA
Organism: Minisyncoccota bacterium; assembly: GCA_041657405.1. Classification (GTDB taxonomy): domain Bacteria; phylum Patescibacteriota; class Minisyncoccia; order Phycocordibacterales; family XYD1-FULL-46-19; genus JAKJEI01. The sequence continues at coordinate 153,434 of JBBABX010000002.1, forward strand.
TTATCCAGATTCAAATTTTATTTTACAAATCCAGAGAAAGATAAAATTTTGCCTTTTGCGGTTTTTTTGCTAAGATTAAATAGTTTAAGAAAAATAACCCTTTTATTTACTAATATATGCCAAAAATCAACCCAGAAATTGAGTCCTTTGCCCGCATCAAAGTTATTGGTGTCGGCGGTTCCGGCACAAACGCCGTTAATCATATGGTTAACTCAAAAGTCCAAGGAGTGGAGTTTATTGTGATGAATACCGATGCCCAACATCTTCATCATTCACCTGCTAACAAAAAATTACATATTGGCAAGAACCTGACTCGCGGCTTAGGCACGGGTATGGATCCAGAGATTGGTCGTCGTGCCGCCGAAGAAAGTTTGGAAGATATTCAAAATATGATTAAAGGCGCTGATATGGTTTTTATCTCTTGTGGTTTTGGTGGCGGAACTGGCACCGGTGCGGCTCCAATTATTGCCAAGGTCGCCAAAGAACAAGGGGCTCTTACGATCGGTGTAGTAACCAGACCTTTCTTTTTTGAAGGCAAACAACGCGCCAATATTGCCGAAAAAGGAATGGATGAATTAAAAAAAGAGGTTGACGCAATTATCGCCATTCCTAATGACCGCTTATTAGGAATCATTAGTAAAGATACGACTTGCACTTCGGCTTTTGCAATGTGTGATGAAATTTTGCGACAAGCAGTAGAAGGTATTTCTAATATTATTACAATGCCTGGTATCATTAACGTAGATTTTGCTGATATCCGCGCAATTATGGCTAATGCTGGTTCAGCTTTGATGGGTATTGGAACTGCTTCAGGCGAAAATCGTGCAGTAGAAGCGGCTAAGGGAGCTATCAATTCCCCTCTCTTAGACATTTCTATCAAGGGTGCCAAGGGGGTTCTCTTTACTATTTCTGGCGGAGTCGATTTGACAATGTTTGAAATCCAAGAAACCGCCAAGGCCATTACTTCATCTATTGACCAAGAAGCCAAAGTTATTTTTGGCGCTATTCAAGATGACAAATTAAAGAAAAATGAAATCAAAGTTACCGTCATTGCTTGCGGTTTTCCAGAAATGGCAATTTCCCACCGCGACTCAATAGAAACAAACAATCAAATTCAAGAAGAAATAAAAAAAGGTGAGTCGGGAACAGTTAAAGAAAAAAATGAAGCTACTTCAGCCAAAGTTTCAGAACGACAAACCCAAAAGCCGTTGGTCTCAAACAAAACTGAAAAAACTATCGAGGAAGAAGAAGACGACTGGTCATCAATCCCCGCTTTTTTGCGTCGTGCTAAAAAATAAGATAATTTAGTTTTTATTAGCCTTACCTCTTCTTTAGACTTTTTTATGTATGATTTAATCATTATTGGAGGTGGACCGGCGGGAATAGCTGCCGGTATTTATGCCGCCCGAAAAAAATTAAAGACCCTACTTCTAACGGAAAGCTTAGAAGGTCAATCGAGTGTCTCACCAGAAATTCAAAACTGGATAGGAGAAATAAATATTTCAGGAATTGATTTATCAAAAAAATTAGAGTCTCATCTACGTTCTTACGAAAGCGATAATTTTGTAATTAAAACAAAAGAAAAAGCCATTAGCCTTAATCCTCAAGATAAAGGCCTGACAGTTTTTTCGATTAATGATACTTACCAGACAAAAACTGTTTTAATCGCTACTGGTGCTAACCGTCGGAAATTATCAGTTCAAGGCGCGGCAGAATTTGAACAAAAAGGCGTTACTTATTGCGCTTCTTGCGATGGCCCAATCTTTGCTGGTCAAAAAGTGGCAATAATTGGTGGCGGCAATGCTGGTTTTTGTTCGGCAGCTCAACTTCTTGCCTATTGTGAAAAGGTCACTCTTTTAGAGACCGCTTCCAATTTTAAAGCTGAACAAATCACTATAGACAATCTGATTGCTAACCCCAAATTCAAAGCTCTAGCCAATGTTGAACTCTTAGAAATCAAAGGTGATAAATTTGTGACTAGTTTAGTTTATCGCGACAAAGAAACAGACAAGGAATATGAATTGCCAGTCACCGGTATTTTTGTAGAGATCGGCTTTATCCCAAACACTAAAAATTTTCAAGACTTAGTGGAAACAACCACCTGGGACGCCATCAAGATTGATCATCGCACCGGACAAACTTCTCGTGAAGGTATTTGGGCAGCTGGCGATTGTACCGATATCCTTTACCATCAAAACAACATCGCGGCTGGTGACGCCATCAAAGCTGTGGAAGATATTTATAATTACTTGCAAAAACAAAGCTAAAAGCTTTCAGCCAATTTTATCGCCAGATAAAGAACCCCCATTCCCAACACAGTAGCCATAGTAGTCCAGCGTGTAGAATGCCCATGATGACTTTCTGGCAATAATTCAGAAGCCCCAATATAAAGAAAAAAACCGCCAAATAACGCCAAAATTAAACCGAGATAATTTTCAGACAAGTTGAAAAAATTGGTGGAAAAAATACCTAAAGCGGGAGCAAAAGACAATGGGATAAGCCACTTGAGGGTTCCCTGTCTTTCGTGACCATTTTTTAACAACAATCCAACAATATTGAGACCATCAGAAAAATTGTGAGCCAAAACCGCTGTTGCCATAATTAAACCAGCACTCGCCGATACTTGCAAAACTAGACCAACAGCTAAACCGTCAATAAAACTGTGAACGGCCAAAATTGAGACTGTTATTGGACCATGCCATTGATGCCTAAGATTGTGGCAATGTTCAATTGTTTCGCCACTATGCAAATGAAAAAGAACTAAGCGGTCTAAAATTAAATAAGCAAGAAAACCTAAAGCGACTAGAGACAATATTTCCTCAACCGATAAAAAATTTTCTGTCATTTCGATTGCCTCTGGCAAGAGGTCAAAAAAAGCGACTCCAACCAAAGCACCAGCTGAAAAACCTAAAATTAAATGTAGACGGTCGCGAAAATGCAAAGCAAAAAAACCGCCAAATAACATTAATATAAACGCCAAGACTGCCACCAAATACGTCATAACACAAATAAATAATTTATAAAAATTGTTTTTAGAAGGAAACGGCGAGTTATTGACTCGCCGTTTGGCTCTTTAGATTCTCCAAATCTTCTATTCTAACAAAACCATTTTCCTCATCAACAAAATACAATATCTTCGGCGACGCAACACAGCGAAAACAATAAGACATTCCACAACTATCCCAACGATGAACCCGATGAACAAACGAAAAACCAATGTCTGGATATTCTTTTTGGAGAATTGAAAGAGCTTGGTCTTTACTAAAAACTTCGGAACAAGAATATGAAAGACTTTTCATCTTCCACCTCCTTTGACTGACAAAACCAGTCTAAATAAAGTATAACTCTATTCCACAATTAAAAACAGGCATTGCTCAAATTAAGAAAATATAGTATATTAAACAGTGTAGAAAAATAGCTTTTAATCTAATTTTCTAAACTAAGGCCCTATCGTCTAATGGCTAGGACATCACCCTTTCACGGTGGTAATCGGGGTTCGACTCCCCGTAGGGTCACAATAGAGAGAGCTAGTTCGAGCACTCGACAAGGGTCGAAACTAGCAAACAAAAGCAAGTCAGAAATGACTTGCTTTTGTTGTAGTTTAATACAACGATTTGTGATATAATATTTTCATGAAGGATGACGCCAAAAAGTTGGGAGAAAATCTCAAAAATATCCGAACAAGCAAGAATATCACTCAGACTGAATTTGCTGAGAAGCTTGGTGTCGATAAGTCTTTTGTCAGTAATATCGAGAACGGAAAGACAAACCCCACTCTTTCTACTATTACTAATCTAGCCCAGACATTAGGAGTGTCTACTAACGAATTATTAAAATAATATGTTCGAACAAGCATTCAAAAACATAGACGATATCTTACACAAAGACGCTGGCGCATCCAGTGAACTTGATTATGTTGAACAAACATCATGGATCCTTTTCCTAAAATATCTTGATGACTTAGAGGCTGACCGAGCACTAGAGGCGAGCTTTATGAATAAGGAATATAAATATATCCTACCTTTACAGTTTCGTTGGAATATCTGGGCTTGCCCGAAAAATAAGGATGGCAAAATTGATCATAATAAAGCTCTTACAGGAGATGATTTGAAAGATTTTGTTGATCAGAAACTATTCCCTTCACTCAAGAAGTTTAAAACTGATGCACTTAGTCCTGACACGATTGAATACAAGATTGGAGAAATATTTAGTGAATTAAAAAACAAGATTCAAAGTGGCTATGCTTTGCGTGAGATTTTGAACATTGTTGATGCGATGCATTTCCGATCACAAGAAGAAAAGCACGAGCTATCACATTTGTATGAAGGCAAAATCAAGAACATGGGTAATGCGGGACGAAATGGTGGTGAATATTACACTCCTCGCCCTCTCATTAAAACAATTGTGAACGTAGTTGGTCCAAAGATTGGCGACAAAATATATGACGGTGCTGTTGGATCGGCAGGATTCCTTGTTGAGGCTTTTGAATATTTGAAACAGAGCAAAGACTTGTCTACGAAAGACATGGAAATTCTCCAAAAGAAAACTTTCTACGGTAAGGAGAAAAAGTCACTTGCATACATTATCGGTATCATGAATATGATTTTGCATGGTATTGATGCCCCAAATATTATTCACACCAACACACTCGCTGAAAATCTTGCTGATATTCAGGAAAAAGATAGATATGATGTGGTCCTTGCCAATCCTCCATTTGGTGGAAAAGAACGTACTGAAGTACAGCAAAACTTTCCAATTAAAACTGGTGAGACAGCGTTCCTGTTCCTTCAGCATTTTATAAAAATACTAAAAGCTGGTGGTAAAGCGGGTGTGGTTATCAAAAATACATTTCTATCAAATACAGATAATGCATCAGTATCGCTCCGAAAACATTTACTTGAAAGTTGTAACCTTCACACGGTCCTAGATCTTCCAGGTGGAACATTTACCGGTGCAGGAGTAAAAACAGTTATTTTATTTTTTGAAAAAGGTGCTCCAACTAAAAAGGTTTGGTACTACCAATTAAATCTCAGTAGAAATCTTGGGAAAACCAACCCTTTGAATGAAAAGGATCTTGCTGATTTTATTGCTTTGCAAAAAACAAAAGCAGATTCAGATAATTCTTGGTCCATTGACGTTAAAGATGTTGATCAGAAGACTTTTGATTTGTCTGTGAAGAATCCGAATAAGGGGGTTGAGGTTGTTTTGCGGGAGCCGAAGGGTATTTTGGTAGAAATGGAAAAACTTGATGCAGAAATCAAGAGCAATATATTGAGTATCAAAAAGCTTTTATAAAAATATGAGTAATTCATTTTCAGAAAGACAAAAAATAATTGAGGTAAAAAGTCTAGATCTTCAAGACATGCCCATTGAAGTTAAGAACAGGCTTTGGAATATTATTCAAGATTATATTGATAATAAATATCACGAGGGTCATGACCGTAACTTAATTATTGAATCTATTTGGGATAAATTTTTTAAACAAAATAAAAATGATCTATGGGGTCAAACTAGTTATAGATAAAAATATATGGATTATTACCTAGGTCAAATTCAAGAGAGGTTTTATAAACTTGAGTGGAATCGCACCTATGATTTTTTGGAATTTATAATTTCTTCTGATAATTATGATCAGCGTAGAAATAATCTTGTCTGGCAGTTAAATCAGGTTTTTGATGAAGAAAAAATACCTTACAAAATAATTGATGGTCAAGTAACCCCACTAATTTCTGAGGAAGAATTAGAAGAGATTGATACAGCCCTAAACAGTAAGTATGATTTAGTCTCCAATCATCTAAGAAGGGCCCTCGAGTACTATAAAAAGAGACCAGAAGCCGACTATAAGAATTCAATAAAAGAATCAGTAAGTGCCGTCGAAGCATTAGCGAAAATATTATTGAATAATCCACAAGGCACCTTAGGTAAACTTGCTGATGATCTAAACATTCACAGTGCTCTTAAGGAAGCTATAAAGAAAATATACGGATGGACTTCAGATGAGGGTGGTATAAGACACTCAGAAAAGAATGGACAAAAAAGTGTCGATATTGCTGAGGCTAGATATATGCTTGTCCATTGTTCCGCTCTTGTAAACTTTCTGATTTCAAAATATGAAAACTAATTGGCAAACAAAAAAACTCGGTGAGATTTGTGATATAGAGATTGGTAAAACCCCATCTCGATCAAATAAAAAACTGTGGGATATTGAGAAAACAACTAAGAATGTCTGGTTGTCCATAAGAGATCTTTCAAATGCGGAAGATGGAATTATCTCTGATAGTAGAGAATATGTTTCTGATAAAGCTGCATCATCTTTATCGCTTGTTGAAAAGGGTACATTGTTGGTCAGCTTCAAACTCACTCTTGGCCGACTGGCATTTGCTGGTAAAGATTTATATACGAATGAGGCGATTGCTGCGCTAAATATTAAGGATGAAAAAGAAATATCTAGAGAATATCTATATCAGTATTTAAGTTATTTTGATTGGGATGCTGCAACAAAAGGTGATGTGAAAGTAAAAGGAAAAACTCTCAATAAAGCTAAATTAAAGGAAATTGAAATAGTATATCCACCACTCCCCGAACAAAAAAGGATAGTAAAAACTCTTGATGAGACATTCAAAAAACTAGAAAAAGCAAAAGAAATTACAGAAAAGAATTTAAGGAATTCAAAAGAGCTTTTCGACTCTTACTTGCAGGGAGTTTTCAATAGTCCAAATAGTAATTGGAAAGAGAAACGACTTGAGGAACTAGGCCAGATTACTTCTAGTAAGAGAATTTACAAAAAAGAATACGTCACTCATGGTATTCCTTTTTACAGAATAAAAGAAATTAAAGAGCTTGCTCATGATAAAAAAATAACGATTGAGCTGTATATTTCAAAAGATAGATACAAAGAAATAAAGAATATTTTTGGTATACCCAAAGAGGGAGATATCTTAATGACAGCTGTGGGAACTATTGGTGAAATTTATGTGGTGAAAAAAGATGAGGAGTTTTACTTTAAAGATGGAAATATTCTCTGGTTTAAAAACTTCGATACTGTAGATCCAAATTTTCTAAAATATGCACTGATTTCCTTTGTTGAACAAATCAATAATCTTTCTAAAGGTTCTGCTTACAGTGCCCTAACGATAGAAAAAATCGAAAAACATAAGATATTTATACCTACTGACATAAAAGAACAAAAATCTATTGTTAAAAAACTCGACCATCTTTCTGAACAAACAAAAAATCTCGAATTAATTTATCAAAAGAAAATTTCTGCTATCGAGGAATTGAAAAGATCCATCCTAAGCAAAGCCTTCTCAAAGGGACTATAGTATTGTATAATGTCAAGCATATGAACGAAGCAGAAACTAGAGCTGAATATATTGATCCGAAGCTAAAAGAATCTGGCTGGGGTGTCATCGAAGGATCCAAAGTCCTTCGAGAATTTCGTATATCTCCAGGGAAAATTCAAATCGGTGGTGCTCTACAAAAACCTGAAATTGCAGACTATGTCTTGGTATATAAAAACCGTAAGCTTGCGATTGTAGAAGCAAAGAAAGAGTCACTTGAATATACAGAAGGTGTTGCTCAAGCAAAGACATATGCTGGTAAACTTCAGATTGCTTATACATACTCTACAAATGGTCACGATATCTATGAGATAGGAATGCAAACAGGTCTCGAGGGACCAGTGAATAAATTTCCAACACCGGATGAACTCTGGGATAAGACTTATTCAGATCAAAATGCTTGGAAAGAAAAATTTACCAATGTCCCATTTGAAGACGTAAACGGGAGTAAGAATGCTCGCTACTATCAAGAGATTGCCGTTAATCGTGTTATGGACGCTGTGGCAGAAGATAAGAAAAGAGTGTTGCTGACACTTGCAACAGGTACGGGAAAAACTTTTATTGCTTTCCAAATTGCGTGGAAACTATTCCAGAGCAGATGGAATCTATCAAAAGACGGTGAAAGACGACCTCGTATACTTTTCCTAGCTGATAGAAACATACTTGCTGATCAAGCATTTAATGCCTTCGGTGCTTTTCCAGAAGATGCTTTGGTTCGTATAACTCCAAATGACATTCGTCGTAAAGGTGAGGTCCCAATGAACGGCAGTATCTTCTTTGCTATTTTCCAAACATTTATGAGCGGTCCAAATGACACTCCTTACTACGGTGATTATCCTTCAGACTATTTTGATTTCATTATTATTGATGAGTGTCACCGCGGTGGTGCAAATGATGAATCTAATTGGCGAGGTATTCTTGAATACTTCTCTCCTGCGGTCCAACTAGGTCTTACAGCTACTCCAAAACGAAAAGATAATACAGACACATATAAATATTTTGGTGATCCAGTCTATATATACTCTCTTAAGGAAGGTATAAACGATGGATTCCTTACACCGTTCAAAGTCAAAAGAATCAAAACAACGCTTGATGAGTACATCTACACATCAGACGACATGATTGTTGAAGGTGAAGTAGAAGAAGGAAAGGTTTACAAAGAGGATGATTTTGCTCGTGGAAATATAAAAATTATTGAGCGAGAGGAATTTCGTGTTAAGACATTTTTGAAAGAAATAAATCAAAATGAAAAAACTATCGTATTTTGTGCTACACAAGGTCATGCGCTTCTTGTTCGTGATTTGATAAATAAACATAAAGAAAATAAAGATCCAAATTATTGTCAGCGTGTTACTGCAAATGATGGTTTTCTTGGTGAACAATATCTAAGAGAGTTTCAAGATAACGAAAAGACCATCCCGACAATTTTGACTACATCACAAAAACTTTCTACAGGAGTAGATGCACGAAACATTCGAAATATTGTACTTATGCGACCAGTCAACTCAATGATTGAGTTTAAACAAATAGTTGGACGTGGCACGAGACTGTTTGATGGTAAAGAATATTTCACAATTATAGATTTTGTAGATGCATATCATCATTTCCTAGATCCTGAATGGGATGGCGAACCGATTGATCAAACCACTGAAGAGGTTGAGCCGAAAGAACCAAAAGAGCCTAAGGAACCGAGAGAACCCGGACCAACACCTGAGCCACCAGAAGAACAACCAAGGAAGTTGAAAATCAAACTTCGTGATGGTAAAGAAAGAGAAATACAACATATGGTCCAAACATCTTTTTGGAGTGCTGATGGTAGACCAATTTCTACTGAAGAATTTTTGAATAATCTTTATGGAACCTTGCCTGATTTATTTAAAGATGAAAAACAATTAAGAGATATTTGGTCAAATCCACAAACTCGAAAGACTCTACTTGATAAACTTGGTGAACTTGGATATGGAAAAGATCAGCTTGAATCTATTCAAAAAATTATAAACGCTGAGAATAGTGATTTGTTCGATGTGCTTGGATATATTGCATTTGCATTACAGCCTATTACTCGTGCAGAGAGAATTCAAAATACAAAGTACGACATCTTGGATGGTTTAGATGAAAAACATCGTGAGTTTATTGAATTCGTATTAGCTAAATATCAAGAGAGAGGTGTTGAAGAATTAGATGAAGAAAAACTCCCACAATTACTCAATCTCAAATATCACGCTATTTCTGATGCCGAGAAAAAACTTGGCGGAGTTAAATTGATCAGATCAAATTTCTTTACCTTTCAAAAGCATCTTTATTCAAAATAAGAAAATCAAGTAACCTTAATTGTCTTATTCTTCAAAACAAGCTCACTACTGATACATTCCAAGATAGATCTTTGCTCTAGCGGAGATCCTTCTTTCAGTACAAATTTTGTATAATCCTTTAGATCAATAGGTTCTATTTTCTCTGTCTTTTTCTTGCCCAAAAACATTGCTTGTAGCTTCTTAAACTTTTGAATTTCAACATCAAGCTTTGCAGTGAGTTTAACCTTGTTTATGTTCAAAGTATCAACCATATTAAGTAGTGATTCGATAAGTTCAGTTTCGTTCAGTGCAGGATTTTTACAATTCCTGTCTTTGGCTTTTGTGCATCGGTAATACACATGCCGATTAACTCCACCATTCAGCAACTTCTTAAACTTTTCATCCGCAGTAATACCTGATCCACAAACTCCACATTTCATAATTCGCGTAAAAGCAAATTCTTTACCTTGAGATTTAATAACTTGTGACTTGATAGAGTTTCTTGTCTCGTCAAACAATTCTTTAGAGATAATAGGTTTATGTTTTCCCTCATACCAAACACCTGATCCTTGTGGGAACTCAAAGCGACCATAGTAGAAAGTATTATTTATAATCTTGAATACATTTCCTAAACTTAGATGAAAACCTCTGTGAGTTTTAAAATCAAGATCATACCGTAACCATGCGTGTACTTTTGATACACTCCATTTTTCATAACTAATCTTCTCAAATATTTGTCGTATGGTATCAGCTCGTTCTGGATCAATTTCTACCTCACACTTTGCTAATCGTTGATTAGGCTTTCTATATCCTGTTGGTGGTTGTACTGGCCATAATCCCATTTCGCACCTAGCTCTCATACCACGCTTTACATTGATACTTTTATTATCGTTTTCGAGTTTTGCCTGACTACAAAGGATCATTAGCAGGAACTTATCACTTGGTGAATTAGAAAAAGTCTGACCAAAAGTTTTGATCTGAATTAGTTTCCTTTGATCCATTCTATCTACAAGTTTTCCGAGGTCACCTGCATTACGAGAAAGTCGATCAGGTGCCCATGTGATTATTCCGTTGAATATCCCCGTGTCGATATCTTTTACGATTTCCTCAAATACAGGTCTTTGTCCAGATTCTTTTGCAGAGTGGGATTCCTTGCGGATCTCAACAATGGTGAGATTTTCACGCTCGGCAATCTGCTTCATTTCTTTGATTTGAGAATCAATAGAAAGTGCTTGCTTTTCCTCTGCTTCGGTTGACTTACGAGCGTATAAGCAATACTTCATTTGGCTTTGTTCAACTTCTGTCATATATATATTAATGACGCAGATCAGCTCTTTTGCTAAGCACTCAATCGTTGGTAACTTGTTGGTAACTTCCTCTGTTATTTTAAGGTTCTGCGATAGAATGGTCGTTGAATAATAGGGTCGAAAATGTTATTATTTGTTTACAACTAAATCAGTAGCCTAAACCATTGCTTCGGCAGTGGCATGGTGAATTAAGTCCGTTGAAGATAAAGAACCCATCATGTGGGGTTTGTCTTCCAAGGCCGTATCGGGAAACTGGTACGGAGGGTTTAAACCCTCAACCTATGTGGTGGGCTTTTTGTTTCTCTACATAGGATTATTAATCCTAACCTTGAGAAAATGAACGAAATAATTTATATCCTCATAAATGAAGCGATGCCTGGTTATGTGAAGATAGGTAAAACTTCCACAAGTTTAGAACAACGAATCCGAGAGTTAAGTTCTTCAACAAGTGTTCCTATCCCGTTTACATGTTTCTATGCTTGTACAGTAAAAAGTGCAACATTTGTTGAACAGCAACTACACGATGCATTCGATGACAGTCGTATAAATCCACGAAGAGAATTCTTTCATATTTCACCAGAACGAGTGGTAGCCGCACTTAAACTTGCAGAGATAGAGAACATCACCCCAAAGAGAGACTTTGTAGAATCTAAGGAAGATCAAGAAGCCTTGAATCAGGCCCGCACACGACGATCTAAATTTAATTTTAGTATCGTGAATATTCCAGTCGGAGCTGAACTTGTGTTCAGTCGAGATGAAAATATTAAGGCTCGAGTTGTTGATAATAATGCAGTTGAGTTTAATGGAGAGATAACTAGCCTTTCTACTTCTGCTCAAAAGATACTTGGCTACGATTACGGAGTGGCTGGAACAGACTACTGGATGTATGAAGACGAAACACTTGATGAACGGAGAAGAAGAATTGAGACAGAGGAATAGAATTCATTTCTAGCTACATTGATGGAATATCAGACTCTTTAGGTTTTTTTATCTTTGGTGGCTTTTTTCCAGTTTTTTCGTATTCTTTCATCCATTCCTCAAATATTTCCTGTGCTCTATATTCATTCGGCTTATTAAGAACACCTCTCCATTTATCCAGAAATTCCACCGCATTTTTTCCTGCTTGTTCTTGTTTTTTCTTTTCTTCTTCTGTAACAGTGTTTCGTATATTCTGCTCGATTTCGCGTTGTCTAACCCCTTCCATTGTGGAACGGAAATGCGTGATCAAATCATCAGAATCAACTTTGAACACATATGGTCTTCTGAAATCAGGGTGCTTATGACTTAACCAATACTTTGTATACATGGTGTCTTTTCTCTTGATACCTTCAAGTACATTACTAAGAGCAACATCACTAACAAGACCGACACCAAGCGACATAGCTTCATTTATTCGAACGAGAAATTTATGATCCTCTTTCATCCAGCGATAGAAAGTATTTCTTGAAATACCAATCTTATCACAAGCGATCTGAATGACTGGTGTTTTCTCAATCTCTTCCGCGAGTTTATTAAGCAGTGCCTGTGTCTTTTTCATAAATCGCCTTACAACCTGTCAGCTTCTCGTACCTACATACGATCAAGTCACAGAAAACTTCAGAAAGCTCGCACCCATACACCCTTCGACCAAGAGCTTGCGCAGAAATAAGAGTGCTACCCGAACCAAGAAAGCTGTCCAGAATGATGTCATGGGGCTTCGTACAGCGTTTTATGGCTTTCTCATGGAGCTGTGGAGGTTTAGATGTTGCATGTTCGTATTCCTTTGCAGGCAATCGTTTAGCCATCCAAACATCGTTAATTTCTTCAAGTAAGTCATTACCAGTACTTAATTCTTTATTAAGAACCTCATTGAGATTTTTAATATTTGAAAGGTATGGTTTTCCACGAATACCGTATACAACAGGCTCATATACTTTATTAAACGCCACAGACGGAACGGGGTTCTGATTGTTTTTTAACCATAAACACACTCGTTTGTTGGCAATACCTAAAGAGCGATATAGATCCTGAACTACTCCGATATACACCTGATCACACCAGTAAAATACATGAGTATCTTTATTTGAAACAGCGAGAGCGGCCTCCATGCTGTCTTTCAAAAACTTTTTATACTCATCAAAACTTCTAGTGTCATTCACATTTCCACCATAATCTTTCTTGCCTCCAATACCACCATCGTAGTCTACGGAAATGTTATAAACTGGATCGCTATAGATCATGCTTGCTCGGTCATTACCAAGCAGACGAACAAGGTTGTTTTTATCCGTAGAATCTCCACAAAGGATGCGATGATTTCCGAGAATGATAATGTCACCAAGTTTAGTTTTTGGATTCTTGATTTTCTTTAGTTCTTTTTCGACATCAAAATCGTCTCCCGTAACTTCTTTTTTGGTGTCCATAAGTTCGCCGATTTCAATCGGGTCGAAACCTGCAAACTCCAACGTCTCGAAATCGAATGATTTGAGTAAACCAAAATCCCAATCACCGCCAAGCTTATTGGAAGCGATCAAGTACTCTTTTGATTCCTTTTCCGTAAGCTTACGGTTGGGTACACGAATATCAATAAGCTCTTCACCTCGACCGATGAGTTGCAGAGCTTTTATTCGCTGATGACCAGCGAGAATTGTGCCGTCTTTGTCGACAGCGGGTATCTCAACAAGGTTATACTTCTTGAGACTTCTAGTAAGATCCGACATTTGCTTGTCGGTAATAACACGAGGATTGATCTTTTGAGGGATAAGATCATTAACCCGTTTTTGGACTGTAGTCCAAGATAGTTTTTTCATAAGTAACAACGATAAAAAAGCTGATAAATTTTGCCATAAAAATTTAAAATACCGATGACTGTCAGTATTTTTGCTTGTTACTTAAACTCTCCTAGTGCTACAGATGTCCAAAAACATCTGTACTATCAGTTTATCAATTTGATAAATTATGTCAAGCAAGTTATACTGTGGATATGTCAAAAAAGATAACTTTTAACGATCTTGATAAAGATATTGGACAAAAAATTAAAGATTGTCGTTTAGAAGCAGGATATTCTCAAACAAATCTTGCGAGACTTTTAAAATACGAAACACCTACTGCTATTTCACTGATTGAAAGTGGAGAGAGAAGCTTAAAGATTCATGATCTCATTATTCTCTGTCAGCTTTTTATGAAAAACTACGAATACTTCTTAGATAAACCCGATACTCATAAAATGGTCGAGAAATAAAAGTATAACTTTAAACAGTATATGCAATTTTTAGATAAAGAATGGTCAAAAAAGCACTTAGAGGATATCAAAAAGAAAGCTGATAAGCGTTACACACCAGAATTAAATGTTGAGCTTCCTATATCTGAGATTTTTGACGGACTTGGTCGTACTAAGGCTTTTTATACAACGGTGCAATCTCACTACGGGAAACTTTTTAAAAGATTTAGGTCAATAACCAGTGTTTATAAAAATAGAAAAATTCAAAGAACATTTAATTCTTTTGCTCGAAATGTAAAAGAGCTATTAGATATTCTAGAAAACGTAAAGAAGTACGAGACAACACAGATCCCGTGGAAAAAAATTAATTCGCTTGCTGAAAAATCACAGTCTTATTCTTGGAAACTTTCTGACCAAATTAGAAAGGAAAAAGAAAAACCTGTCCAAAAAGAATTGCTTAAACCAGAAGAACCTTATACTTATCCAAGAACCAATGCTGATATATTCAACTCTGATCTACACGATATAACAGAAGTTCAAAGGGAGCTTAGATTTTTTATAGACTTTAGTAAAAGCACTTCCGCAGAAACTTCAAATAGACCATTTCTGTTGGTTAATGGACTAGCCGGATCTGGCAAGACACACTTGCTGTGTGATTTGGTTAAACATCGAATTGATAAGGGCTACGCTCCTACTGTTCTAAGCTTCGGTGAATTTTTTGAAGGCAGTGATGATATTTGGTTCAAAATGGCCAAACAGTTTGGGTTGAATCCCGTAAAATGGAATAAGGACAAAATACTAAAAGAACTTGATAATAAGGGTAAGTCTACAAAAAGCAGGTCAATCTTAATGATTGATGCTTTAAATGAATCGAGGCCATTATCTTTTTGGAACAGTAAACTTAAAAAGCTTCTTGCTGATATTCGCAAATATCCAAATGTGGCTCTCGTAGCAACTATCCGTTCAGGTTTTGAGAAAGATGTAATAAATGAAAATGTTAAGAAACAATTTACCCAAGAAGAGCATCGGGGCTTTGAATTTCAAGAATGGGAAGCTGTAACAAAATTCTTTAAAGAGTTTTCATTACCCCTTCCAGAAATCCCTCTCTTAACTCCTGAGTTTCAAAATCCGCTTTTCCTTCTATTATTTTGCAAAGCATTTGAGAACACAGCCGGAAAGAAACAGAAAAAGTCATTCAAAGGTCAGGAAGGTGCTACACATATTTTTGAAAAGTATGTTGATTCGGTCTCAAAGAAAATTGAGAAAAAGTTTAAAATTGATCACGGGCCAGGAAAGAATATCTGGGATACGGTAATAGAAAAGATTGCCGAACAAATGGTTAATAAAAATGTAGACAGATTATTTGCGGATGATATTTTGAAGTTAATCAAAAAAGCTCACCCTGCACTTGGTGAAAGTACTCTTTTAGATGATTGCGAAAAGAACTTTTTACTGGTTAAAGTTCCACATTATGTACCAGAAACAGGTACTTCAGCAGGCTTTGATTATCGTTTTCCTTTCCAGAGGTTTAGTGACCATTTAGTCGGAAGATCTCTTTTTAAGAAGTATGAAAAGGAGTTTGGTAAAACAAACAAAAATATTTCCACTGCAACTAAATTCTTTTCAAAAAGAAGGAAGCTAGGAAAATTTTTAAGTCGTGGAATTAACCGAGGAATCATAGAAGCTCTATTTATTCAGTGTCCTGAACAACTCAAAGGTGTTGAGTTTTTTGAGGTGGCTCCACATGTAAAGGACTACCTAGCTAAAGATGCTTTTGTTCAAAGTATCGTATGGAGACAACCATCAGCATTTTCTTCAGATCTTAAAAAACCACTCGAATTTATAAATAGAAGAATATTAGCATTTGGAGACGGAAACTCAGCAATCTTAAACGCTTTTCTATCTGTAGCCGTCGTTCCCTCACATCCATTTAATGCAGAATTTCTCCATAAGCATTTAATGAAGATGAAGATGCCAGCCAGAGATGCTTGGTGGTCAGTGTTTCTTCATGACGAACACAAAGACAGAAACGCAGTAGATCGACTGCTTAAGTGGAGTTGGTCTGATCAAGAATTATGCCATCTCACAGACGACTCAATCTTTTTAACCGCGATTACGCTTGCTTGGTTCTTAACTACACCGAACCGTTTTGTTAGAGACAAGGCGACTAAAGGTTTAGTGACTCTGCTACAAAATAGATTAAACCTCGTTAAAAGGCTTTTGGAAAAGTTTGAGAACGTAGATGACCCTTATATTACGGAGCGATTATTCGCTGTTGCCTATGGGAGTATTCTTAGAAACCAAAAAGATACAGCTAATATAAAAACCATAGCTGTTTATACCTACAACAAGTTTTTTAAGAGCAACAGACCACCTGTACATGCTTTGATTCGAGATTATGCTCGTGGAATTATTGAAGCCGCTAGACTAAACAAAATTAATTTCCGTCATTCCATTAAGAATACCGAACCCCCTTATCAGAGTACTTGGCCTACCAAAATACCTAGTAAGAAAACCTTAAATAAAAAATATAGTTTGGAGGATTATTCCATAACAGAAAATAGTTTCCGTAGTGTCTGGTCATCATTAACCTTTGATGATTTTGGTAGGTACGAAATTGAATCACATCTTGGCTATTGGTCTGGAAGAAAATTAAACGTGGCAGAACCTGATAGAAAGGAAATATATAAAAAATTTAAGAGTGGTTTAACGAAGAAACAAAATGATTTGTTGGGCAAGGCAACTAATATATTCTTTGGGATAAACATTAATAAAATAATGGCTCAAGTTAGGTTTGTAACCCCGGGGGAAAATAACGAAGTGGATGAGAAAGAAGAAAAAAAGAACGAAGCGAAAGCAAAGAAAGAGAGAAAAGAACTTCTTGTAAACTTCAAGAATTCACTAAGTTTTAAAAAGCGTAAATATTTTGAAACAGAAATAGAGCCTTTTCTCGACGACCGTGGGTCTATTGAGGATCCTCGTGAGCGTTTTGATACCTCCCTTGCTCCAAGATGGATATTTAATCGTGTTATAGAGCTAGGTTACGACCCAGAAATTCATGGAAAGTTTGATAATCGAGTTAACCGCTATGATAGTAGTGGCAGATCAAACCATAAAGCAGAGAGAATTGGTAAAAAATATCAGTGGATTGCTTTGCATGAATTTACTGCCTTAGTAGCAGACCATTTTGAATTTACAGGTCGATACTGGGGCAGAAGTGGAGGAAAATATCTTGGCGCATGGAACCCATACATTAGGGATATAGATCCATCTTTGCTCATACAAAATGACAACAAAATAAAAGCAGAAGCAGAATTTAAAAATTGGAATAGTGGTCATGGAAAATATGACGGTTGGTTGAAAGAAAGGAGTGATACGAAGTGGCTCCAAAAGAAATCCGATTTGCCTGATCCAAGAGAGATAATCAATATTACGGATGATACTGGTAGAAATTGGCTAGCTCTTAAAGGTATATTTGTTTGGCAACAAGAAACCCCACCAGAGCGAGAAAAATATGATTATCCTACTCGTGAATTGTTTTATATCTTAAAGAGCTTTATTGTCAAAAAGAAAGACTTAAAAAAGATTACTACTTGGGTAAAAAGCAAGGGCTTTGGTAATTGGTTGCCTGAATCAAATAACTGGTACGAAACATTTATAGGTGAATTTCCAAATTCATCCTCCTTCGAAGATATGCGTGGCGACTTTAATGTATGGACTAAATCAAGTGATAAAGCTGTAGAAATAAGCAAGATTCCTTTGGTAGTGACTGACGATGGCTATTTAAATGAATTTACTCTCGATTGCTCGAGAGATGAAGGTATATCTATAATGCTTCCCTCAAAATTCATTGTTAAAAAAATGAAATTGAAACAACCTGAGTTGGATGGAAGATTTCGAGATAAAAAAGGAAAGGTGGTAATGTACGCAACGAGTGTTTCTGAAGAAAACACACCTTCTGCGCTTATAGCTGACAAAAAAGAATTTTTAGAATTTTTGAATAAAAACGGATTAGCAGTCTTCTGGACTTTACTAGCAGAAAAGCAGTTTATTGGAGGAAGTAGATCGGGAATGGACGGATATAAAGGACGGTTGGAAACTTCTGGAATTTATTACTTTGACTCCAAAGACAGACTAAAAGGAACTATGAATTCGAAATTTGATTCACCAAAGAAGAAATCCTAAGGACTGTCACTTTTGTCACTTTTATGAACACAGAAGATAAGAAAAATCCTAAAAATTGGACAACGGAAGAAACAGATAGAGTTGTTGCTGTATTTCAATGGTTACTAGATCAAGATAGAAAGCAAAACCCTCATTTATATACAAAGAAAGCTACTCTCGAGAAGGGTCGATTAAGGAGTCAGAAAGAGCTAAAATGAGCCTTACAGGGCAATATATCCTTGGGTCGCATCACGAGAAGGCTCACCAAATTAATGAACAAGATGCGAAGCATCGGTGATTATAATTTTGTAGACTCTACAGGAAGTCGAAAGACGGAAGCGGTATACAAGACGAGCGAAGCGAGTGCTTGTCGCTGAGTCGGGGTCGAGAGTATTTTGGCTTTTGCAAGTCTTCCGAGCAAAAGACTTAGTAACTCGTGACCGACTCCCCGTAGGGTCACACGAGCAAAAAACAAGCCAACTACTTTACTTGAAAATGAAACGCAAAGTCAGAAACATGTTTTTTAACAGAAAAAACAGTAAAGTCGAGTTTGTAAAATCTACTAGTAACTGATGAGTGAATTATTGTGAACCTCTATAATTTTAGGCGCAAAGCATTTCTAGGGAAGTTTTTTGGTGGTTTTTTACTTCTAAATCTGCTAATTTATAACTATAAAATTTAAAGGGAAAAATGACTTTCACCCAAGATGAAATCACTTGAGACTGAAAGTAGGATAATTACCAATCATAAAAAATAATTGGAAAGGTGGCTGAGTGGTCGAAGGCACCGCACTCGAAATGCGGTGAGGGAGCAATCCCTCCGTGGGTTCGAATCCCACCCTTTCCGCCAAGACAACTAAGTATCGGAGTGACCCGAGTACTTCAAAACACCCCCTTGTGGGTGTTTTGTTATTCTTCCTCTTTATCTACCTCTAATCTCAACCTTGCTCCCTCCACAAGCTCTGTATAGGTTGTAATATCAATATTCTTTAGTGAAGCTTTTATTTCTTTGTACGCATCTTCAGCGTTTTTCTCATAATCAGATTTTGTTACTTTTGCTTTAGTGGTTGAAGATAATTCAGAATAAGGTTTAACTATTCTCTGAATAGAACCTATTACTATTAATGCCCTTGGTCTACATATTGATAGAGTAATAGTTCCACCAACTTTTGCTTCGATAAATTCACGAATTGTTACGCCTTCAATTTTCAAATCAGTGTCGTGTTCACGATAGAGTGCTGAGAT
Organism: Minisyncoccota bacterium; assembly: GCA_041657405.1. Lineage (GTDB taxonomy): Bacteria > Patescibacteriota > Minisyncoccia > Phycocordibacterales > XYD1-FULL-46-19 > JAKJEI01. Next base: position 172,976 of record JBBABX010000002.1, read on the forward strand.
ATATCGTTCTGACTGTGCAATAGCAATACCCAGTGTTTTTGAGGGATAAAATTTTCCTCTATTTGAGTCGTAATCAAGAAGAATTTCATCGGGTCTTTTTAGTTCAACTATTTCAATATCAGATAATATGGTGAGAAGTAATAAATCAAATTGAGATTTGGAGTGTCCTCTAGTCGACACCACATATTTATTCGTGTTAAGTAAGGCTGGTACTCCGAAAATAATATTCTGTCCATATTTAGTAAATATTTTCTCCATCAGATCCTCTGGACCAGATATTGATGCTTTAGAGAAGCCAAATAACTCATTACCAAACTTTTGAGCCTTAGGTTTGGTAATGTTTGGTTCATCAATAATTTTCTGAATGGATTCGATGAGCCACTCAGCCTGCTTATTGATCTGTCTTTCAATAACTATTTCATTTTGTTCCCCAGTCTCTAATTGTTTTGTCAAAGATATGAAAGGTACCCCTTTCTTTGCACACCCTTTCTAAGCTATATTAGAAACAATTAACATATAAATAATATGTCAAAGAAAGGATACAAAATAGCTCCTGAAATTAAGGAGCAAGTTATTAATCGAAT
>JBBABX010000003.1:0-62717 GCA_041657405.1 Minisyncoccota bacterium
AATTCGATTAATAACTTGCTCCTTAATTTCAGGAGCTATTTTGTATCCTTTCTTTGACATATTATTTATATGTTAATTGTTTCTAATATAGCTTAGAAAGGGTGTGCAAAGAAAGGGGTACCTTTCAGTTTGTTCTCGCACCTGATCGTATAATTCTTTTGTGATCAGTGGTGTATGTATTCCTTTGTACCAATTGCCACTTTTTCTAGGAAATTCAAATTCACCATAGTAGAAAGGAGTACATAAGATTTTTTGTATCGTACTCATAGCTAAGTGCTTGTTGTTTTTAGATCTGAAATCCAAATCATCACGAAGCCATCTTCTGATTCTTCTGTGACTCCAACCTTCGGATGCGAGTTGGAATATTTGTTTGACTACGTGAGCACGAATGGGATCAATGACAACATGACCCTCTTTGCCACGAGTCATGTTGTTCAAATATCCTGTTGGTGCAACTGTGGGCCATAACCCCATCTCAACTTTAGTACGAAGACCACGCTTCACATTGATACTCTTGTTGTCGTTTTCAAGTTTCGCTTGTGAACCAAGAATCATGAGTAAAAACTTTTCATTTGGTGAGTTACTAAACTTTTGATTATAGGTTCGTATTTCAACCAACAAATGGCTGTCCATAAGATCAACCAACACACCGAGATCGCCAGCATTTCTGCTAAGGCGATCTGGATTCCACGTAAGGATGGCGTTAAATTTTCCACTGCGTAGTTCTTCAATCATTTGATTAAAGACAGGACGTTGACCTGAATTTTTTGCAGAGTGAGCTTCTGTTCGCATTGCAACGACGTAGAGATTATCTCTTTCTGCTATCTGCTTCATTTCTTTAAGTTGTGAATCAATAGACAAAGCTTGCCGTTCTTCGTCTTCCATTGATTTACGAGCATAAAGACAGTACTTAATAACGGGAAGTGGTTTATTTGGTAAGGTCGCATTTCCCTCAGACCTTTCATTTATATTATTCATACACTCAAACTCTCTAGAAAATGAGTGTCTAAGTCAAACAAAAAAGAGCGAAGTAAATCGCTCTTTTTGTAACTTGATAGGTTTGTGGGTCGCACTAATTACATAAGTAATTAGGTCATGTATCTACCAAGTTGTCAATGCGGAGGGTAAGAGATTCGAACTCTTGAAGGGGTTTCCCCCTTACCCGCTTTCCAAGCGAGCGCACTAGACCGCTATGCGAACCCTCCAATCTAAAAATATCCTAACAGATTTTACCCAAAATACAAAAACGTCAAATTCTCAAGCAATTATTTTTTTGAAATTTTTTCTATTGAATTATCTTTCGTTATTTCAGCCCATTGACCGATTATTTTCCCAATATTTCTTTGTTGCCAAATTAGACAAATAACTCAAAAATTTCCCTCGGCTGGAAGAAAGAAAACTTTCATTGGCCAAAGAAATTTGATACTCACGAAAATCTTTTTGAAATTCAGCAAAAGAGATACTATTCCCAAAATAATCCTGCGCCAAGTTCCACATTTCCAAATCCTCTTCGGTTAATTCGTTAACATTAAAGGCTTCTCCAAAAGTTAAGTGGGAAACGTCTTCTTGCCTTATTTCAGTCTGATAAATCTGTTCAAAATGTTGACGTAACTCTCCCAAAGATTCAAATTTTTTATTGTTACCGTTTGGTATTTTTTCAAACATAAAAAATTATCGGTTTAGAAATTTTAATCTAGTTTTAGATATTATATTTTTCAATTTAATTTTTTACTTATTCATTAACGCTTTAATTCTTTCTTCTGTTGGCGGATGAGTCATAAAAAGTTTTGATATTCCCCTTATTGATTTTGCGCCAAAAGGATTGGCAATAAACATATGCGCCGTAGCATTATTTGCTCGCTTGAGTGGTGCCTCGTAATTAGAAATTTTTTGCAACGCCAAAGCTAAACCTTCAGGATAACGAGTTAAAAGCGCTCCTGAAGCGTCAGCCAAAAATTCTCGTTGTCGTGAAATCGCTAATTGAATCAATTTTGCGATAATCGGAGACAAAATTATAAAAATAACTCCCACGATTGCCAACGGATTTTTCCCGCGGTCACGATCGTTTCCCAACCCAAGCCAACTTGATCGGACAAACATATCAGAAATTATTGCCACAAAACCAATTAAAACCACTACAACTGTTTGAAGTAAAATGTCTCTATTGCCAATATGTGATAATTCATGAGCAATAACTCCTTCTAACTCATTCTTGTCTAAAATATTTAATAAACCACTTGTCACGGCAACAGCAGCGTGGTTTTTATCCCGACCAGTGGCAAAAGCATTCGGAGCCGTATCTTCAATAATATAAATCTTTGGCTTGGGCAAACCAGCTGTGATCGCTAGATTTTCCACCAAACGATGTAACTCAATATTCTCTTCACGTAAAATTTCTTTGGCACCGTTCAATGATAGGGCCACTTTATCAGACCACCAATAACTCGCAAAATTCATAACTAAACTAAAGATTATAGCGCCATACAACAACGCTGGACTGTCATAGTAATAACTAATAAACCAACCGAGAGCAATAATCACCATCAAAAACACAACCATTAAAAACCAGGTTTTTCTCACGTTTTTATCTTGTTCGGTATAAAGCGTGGCCATTGTTAAATTTTAAACTTTTTGCAATTCAACTTCTCTTTCCGCCTTCAAAATTTTATCCACCATTTTAATTTCTTTCCAGATACCTTCAATAATATCGTAATCTTTCGCTTCTTCAAACATCACCCATTTATAATCAACCGCACCATCACCCAGTTTAACTTTATCAGAAACACAAGAAGCATAGTAGCCCAGAATAACTGTCAGCATAACACCTGGGATAATAAGACTAAGTCAAATAAATATTTCAGTTTGCCAGTTGTTCTTTGCTAATAACTAAAAGTTGAAACCTAAAAGCTAACTTTTACTGGTTCGCGTTCAACGCTTTCGGCTTCCAATTCAAAGAATTCTTTTTTCTCAAATTTGAATAAATTTGCCACAATATTTGACGGAAAAGATTCTATTTTGATATTCAAATCGCGAACATTGCCGTTATAGAAACGACGCGCCGCTTGAATTTTGTTTTCCGTGTCAGCTAATTCTGTCTGTAAACTGGTAAAATTTTCTACCGCACGTAGTTGCGGGTAGGCTTCCGCCACCGCAAAGACACTCTTCAAAGCACCCGCCAATTGATTTTCCGCCTCACCCTTAGCAGCAGGACCTTCAGCCGATAAAGCTCTAGCTCGCGCTTCGGTTACTTTCTCAAAAACCTCTTTTTCGTGTGTAGCATAACCTTTAATTGTTTCTACCAAGTTAGGAATCAAATCGTAACGACGTTTAAGTTGGACATCAATATCTGCCCAAGCCTCCTTAACCCTGGCAACCAAAGAAACAAAAGAATTGTAAATAATTGCCAGCCAAACGACAACAACAGCAATAATTGCCAAAATAACCCAAAAAATACTCATAGATTTAGATTATAAAAAATAATTAATAAAAAATGAATAAAAGACGACTTTTTAAATTATAACATTTAATAAGAATAAGATATAGTCTTCATAATCAAACCTTGAAATTTAAAAAGAGCTCTTGGGAGCTCTTTTTAAATTAGCATTTTCTAACTCTGTCTTTTTTAATACATTCCCATTCCTCCGCCCATATCACCGCCATGGCTATGAGACTCTTCCTTTTTAGGCTCTTCGGTAATTGCCACTTCTGTCGTCAACAAGATCGCTGCCGCACTCGCGGCTCGTTCCAAGCCGGTTCTGGTTACTTTGGCAGGATCAATAATTCCTTCTTTAAACATATCTTCCACTACCACATCAGCATTGGCATCATAACCTTCATTTCCCTTGCCAGCCAAAATTTTATCAATCACCACTGCTGCGTTATCTTTACCGGCATTTAAAACGATTTGTTCAATCGGCGATTTAAGTGAGTGAAGCAAAATTTTTACCCCAGCTTCAAATTCAGCGGCAATATCTTCCGATGGGGCATTTATTTTACTCATAACCACTTTGGCCCCCGCCTTAATCAAAGCCGTCCCGCCGCCAGGAACAATTCCTTCATCAATCGCTGCCTTAGTCGCCGCTACCGCATCATCAATTTTTAATTTCTTATATTTCATCTCTGCTTCAGTTGTCGCACCAACTTTGATCACCGCTACTCCACCTGATAATTTACCCAGTCGTTCTCGTAATTTATCTTTATCATAAGATGAATCTGAAACTTCTATTTGTTTTTTAATCGTCGCAACTCGTTCTTCAATATCAGACTTTTTACCCTTGCCCCCCACCACGGTCGTTGCATCCTTAGTCGCAATTATTCGTCTAGCTCGCCCCAACATATTTGGTTCAACATTTTCTAATTTAATACCAACCTCTTCAGAGATAAGTGTCCCCCCAGTCAAAGTGGCAATATCTCCCAACATTTCTTTTTTGCGATCGCCATAACCTGGCGCCTTAACCGCCAAAACATTAAAGGTGCCTCGCAATTTGTTGACGACAAAAGTCGTTAAAGCCTCACCATCAACATCATCGGCAATGATTACCAATTCTTTTCGGCCAGCGCTAGCTAATTTTTCCAATAGAGGTAAGATTTCTTTTATCGTAGAAATCTTTTTATCGGTAATCAAAATTGCCGAGTCTTCGTAAACCGCCTCCATTCGTTCAGCGTCAGTAATCATATACGGCGATACATAACCCTTATCAAACTGCATCCCTTCTACAAATTCTGATTCCACTTCAAACGATTGTGATTCTTCAACAGTCACAACGCCATCCTTGCCAACTTTTTCAATCGCATCGGCAATAATCTTGCCAAATTCCTCTGACTCGGCTGAAATAGTTGCTACTTGAACAATTTCATTTTTATCCTTAATCGGTTTGGCCATAGTTTTTAGTTCTTTGACTACTTTGGCCGCCGCCGCCTCTATTCCAGCCTTGACTCCCATTGCATTGACTCCCAAGGTTGTCTTTTTAAACCCTTCTTCAACTATCGCTTGAGTTAGAATAACTGCTGTCGTCGTGCCATCACCGGCAATATCATTAGTTTTGCTAGCGACATCTTTGATAATTTCTGCGCCCATATTCTCCACTTTATCAGTCAAGGTGATTTCCTTGGCGATAGACACTCCATCATTAGTAATTGTTGGCGCACCATAACCCTTATCCAAAACCGCATTTCGCCCCTTGGGACCAATAGTAATTTTAACGGCATTAGCAACTTGATCTATACCTCTTTTCAAGGCCTTGCGCGCGTCATCATTGAATGTAATTTGTTTTGCCATATTCGTAATTTAAAAATTAAAATTTACAACAATAAATAATATAAATAATCTAGTCTTCAATCACTGCCAAAATAGAGGATTCAGAAACAATTAAATATTCTTTGTCGTCAATTTTGACTTCATCAGGACCATATTTGGAAAATATAACCTTTTGACCTTTCTTAACCGCAACCGGCATTAAGGTGCCATCTTCTAAACGATGACCTTCCCCAACCGCGACCACAACCCCTTCTTCTGGCCTTTCCTTAGAAACAGTTTCAGGGATGATAATACCACTTTTAGTTTTGCCGGTTTTGTCTTCTTCTTTTTTTATTTCCACCAAAACTCGGTCACCTAATGGTTTTATGCTTATTTTTGCCATATCAATTACAAGTTAAAAATTAAATAATAAAAAAATAAAATATTAATAATAAGAACCAAAACAACACAAAATAATTACATTTTAAGTTTGATTTTTCGCATAATTCACATAACTTAAAAAGCTCTTGTCAAGTCAGACTGAAGAACTTGTCTTATTTTATCTTATAAAGATGCTTTAAATTCGACCTCTAAAGCTATATTAATTTAAATTATAACAAAAAAATATTCTAAATCAAGAGGAAAAAATCACAAATAATTTAGCTCTAATTTGAAAAATACCAAACCTTAATCTTTTTTCTTCTTTTTTTGTGAATTTTGTGAATTATTTTTGTTTTTTAGAATCAAATTTTGTTTGACAACTTTTGACCTTCATTCTTATTGACTTTTCCCGACTCCCTGCTATACTTTATTTGATGTTGCTTTTATCTAGTTATTTACCTTGGATTCAAATCGTCCTTTCCGCCTTGTTGGTCGGGGCAATTTTGTTACAACAAAATGAAGCCGGGCTCGGCAACGCCTTTGGCGGCGGTCAGGCAAACACCCCAAGTCATACCAAGCGCGGGTTAGAAAAACACTTATTCAACATTACAATCATCATCGCAATTCTTTTTGTTGCTTCAACCTTTTTGGCTCTATTTGTGTAATTTTTATACTCTGTAAAATTTTAACTCAGAAAATTTCTTATTTTTAATTTGCAAAATTCTCCCAGTTTTAATTTGCCATAATCTATTTAAATTATTAAATTAATTCTTTATGTTACCAAAACTAAAAACGACCCTAATCAAAGAGGCGCGCTTCGCGTTTGATTGTTTGTCTTCTCATCAAAAAAACCTTTTTATCATTTTAGCTATTTTTTTTATCAGTAGTTTAGCTATTTTGGCTTGGCGTATAAACCAAAATTTTATGGTTACTGTTCCAACCGAAGGAGGCTCTCTAACCGAAGGAGTCATCGGCTCAGCTCGATTCGTCAATCCTCTTTTGGCAATTTCTGATGCCGACAGAGATATTTCTGCCCTTATTTATTCTGGATTATTGCGAATCGAAAGCAATGGTAATTTTATTCCCGACTTAGCCAAAAGTTACGAGGTATCTGATGATAAATTAGCTTACACTTTCCATCTAAAAGATGACCTCTATTTTCATGATGGCACACCACTAACCGCAGAAGATATTCGTTTCACTATAGAAAAAGCCATGGATTCAGAAATAAAAAGCGCCAAAAGAGCAAATTGGAATGGTGTTACTATAGAACAACCAGACAAAAAAACCATCCAATTTATATTAAAGAAGCCTTACCCAGCCTTTTTGGAAAACACAACTCTCGGAATCTTGCCCAAACACTTATGGGAAAAAACTTCAGCCGAATCGTTTCCTCTGCACGAACAAAATTTGCAAGCGATTGGTTCTGGTCCTTATCAAATATCTAAAATAGACAAAGACTCAAGCAATATCCCCACAGCTTACAAACTTGAGCCCTTTACCAATTTTGCATTAGGTAAACCACGCATCAAAAACATCATCCTTCGTTTTTATAAGAATGAAAAAGAACTGATTGAAGCTTACCAGGAAGGAGAAATTGACAGTCTAAATTCTATTTCTCCAGCCTTAATTAAAGAATTAGAAGATTCGGGTAAATACGTAATCAAATCTACTCTTCCAAGAATTTTCGCTGTTTTCTTTAACCAAAATCACAACCCGATTTTTTTGGATTCATCAGTTCGCCAAGCTCTAAGCTTATTTTTGCCTAGAAAAAAAATTGTAGAAGATATTTTTTATGGCTATGCCGAACCCTTGGACGGAATCTTTACCTCAAAAGAAGAAAAAATAACCGAAACCGATTTAACTACAGCCAAAAAAATCTTGACTGATGCTGGTTGGAAATTAAATGAAAAAAATATTTTACAAAAAACAGTCAAAGATTCTAAAGGCAAAACAACCGGAACACAAACCCTAACTTTTTCATTAGTCACTTCTAATATAGAAGAATTAAAACAAATTGCCGAAAAACTAAAAACAAATTGGACCGCCCTTGGCGCTAAAGTAGAAATTAAAGTCTATGAACCAAATGATTTAAATCAAAACGTAATCAGACCACGCAAATATGACGCTCTGCTCTTTGGGGAAGTAATGGGGCGCGATAGCAATCCATATCCTTTTTGGCATTCTTCACAACGAACAGACCCCGGTTTAAACATTGCAATGTACACCAATGCTAAAGTTGATCGCCTATTAGATGAAGCCAAACAATTATCCGACAGCGCCGCGCGAATAAAGAAATATTTAGAAATTGAAACCGAAATAAAAAAAGATGTTCCCGTTGCCTTTATTTATTCACCTTATTTTCTGTATCTCCTGCCTCAAAATATTATGGGTGTTTCTTTGCCAACTTTGACCAACCCCTCAGAACGCTTTGTTAACGTCTATAAGTGGTACACCCAAACCGACAAAGTTTGGCCAATTTTTGAAAAATTCTATCACTAAAAACAAACTCATTATTAAACTTAAAAATAAAAGCAATATTTTATTTGCTCAATTAAATAATTAACTTTTCTATGACTATTAAGAGAATCAGGGTTGATGCTAGTGGCAATGTAGAAACTTTTGTCGTCAACAAAAAAAACAAAACAAAAACCTCTGGCAAAAATAATCCCCCACACACAACCCCCAGCAAAAAAACAACTACCAGGAATTACGGCTCTAAATCTAATCGACCAAACAGACAACCAGAAAATAAAATCAAAATAAAAATCCCCCCTGTCTCCCCAGGTGTTATTAGAATCATTCCACTTGGCGGAGTAGAAGAAGTTGGCAAAAATATGACAGCAGTCGAATTCGGCAACGATATAATCGTTATTGATATTGGTCTAACTTTTCCAGGCGAAGAAGCTCCAGGCGTAGATTATATTATTGCTGACCCAACCTATCTTGAAGAGCGAAAATCAAAAATTCGCGGAGTCGTCATCACCCACGGACATTTGGACCATATCGGAGGGATTCCTTATGTGATGTCTCGTATCGGCAATCCGCCAATTTACACCTCTCTCCTTTCAGCAGTAATGATAAAAAAACGTCAAGAAGAATTTCCCCACCTGCCAGCTTTGAATATCAATGTTGTTAGTGAAAAAGATAAAATAAAATTAGGTAATTTGTCCATTCGATTTTTTGCCACCACCCATACTATTCCAGACTCTATTGGCATTATTGTGGAAACTCCCTACGGTAATGTGATTTTTACTGGCGATTTAAAAGTAGAAAATACTGACGGCAAACCAGAAGAGTTTGAAAAAGAACGTTTTGCCAAACTTGGCGCTGAAAAAAATTTACTTTTAGTAGCAGACTCCACCAATGTAGAGAGACCTGGTTTTTCTTATCCTGAAAAAGAAGTTCAAAAAAATGTAAAAGAAATCATCAATGCCGCCAAGGGACGAGTTATTATTGGCACTTTTGCTTCTCTCTTTGACCGCATTATCGCCATTATTGAAGCTTGTGAAGAACTCGGCAAAAAAGTAGCCATTGAGGGGCGAGCAATGAAAACAAACATTGAAATTGCTAAGGAATTGGGCTATCTAAAGACCAAACATGGCACCTTTATCACTTCTGATGAATCAGTCAATTTGCCAGATAATCAAATTGTTATTTTAGCTACCGGCGCTCAAGGAGATGAATACGCCGCTTTGATGCGTATTTCTCAAAAAGAACACAAGCACGTCAAAATCAAAAAGGGGGACACCGTTCTTTTGTCATCATCAGTTATTCCAGGCAATGAAAAAGCGGTCCAACGCCTAAAAGATAACCTGGCTCGACAGGGTGCTAAAATTGTTCACTACGGTATTGCTAATGTCCACTCTTCGGGCCATTCTTACCAAGATGAAATTGCTTGGGTTAATAAGATGCTTAAACCGCGTTTTCTTTTGCCAGTCCACGGACATCAATCTATGCTTTATGTTCACGCTGATATGGCACACGAAATAATCGGGATGCCTGAAAAAAATATCGTTGTGCCAGAAAACGGCACGATTGTAGAGATTTCTGATAAGGGTCAAAAAATTACCAAACTCAAAAAAATGGCTTCAGCCAAATTGGTAATGGTAGATGGACTTGGAGTCGGAAATGTGCAAGAAGTTGTTATCCGTGACCGACAAATGTTAGCTCAAGATGGGATGTTTGTTTTGATTGCCATTATTGATATCAAGACAGGCAAGGTTCGAAAATCTCCAGATATTATCTCACGAGGATTTGTTTATCTAAAAGAGTCACAAGACCTCTTACGTTATGTCCGTCTTCTAACAAAAAAGACGATTGAAAACGCTACCGCTCAAATGCATCCCATTAACCTGGATTATGTCAAAAATAATGTCCGTGAAGAATTGGGTAAATACCTCTTCCAAAAAACTCACAAGAGACCAATCATTCTGCCTGTTTTGATAGAAGTCTAAAAATAAATCAAAATTAAAAAATCTCTAAAAATGTTATTTTGTTGGTAAATTTTTTATCATTGTCACTTGTGTTATAATCTAATTTATGTTTTCCAACAGAACTTTTCGCCTGTTAACTTATTTCTGCGGTTTAACGATGACCTTTTCTTTTTCTTTTCCTGGTTATATTAATTCCACTTTTTTAGAAAAATTCATTAACGAACAACGGGTTGGATTAATTTTTGCCATTAGCGCTTTTTTGTCCATCATCATAATATCTCAAGCCTCAAGATTATTTAGAATTTATGGCAATCTAAAAATTTTAGTTGTTTCAGCTATATTAACTTCTCTTGTTTTAACATTATTATCACTTGCCGAATCACCCCTCGTTGTCATTCCAACCTTCATTATCTATTACAGTTTGAGTTTTCTAGTTCGCTACGCTCTAGATGTTTATTTAGAAAATATTTCTGACGATGAAAATACCGGATTAATTCGCGGCTTTTATTTAACTTTTTTAAATATTGCTTGGCTGGTATCGCCTCTTCTGGCAGGCCTTTTGGTTGTTAGCGGAGATTATTGGAAAATTTATATTATTGCGGCAATGTCTCTTTTGCCGCTAATTACAATCGCCAGCATATTTCTTGGTGAACAAAAAAAACTCCAATACGACAACAATGGTCTTTGGCATCAAATCAAACGTTTGTGGCAAGGCAAAAATCAGACTGACCGCGATATCCGTCAAATTTTGATTATTGATTTTTTGTTGAACTTCTTTTATGCCGTAATGGTTATCTATATGCCATTGTATTTACACGAACATCTGGGCTTAGGCTGGGACAAAATTGGGTTAGCCTTTACTGTTATGCTCGTGCCTTTTGTCATTTTGGGATTACCTTTGGGGCGAACTGCTGATCGTTGGACTGGAGAAAAAGAAATTTTATTGGGAGGTTTAATTATTTCTGGAATTGCTACTGTGGGTCTAGCTTTTATTACTTCTACTAACTGGTTGGTTTGGGCGGGGATTTTATCCACCACCAGAATTGGCGCAGCTTCAATTGAGGTAATGAAAGAAACATATTTATTTAAAAAAATTTCCGGTCTTGATACTGGTCTGATCTCTCTTTCTCGTCTAGTCGTTCCCTTTTCTTATCTAATCGGTCCAGTTTTTGCCTCACTAATACTTTTGATTTTTGACTTTAACTACATCTTTTTCTTTCTTGGCCTGTTAGTTCTTTCTGGCCTCTTTTTTGCAGCAAAATTAGAGGACACCAAGTAGAAAGTTCTCTCCTAATCTCCCAAAAATTCGCCCGATTTTTGGGAGATTAAAAGTATTAAATGAACCTTCCTAACTCCCCCTCACATAGCCAACCGCTTTTCTCATAAAACCCCCAACTAAGGTTGGGGGTAGAAAACAAAAAAAGATCTCAAGACTTCAGTTGCTCCTTCAAAATAGAAACCACCATCTTGGCGACCGTTGGCGCGGGAGAATAGATTATCCCCGATCCTCCAATCTTCCTAAGCCTTTTAAAGATGAACCCTTTGGGATAAAGGAAAAGCTGATCATAACCAAGGCTTTGGTCAATCGCGACTCCTCCTCTTTTCCCTTCGTGTCCGAGAGTCACGTTAATCTCAAATTTAATTCCAAAGTTTTCGCCTTGGTCCCCATCCACACTTGACAATCTTAAGTAAAAACTCAAAACTTGGTCAGGCCGAAGCTCATCTCTGAGCAATTTTTCAACCCTGATCATAAAAATCGATATTTTTGACATCATCACTCCAAAGTCTTCAAGCGACGATGAAGGAATCTGACAAGAGCCGACTAATCCCTCTACCGGAAATGATAAAGAAATTTTCATTGGCTTAAGCCAAAGAGCTGATCTAGAAACAATTTTCTCTGTCATTTTTTGCCTCTCTTTTTTGTTTATTCTTGATGTTGAAAGTTCATTTCTAATTCAAAACTAACACAAAAAAAACCAAGCATCAATAGATTGGGCACCAGGAAATCGGGCTCTTCTTTTTCTTTCGAAAAAGACTAACCTTTGTTAATCCAACGTATATTTCATTAATTGACAGTATTCACACTTGGGATCATTACAAGTTTCTGTCAAAATGCGTCCAGTCCAAACACTTTCCATCAAAGTTTTAATTTCCTTTTTAATTTTTGTCACATCTTCAGTTGTAATTGGAACCGACACGATTGGACAACGTCCCTTAGCATCCGGTTTGACAAACACCAAAGCAGGCTCAATTTTTTTTCCACGATAAAAAGAACTCTCAGATAACAAAATTTTATAAAAAATCAACTGGCGAAAATAATTACCGTCATCATTTTTGGTCTCACCCTTAATCGCCGCCTCACTCATTGATAATTTTGTTTTGTAATCAAAAACCATAACCTGTTCTTGTGTATCAATAATCGCATCCATCTTGCCATGCAAACGCAACTCCACCAACTGACCATCAATCTCGGTTTTAAACTTTGTCTCTACCCATTTCTCAGCAGCAGTTACACCCCTTGTTTGGAAATGAGGCCAAAGCGCCGTTGCAACCTTGGGTGCCGCCAAAATAAGTTCTTCTAAGGCTAATTCCTTGTCAGATAATGGCAAAAGCGAGTGTTCAAAATAATTACGCAAAGAAATCTTTAAAGTTTCTGTAATTTTTTCTTCCGTTTTTTCTGGTAAAGCCCATACTGCCGCCAATGCTTCGTGCATTGCGTTACCCCTTTCGGCTGGCACAGCCGGCGGTTCTGGCACTTTCAAAATACTTTTAAAAAAGAATTTGCTTGGACATTCACAAAAATGATTTAGGGCCGTTACCGACAAACCTTTTTCCAACAAAATATTTTTGGCATATTCTGCTATTTGTAAATTACTCTGACGAGCTAAATTGGATAGGGTAACTAGTGGTGGTTTTTCTACCAAAATTGGCAAATTAACGCGCGCCACATTCTCTTGGTCCAGTTCATCAATAAAACGCAGAGGGGTTAGGATTCTTTTCATTCCATCTTCCAAACCAACAATTATGGACACTTGCCGACGCGCCCGCGTGAGCGCGACATAAAACAAACGCCGCGAGTCACGTAAGTCATCATTTTCTTCTTTGCCTTCTGGTAATAAAAAATAATTACCATAACCACGTGACATCCAAGACTCCTCTGTTGCATAAGGCAAGAAAACATAATCAAATTCCAAACCCTTGGAACCATGCGCTGTCATTACCCGCACTCGTGCTTCGCCAAAACCAGCCATAATTTTGACGCTCTTATTTTCGGCTGTTTGCCGAAAAGCAAGCATTGCTTGAATCAATAAAATCGGGTCCTCTATTCTTTGCGTCTGAGCCAAATCTTGTCCCAGCGAAATGATTGACCGCCACACTTCCATTGCGAGCGGGTCACTAATTGCCAAGTTAACTAAGCCAGATTCTTCGCCAGCCAAAATTAGAAACTCTATCACTCCAGTTGTTATCATTTTTTTTTGCAACGTTACCAGTCGTGGTATTTTTTTGTCCAAGTCTCTAAAATTGCCACTTCGAATATTTTTTATCAATTCCGCCCGCGCCGACAAGCTAAGTCCCCACAACCCGCCCGACAAAACATACGCTAATGATTCCACCTTAGACGTATCAGCCAAATATTCCACCAAGGCAAAAAATAATCGCCCTAACGAATGCCCAAACACATCAGTTCCTCGTTCGGCCGCCGCTGGCACTCCCGCCAACTCAAGGACTCGCAAGGCACTTTCAACATCGCGGTTAGTTTTAACAATAACAGCCACCGTTGCCTGCTTATCGTCAGCCAAAATTTTTTTTATTTCATCGACTAAATATTTTTCCGCTGCCGATGAGTTACCCGCCATTATCACTTCTAATGGTTCTGACTTTTCACCATTGGCAGATTTTAGTCTGATTCTCAATTCCGGATGTTCTCCTTCTTGATAGTTATTTTCTATCAAACCAAAACAGGCATCTAAAATCCCCTGATGTGACCGATAGTTGTTTTCCAAAGAAATAATTTTCATTGTTGGCCAAAGACTCTGAAATCGCAAAAAGTTTTGCACCGACGCTCCCTGAAAACGATAGATCGCCTGTTTCTCGTCACCTACCACAAACAGGTTTGGTTCTTTATAAAAATCGGCAATTTTTTTGATTAAGACATTTTGTGCATCATTGGTGTCTTGATGCTCATCCACCAAAAGATAAAGGTATTTTTCCTGAATCAAACGCAACAACAGTTCATCTTGCTCCAAGGCTTGCGTCAACTCAAAAATAAGATCGTCAAAGTCAATTCGTCTCTCATTTTTTTTCTTCTCTTCATAGGCGGCATAAACTTCGGCAAAAATCTTGGTCTTTTCGGCTTTTTCAATTTTTTTCAAAACCTCGGCCTTGAGTTTGCCTTTAGTCGCACCCCGGCTAGAGATAGAAGTTGGATCGTTTGTTATCATATCTATCTGCGAGATGGCAAAATTAGCAATCATTTCTGGAGTCCAAGCTTCTTTGCGACAATCACTAATCACCTTAATTATTTTACCCACATAAAAATCTGGATCACCAAGCGGTCGCAAACTGAAAAACTTTTTGTTACGCAAAATCTCGCGAATAATTATTTCAGCCTCAACGTCGGTTAATTGTTTGACTTGTCGTAGGTGCGGAAAATGTTCGGCAAATTCGGCGATAATCGCCGATGCGAAACCGTGATAAGTATAAACTCCAATTTCGTCCGCTGCCGAACCAATAAATTGTCGCAACTTGAAACGCATCGCTTTTTGACCAGCCTCGGTAAAAGTTAGCGCCAAAATACCAGATGGCGGAGTATCAGTTTTATAAAGAATATTGGCGACACGTAGAGCTAAAATTTGTGTTTTGCCAGTACCGGGTCCCGCAATAACCATGACCGGACCCTCAATGGTGTCAACAGCCTCTTTTTGAGCCGGGTTGAGTTGTTTGTAGGCCTCCTCAAATCTTAACCAGTATTCTTCTCTTTGCTGTGTTAAATTTTTTACCATATGTAAATTATAACATTTTCAAGCCTTTTTCATCTCTTGCATTTTAAATCTATCTATGCTATAATTAAAAATAGAGTCATCATAACCATTTATAAAGCCGACCGCAGCGTTTCATTTTTATCTAGTTATAGCCTAAGATAATTTGCTGCAGTCGGTCTTTTTATTTGCGTAAAAAATAACAGTTTTCGTCTCTTTCAATTTTTTGTGATAAAATACAAAGATAAAATTTAAAATCTAAAAACAAAAATTTAAGAAATTAATCAAAATTAATTATGTTACATCAACAAATCAAAGAAGAAGTCAAAAAATCAATGCTCGCGCGAGATACAGAGCGTTTGACTGCCGCGCGAAATATTTTAGCCTCTTTTACAAATGAATTAGTCGCCAAAAAACAAAAACCTGACGAAATACTCCCAGACGATGACGCACTTACTGTTTTGAAACGCCTTGCCAAACAACGCAAAGACTCTATTGAACAATTTACTCTCGGCAA
The DNA here is from genome assembly GCA_041657405.1 of Minisyncoccota bacterium. Lineage (GTDB taxonomy): Bacteria > Patescibacteriota > Minisyncoccia > Phycocordibacterales > XYD1-FULL-46-19 > JAKJEI01. The sequence continues at coordinate 15,550 of JBBABX010000003.1, forward strand.
TCGCCCCGAAATGGCCGCCGCCGAAACTAAAGAGCTTGCTTTTATAGAAAGTTTCCTACCAGCCCAAATGTCACACGAAGAAATCAAAAAAATTGCCGAGCAAAAAAAGACCGAGTTAGGAATTAACGACAAGAGCCAACTTGGTCAATTGATGGGGATAGTAATGAAAGAGACCAAGGGACAGGCTGACGGATTAATCGTCAAAGAAATATTAGAGGGACTTTTCTAAGTTTGATAAAAATAATTAAACAGTTTTTTTAAATAACCGGAAAAACGGTCTAATAGCAAAAACGAAAAACAAAATCCCATACCAATACCACTCAAGACTCAAAATATCGGGCCATAATTTAGCAACCGCCAAGATAAAAAAAACAACACTTAATTTGATAGACGCAACGTCTTTCCAATCAAAATTTCTAATAGCATTATTAGCCCAAGAAAAAATAGACATAAATTTATAAAAAATTAACTGTTAATAAAATCCCCAGCGACCACTTATATTATCTCATTTTTTAACGAAAATTTATACCTTTTGTTTTTCCAAATCTCGCCGGCATAATCCACGCCAGTTCTAGGTGTCCGAACAATTTTTTGGGGCGGTGATTCCCTCTTTCGGTCCTCAAACCACAGGCCAGTTTCACGCGTAGCTGGTTGATTGTTAAATTTTTTATCTATAGCAAATTTTCCCGTCAAACGTCCTGGTCCCCTTGTTTCTCTTGTCGCCCTAATCAAAATTGCGGCCGGATAATCCCGATCTCCAGTCACGATATTGAGCATTTGATACATCCCATAACAAAGATAGACATAAAAAATTCCCCCCGCTTCAAACATTGGAGCAGTCCGCAACGTTTTGCCCTTGCTGGCGTGACTGGCTTTGTCTTTTGGCCCGTCATAAATTTCCACTTCAGTAATCATTTCCGCTAAAACTCGGCCATCATTAAACCGCCTGACTAAATATTTACCCAATAAATCTTTTGCCACTTCTGGTGTTGAACGTTGAAAAAATCTTTTGCCAAGAATCATAATAAAAAGTACCCTTACAAAATAGCCTAGACCAACGGCACAAATATAAATCCTTCAAAATCTTCTGTCATTAAATTGTTTTCACTTCTCTTTCTAAATAATCTTATCCTAGAACCTGCGGGAATAATTAATCGACCGCCAATTTTTAATTGGGCCAACCATTTGTTTAGAACATTTGATTTTGGAGAGTCATTTGTTATCTCAAGCGCTGCGGCCGCGATGATATTATCATAAGGCGCTTTCTCAGCGTAACCATTTCTAGCATTTAGACAATAGTATTCGACAATTCCTTTTTTGAGATACTCATATTTCGCCAGGTTGCGACGTCCCAAATCACAAATTTCTGGCAATATTTCCAAACTGATTACATACCCTCTTTCATTAGGAAGTAATTCTTTGCCTTCATCATCATGACTAACTACAAAGCCAAGCAGAGCAGCTTGCCAACCAGAACCGGCGCCAAGATCCAAAATTTTATCACCTGGTTGAGGAGCTAAAAGCTCAAGCATAAATGCAACCGTCAAGGGTTGAGAGATAGTCTGCCCACACAAAGTTGGCAGGGGTTGATTGAGATAAGCACGATTGCGATTTTCTGGAGTAACAAAATCTAGACGATCTACCTTATAAAAAGCTCTTATCAACCGCGGCGTTTTCAAGACTCCGGCATCAATCAACTCTTTAGTTAATATCTGCTGGTTCACCTCTTCACTCTAAAACGAAAAAAACAAAAAGTAAAGAATTTTCTATCATTTTGATTTTATCTTTAAATTTTTGTCTCCTCTCTAAATTTTTTTCTAAAACTTAATTTTCTTTAAATCTTCAAACGCTTTTTCTGATTCAATTTTCCCCAACAAAATTCGTCCTAAAGTAAACAAGATGGGTAATTTTTTAACTCTTTTTTGACCAATTATTTTAATCAAAAGAGGCAGGGAAACAGCACTTTCACTTTTGGTGAGAACTGAATTATATTTCGCCAAATCAATCCCTGTTTGTCTGTTTGAAGAATCCCCACTACTAACCGTAGCAAAAAAATCTGCTAAAATTGCCGTTTCAAATAAAGTCTTTTTTTGCCCCCCCAACCAAACAATTAATTTTGACATTTCTCCTATTGCTTCAGCCATTAAAAGCCCTTTCTCGTTACAACCCCAACCAAGACCGCTAGCTACTCCCAAAGCTAAAGCGTAAATGTTTTTTAACACACCAGCAACCGCTGCGCCGTGAATATCGTTAATAGGAGTTACGTTAATAGAAGTCTCCGCAAAAAGATTTTTCACCTGGTTGTTTGCTTTTTTGCTTGAAGAAGCAGCGACAGCCACACCTCCTTGACCAGACATCAATTCTTCAGCAATCATTGCCCCCGAAAGCATTACCGCTGGCACTCCAGAAGGTAAAGATTTTTTCAATATCTCATCAACAAACATTTTATTATTTTCATTAATGCCCTTAGACACCGAAACCGCAATCGTGCTTTTAGAAAAATATGGCACCGCAAAAGCCAAGGCTTCGCTTAGTGACCATGAAGGAACGCAAAAAAAGACGGTTTCCGTTTGTCTTAAGGCTTCTGGTAATGACAGACATTGCTCACCCATATCAAAAACTAGATTTTCGTTTTTATCCCAATAGGTAATTTGATGTCCAGCTGAAGATAAAATTTTGCCTATCGCCCGACCAATCTCGCCAACGCCAATTATTGTAACTTTTGCCATATAGAAATATATTATCATAAAATATAACAACTTTTAATTGTAATTTGACTAATTATTTTATTGAGTTAAGCTAAAAAAAGTTCTTTTGATCTTGTCTTAAAAAAAAATAATGGAGGAGAGATTATGCCTTATAAGCACAGTCGTTGTCCTGGCTGCCATAAAAAAAGACCCTTGACGAGGCATCATATTTTCCCCAGGCGACATTGGCAAGAAATCGCCAGAAATAATCGATGGAGCGGTCACCCGCCCCCACCAATTATTCTTCTTTGTCGAAAATGCCACGACAAAATTGAGGGGTTAATTCCCTATGAAATCCAACCCTATGAATTTTACTGGGAAATAACCAAGGAATTCTTGTGCTTACTCAGTGTTGAAGAAGCTTATATGTTGGCTGGTCTACCTTTCTACTGGGGAGAAATCGGGCTAGAAAACCCCATTCTCATTGAAGCACACTAACCAATCATACCTGGCAGAAACTTTCTGTCAGGTTATTTTTTTAATTAATAATTTACAACTTCAAAATTGTTAATTAAAAAAACCCGCCTTTTAAAAAAGACGGGTTTTTGCGCTAGTTAATTTAAACCACAATCAAACTAATACCAAAACCGACCGAGATTAGATATAGACCAACTATTACCGCCAACACCCCTCCCAAAAAATACCAAACCTTAGTGTTAAAAATCCGAAACATTTTGTTTACCCAACGGTTTGGCATAAAGAGATAAGCGATTCCTTCTATTGACATCGCCCAACCAAAAAAGGTGACAATCCCCGCTGGCCAAGAATTCCAAATCTGGTGTGTAACCACCAAGAACAATCCGGCAACCAATTCAACAATTGCTACGATCATTCGCAATAAGTGGTTCTCCACAAAACCGGCGAAAACCGCACTAAAATATTTGCGACGAGCAAATAGGGCAATCCCAATAATGACCAAATAAACGCCCAAAACTTTTGCTAAAAGCATTGTAAGCTCCATAATTTTTTATAAAAAATAATTAATAACTAATAAAAACTAATCTAATTTCTCTTAAAATTATAACACAGGAAAATTAGGTTTTTCAATTTTAAACATTCAACTTATCCACTTTTAACTAATTTTTGCCATTTAAACTCTTCGGGTATAATGGCAAAGATAAAATAAAATTATTACTAATAACTCTAAGCTAAAATGAAGCAAGGCCATAAATATATTTTTGTTATTGGTGGGGTAATGTCAGGTGTCGGCAAGGGAGTGACTGCTTCCTCCATCGCCAAAATCCTCAAAGCTCGCGGTTTCAAGGTCAATCCTCTCAAGATTGACCCTTATTTAAATGTGGATGCCGGCACAATGAACCCGATTGAGCATGGAGAAGTCTTTGTGCTAGATTCTGGCCTGGAAACCGACCAAGATATGGGCAATTATGAACGTTTTTTAGACCAGAGTTTGCCACCAGAAAATTATATGACTAGTGGTATGGTTTATAAATATGTTATAGAAAAAGAACGTGCGCTTGGATTTAATGGTCGTTGTGTCGATCCTGTTCCTTATATCTGTGAAGAAATTCACCGCCGAATAGAGGCCGCACGACAAAAGACCAATTCCGATATTTCCATTATTGAAATTGGCGGCACGGTCGGTGAATTCCAAAACGAGATGTTTATTGAAGCCGCGCGTATCTTAAAATTAAAAAATCCTAATAGTGTGCTTTTTGTTTTAGTTAGTTATCTACCAACCCCCAATAAAATCGGTGAGATGAAAACCAAACCGACCCAATATGCCGTTCGTAGCCTAAACTCTTACGGCGTCCATCCCGACATCATTGTCGCTCGTTCTGATCGACCCTTAGATCAAAAACGTAAGGAAAAAATTGCCTTTGCCAGCAATATCCCGAACGGTCACATCATTTCAGCGCCAGATATTGAGAGTATTTATGATATCCCTCTCAATTTTGAAAAAGATGGTCTGTCTGAAACTATTTTGTCTCTTCTAAAACTAAAACCAAAATCAACCGACCTCAAAGACTGGCGTCAAATGGTCACTAAGGGCGCGCGAGCCAAAGAAACAATTAATATTGGCATTGTTGGTAAATATTTCCGCACCGGTGATTTTGTTTTATCTGATGTCTATATTTCGGTCATAGAATCTCTCAAACATTCCGCCACCGCCTTAGGCAAAAGAATAAAACTTGATTGGCTAGATTCAGGTGATTACGAACCTGGTGCTAGTAGTTCCGCCGAACTCAAAAAAAGATTTAGAGATTTAGACCAATACCAGGGTCTCTTGGTCCCAGGCGGTTTTGGCGAGCGAGGAGTTGAGGGCAAAATAAAAGTGATTGAATACGCGCGAAATCACAAAATTCCCTACTTCGGCCTCTGTTATGGGATGCAACTAGCCGTGGTTGAATTTGCCCGTCATGTTGTCGGCCTAACGAATGCGCACACGACCGAAATCAAACCCGACACGAAAAATCCAATCATTGACATTATGCCCGAGCAAAAAAAACTGATGGCCGAAAAAAATTACGGTGGCACAATGCGATTAGGTGCTTATCCAGCTCACTTACAAAAAGGCACTATCGCCTATAATGCTTACAAAACTAACAAAATCAGCGAGCGACATCGGCATCGCTTTGAGGTCAATCCCGATTATATAGAACAATTAGAAAAAGCTGGTCTCGTCTTTTCCGGCAAATCACCAGATGGTATTTTGATGGAAATTGCCGAATTACCAAAGTCCAAGCATCCTTTCTTTGTCGGCACCCAATTTCATCCTGAATTCAAATCTACTCCGCTCAAGCCTCATCCGTTGTTTTATGCTTTCATCAAAGCTGCAATTCAAAGGAAAAAATAGAATAAACATTAATCCCCTAAAAATTCGCCCGAATTTTTAGGGGATTAATGTTTGTTTTTCCCAGATTACTTAAGCAATTTTTTAATTTTCCAATAACTTGTTCAGTTTAGTCCGAGTTTTAATTCCAACAAAACCCGTTCCTTTGGACAAATTAAGCGGTAATAATATCTCCCACTTCGGCCAAACTAGAACTTTCGCTATTATTTGAACTTAGCGATATCTCAGCTAACGAATAAAGCGGGTCAATCTTGTCAATCGTAAAATTACTCGCTAGAACAAAATCTGTGCACAATAGTGCTTCATCACAGACAACTCCCTTCATACCATAATTATCATCATCAACCGCTGTAATATCAAAATCCGCTGTCGTCTGAGTAGAGGAAGAGACAACTGCTTCACCAATCTGATTCCCATCAGCATCCAACAAATAAATATCGTAGGTCAAATTATCACCATTCGGATCAGTAGATGTGGCCCAAGCTAAATTGATAATTTTTGTCTCAGCAGAACCGCCATCATAGACACCCCCAGAAACCGGCACGACAAAAGATGAATGGTTAGGAGCCAAATTTGGCAAAGGCTCAAAATAAAAACTTTGTGTTTCTGTAGCAGTAATATCTTCCTCATAAGAAGCAGTCACTGTGGTAATAACACCGTCAGAATATTCACCACGTCGAGCGAAATGGAGATGAAAGTCCGGACAACCAGTTTGGATTGATGTGAGCCAACCTGATTGGCTACCCACATACCAACGTTCAGTATTGGTACACAAAGATGGTTCGTGATATTTAAGATCCCAACCACGGTCAGTTTTAGGAGAATTGGAATAAAGCACCACCCAGAAATCATCAGTAATATCTAAATTCTTTTCACCAATTGTTCCATCTTCATTGGCCCTAAGGGCAACCAAATGATGAGAGCTCATGCCTTCTACATGTGTATGATGATAAGTAGAATTCTTATCAAATGAACCGACAAGCTCTACTCCATCATCATTACGCCAATCAGAATTAAAAAAACTAATGCTTTTTCCTTTTTCAACGAGATAAACATCTAAGCGAGCCGAATTAATAATAGAATTTGGAGTTGCATTGGCTTCAATAAAAACCGTTGAGGTCGCCCTAATAACAAAAGGATTATTTAAATGAAAAAGATGATAATTATTACGTCGCAAGTCTATACTAGAGGGTATATTATTCCAAGTAATCGATGAGGGAGCATAATATAATTCTGGATAAATATCATCTGGGTAAATATTTGGGCTGATATATTTTCCCGAATCACCATCGTAAGTCATAACTTTATTTCGCACATCAGAATCACCAGTTCCATCAGCATAATAATTCCAATAAGAATCTCCATCACCATTGATACCAGCAATATTAGCTGAAACCGAAGTTGGCGAACCGGTCACTTCTGCATTCAAAACATAAGGTAAAAAACGCGAAATATCAAGATTAGGAACAAGTAATAGATTGGAAACAGTTTCGGCCCCAACAAATTCGGGTAAAATAAAAAAAACAGAGCCCTAAAAAGAGCCCTTTCATAATTATTTTTTTGTCCCAACCAAAAAACATATTTTTATATGTAATTATTATACCATACTTTTTATTTTAAAAACCGACTACAATGTTTCAGGCACTTACCAAAGTCTTTTATCTTGCTATTATCGTGTTTTTCTTTCTAACTTCCCGGCTTAAAAGTTGTTCGCTTAGCGCGGGACCGATCATTTTCAGTCAAAAACGCCTTTCTTAATCTAACAGAGTTTGGTGTAATCTCCAGATATTCATCTTCGGCCATTATTTCAAGCCCTCGTTCAATACTCAAAATAAATGGAGGAGCCAACATAATATTTTCGTCAGAGCCAGCCGCTCGCATATTGGTTAATTGTTTGCCTTTAATTGGATTGGCAATAATATCTTCACCTTTTGAGGTGTTGCCAATAACCATACCCTCATAAACTTCTGTCCCTGGACCGATATACAACTTGCCACGTGTCTCCAGATTATTTAGCGCATATGCCACTGCCTTGCCAGTAATCATGGAAACCATTGAACCTACATTGGTTTTTTTTATCTCACCAACATATTTTCGAAAACCAATCACCCGCGAAGACATAATTCCTTCACCTCGTGTATCAATAATAAACTGATTGCGATAACCCAACAACCCGCGTGTCGGCCCCTCAAAAATTAAACGAGAAATATTGCCATTCTGTTTTAGATGAGTCATTACCGAGCCCCGCTGACCAAGTTTCTCAATAATTGCCCCCTGAAATTCCGTTGGCGTATCTATTGTCACTTCTTCAAATGGCTCATTTTTGACACCGTCAATTTCTTTAATAATTACCCGCGGTTGTGACACTGCCAATTCAAATCCCTCTCGCCGCATATTTTCTAGCAAAATTGAAATGTGAAGTTCGCCGCGACCAAATACTTTAAATTTTTCGGCTGAAAAATCAATCTTCAATCCCACGTTCACCTCTAGCTCTTTTTCTAAACGTTCACGAATCTGACGGCTAGTCACAAACTTTCCTTCACGACCAACAAAAGGTGAGTCATTAATCATAAAATCAAGCGCGATTGTCGGTTCGTCTACCTTAATTGCCGGCAAAGGTTCACTATCCGCGTTAGCACAAATTGTCTCACCAATAAAAATTTTTGGAATCCCAGCTACAATGACAATATCACCAGCGCTCGCCTCGCTCACTTCTTCTCGTTCCAACCCCCGAAAAGTAGAGAGTTTAGATATTTTACCTGAGTAAGTTTCCCCAGCCGCATTTTTAACAAAGACTGTTGCCCCCGATTTGATAGACCCTTCGTAGACTCGGCAAATCGCCATTCGGCCAAGATAGTTGTCATACGCTAAATTGAATGGTTGCGCGCGCAACGGCACCTCGGTGTTGTTTTCGGCTGCTGGCACTTTTTCCAAAATCAAATCAAGAAGCGGAAAAATATCTTTAGTCTCATCTGCCAAATCTTTTTTGGCAACACCGTCACGGCCGATAGCATACACCACTGAAAAATCCAATTGAGCATCCTGCGCGCCCAAGTCCATAAATAATTCCAAAACTTCTTCTTCTGCCCGCCTAGGGTCTGCTGCTGGCTTGTCAATTTTATTCAAAACTACAATCGGCTTGAGCCCCAGTTCTAGTGATTTTTTTAAAACAAAACGCGTTTGGGGCATCGGTCCTTCTTGCGCGTCCACTACCAAAAGAACCGAATCAATAGAGCGCAAAACTCGCTCCACCTCCGAACCAAAGTCGGCATGCCCTGGAGTATCAACAATATTAATTTTTGTTCCTTTATAAAAGAGTGAGGCATTTTTAGAATAAATAGTAATTCCACGTTCTTTTTCCAGGGTGTTGGTATCCATACTAAAACCATCCGGCACCATATCGGTCTGGCGGAGAATGGCGTCGGTCAGGGTTGTCTTCCCATGATCAACGTGAGCGATAATTGCAATATTTCGGATTTCCATTTTCTTTAAAGCTTTGAGATTACTTGACAAAAAAAGTCTCCCCTTGGGAGAACAAGTTTTGATCTCGGTCTTTTTATTCTAAAACAAAAAACACCAAATAGCAAGGAAAACTGGAGGGTGGCTATTTCTCTAAATTAAGCTAGATTATCTAATCCCCCAAAAATTCGCCTGAATTTTTAGGAGATTAAGAGATTTAATTATTCAAGACGTAGGAAACCTCTGGACCGGATTCCCCCACCTGTTTTATCCGACCTTCTTTTTCTAATTCGTTCAAATATTTTCTTGCCGTCTCATCTGATACGTTCAAGAGTTTTTCTATCTCACGACGCATAACCCCCGGCTTGTTCTCGCCTTGCTCTAGCCCGCAAGTCGCCAGTGCTTGGTCAAATGACCCTTCGCGTCGCATAAATTCCAAAATTTTGTTTTTTCGATCTGAAATTCTTTCGTCAAAAGCCTTTTGAGCCTCTTTTTTCATTTCTTCTTTTTCTTCAGTGTTCATTTCTGACAACAGTTTTCCGCTAATTTTTGCCGCGCTTCGTTTTCCAAGCACAAACCCAATCCCGATTCCAATTATAAAAATTATTATATTTACCATATTTTATGATTATAACACGATTTTTTGTTTAGAGGAGATAGATAACTAACATTATAAAAGTATGTTTTTGAAGTTTTATCTACAAAAGTAGAAATTAAATATATCAATTAAATAAAATCTTGAGAAAGTAGAAATAGCTGCCTTAATAAACCAATTAAACTTTTTTAGTCGTGGATTTTATCCTTAGATTATGGTAAATTAAAAAATACATTGCGGGATCGTCTAATGGTAGGACACATCCCTCTGGAGGATGGTATCTTGGTTCGAGTCCAAGTCCCGCAGCTGTCATGTGAGACCGACCGAGGCTTGTATATCAACACTTTTGTGAGGTCAAAATCGAGGACCAGTCATGGACTCGAACTTCCCTCAAAAATGTGACTAGATATAATGCTACGTCTAGGTTCTCAAGAATGGGTCTTAATAAGTTGAGTTAGATTCTCTGTAGTTTTTGCTATGCGTTCTTTTTATCAAAGAAAAGGCTTATTTTTTTATAGATATCAGAATTCACTTTACTTAAAGTAATGTGACCCATAGGTAAGGTGTGTAAGGCGATGTTATTTTTTGAGCAAAATTCCAATATGTCATTCACTGGTATCTGGTCGTCATATTCTCCTGCAAATACAAGTAGTTTATTTGTTTGGAGTGTCATTTGTTCTTTTGGGGAAATAATCTGGTCAGTAATAAGTGCCTGCATATCTTCAGACATAAATGTGTAGTAGTCAGAGTGTCTTGTTTTAAGGTACTCACCGAGCGTGTCAATTCCAGCGACTGATTTATAAGAAATGACAGGCGAGAGAACACATACCGCTTTCAGTATAGGATAATCTTTTAATGTGAGCGCAAGTCCGCCGCCAAAACTGGTGCCAATAATAAAGACGTTTTTGTACGCTGATCCTGTAGTGTTTAGAAAGGCCCCTCTCTCTAGGCTGGAAATGAAGTCTTGTACTGATATTACGGGATTGTGTTTCAGAAATTTCCCTGAAGAACCCCAAGTGCCATCGTAATGAATCATGTATACGTCATGTTGAGTTGTGAGATGATCTATAAGATCATAATTTTTGAGTGGGTTATACGGTATGCCTGGTAGCAGAATGACACATGTGTCGGTTGTGTTATTGCTCATGTATGAAGTATAAACAAGGTCAATACCTGTTTTTGTTTTGTGTATGTTAGTCATGGTACGTTTTCATTGATTGCTCGAGTTTTTTATTGAGTATGTTTATTGTTGATACTATCTGAACAATAGAGGGGGTTGGAATTAAAAAAAGCTTTTGTATTTTCGCAACTTCTTTAAGGTTGAATAGATTTGAGTCATTTAGTTTTGATTGTATTATATCAGTATAGTGATATGTGTGCATATCGACGAAATCAAGCTCGTGGTTTAGTAGTAATAGGTCGGTGATGATTCGCGAGATATACTTCATTGTAGTGTGACTGGCATACTCAGATTCAGTATTTAGAATACTTTTTTGTATACGATAAAAGTATTCTTCGATTCTATCAATCAAATCTGTTTTTACTTTATGTAGAGGAATGGTGTGCACTTTGTCTGTGAAGAAATTTGTACCCAGTAGGGTAGAAGGAATTCTTGATAAGCCTTATACTGTCTCATTATGGTTGGTACTAGAGTAACCATACCACCGTAAATGAGACAGTGACCGAGAGGGGTGTTTTGTGTCTCATTTGTATCATTCGCAAAAACACCTTACAGACCGAGACACCTCGTATAAGTAGTAGAAGGCATGGCATAATATCCTTATGGGGTCTTGCTACGTAGGTTCATGACCACGACAGCCAGCCTAAATTCAAAATTCGCATTTATATCAATATGGGTATATACTTATAATGTTATAAATATCTTTATTGCAATGAATAAATCCTTGGCTTTCAAGCAAACCTGCGAACATTTCAAAAACTTCTTACCTTTTATGCTGGGTATTGTTTTACTGATTGCTTTTTTTATAAGTGCGATATCTCCAGAACTCCTGCATAAAATTTTTACTGGTAATATTTTAGCTGATTCCTTTGTGGGAGCAGCTTTGGGTAGCGTCTTGGCAGGAAACCCTATCAATAGCTATATTATCGGCTCAGGATTATTAGAACAAGGCGTCAGTATGATAGCGGTTATTGCTTTTGTTATAAGCTGGGTAACTGTCGGCATTATTCAACTTCCAGTTGAAGCAGCCTTTTTGGGCAAAAGATTCGCCATAACAAGAAATTTTATCAGCTTTATTATGGCCATAGTTATCGCTATGATAACAACCTTTATTATGTAATTTTATGAAAGAAAAGTTAACAATTAAAATTAGCAAGAGTTGGAGGTTTCTAATTTTTGTATTATTTATATACACAATAATTTTAATTTTAGATAAAGATTTTTTGTTTAAAGTTTTACTAAAAGCAGAAGAAATAATAAGAGAGATTATCCCTGTTTTGATAATAGTTTTTCTGTTAACTTTTTTTGCCAACATCTGGTTAGATAACAAAAGAATGAAAAAAATAATATCCAAACAAACTGGAGCATTAAGTTATTTAACTGCTGTTATTTTGGGAATTATATCCTCTGGACCTATCTATATGTGGTATCCACTCTTAAAAGAATTAAAAGAAGACGGATTGAGAAATGATTTAATCGCCATATTTTTATACAATAGAGCCATTATAATTCCAACGATTCCAATGATTTTATATTATTTTGGACTTCATTTTTTCATAATTTCTACTGTTTTGATGATGGTTTTTTCTCTGTTGAATGGTTATCTTGTAAATAAATTTACCCAAGATTCTTTTAAAGGCTAGGCCTCTAAAAAATAAAAAGAGTTTTAATTTGCTTTTTTAGTCTGAGACAGGTATAAAGAACCAAATGAATAAATTTGTTGTTACCTCTAAAATTTTTTGGTCAATTTTATTTTTAGCCTTAACATTTTTGGTGCTAGTTATAATTTTTTTTGAATTAAGCTCAAACATCAATTTTCAATCAACTTCTCAAGAAAACCCCCTTACTTTAATTAGCAGAAAACCCAAAGACCTAGAAAATCAGTTGCCAACTAGCCAAATCTTAAATTCTCGTTACCATATTTACCAAACTTTCAACAACTGTGCCCCAGCAGCTCTTTCTATGGCCTTGTCTTACTTTGAGATTAACATCAATCAAGAAGAACTGGCCAAAATGACGACAAGTCTACTACCCCAGACGAACTAGCCGCCAAGGTCGAAGAATTAGATCTTATTACCTACTACCGCCCCGCCGGCGAGATCCAAACTCTCAAAGAAATAATCAATCTGGGATTGCCAATCATCGTGCGAACTCTGCTTTATCCTGACCAAGATTATGCCCATTATCGAATAATCAGGGGTTATAACGATACCACCGGTGAGATAATTCAAGACGATTCACTAGAAGGCAAAGATTTGCGTTTCACCTACCAAGAATTTGAAAATTTGTGGCTTCCTTTTAATAAGGCTTATTTAATTATTGCCAGACCAGAACAAAAGACCGCCGTTGAAAAAATTTTGGGAGAAAATAAAGAAACGTTTTCAGCTTGGCAAAAAGCTGTTGTTTTGTCTAAAAACAAACTAGCAATAGTTCCGCAAGATTTTACCGCCAATTTTAATCTAGCCGTCGCCGAATATTATCTTGGCAATTACGCCAAATCAATTGACGCCTTTGAAAAAGTCTCCGCCAACCTACCTAAGCATATGCTTTGGTATCAAAATGAACCTCTCAAAGCTTATTTTGAGCTCAAGAAAGACGCCCAAGTTTTTGATTTGACTGATAAAATTTTTACTGATGGCAACAAGGCAGATAGCGAATTACATTTTTTACGTGGACAAATTTTAGAACGTCAAAGTAAACTAATGGAGGCCAAAACCGAATTTGAAAAAGCTGTTTTTTATAATCAAAACTACCAACCTGCCCAAGAAGCTTTGGCCCAGTTAATTGCTAAAGAAATTTCTTTTTAATTTATTTTCCACAACTCTCATTTTATTGCCATGTTATAATAAAGTGGCCAGATTATGGTTTTTAATTTTTTTCGAAAAAAACTTTTTTGGCTGTTTTTTCTGGTTATATTAATTTTTATCGTTTTGCTATTTTATCCTCAAACGGTTTTAACTCCTGCTCGAACTCTAAAAAATTATTTTCAACCCCCAACTTATGAGGGTCCTTTGGTGCAAATTGGCAATATCTCAATTCCGGTAGAATTAGCAACTTCTACTAAAGCTGTGACCAAAGGTCTCTCTGGCCGCCCGTCTCTAGACCAAGACAAAGGAATGCTTTTTGTTTTTGATTTGCCTTATCGTTATCGTTTTTGGATGCCTGAAATGAATTTCCCCCTGGATATGATTTGGATTGAAAATGGTCAAATCGCCGATATTACCAAAGACGTAACTAATGATTTTGACCCATCCTCTCCAGTTTTTTATCAACCAAACATACCTGTCCGTTACGTTTTAGAAGTTAATGCTGGTTTTGCCCAAAGACACAACTTTAAAATCAGCGATCAGGTAACTTTAATTAATATTGACTAAAATGAAAATCATCCCAGCCGAACCAACCGACAAAAAAATTTGGAATTCATTTGTTAAAAATAATTATCCCTCCGTTGGCGGTTTTTTACAAACTTGGGAATGGGGAGAATTCAAAAAAAATTGGGGTAAAAAAATCAATCGTTATTTTATCAAAGACAACGGTCAAATCATCACCGCTTTTACTTTGGTAGAACATCAACTACCTCTTGGTTTTTGCTATAATTACGTGCCTCGCGGACCAGTCTTGGTAAAAAACACTCCGCCATCACAGATAACAAAGATTTTTTCAATTATCCGAGATTGGGCTTTGAACAACTGCAAACATTCTATTTTCTTACGATTAGAACCTCCAATAACCGGAGAAGAGTTTTGGGTAAACGCTCCAAATCTTTTTTATCGACCAAATTATTATGTTCAACCAAGATACAACTTGGCCATAGATCTAAGCAAAACAGAAGAAGAAATTTTAGCTTCTTTTCATCCTTCTACTCGCTCCAATCTAAATCGAGCAAAACGACGAGGGGTGACCGTTTTTCTCAAAGATCACGACCTTAACAACAGCCAAAATGATTTTTGGAAAATGACCAAAGATACTATTGACCGAAATAGCGGGAAAAATTTATATCCACCGCGAGCTTATTTTGATTCAATGTTTAAAATTCTACCACCTCTTTCAGAAAAATCTGAGTTTAATAAACTTACTATCGGCGCATTTTTTGGTTATCAATATGATAAACCGGCGGCTATTCACTATGTGTTATTTTTTGGTGATACCGCTACTTATCTTTATGGCGCTTCAGCGACCAAGTGTCTAAAATCAAAAGTTACCACTTACTTACATTGGCAAGCTGCATGTAAGGCCAAGAAACGTGGTTTTAAATATTATGACCTAGGAGGAATAGATGAAAAACTCTGGCCATCAATTACCACCTTCAAGCGTCAATTTGGTGGAACAGAATTTTCATATATCGGATTGGTTGATATTCCACTCCGACCAAAATTCTATTGTCTTTACAACTTCTTAAAAAAGATTCAGTATTGGATTGATAAAAACTAAAAAATTTTTGACAGCAAAAATTTTGATCTCCATTACCCAAAACTCATCTCTCCAAACAGTTTTAAGAAAGACTTTGGTTACTAAAAAGTTTAAATTTTAGCATAACGTCTCGTTGCCCAAAAACTGGCAATCAAGCCTAAAGAGATACCTGTGAGAAACAAAATAATAAATATCTTACCAAAATTATCAAGATAAAAAGAAACTAAATTGACTCCCCCATAAACGCCCGCGGTCAAATCTCTTACCCAAATTGTGGCTGGATATAAAATAGCCAAAGAAATAAATGATGACAAGATACCGGCGATAACCCCTTCTATTACAAACGGCCCTTTAACATAAAAATTACTTGCCCCCACTAAACGCATCACCGAAATTTCTTCTCGCGAAGTATAAATTGCCAATGATATGGTATTAAAGACAACTAGAATAGCTAACAGAGCTAAAACAAAACTAATACCAAAACTTATTTTTTTACTAGTTTCAATTAAACGCAAAAGTTTATCTACAACATCTTTTTTATAGCTGATTTGATCAACTATCTGCTGCCCCCCCAAATCAGGGTTGGTCTTGTTTTCTATAAAATGAGTAATCACATCATATTGACTCGGATCAACCGCTAGAATGTTTAGACGCGCACCAAAAGGATTACCAACTTCATTTAAAGATTGCATCAAAATTTCATTATCCTTGTGTTTTTCCCTAAAATTAGCCAACTCGCTTTCACGAGAAGAATAAATGATTTCCTTAACCTCCGGCAAAAACGAAAGGTCTTCTTTGAGATCATCAATATTATCAAGAGAAGTATCAACTTTAAAAGAGATGCTGATGTCAACCTTACTTTTAACTTCATTAAGCGCCGAGGTCATATAATTGTTGGCCAAAAATAATCCTCCCACCACAGACAGGGTAACTGTCATTGCTAAAACTGAAGCAAAAGAAACTAAACCATTTCGCCAAAAATTAACAATCCCAAACTTAAAAATTCTTTTTGTGTTAATCCAAAACATAGTATTTAAATTATCTGGTTTAAATTACGTATCGACCATCTTTGTCATCTCTAATAATCCGACCTTGCTCTATGGTCAATACGCGTCCCTCCAATGACTCAATGATCTTTTTATTGTGAGTAGTCAAAATAACAGTTGTGCCAATTTCATTGATTTTTTTGAAAATATCAATTATCTCAGACGCAGTAATAGGATCTAGGTTACCAGTCGGCTCGTCAGCAATCAAAAGATCCGGTTGATTGATAATCGCTCGCGCAATGGCAATCCGTTGCCTTTCACCCCCCGATAACTCACTTGGAAAACTCCAAAACTTATTACCGAGACCAACTATCTCTAAAGCGTGAGGCGCATCGGAAGAAATTTCTTCGTCAGACCGACCAGCGGCTGCCATTGTAAAAGCAAGATTCTCATAAGCAGTTTTATGCGGCAAAAGACGAAAATCTTGAAAAACACTACCAATCCGCCGACGAAGCTTGGGAATATCTTTACGACCAACTTTGTGAATATTTAATGAATCAAAAAAAACTTCGCCACTAGAAGGCTTGTCTTCAGCTAAAATCATTTTTAATAATGTGGTCTTTCCAGCGCCAGAATGCCCAACAATGGAAACAAACTCCCCAGATTCAACTGTAAAGGTAACATCTTCTAATGCTTTGGTGTTGGGATAAATTTTAGAAACTTTATCAAAATAAATCATAATTGTTTATTCTATTTTACCGTAAATGTTTAAGAAAACAAAATTTTTTCGGCCCTTATAAATTCGTCCAGTTCACCGTCAAGCACCGACTCTACATCACTTGTCTCATATTCGGTCCGATGATCTTTGACCAGCTTATAAGGATGAAGAACATAAGATCGTATTTGATTGCCCCATTCTATTTCCGTTGTCTTACTAACATACATTCCTTGCTCTTTTTTTAATCGATCATCCTCTCTTTTTTTATAAAGCTTGGCCGACAAAATGACTAAAGCTTTTTCGCGATTTTGTATTTGTGATCTCTCTGAGTCAGCATGCGCCGACAAACCTGTTGGGATATGAACAACCCTAACCGCTGTTTCGCGCTTATTAACATTTTGACCACCAGGACCACTAGAACGAGCAAATTCCACCTTGAGTTCTTCTTCGGGAATATTAATCTCTTGAATTTTAGCAAAACGAGGGATTACTTCCACCAGCGCAAAAGACGTATGACGCAAATTTTTGGCATTAAAAGGAGAAATTCGCACCAAGCGATGAACACCGGATTCATTTTTTAAAATGCCATAAGCATTATGTCCTCTCAACTCAAAGGTAATATTACGATAGCCACCATGATCGTTTTGATTTTCATGAACCAAATAAAATTCCAGACCTTTTTTTTCGGCATACTTTCGATACATCACTAAAAGCATTGCCGCCCAGTCTTCGGCATCATCACCGCCAGCGCCAGCAAAAATAGTTATTACAGCGTCACCTTTATCATATTTGCCGACACCAGCTAATTCTTGTTTCAGACGATTAAACTCTTGAACCTTTTCTTGGGCCAAGTCTTTATTTTGCCAAAAACTTGGGTCAGCCATTTCTGTTTCCAACGCTGTTATTTTTTTTTCTATTTCCTGTTTGTCTTGCACAAAATAAATTTTAGAACTTTAAATCAAAATAAAATACCTGCTACAAATTTTTGAATTTTTAATTATTTTCTGAGCCACCTCCCGGGCTTGAACCGGGGACCTACGCGTTACGAATGCGTTGCTCTACCAACTGAGCTAAGGTGGCAAGACGTAGGACTTTTTCAATTATTAATTCATTTGTATTCTCTGAGCCGTCGGCCGGGATTGAACCGGCGACCTCGTCATTACCAATGACGTGCTCTACCAACTGAGCTACAACGGCTTAACCAAAAAGACTGTTTTATCTTAATATATTTACTCGTTTTTTTCAATTATTTGATATAATTTAACCAATGACTAATTACCCTCCTCTAAACACAAAAGATCTCCCTTCTCCTCCAAGATGGTGGAGAGCCGTCGGCGTTGGAATTATCGTGACCGGCATGGCGATGGGTACCGGTGAACTGGTGATGTGGCCCAATTTGGTTACTCAATACGGTTTAGCCATTCTTTGGTTTGCGCTTGTCGGCATCACTTTGCAATATTTTATTAATCAAGAAATTGCCCGAGCCACACTAGCTACCGGCGAAAGTTTTTTTACTTCCTCAGGTCGCCTTATTCGTTGGTCACCTTTGTTCTGGCTATTTTCAGTTGTTTTGATTTATGTTTGGCCAGGCTGGGCTAGCACTCTGGGCACAATTCTGGCAGTCTTAATTGGTTTTGGTCATTATCTTTGGTGGGCCTGGGCTTCATTAGCATTGGTCTTGATTATTGTTTTTGCCGGTCGCGAAGCCTATAAAGTATTAGAGAAAAGCTTAAAAATAATTGTGCCAATTTTTATTATTATTCTGCTCTACATTAGTTTCTTAAATTTAACTTGGTTCAATATTTTTGAAGCCTTGCGTGGTTTATTTTCTTTTGGTTATTGGCCTGAGGAAATAGATATCAATATTTTGCTAGGTGCTATTGTTTTTGCTGGCGCTGGCGGAATGTTGAATCTTTGTGTTTCTCTTTGGTATCGCGACAAGGGCACAGGTATGGCCATTTATAGTGGTAAAATTAAAAATCCAATTAATGGCAAGACCGAAGCCATTGGTGCTATTGGTAATACCTTTCCTCTTACGGAGTCAAACTTAAAAAACTGGCAACATTGGCTAAAATATCTTCGTTTTGACCAAGGATTTGTCTTTTGGTTTATTGGTTTAACAACAATCGTCTTAATGAGTTTAAATGCCTATGTTGTTTTGGAACCTCTAAATCTAAGCCCTTCAGGGACTGACCTGGCGGTTATTTTGTCAGAAATTTTTGAATCCCAACTTGGTTTTTGGGGCGGTAAATTGTATTTACTAATGGCTTACTTAATGCTCTTTTCAGTAATGTGGACTATTATCGACGCCATGAGTCGGATTATCTCCGACATTGTCTACACCAATACTCAAACTGGTTCTTTAATCAAAATTTTTGCTTGGACCAAGAATTTAAGTCTCCATCATCTCTATTACAGTTTGATTTTAGTTATCACCTTGATTCAAGCAGTTCTTTTGCCATTTTCACAACCATTAGTCTTTTTGCTTCTTAGCTCAGTATTAGGTGGCTTCACAATGGCTCTCTACACACCAATTTTGCTCTACTACAACAACCGCCACTTAGCCAAACCTCTACGCCCCGGAATTATCAGTAATTTATTCCTTTTTGGTGCTTTTGTTTTTTATAGTGCCTTCGCGATAATTTCTATTTGGGAGATGGTTGGGAAGATATTCTAACTCCCGAACAAAACTGCAAACTTAAGAAAGAATCAAAAATTGCAGTTTTTGCGCGGTCGAAGGGTATCCAGGACTTGCCTACAAGTTTTGGTTCGCTGTCGCTCAACTGAATAGAAGAGACTCTCCCGCGTCTCTAGTTGCACCAGTCGTGCTTCTCGGGCTGGGCAATTTTTTCTATTAAAAAAATAGCGTTCCGGCGTTCAAGTCCCTCGCCGATGCTAAAACAGTAAGACCCCAGTGCTCTCGCACAGGGGCCAAACTGTTTTATGCGCGGTCGAAGGGACTTGAACCCTCAACCTTCCGCGTGACAGGCGGATGCTCTAACCAAATTGAGCTACGACCGCAAACAAATATATTTTACACAAACGGTTACTTTTTACAATAACCTGTGCTGATGGCAGGACTTGAACCTGCGACCTGGCGCTTATGAAACGCCCGCTCTAACCAACTGAGCTACATCAGCCTCAATTTTTCAACCAAAATCACGACTAAAAATAAAACTACCCGACTTCGGCTCTTGTATTTTAGCTCAATTTTTAAACTTTTTCAATAAATCCCTAATCAGAAAAACCCCTTTCAGGGTCTTTCAATTACTTGTTGCGGAGGCCGGAATCGAACCGGCTTCCCGAGGTTATGAGCCTCGTGAGTGAACCATTACTCTACTCCGCGATCTTTTTTATTGTAACTGTTTTACATCTATTTGTCAAAATTTTAAGAAATGTTTCTTTTTGACAAACTAAATATAGTCAAATTCTTTAAAAACTTGTTCAAATTTAGCAAGTGCCGCCTTAGCTTCTCTTTGGGTTAAGACAAAGTCATTTTCATGAGCAATTTGATTACGGATCTTGTGTGCTTCCCAAGCTTCATTTAAAGTTAAAAAATCACTAGATTCTACAGTTTTTAATCTCTCCCCCAAATTTTCGCCAAGATACCCCATTGCCATCAACATTTCATCAAGAATTTTATCCGCTTCAATAATCGCCAAATTCCAATCAGACGGATTATCTGAATCTAATTTTTCTTTAATTTTTTCCCAACGTTCATTTTTAACCGATTTCTTGATATCTCCCAACTTGCCACCTTTTTGTCCAAAAATTTTCTCATTGCGTTCTCGACGAATTGCGTCTAATTTCAATGAAAAATAGATTATTCCTCCAGCAAATAAAATCATCACCCCCAAACAAATCCACCAAATTATATTCATTAAGATAAAAAAATCTTCGCTTCTAAAATAAGCAACTATTGCGTAAACATAAGAGGCTAAATATTCAAAAATGACCGTGACATTTATCAACGAAGGCGATAACATATTTTCTTATTATACTTCAATTTATTTTAGTTTTTCAACAAGACGACCAAAAGCAAAAAGAATATCTTCGCGTCGGTGGGACGCAGTTATTTGGACACCCACAGGCAAACCCTTGGGTGCTGTTGACAGAGGTGGAGTAAAACCGATTGGCACGTTCATCGCAGGCACTCCCGCCAAGTTGACTGGAACAGTAAAAATATCTTCTAAATACATTTGGAGTGGGTCGTTAGTATTTTGACCAATCGGAAAAGCTGGCGATGGCGCCGTTGGAGTTATCACAGCATCATAATGATTAAAGACACTCAAATAATCTTGTTTTATTAATTCTCTCACCTGGTTAGCTTTGTTGTAATAAGCGTCATAATATCCTGCAGAAAGAACATAAGTGCCCAACATAACTCGACGACGAACCTCACGACCAAAACCAGCAGCACGAGTTTTTTTGTAATCGTCAATTACATTTTTACCATCCAAATGTAGTCCATAACGCACGCCATCAAACCTAGCCAAGTTAGTTGAAACTTCAGCCGGCATTAAAACATAATAACAAGCCAATGAGTAATGAAGATTTGGCATTTCTACCTCTTCAAGAGTGTGCCCGTCGTGTTTTAATTTTTCTACCAATTGATTAAATTTATCAAGCACCACCTGGTCTACACCCCCACCATTCAAAAAAGAAAACGGCACTCCAATCTTTAGTTTAGATGACATTTCAGGATAAACAGGCAAATTATAAGCATTAGAATCAAAGTTATCGGCACCCCTAATCGCATCAAAAAGAATTTCCGCATCTTCGGCAGTTTTGGCAATGGGACCAACTTGGTCCAAAGAAGAAGCCATTGCCATCACCCCATAACGGCTTACTGCGCCATAGGTTGGTTTCAAACCAAAGGTGCCGCAAAAACTTGACGGCTGACGAATAGAACCCCCAGTATCAGAGCCTAAAGCTGCCAACGCCAAACCGGCGCCGACCGCTGCGGCCGATCCCCCAGAAGAACCCCCAGGAACACGTGTGACATCATAAGGATTTTTAGTTGGACCAAAGGCAGAATTTTCCGTAGAACCACCCATTGCAAATTCATCCATATTGGTTCGCCCAAGAAATACTGCTCCACATTCTTTTAATCTCTTTATGACCGTCGCGTCATAAACAGCTGTGTAATTTTCCAACATTCTAGAAGCAGAAGAGCATTTACGTCCTTCAATCAAAATATTGTCCTTAACCGCCAAAGGAATACCAGTCATCAAAGTAACTCCCTCATTTTTGCGAATTCGTTTATCTGCCTCTGCTGCCTGTTCTAAAATATCTTCAAAAATTTCCAAATAAATATTGAACTGTCCATTTTTTTGCTTAATTTCGGTCAAATAAGCTTCGGCCAAATCTGTTGCTGAGAAATCGCCACGAATCATCGCTTCATGTGCAACTTTAATAGTTAATTTATCCAACTCTTCTTTTGTTAATCTCATTTTTTTTATTTATTGAAATTTAATTTTTTCTCTTTTCTTCTCGTGGCTATCACCAATATTATGCTTATTGGTTATCTAAAATCTTTTTGACTACAAATAAATTGTCTCTTTGTTTAGGTGCTTCTTCTAAAATCTTTTCCGTATTAGCCCCTGGCTCAAATGACTCTTCGTCAGAACGCATCACATTTCTAAGATAATAGTTATTAGGTTGATGACTCTCGGTCAGGTTGGGCGCTTTTTGCAATTCAGAAATATAACCCAAAATAGACTCCATATCTTTTTGGAGTTTAGTTTTTTCTTCTTCAGTTAAATCAATCCGAGCCAAATCGGCTAATTTGTCTATATCATTTTTGGTTAGCATAAAGTTTATTTTAGCACTAGAAAACTTAATTTCCAAATTTTATTTGCCCCCCAACGCTAATCAACCCAAAGAAAAAAACAAAAACTCATTCTCATAAAACAGCTTAAAATAGGGATCTAAACGCCTCAGAGTCTGTCTGAAACGTTTATTTTTTCTATTTCAACAATTGTCGAAATTCTTGTTCGTCTATTACCCTCACCCCCAATTCATGGGCTTTATCCAATTTAGCACCAGCTTCTACCCCCGCTAGAACATAATCTGTTTGAGCTGAGACTGAACCAGAGATTTCACCACCATTTTGTTTAATAATTGCCTTAGCTTCTTCGCGAGAGAGGGTTGGCAAAGTGCCAGTCAAAACAAATTTTAACTTGACCAATTTTTTAGAGTCAATTGTTTTTTTAAACGGCAAAACTTTAACTTCTTTTAACAACCCTCGAATTATCGTTTGGTTTTCTTTATCATGAAACCAATCATAAATTGATTGTCCAATAATTTCTCCTACTCCCGCAATCGCCTGTAATTTTTCCAAATCGGCCTGTTGTAATTTACCCAAATCACCAAAGTGTTTTGCCACTTCTTCGGCTGTTTCCACTCCAACCCCAGGAATAGACAAAGAAACAATAAATCGCGAAAGAGAAATTTTTCTTCTTTGATCAATTGCTTTTATTAAATTATCTACCGACTTTTCGGCAAAACGAGGCAAGACTAATAAATCTCCTTTTTTAATTCTAAAAATATCGTCATAACGAGCAACCAAATTATTTTCCAACAAAGTGTCAACCACTCGCGGACCAAGTTTTTCAATATCAAAAGCTGCCTTAGACACAAAATGATAAAATTTGCGCCGAAGTTGAGCAAAAGAATTTTTATTGACGCATCGCCAGGCCGCCTGCCCCGGAATTCGTTCAATGGGACCACTCTTTTCTTTTTCTCCTGCTCCAATAGGCAAACAAGCTTCTAATTTTTTAGGCCAGCAAAAAATTTTTTCTTGACCAGTGCGCATTTCAGTCATTACTTGAACAATGTCGGGAATAACATCGCCAGCTTTCTGTAAGATAACCGTATCCCCAATTCGCACATCTAAACGTTTGATTTCATCCTCATTGTGAAGGGTCGCTCGCGAGACAGTGGACCCCGCCAAAAAAGTTGGCCGTAAACGTGCTACTGGAGTAATTGTGCCTTGACGACCAACTTGCAAAATTATGTCCTCTACCACAGTCGTTGCTTGTTCGGCGGGAAATTTAAAAGCAATCGCGAAACGTGGCGCTTTACCAGTGTAACCAAGTTCTTCCTGATAGTTTTGTTCATTCACTTTGACTACCACTCCATCTATCCAATAAGCCTCCTTATCTTTTTTGACTTGCCATTCTTGCCAAAAAGCAATTACTTCCTCTATTGTTGAACAAAAAATATGATATTTATTCACCTTAAAACCAAGTTCCGCCAAAAGTTGAAGTTCGGCTTGTTGAGTTGGTGGCAACGCAAAATCTGCTTGAGCTAAATCATAAATAAAATTGTCTAAATGTCGTGAAGAGACAACTTTAGGGTCAAGTTGACGAATAGTGCCAGCCGCCACGTTGCGTGGATTAGCATAAAGAGATTCTCCTTTGTTTTTTTGTTCTTTGTTGATTTGGTCAAAATTATTTTTACTAAGCCAAATTTCACCTTCTACTACCACGTCTACTTCTTGCTCTAATTTTAATGGAATTGCTTCAATCGTTTTAACATTTGCGGTCACGTCTTCTCCTACTTGACCATTCCCTCTCGTCGCCGCTGTTTTTAGTAAACCATTTACATAAGTCAAAACAATTTTAAAACCGTCAATTTTTAATTCAGCTATATAAGTAGGTTTTTTATCTACCCCCAAAGCTTTTTTTACTCTCTTATCAAACTCCCGCATTTCATCAGGAGTAAAAGCATCATTAAAAGACCATTGTGGCACTGGATGTTTTACTTTGGTAAATTTATCTAACGGCTCACCACCGACTCGCTGAGTTGGCGAATCAGGAGTGACCAAATCAGGATATTGGGCTTCCAATTCCGCCAATTCGTGTTTTAAAGAATCGAGTGCTGCTTCGCTTATCTCTTGTTGATCTAAAACATGATAAAGATACCGATGACGATTAATAGTTCGGCGAAGATTATTTAAACGTTCAACAACTTCCTTTTTGCTCATTAGAGCTTATTATAAGCCGAAAAAGATAAATTTTCTATGGCTAACGGACCCTCATCGCTGTTCTCTCCACTTTCCTGGAGCTTTGCGAGTCAACGGACAAATTAGAACCTCTTACAGTTATTACTCTTTCGCATTCACTTTGGAAAGTTCCCGAACCCTGAATCTCATGACAACCACTATAAACAGGATTCCTAAGATTATCCAAATTAAAAGTAAAATCTATTTCTGCCGAACCGCCACTAATAATATTTACTGTTTTTTTAAAAGAATAAATTCCAGAGCCAGATGGATCTTCAACAGAATATAATTCAATCGGATCTTCGCCAACCACCGAACAAAAAATAGAGGCGGCATCTTTTATGCCAACAACTTCACCACTGCCATCAGGATTATAATTCAAAAAAACTTCCCCTACCTGATCGTAATAGTTTAAACAATCAACTACCGAACGAGCATTATAATAAGCAATCTGTGAATTTTTGTTCAAAGAGGTCAAAATTAATTGTCTAGTAATGATGTTAATCAAACTCACCCCCACCACCAAAACCGCGCTAGTCAAAAGAATGGCGTATAATAGAGTGAAACCTTTGTTTTTATTATTTTTACACATTTTTATTGATAAATTAGGTGAGTTTCATAATTTACAGATCGCGGGGTTTGAAGGTGTGTATTAGACCAAACTACTGTTGATATAACTTGATATTCTTCCAAACCAAGATTATTTAAAATAGAATTATCAGTATCTATAATCCTTAAATATCTTGTAAAAATCGTGGGGGACCCATTGTTGTGGGTATAATAACCATCATCAAACGTGATGACACAATCATCTGGGTCATCAACCGGAATAACAGAGCCAGCGTAGTTCTCTTTAGTGCCATCAACACAGTAATAACGATCACTCCTAATATTTAATTCCCCAACATCCCGATAAAAAGTTAAAATTTCCAAACCTTCTTGTGCTAGAAAATTGGCTGTAATTTCATTTCTTAAATAAACACTGTCACGCAGGGCTGTCGCTAAAAGTGATAATGGACCGATGACCGCAATCAAAAGAATTGTGATAGCAACCAAAGACTCCACCATAGTAAAACCTCGTTTGTTTATTTTTGGAGATGTTTTCTTTTTCATCATATTTAAAAATCAGTAGTTCTTTGACTGGCGGAAGTTTGAATCATAAATTCGGTTTCCAAACCTGGACGACTCACCGCCCTGCCATTAATATTTATTAAAACTTTCGCTAATTTATTGTCAATAATACCTCTTTCGGTTATTTTAAAATTGAGACTACTTAAAAATATTTGGGGAGACAACATATCTTTTACCCCTTCGCTTGAATCTCCACAAGGACATTCATTTTTACACTTTAAAAGAGTATTTTCATGATTATTATAATCCCCCAAACTATAACAATAACTGTTCCCCTCATCGCCTAATTGAGAATATTTTATTGCCCGATCGCTATCTTTGAGCTCTATTTTGACTCCTTCCCTAATTTCTAAGTTCATTTTTTCTAGTGCAAAGTTAAAATTATCCATTAACAATCGCATCGCCTGCGCTTTTTTATAAACAGCCGAAAGTTGAACCAACACTCCGCTAACAATCAACGCCACAACCACAAACAAAGAAACTGAAACCATCATTTCAATCAAGGTAAATCCTTTATTTATTTTCCTTTTTTTCATTTTAATCATAGTCACATTCTGATACCGTTATTTGTCCACTAGAAAAAACAAAAACACATCTTTTTTCTTTGTTACGCAAGGATTCTATTATCAATTTTACCAAACTTACATCATCAACCAAACTTCCTTCTGAATCATAAAAGGTTGGCTCCAAATTGCTTTTTATGCTTTTTTGATAGTTGGTGCTCATAAAAATAATATTGGAAATTTCCCCATCTGCAGCCAAAGAATAACCGTTGAGATTACAAGTCTCTATGATATCATCGTCAGAACTATAAAAATTTGGGCTAGCATTACCATTATCAAAATAAATAGTTACTTTATTGTCTTCCAAATTAGCTCCAACCGGGCTATTATCTTCACCTATTTTTTTAGTGGTGCCATAATTTTGAGTAGCTCTAATACAACCAGCTACTTCTTGAGCAGTTAGATCTAACGCACCTTTGCGGCCAAAATTAGGAATATCGGTCATCACTACGGCTGTAATAATAAGAAAAATCGCGATGACAACTATCAATTCAAGCAAAGAAAAACCCTGTTGAAATTTTTTAAAAGACATTGATTTGAAAAAACAAATTTAAAATTATTCCCAAGATAATAAAAGGTGCAAAAGGTAACTCACTCTTAATTGTAAAGTATTTTGAAAATCCAAACAACTTGATTTTTGTCAAAAAAATTAAAACCAAACCCGTCATCGCGCCAATCCAAACAGCTAAAATTAAAGCGGAAAAAACTTGTGGCCAACCAAGCAAAAAACCGGCTACTAGAGCCAATTTAACATCACCAAAACCAAGCCACCGACCGCAAGATAGCAACCACAACAAAAGAAAAATACCGCCAGCAATCACCCCGCCTAGAAAAATTGTTTGGTATTCAGTCCATAAAGAAGAATAAGCCCCAGCCTCAATCACCGTTAAGAGTGGTTTAATCAACGCCAAAACACCTATCCCAAAAACAAAGATATCGGGAATTATTTTATGCCTCAAATCATAAATGATTATTGGAACCAACAGAGAAACAATCACCCAGTAGAAAGATATTTCCAACCAATTATTAAAACCAAAACGTGCAAAAGTTAAAACAAACAACAGACCAGTTAATATCTCCACCAACGGATATTGCCAAGAAATTTTTGATTGACAACGACGACAACGACCTCTTTGGATAACAAAGCTAGCAACCGGCAAAAGTTCAAACCAAGTTAAAATTTGACCACAAAACAGGCAATGAGAGCGACCTCCAAGTGATTGTCCTGAATGATAGCGGAGGATTAAAACATTTAAAAAACTGCCAATAATTAAACCAAACAGGAAACTTAATGCATAATTAATAACCAAAAACATTTTTTATTTAATCACCGAACGGTCTGGAATATTGAATTAGCTGATTCAACTCGTCGTAAGATTGAGAAAATTCAAAGGTGTTTGAATCTTGCGCCATTAATTTTAATGACCATTTAATCGTTTTTTCTACTGGTCGATTATCAAACAAAGCTTTAACTTTATACGACAAATTACCATCCAACCCACTACATTCTTCTTTGGTGTAATTATTATTGCTATCTTTATCGCAAACAATGGAAACATTAGAGTCATCCGCGGGTCCAACAGTGGCATCGCTAACATAGCGATATTCACTTGAATCAAGATTATAAGTAATACCAGTGCAAGGAGTGCCGTTTGCAATATTTACTAATTTAAGCTGACCAGGGGCATTGTTGCTAGTCGCCGGATAAATGACCAAGCCAGATTCTGATAATTTTAATGGAGTGATACTGGTCAACTTGGGTTGGCACAAAGCAATTGATTGTACGCCACAAATAGCTACCAAGTTTTTATCTTCTTCAATAGATTCTATTGTGCAAATTCCAACTTCAGGATCGTAAGAATCACAACCCGAGACTGATGTAGGAATGAGAGAGAAAGAAACTT
Organism: Minisyncoccota bacterium; assembly: GCA_041657405.1. Taxonomy (GTDB): domain Bacteria; phylum Patescibacteriota; class Minisyncoccia; order Phycocordibacterales; family XYD1-FULL-46-19; genus JAKJEI01. Next base: position 44,063 of record JBBABX010000003.1, read on the forward strand.
CAACCGTTTCTCCTGTCTCATAACTTCGGCAATAATCCCCTGAGGGATCGCAATCATCACCTTGCGGACTAAAAGTTACTTCGGTTGGATTACCTTCTTCGTCTAGACAAGAGGCTGCTGTGACCGTCACTTCATTTCCATTTTCATCATCTTCTCTGCCACCACCACAAACTTGTTTTGTTGGATCGCACTCTCCACTACCACCCCCCCCTCCGCCACCAGCATCAATCCCAAATCCAAAATCAAGCCATGCCAAATTCAAATCGCCCCAGGCATAACCGGTAAAACCCCCATTTGTTTGGCGTTTAATATTATACATTCTAACCCAACCATCCCAACCGCCAAGCTCAGATTCTGACCGCAATAAGCCGCTACAACCATTTTGAAAAACTGAACAAGCTCTTGCCCAACCTTTTAAATCGTCACCGATTATTTTAGCGCCATAACAATCCCCCGTATTACAATAAGCGGGCGCGAAGGATGAACCTGGGGTAAATTTAATCCAACCCAAATTCAAGCTCCAAGCATAGCCAACCAAGTTGTCATTATTATCAATTTTTACAGTGTAGGTATGATTAGTCTCACTATAATCTTTATTATTAAAACTTACCCAACCAGTAACATCACTCCAAGCCCAACCACGTAATTCGTTATTTTCCAAATCACTTTGAGCTCTGACTGACCCCACAGGAAAAGGCAAATAAACAATTACCGTTATTATCAAAATAGCGGTAGCAATCAAACTAAAAATCGTTTTTTTGTCCATATTTTTAAAAATACTTTACGCTTGGTATGTAAAACTATTTTAATTTTAGCACAAAACCCCACCCTCCTTATAAATAGTTATCCACTTTTTTTAATTATCCCCTTATTTGAGTCTTCTTTTGTTTTTTTATTCCGAGGGAGAAAAACCTGAATAAATTTCACATTTACCGTTAGGGTTGGCAACATAGCCATAACCGCTAAAATTAGTGCTGTCCACACAATAAAAAGAATACTCCGAGCTCCTATCCAAGTCCGTAAAAGCAGCCCAAGCTGAAGGTTTTTCTCCAAATTCAACATCTATCGTACAAACTGGTCTTTCGATTAGGTTACCTACAACCGCTTGAGATAATTTTTGTAATGTTCCATAGCCGAGATGACCCCAGTCGGGCAATTCAATAAGACCTTGAGAAACACAGAGATCTTCGGGAAATCTGCCCGTGCTGTCACTTGCCAATTGGGCAGAGCGTTTATCATTGACTTCATGCTCGTCATTGCCGAAGCCGCACGCGCCTTATCTCGCGAGTTACCCATTACGGCAATAACTACGCTGGCCAAAATACCAATAATAGCAATCACCACCAGAATCTCTATCAAAGTAAAACCTTTTTGAGACCTCAATTTTTTGATTTGTTTTTTCATTTGTTTATTTTATCAAAATCATTTAAAAACCAAAAACATATAATTTTTCCAAAAACAAAATCCTATAATATAATATCATAAATAACACAAAAAGAGAGGCAAAAGCCTCTCTTTTTGTGTTAAAAATTTCAATAAAAGATTATTGACATTCTACATCAACACTTGGAGTTCCGTCAGTAATGGCATCAGCTATAGAATCACCAGCATAACCGGTACTATCAACGCAATAATATGTTCCATCTGGCAATTCGGCCAAAACACCCCAAGCACTTGGGCTGGTTGCAGCATCGGCTCCACAAGTAACAATCGAGCCTTGATTTGTCGCTGCAGCAATAAGAGTAGCAAGACCACCAGTTTCTGTGCTATTAGTACAAATGCCATCAACGTAAGCGCCACTAGTGTCAGTCCCCAACTCGGCTTCGGCCCTCATTGAAGAGAGAGAGGCTTTGGCAGAAGCGGCACGGGCCTTTTCTCTTGCCGAACCCAAACTAGTCAAAACCACCCCGGCCAAGATACCAATAATAGCAATCACCACCAACAATTCAATCAAGGTAAAACCTTTATTTAACGTATTTTTCATATATAAAAACTAATTTAATAATTAAAACTTAATAATTTAAACTTAAACGACTTTAACCTTATCTATATTTTACAATAAATCAAAGAAAGTTAACAACTTTGAGCAAAAAACTGTGGATAAACAAAGATAAAATTTCTAAAACAATCCTCAAAAAACAAAAACCAAATAATTTGACTGGATTTAATAAATTTAAATTGGAGTTTTGTTATTCCAAATCCTTTTTTAATTTTTGCAATTTGAATGCTTAAATCCCTTGCGCCAGATTATAAATCGGAATCAAAATTGCTGTCAGCATCACCCCAACCCCAACCCCCAAGACAACAATCAGGGCCGGCTCAATCAACCCAACCAAGGTGTCCACTTCATTGCCGACTTCACGTTCATAAAAACGAGACAACTTTTCTAACACAAAACCAATTTTACCCGATTCTTCACCAACTTTAATCATTTGAACCATTACTCCAGGAATTTCTGGATATTGAGAAAAAACACCCGAGACCGCACTTCCAGCTTTTATCGCCTCCCCTGCTTCAACTAAAATCTTTTTATAAACCTCATTATTAACCACGTCACCAGAAATCTCCAAGGTTCGCACCATTGAGATGCCAGATGAAAGCATTGTGTTCATATTATCAGAAATACGCGCTAAATATAATTTGCGATATAAACGACCAACATAAGGGACGTTTATTTTAAAACGATCAAAAGAATATTTTCCCTTTGGAGTGCTAACATAACGAAAAAGATAAATACCTAAGAACAACAAGAGGAGAGCAAGCGGTATGCTAAACATTATAAAGAAATCACTAGTCCAAATTAATAATTTGGTGTAAATTGGCAATTCTTGACCGGTTTCCATCAGAACTTGCGACAACTTTGGCACTACAAACATCACCATCAAAATCATAACTACAATAAAAGACACAATCACAAAAGCTGGATATATCAAAGCATTCTTGGCCCGCGATGATAAAGCATAAGAACGGTCCATATAATCAGCCAAATAAACAAAAGATTCTGCCATCTTGCCAGATTCTTCGCCAGCCCGAACCATATTGACATAAAAATCAGAAAAAATCTTTGGGTGACGACCAAGTGCCGCCGAAATTGAGATACCACCTTTTATATCATCCACAACAGACAATAAAACTTTTTGTAAAATCGGATTCAAACTTTCTTGAGCCAATAAGCGAAAGGTTGCTAAAACCGAAACTTTAGCCTCAAATAGAGTAGCTACTTGTCGCGACAACATCACTATTTCTTTATAAGAAACCCGACGTGTAAAAGGCAAAACGATATGAAAACGTTCTTTTCTATCTATTTCAGGTTTAATGGAAACAATAATCAAACCCCGTCGTTGAAGTGAACTAATGGCCAAATCTATATTAGGTGCATCAATACTGCCATTTTGTTCTTGTCCTTCTTTGTCTACAGTTTTATAAACAAAAAGCATAATAATTTAGATTAAACGATTAAGTCCTTCTGGATTAAGTGAATAACGAAAAGCATTGTCTGCTGTAATTTCGCCATCACGAACTAGGCCGGATAATGAACGATTTAAATCTAACATTCCTTCGGATGAACCTGTTTCAATTACCACGTCAATTTCAGCCGTGCGGCCTTCGCGAATTAAATTAGACACGGCGTCGTTGTTTACTAAAAGTTCGTAAGCCGGAATTAAGCCACCAGAAATTCGCGGAATTAAACGTTGAGAAAAAATACCAAGTAATGAGCCAGCTAATTGAGTTTGAATTTGATGTTGTTGATTGCCTGGGAAAGAATCAATAATACGGTCAATTGTCTGCGAAGCACTGTTAGTGTGCAGGGTTGATAAAATCAAGTGACCAGTTTCAGCCGCTGTCACCGCCATTGAGATTGTTTCTGGGGTGCGCATTTCGCCTACCATCGCCACATTAACATCCTGACGAAACATAGACCGGAGAGCAGTATAAAAATTTTTAGTATCAAATCGCACCTCACGTTGATCTATAATAGAACGGTCACTAGTAAATAAATATTCTACCGGGTCCTCAATTGTGATAACATGTTCGGCACGTTCATGATTTATCAATTCCACCAAAGATGCCAAAGTTGTAGATTTGCCTTGCCCCACTGGACCAACAACCAAAAAGAAACCTTGCTTTTTATGGACAAAATCGGCTAATTGCTCTGGCAAATTCAATTCGCTTAATTGCGGAATTTTCATTGGTATCAAACGCAGAGCAATTCCCACTACTCCCTTTTGAAAAAAAGCATTGCCTCGAAAACGGACATTGGCCGCTGGTGAATAAGAAAAATCGACTTCCCGTTGTTCTAATAAAATTTGTTTGTTATCATCGTTCAAAATTTCCATTGCAATCCCCAAGGTGTCTTCTGGCGTCAAAAGAGGTTTCTTGATTATTGGAATAAGAGAACCAGAAACACGAATAGATGGGTGACGTCCAACAGATAAGTGCAAGTCTGACGCACCTTCTTTGGTAACAGCCACTACCAATTCTTCTATGTCTTTGTTGTAATCTCTCATAAAATTTTTAATTTAAAATTCAAAATCATCATTAAACATATTTGCGATTAGCCAAAATTTCTTTAACCTTGTTTACCACTTCCGTTGGTGTGGCAGAAGCTTTGACGATGTAACCGTCCGCCCCCAAACCCAATCCTTTTTCAATATCTTCTTTTTGTCCCAAATTAGATAATATCACGATCAAACCTTTGTGGCTGTCAAATTTTTCCTTTATTTTTTCTACCAACCCAAAACCATCCATTACTGGCATTACCACATCCACCAAATAAATATCAGGCACCAAACCTTCTTCAAGTTTTTTGATAGCTTCTTCGCCATTTTCCGCCGTTTCCACCTCGTAACCGCTTTCATTAAACTTGAGTGAATACATATTCACGAGAAATTTATCATCATCGACAATGAGAATTTTCATTTTTGTTGAATCGTTTTCCATACTTAGTTAATTATATTACAATTTGTTAACTTCTTCAAAAGGCACAGTCCCCTTGAGCGACTTAATTAGTAAATCTTCTTTCATTGTCAGAAAACCTTTTGACCTAGCATAACGGTAAATTTCATTTTCATTTGGATTGTTTAACACAATTCTTTCCAACTCTCGATCCATCTCCAAAAATTCAAAGACTCCTGTTCGTCCCTTAGTGCCACTAGGGCAAGAAGCTGTCTTGTGGATACGGTAAATATTATCTATCGTCGGAATTTTTTGATGATATTCCTGAGGCAAATCAGCAAATTGTTTTTCTACTATCATCTTAATACTTTCATCAGCTGGTTCTGAAATCCTAGCATCATCACAAATAGTCGGCACTAAACGTTGGGCCATCATCAAGACCAGAGTCGGGGGCAAAAGATATGGTTCCACCCCCATATCAATCAAGCGCGGAATAGCGCCGATAGAATTATTGGTGTGCAAAGTAGAAAGCACCAGATGTCCAGTTAGAGAAGCTTGGATAGCTAAACGTGCAGTTTCTTTGTCACGCATTTCACCAACCATTACGATATCTGGGTCTTGACGCAAAATACTTCGCAAACCATTGGCAAAAGTGTAATTAATTTCCGGCCGGACTTGTGATTGACTGACTCCTGGCATGTCATATTCAATCGGATCTTCCAAACTAACAACATTATTCTTTTCTCGGTCTAACATATTCAACATCGCATAAAGAGTTGTTGTTTTACCGGAACCAGTCGGACCCGTAATCAAAATCAAACCATAGGGACGTTTAAGTGCCCGTGTTACAATTTCTTGTTGTTCTGGTGACATTCCAATGGTATTTAAATCTACTTTGCGTTTTTCCGGATCAAGAATACGCATCACAATCTTTTCGCCCCAATAAGTTGGAAGAGTGGAGACACGAAAATCCGCCTTGCGACCTTCATAATTATAAGAAAACCGACCATCTTGCGGCACTCGTTTTTCATCTAATTTTAAATTGCTTAGAATCTTGATGCGCGCCACCATTGCTTCGTGCACTGTCATTGGTGGAGTCAAGCTGGTATAAAGCACCCCGTCCACCCGAAATCGCACCTTGAGGGTAGAGTGAGTCGGCTCAATATGAATATCAGAGGCTCCCCCAGAAAGAGCATTCTGAACAATCACGGTGACAATTTTAGAAATTGGTGCTTCTTCAACAATATTAGCTGAACTTTTGGTTGTTTCTTCTTGTGGCGCCTTGCTAAATCTGGCCACCGATTGTTCCGCTTCACGAATATTAGTTTGAATATCGCCAACAACAGCTGCTGAATCACCGCCAGACAAACCCTTATAACTTTTTATCGCCCAATCAAAATCTTTCTTAGAAATAAGATAAATTTTGAATGGCATTCTAACTTTAGAAGCAATAAATTGTAGAGCATCGCGAGCTTCTGAATTGTCTGGATTAACCATTCCCACTTCCAGAACTCCATCCTTGACCGATATCGGCACAAACAAATAATTAAGCGCTGATTCAAACGGCACATATTTCAAAACTTCAAAAGGGATTTTATTATTATCCAGCTTTTTTAGTGGTATGTTATAGTAATCGTCCATTTTTTAAATTTTTCCCTAAAATAAATGGGGGGTAATCAACCTATTGAGTTGTCTCGTTATTTCCTAAATCTTCTTCCGTGTTTGTTGTCTCATCTTCAGACGGAACAATCATTTCGCTAGTAGTTGCTTCCTTAAAAATTCCTTCTTCTTGCAAATCTTGAGTATTGGTTGTGTTCAAATCCAAATTGCCAACACCGATTTGCGCAAAAGGATTTTCTCGGCCACGTCCCCGGTCAGAAACTGGACGGCTCAAATCTCTTAATTTATCTTTAAAAATAGGGTCTGATAATAATTTTAAATTCGTTAAATCTATATTTTTTATCCCGTTGAGCAAAGCAATAAACGGGTCATCAGTTGCTGTAATATTACCAGTCAACAAATTAACGCCTCCAGGCAAGCCGGAAGCAAGAGTAACCCCTCCTTGCGACTCCTCTTGACCTATAAACATTTTAACTGACCAAAAAACAGCCAAAAGAAGAACTGCGGCCAAAGCTACAAAGATAATTATTTTTTTGGTGTTCATTTTATTATTTTACCCAATAAGTTTTTAATTCAATGTCATATTGGTTGATCCCATTTTCACCAACGCCAAAGGATAAAGAAACAACATCAGCGACTCTCAAGCTAGTCGATAAATCATCCAAAAACCCCAATAGCGACTTGTAATTGCCAGCAACTTGAAAGGACATTGTCATTTCGGCAATAGTATCTGCCCCAGCAGCTTCCGTTACGGAAAGTTCACGAGAACTTAGGCCTTCAGTTTTTGTTTCTTCTGAAGCTTTAATGTTAACGTCTTGCAACATCATACCGTGTCGAGCAGCAATGTTGTTTATATCATAAACAAAATCTACTGTGTCTATTCGGTCGGGAATGAAAGCATCCAATTTTTCCCGGTCGGCAGAAGTAATCTGTTGTTCAGCTCTTTCTAATTCTGCCATCTTTGAACTTAGCTCACGAGCGTTACCCAAAGCCTCGTTTAATTTATTTTTTTCTTCAAGTAAACTTTTTAAGCCTTGATCGGTCCCATTTAAAAGCCAAGTTTGTAATAAGGGTTGCTCGCTTCCATTTAAAACAGCCAAGCCCAAATAAAAGACTAAAACAGCTGACAAGGTAATGAGAATAACTGGTGTAATTAATTTAAGCATATCTTTAGCTGTTTTTTACAAATGATAATAAAGAAGGATCGACCGTTAAGGTTAACTTAAAAATAACATTACCACTACTGTCTAAATCAAAATTAGAAAAAGAGAAAGCTGTAATTTTACGATCTTCGCCAGTCTTTGCCACTTCTGAAGTAAAAATTTTTGATTGATAAGCAACATCCTCATAACCTAAAGCGGCCCCACTAATTTCTATAACATTTTTGTTGAACTTAAAGTCATTAAATTTAACATTGTGAGCTGTTGCCAAACTCAGCTGCTCAAACAATGGCCGAAGCGTTTGATGGTTGGTCAAAATGGTAGAACCATTTTTTAATTTTGTATCCAAACGCTTTAATCGCGCCAAACTTTCATATTGGAAATCTCTTTTCTCACGTTCTAGAGACTCGCGCAAACCACAACTTTGAGTGCTCTCACCGCCGGTCGGACAAGGACGATTAATTAGATTATAAACATAAAAACGATAACCAAAAATACTGGCAAAATAAACTAACGCAATCACAAAAATGATAACCGAAATCATTATAACCAAACTCAAAGGTTCACGACGTTCACGTAAATTAGAACTAATTGATTGCTTGGGTATAAATGAAGGTGATAATTTGTTATTCATAATTTTTTAGATTTTATTTCGACCTAAAGGTCCTCAAGTTTACGCAAGGCCAAGCCAATTGCGACAGCAAATTCTGGACCAGTTTCCTTTAATACATCGTTTAAAAAAACCGGCGTTTCAACTTTATCGAAAGGTGTCCCCATCATAATCGGTAAGCCTAATACTTCTCGCGCCACATCACTTATTCCTTTCATCATTGACCCACCACCGATCAAAACAACTTTATCAATCGCTCGCTTATGTTTTTTTTGATATTGTAACATTATTTTGCCAGCTTCAGCAAAGATATATTCTACAGTTGGATTCACACTTTCTAAAAGTTCCCCATTATCCACCTCGCCCAAAAGACCAAATTTTCGTTTAATTTCTTCCGCTTTAGCAAAAGGCACGGACAAAGATTTAGAAATAGCAATTGTAATATCTTGAGAACCTTTGACAATTGTGTGCGAAACACGAACTAGACCATAATCAACAATGGCAATTTTAGAAGTGCCAGCGCCAATATCTAAAATAGCCGTAGCTGTTAGGTCATTGGGCATCACTGAACGAATAGAGCTAAAGGTTTCTATTTCAAAAATTCCCAAAGACAAGTTTAATTTTTGTAAAATATCTTGATAAAGCCTGATAACATCTTTTTGGATAGAAGCAATTAAGACTCCAATTTTTTTCCCATAAGTTTTTTGTTTTTCGCCCGAAGATAATTCTTGGTCAGCTTCCCGTTCATCAAAAGAGCTTTGGGGCATTATCCGCCAATCAAGTTCAACTTCAGAAATCGGTAATGGCACATATTTACGGGCTTCAATCGGCACTATTTCCGCTAGTTTTTCTTCATCCATTTCTGGCATTTCCACATTAACTAGAAGACTATTACGAAGCGGAATAGCCATTGCACTAAGTTTAGCCGTTACATTCGCTTCACGGAAAAGATCCTGTAAAAGTTCTATCATCTTTTCAGCTGGTAAGTTAGTCGCTTGTCCGACCGACAAACCAGAATAAGGGCCACAGGCTAAACCACCATAAGTTTCTAAAATGGCACGGCCTTTTTCTTTGCGTAATTGAACAACTTTGACTGAAGATGAACCGAAATCAATCGCCACGACACTTTTTTCTTTTGATCCAGTGCTTTCTTTAATTACCTTTAATAATTTGTCAAAAATTCCCATAAAAAGTTGAGATAAGTTATAATAATTATAGCACGACTAAAAGAACAAAGCTCTCGTATGGTCAAGAATTATCCACACAATTACCCTTGTCAATTAATTAGTCCCGTCATTAAAAAAATTCTGTCTTTTATTTTTCCGCCACGTTGTGTGCGATGCGGTTTGGTTGGTTCTTTTTTATGCGACAATTGTTTACCTCAATTAACCAAAAGTGATGGGATAATTGAAGACGGAATTATTGCCGCCTTTGATTATCACGACCCAGCTGTCAAAAAAGCAATTCATTATTTGAAATATCGCCGTATTAAAGACTTGACTGCGACATTAGCAAATAAAATTTATGAGACTTTTTTGAACACTACTGGTGATGAATTGATTTTTAATCGTGGCAACGGCAAAATTATAGTTGTTCCAGTTCCCCTTTACCGAAAACGAATGCGAGAACGCGGTTTTAACCAAGCTGAAGAGTTGGCTAATCTTTTTTGCATTTTAGACCCAGAAAATTTTGAAGTTAAAACTGATTTGATTTTTAAAATTAAAAACACCCCACCTCAAGCCCAACAGAAAAAACGCGTCACTAGATTAAAAAATTTAAAAAACGCTTTTGCAATCAGAAAACATCCTCAAATTGCTGGTAAAATTGTCGTGATTATTGATGATGTCGCTACGACCGGATCCACGATTAATGAAATCAAGAAGATATTGTTAAAAAACGGTGTCCGCCGAATTTACGCTGTCGTTGTCGCTCACGGGTAAAAATAATAAGAAAAACAGTTATTTTAGTCTTTTCCCAAGATTTATAGCTTTTTTGGGCTTTTGAGGAATTTATACTTGACTAAAAAAAAGTTATATGATATACTATATAAAGATAGTTTGATAGTTTGTTCTTTAAGATAAAGAAGGGGGCCAAAATGGTCAAAACAATGTCTCAAATTAAAACTCTGGGAGAACAGGTCCGTATTCTTAAGAGCTATTTCCCTTGGTTGGAAACAGTGGAAAAACGCGAGACAAATCATCCCTTGCCGCTAGATGCGGATGGATGGTTTGCTATCCCCAGGTGGCAAAGCTTTGGAGCAAGTTATTCCGAAGCTGTCGAAAGAATTTTGGAATCCTTGGCAAGAGCCCAAAAATTCCAAAAGAAGTGCCAATTGACAGGACTACGGCCTCGTCAATTGGAGCAGATTGGTAATCACGACATTCTCGTGATCCCAGATACTTTCGGCCCAAAATCCCAACTTGGAATTTTTGAGGTTGGAGTAAAACTCCTAACCCATCCCGGAAGATTATCCCACTTTGCCGATCCTTGGATTGAATGTTGGGGAGACCGGGTAGGAAGAAATATCCCCGTATTTTACCACCGGGATATTCTAAAGTTAAGGCTGAAGCTTGAAGAAACCTAACCCCCTCTAAGCCGGACTATCAAAAATAGCCCGGCTTTATTTTACAAAATTTTTGGCTTGCACTGGCCCGGCTATTTAAACGCTACAGACTTAAACATTCATTTTGGATAGACGATTTGACCGTGTCAGGCAACTGTTCAATAAAAAAATTTGGCCTCCGAATTAAAGACTCCGTCTTTGAAGATAACTTTTTTACAATGCGGACAATTACCCACCGTCAATTGATCCTTGTTCATATATTTTGGTTTGGAAGGTTCTCAGTCGCCAACCCGACAAGTGAAGGGCTGGCAACAGAGGACCTCGCTTGGACGGTTCGCATTTCCGTCATGAAGTCGGACCTCGGCCACAGATATCCTTGCTCATAATGTTAATTAATAAAGCCAATTAAAGATCCGGATCGACAATTCCGGACCGTTAACTATTTAGTTAGGTGTCCTCATGAGTATTTGGTAGAACTATTTTCTTTTTTCGCTTTTCTTCAAGTTTTTCCTCCTCATCGGAATAATCAACTGCGTCTTTGCCAGCAAAGAAAATATAAGGTATTTGCTTATCACCTCTTAACGTTTTGTTGATGTAATCGTCATTGAAGACTCTAATTTTTGATTTAAGATCATTCAGAGAGTCTGTTTCAGAAAGTGTTGCTGTGTCAGTTTTTATTTTGAATGAACAGTTTTCTAATTTAGTATCTGTTTCTATATTATAAAAAATCTTCGATAGTGTAGTTTTGCCAGACCCGTTCCAACCAAAGAGTATGTTTACTGAGTCACAAAAAGGCTGGACTGTAGTGTCCCAGTTAAAATGCCTATACCGTGCGTGATTAAGTTTTTCAATTTTTTTGATCCTCACAATCTTTATTATCGCAAAAAACACTACTTTTGACTAAGTAGTGTTTTTTGACTGAAACGTATAGTACTCGGGTCACTCCGATACTTAGTTTTCTTGGCGGTGGACATGGGTATGGTACCCACAGCTCCAAGCGTTGTGAGGGTATTCTAGCATATTTCCGATTGTGAAAATAAGGTTTGTGGGTCTAGGTCTCCAAATGCCAACAAATGCCAATTTTTTTTGAATATTATGGGTTTGCAAATGCGACAAATGCGACACGCTAAAAAGGCTGGAATTTTGTTGTGAATGGGACAAATGGGACACAAAAAGTGGCTTTTGAGCTGTGTCCCATTTACCCATAATTAGTCTTAATTATTGGTATTTTCTAACATTTAGTAACACCTTATCGGATTCGTTATAACCTACAAAATCAACATTTATTTAATTATTCCAAGCATTATTAGTAGAAAAACAATTTGATATTCTTCAGAATCTTTTCCGAATAAATTAGCCATTAAATCTAGCATTTGATCTTGTGACAGATTAGCATTGTTGGATTCAGTATTTGAATTATTATAATCATTATCACTATTCTTACTTTTCTCTATTTCTATAGCAGGAGAACTATCACCAGCAGCCTTACCGCCAAATCTAAAGTAATAATAGCCTGGTTCTAAATTTACAGGCAAATTAACTTGCAAACTTTCTTGACCTAGATATGCAGTACCAAGATCTAATATTTCTGTTCCAATAGAAACATTAGTTGGACCATTCCTTAAATAGTCATTCGACGGTTTTCTGTCGTATTTATACAAATGAACATCGGTCCATTCTGCTTTTACAATATTTTCCCATTTTAAAGTGTATCTTTGTCCTGCCTCTATTTTTTCAGGGGTTCTTTGTCCTTCTTTTGGATTAATAAATCTAATGTCTCCCCATTTTTCAAACATTTCACCAAAACTTTCTTCGTCAGACTCTTCGACTTCAATTTTAACTGTTTTTGTTAATTGAGAACCATAGTCATTTTTATATTTATTAGCGCAATAAGAAGTGGTACTGAGGTCTGAGCAATATGCAGTAATTTCAATTTTATACTTTCCGTCTCTAGATACTGGATCAAATGTTAGAAACCATTCGCTTCCATTGAAATAACCGTTTACTGAGTCAAAAGCTTGACTGCTATTACTTTCAGATATTCTAGCCTGGACATTAAATCCCTTGCTTCTATCAAGAATTACACCGTCTTTCTCCCAAGCTTTCAGGCTAATCTCAATTTTTTCTCCTGTGTAATAAGGGTCTTCCGTCTCAATATCAGTAATCTTATATTCAGTATCTTGTAATTCAACAATATTTTCATTTTCTGGATTTATAATACTAAATTCACCACTATATTCTACGTCTCCGTTTTCAAAAGTAAGTTTAACTTTATAATTACCAGTATTGTATGTCCCTATAAATTTTGGTAGCTCGTACCTTATTAAACCACTATAATTTATTGGGTCGCCATACACCTTTGGTCCATAAATGTAAGAACCATAGTTATTATTTCCTGTAGACTGTATTTCAGCAGACTTAACACCCGAGGCTTTATATGTATCTGCATCACCTGGTCTCCATCTTATTTCAATCTCCTCACCTAGATAATACCTATCTGCCTTTTGTGGACTAGATATATCCGCCGTATTAGCTGATACAAATAATGGACTAACAAATAGAATTGATAAAATTAAAAATAAATATTGTTTTTTCATATGTTTTAAATTTTACCCCCCCCATTCACAAAAGTAAAGCCAGTTTTATAGAAAAGTACGATTCGTCTTGCAGTTATTTCAACCAAGATCCATTTGGGTAAATATTGTTATCAGACTGATATTTTTTAAGAGCACTTTCTGTGCAATTTCTAAAGTTCCCATTTAGTGGGCAATTATTTAAATTATCATTATAGGGATAATATCCTCTATCATGTAAAAAATTCTGAAGGGCCAAAACATCTAATCCTTTATCTCCAAATGATAAATTTCTTTTCCATTTATAATTATCGAAATCTTTAAATGTTTCATGATCTGATTCTGTGTCATTCAAATAATCCATAATCCCAAAATATGTTTGCTGTGCTAATTCTTTCAAAATAACATCTTTGACTTTCTGATCTGTGAATTGTGATTCATAAATGTATCCATATTCAATTAGTGCTGAAACTGAGTCAACGGTATTGTATGAACCAATAGCAATCAGTTCTTGATCTTCTGTAATCATATTTTCTTTAGGCATATCACTGACGGCAAACATATTTGATAAGTGCCTTGCAACTTTTTCAGCAAAATCATGACTTGCTTCGGCATTTGAATATTGTTTTTCTGGAACATAAATAGAAAAACCACTATATTTACCGTAGGAACTAGTTCGTCCAGGGTAATCATTAAAATGGATATGGAGTGTTATATCGAAATCGTTGTCATTAGCAAATTTATTAATACCATATAAGATATCTACCACTTCTGGTCTAGCAAAATTATGTTGGACAACAATATTACTTTTAACTTTTCCTTCTTCCATTAATTCTTTTATTATTTCTTTTTTTTCTTTTTGAAATTCTTCGATATTTTCTTTTTCGCTATCAAGATATTTTTGCAATTCTGGATTGTAGCCAGAGCCATCTCTAGACAATAAAATTTCAATTCCTTTTTCCTTCTCTAAAATATTTTTTAGTTCTTCTGCAACGATTAAATTTATTTCTGCTTCGGTTGTGTTATTGGCATATGCACCAAAGCTATCATTGTCATGACCAGGAACAATTAATATTTTAATTTTTTCATCATGTTTGCCAGATGAAGCACCATTGTATTTTTCTACTATATCTTCTGTATAAACACTTGTCGTGAAGAAAACACTTGCTAGAAAATTTGATGTTCCATCTTTAAATATATCTACAGAAGAGAATGCCATGAAAAATAAAGCAGAAATTGAAAGAGCGAATGTGAGATACGGGTTTATTTTATAATTCATAATATTTTGAGTAAATTTTACCCCCCCCCATTCACAAAAGTAAAGTAAAAATATGGCTAGTTACCAACTTCTTACCTACTCGGGACGCTCTAGACTCATCAAAGTGGTTGCGTCATTAATGTAGGTATGAAAATAACAGCACCACAGGGCTTTGAAATAGCTCAGGAGAACATAGGAGTAACAAAGAGTAGGTATTTGCTTGTATGCTCGTAAGTCGAGCGAATCTGAGGAAAGACAGGTTCTTTCGATCGATTCACAGATCAAGGAAATGCTCCAGTTAGCAGAGCGTGAAGGACTTGAGATTGTATCAATGAAACGTGAATCCCACTCTGCCAAAGAAACAGGCTGTAGAACCGTATTCAATGAAATTATAGAAGAAATAAGAGAAGAAAAATATAATGCCATACTTACATGGGCACCTGATCGTATTTCAAGAAATGCAGGAGATCTTGGAAAGATAGTAGATTTGATGGATGCAGGAAAACTTTTGCAAATCAGAACGTATGGACAAACATTTTCAAACAATCCAAATGAGAAATTCCTTTTAATGATTCTTGGTTCACAAGCAAAACTAGAAAATGATAATCGAGGCATTAACGTGAAGCGAGGACTTCGAACAAGGGTTGAGTCAGGTCTCTGGCCCGGCATGGCACCTCTTGGATATTTGAATCAAAAAAGAATGGATAAGAAATGTCAGATAATAGTCGATCCAGATCGTGCTCATGTAATTAAACAAATGTTTGAGAAAGTTGCATACGAAGGATGGAGTGGCAGAAAAGTATACAACTGGCTCAGGTTTGATTTAAATTTTTATACACGTGAAAATAAACCCCTGACACTGTCGGGGGTTTATCGTATTTTCAATATGACAATCTATTATGGTCCATTCGAGTATCCACGAAATTCAGGGCAGCGGTTACGATCAATAAAATATTTATATTGTCTAAAAGTATGGGCATATTTTTATCCACATTTCGCTATGACAGGTACCCCAAATTTTGAACACTCTCTATACAAATTATTAATCTAAATTAGTATAGAAATATGGGAAAATTCAAAATAGATCCAGAAGTTAAGGAACAAATTATTAGTCGAATTAAAAACGAAGGTATAACCGTAGTTCAGGCCTCAAAAGATCATGGGATATCATCTCAAACTATCTATCGTTGGCTAGGAGTTGGCACTAATGCCCCAACATACTCTGAATTTGCAAAATTGAAGAAAGAAAACAAAGCTCTCCTAGAGCTAGTCGGTGAAATGACTCTCAAATTAAATGAAACCCAAAAAAAGAATTGAGGAATATGGAATCTTCAAACAAATCAATTCTCGCAAAAGAATTGGGTGTTTCCAGAGGTTCGTTATACTACCAATCCAAACAAGAAGTTAAAGATTGGAAAACTAAAATCTTGATTGAAGAAGCTCTCAGAGACAATCCGTCATATGGACACAAACGATTAGCATTTCATCTGAAAATGAACAAAAAGAGAGTTCTCAGGGTGATGAAGATATATGGAATTAAACCATACAGAAGACATGGCAAGAAATACAAGAAAACCAAGAATATTAAGGTTATTTATCCAAATCTGTTGTTAACTGAATATCCAAAATATGAAAATCATATATGGGCTAGCGATTTCACTTATCTAAAGATTGGAAAGAAGAATGTCTATGTTTGTACAGTTATGGATCTGTATACCAAGAAAATTATTGGATTATCAATTCTAACCAACCACACAGTTCAATTAACCGTTAATGCTTTAATGCAAGCCTTGAACAATCATGCCAGACCTGAAATCTTTCATTCAGATAATGGAAGAGAATATGAAGCTAAAGATTTCAGAAATATCTTGATTAATTTAGGTATAAAAATATCCAGATCAGCTCCAGGTTGTCCTTGGGAGAACGGTTATCAAGAATCATTCTACGATAAGTTCAAAATTGAACTAGGTGATCCAAACAGATTCCATTCATTAGGAGAACTAACCTTTGAAATCTACCAGCAAATTCATTACTACAACCACAATCGAATTCACACGGCTCTGAAAATGTCGCCAAATCAGTTTGCTGAAATGAATAAATTAGCTACAATATTTAATGTATAAAGAGTGTCTAAAGAAAGGGGTACCTTTCACGGTGAGTTGTTGCCAATCTTCTTGATATGAAAGCGAATAACAAATTACGTACTTAGGTTTATGTTCCTCAATTAGCTTTCGTAGTGCTTCAATCCGTTCACTTTTGTATGTCTCTAGATAATCCTTTCTTGAGGATAGTCCGTCTATACCTGAATCAGCATAGAGTCAATCTTTATCTGCAACAGATTTTGATGGCAACGGCATTAACTCCAACAATGCGTTGTTGGAGTTTTTACGTCCCAGTTTATTGATTTGGAACGCACGTACTGCTTCTTTGTCTGGGAACGTATGCGTTTCAGCGTATAGCATCATCTCAATAAGGCGACGCCACGTTGGTTGAATTGGTGCTCCATCTTCAAACCAGTACACATGACCTGGATCTATTTTTAAATCATCGTATATGTCATAAGTTTGTTTGTGTGCGGTAGCGGTGAAGCGGTCTAGTAATATTTCGTTCGTTTCGTTATATCCTTCTTCCATACCGATAAACCAGTATGGACTGTTGAGGTTTCCATAACCCCAAAAGTTTTTTATACGTTCTTGTATCAATAGTCTAAAACCATCTCCATGAGGAGACTTTTCTGTACACATAAATTCAACCGGGTTTTAAGATGGAAAGAGGCAGATATACAAAAGGCTCCTAGCCATCGCGATCCATCCTTTCGGACAGACCCATATCCGTTTCCAGATATGACCCGGTTGAGTGACTCTGACTAGGAGTCCTTTATACTCAACCGGGTGTTTTTCACCATACCTCCCAGAAAAATCCGAAAGGGTTAGGCTACTGATAATATTCAATTGTCAATCCACATAATACAGATATTATCTGTATAAGTCCACGATTCTATCGCAGAAACAAAGGTTTGCTAAGCCCTGTTGCCAACACGTTGAAAACCTTGACTTTTCCTTGACTATTTGATATACTTATTATGTAGTTTGCTCTTTGATATTTCAGGACTTTTGAGACTAGCGTTGTGGAAGTTTTTAGAAGCTTCTAGAACGCTAGTCTCAAGAACGAGACAAGTCGTCTACCCGAGCGGTTCGGGCAATTCAACATAAGGAGCTAACGTCATGACGACGCTTACTCAGGAAACGGCCTCCGATGGCCAGATGAAGCAAATCACTCGCATGGCCACCGACGCTGCCGAGAAGGCGGTGAAGGCCTATGCCAACGCCAACTACCTCAGCAAGGAAGGTGCCGAGCGCGTGAAGGGCAACGCCGACTTCGTTGGCCGCATCCACGCCGCGACCGTTCTTGCCCTCGCCGAACTGTCGGTCACCGACAAGTTCAAGAACGAAGAGGTCGCCTCGAATTACGGCTATCTCCCCGGCTACACGAAGCCCAAGTCGATCACGGAGCAGTGCAACATCCTGCGCCAGATCTTCCCGGGTGTCGGGTTCGCCGACGAGAAGCTCGCCGAGCGCGAGGTGCCCAAGCACGCCGAAGGGTGGTTCGCCATCCCGAAGTGGCAGACGGTCGCTCCGACCTACGCCGAAGCGGTGCAGAAGGTACTCGACGCGATCAAGAAGGTCCGGAACGGCAAGTTCTACAACCACCGTGACGGCCAGATCAACGATCAGCGTCTGCGCCAGTCGACCCAGACGGAGGCGGTGTTCCAGAAGCTCGGAGACGAGCAGAAGGATCACGACATCCTCGTGGTCGCCGCCCAGTTCGGTCTGCGTCATCGTGGTCGCTTGAAAGGTACCCCTTTCTTTGCACACCCTTTCTAAGCTATATTAGAAACAATTAACATATAAATAATATGTCAAAGAAAGGATACAAAATAGCTCCTGAAATTAAGGAGCAAGTTATTAATCGAAT
>JBBABX010000004.1:0-56820 GCA_041657405.1 Minisyncoccota bacterium
TGATTAATCGTGGTAATTGCAAAACCCGCGATTTGAAGAAATTGGTTAAAAAAATAAAAAATTTAGTTGAAAATAAATTTGGGGTTCGATTAGAAGAAGAAGTTAGGTTTGTGGCGTATTAAATTATTTGCTTTTTAATAATATTAAATTGTCATATAATCAATAAAATAGTTTTTATTTATTAATATCATTAAAAATCTTATGAAAAAAACACTAATCTCAATATTTACTACTATTGGAATTTTGACGGTTGTTTTTGGTATCAGTTATTTTGTTTTCGGGTTTTCTTTAGTTGGTATGGGTCATAACGTGGGCAAATCATCTGCTAAATTTAGTCTTAGTCCGTCAAATTTGTCTATTATTTCACCAGAGATTGATGATCTCGATTCTTCTCAAGCAGTAATAGAAAAATATCCAACAACGGTCGAAGTCTTGCCGCAAAGAAAAGTATCTCGCAATGGTTCGCTTTCTATTATTGTAGAAAAATCTGAAGAAGCAGTTCAAACAATAACTAATATTGCTGAACAAATGGAGGGTTTTGTGATGACGGCGCGAGTTTATAAGGGGATTAATGATGTTAAGTCTGGTTATATCTCAATCAAAGTACCTTCGACGAAGTTTAAAGAAATAATTGAAAAAATCAAAAATGTCGCAATTGATGTAGAACGTGAAGAAATAAGCACCCAGGATGTGACAGATCAATATATAGATTTAGAAACGAGATTAAAAAATTATCTACTTGCCGAAAGTAAATATTTGGATATTTTGAAAAAAGCTCAAACAGTCAATGATGTTTTGAATGTTCAACGAGAACTTTCCCAAGTACGAAATAATATAGAAAGGATTGAAAGTCAGTTAAAATATTCAGATAGACAAGTTGACATGTCAACGATTTCAGTTTCTTTGACGGCTGAGGCTGAAGTGGAAGTCTTTGGTATTCATTGGAGACCTTTGGTTCAGATAAAACAGTCAATTCGGGGTTTGATAAACGGTTCTGTTAAATATATCAATTTAATGATTGCATTCGTTGTTTTGTTGCCCTTGATCGCGGTTTGGATTTTTACAATTGGTGTTGGAGGGTTGATTTTTTGGAAGTTGGGTAAATGGTTAAAAAAACGTTTTTTCCCTTCAAAATAAATCATTGAATATGATTTGGTGCAAAACCGTTTCGATTATAACCGTAACGGTTTTGTCATTTTATCTTTTAATTTTTTGGTGTATAATCAATTAATCTATATGAGCGAAATAAAATATAAACCAACTATAGGTTTGGAGATTCACGTGGAATTGAACACCAAGACCAAAATGTTTTGTCGGTGTCTCAATAACCCCGACGAAAGACGTCCAAATATAAATATTTGTCCAATTTGTACAGCTCAACCAGGAGCTTTGCCGATGATTAACAAAGAAGCAGTTAGACATATTTTACGAGTTGGCGCGGCTGTTGGTGGTCGCTTGGCTGATTTTGCTGAATTTGACCGCAAAAATTATTTTTATCCTGATATTCCTAAAGGTTATCAAATCAGCCAATATAAATATCCACTTATTTCAGGGGGTAACTTAAATAAGGTTTCTATCACGCGAATTCACTTGGAAGAAGATACTGCCAAGTCTTTTCATGATGCCAAGTCTGATGAAAGTTTAATAGATTTTAACCGTTCCAGCTTGCCTTTAATGGAATTAGTAACCGAGCCAGTGATAGCTGATGGCCCGACGGCTTCTAGCTTTGCCAAAGAACTCCAGCTTTTGTTGCGTTATTTAGAGGCATCAGAAGCTAATATGGAAAAAGGCCAAATGCGAATTGAAGCCAATATTTCAGTTGCTCCTGAAGGTGATAAATTGGGGACCAAAGTGGAGGTTAAAAATCTTAATTCTTTTCGTACTGTTGAAAAAGCGATTGATGAAGAAATAAAACGTCAAATTGAAGTTTTAGAATCGGGGGAGCAGGTGATTCAAGAAACTCGCGGTTGGGATGAAAAAAAACAGACGACCTTTTCGCAGCGCCTAAAGGAATCTTCTCATGACTATCGTTATTTTCCAGACCCAGATTTGCCAAAGCTTTTTATTAGTGAAATTCCGGAATTTCATAATATCGCGGAAACTTTGCCAGAATTACCATGGCAACGTCGGTGTCGTTATGCTGAAATATTTGGTCTGAAATCTGAAGATGTTGAAGTCTTTGTCCAAAACCATAAATTAGCTCTCTTTTTTGATGAGTTGGCTGAAGGTTTGGATCAAACCTTAGACGAGACAAAAAATTATTTAAGAATAGCGGCTAATTATGTCACTTCTGATATCCTCGGCTTGGCAGCAGCTGGTGAATTACAATTACCGTCGGTGGTAGATTATGCTAATTTACTTAAAATGATTATAGCGGGCGAAATATCGTCTCGCGGCGCAAAAGATATCTTGGCGGTAATGATTAGAGAAGGTGGTGAACCGCGTCAGATTGCCGAAGAGAGAGGCTTATTCCAAGTAAATGATGAGAAGGCAGTTTGCGCGGTTGTCGATAAAGTGGTTGCTGACAATCAAAATGTGTTTGAAGAATATAAAACTGGCAAAGATAAAGCTTTGCAATATCTAATCGGTCAGGCAATGAAAGAAAGCAAGGGTTCAGCTAACCCGGGTCTATTGAAAAAATTGTTTGAAGCAAAAGTAAAATAAGAAATCAAGAATAAATTATCAATAGAGGATTCAATTATTGTTGTATTGTTGATAACATCATCATTGTTTTGTGTGTTCTGGTAAATTTTTTTATAAACAAGCTCAATTGAAAAAACGATTATTTTTGTTTCTTGAGTTAGTTTTTGTTAAAATATAAATATTAACAAAAACTAATTTATAAATTTTATGATAAAAGTGGCAATCAATGGCTTTGGTCGAATTGGAAGAGCTTTTTTTAAACTAGCAATTAAAAATTCAGAAATAGATTTGGTTGCGATTAATGATTTAGGTGATCCAGCCAATCTTGTTTATCTTCTAAAATATGATAGCGCTTATGGTCAGTTTGATGGTCAAATTAAATTTGAAGAGGGTGAATTAATTGTTGACGGTAAAATAGTTCGCTTTGTGCAGGAAAAAGATCCTACCAATTTACCTTGGGCTGAATTGGGAGTGGATGTTGTGCTTGAATCAACTGGAGTTTTTGAAACTTATGCTAAATCTAAAGCGCATTTGGATGCTGGTGCCCGCAAGGTGGTTATTTCTGCGCCAGTCAAAGACGAACCAGTACCGGGTATCCCTGGAGGGACTTTTTTGATTGGAATAAATGATGACAAAATCGTTGATCAGGTGATTACGTCTAATGGTTCTTGCACGACGAATTGTGCCGCTCCAGTTATTAAAATTTTGGATGAGGCGATTGGGGTAGAAAAAGCTTTGCTTAACACTACTCACGGTTATACTGCTACTCAAAAATTGGTGGACGTGGCTGATACCAAGGACTGGCGTCGTGGTCGAGCTGGTGCGATTAATTTAATTCCATCTACGACCGGTGCTGCGCTTGCGGTTGGTCAGGTGATTCCAGAAATGAGAGGTAAGTTTGATGGTGTAGCGATTCGAGTCCCAGTAATTAGTGGTTCAATGATTGATATAACGTTTATCGCTAAAAATAATACAACCGTAGAAGAAATTAATTCTATTTTTGAAAAAGCAGCTAGTGATTCACGCTGGCAAAAAACTTTTACTGTCACAAAAGAACCAATTGTATCCTCAGATATCTTGGGTAGTAAATATGCCTCTATTATAGATCTTAGTTGGACTAGGGTTGTTGATGGGAACTTGGTTAAAGTAATGGCTTGGTATGATAACGAAATGGGGTATACACACACTTTGGTTGATCATGTACTAAAAGCGGGGAAATAGTGTAATTTATAGCTGATTCACAAATAAAAATTTTTCCTAAAAATCTTTATATAGTAAGCTGTTTGCTGTTAACTTTTTCATTTGTTATTATTATCTTATGGCTAAAATCTATCTCGCGGCAGATCACGCTGGCTTCCAGCTCAAAGAGCAAGTTAAAACTCATTTACGAGAACGTGATTTAATGGTGGAGGATCAGGGTGCCTATACCTTGGAGCCAGAAGATGATTATACTGACTATGTTAAGATTGTTGCTAAGATGATCCAAGGCGATCCAGAAAGTCGGGGCTTGATTTTTGGGGGTTCTGGTCAAGGTGAGGCAATTTGTGCCAATCGTTTTAAAGGTGTAAGGGCAGCTGTTTATTATGGTGGCAATCCGGATGTTGTAGAATTGTCTCGAGTACATAATGATGCAAACATTCTATCTCTTGGCGCACGTTTCATAACCCCAGGTGAGGTGGTAGAAATGGTTGATTTATGGTTAAAAATTCCTTTCTCGGGTGATGCTCGTCATATTAGGCGAATAAACGAGATTGATAATATTGATAATGTTGGTGGGATTCTGGAATATTAAGATCAAATAAAAATCAAAATTGTCATTTTAAATTTTTTATGGAAATTATTCCTTCGATTATTGCCTCCAATTTTGCTGAAATAAAAAATAAAATTGCTAAACTTGAAGGTTTGGTTAATTGGATTGAATTAGATGTGATGGATGGTGTATTCGTGCCAAACGTCAGTTGGCAGACCGAGGAAGATCTAAAAGAAATTTATGGTAAAATTAAAATCTCGGCTCACTTAATGATGGAAAATCCTGAAGCTTTGATTGAAGATTGGCAGAAATTAGTTGATCGAATAATTGTTCATTTTGAGGCCACTGACGCCTTGCCTTCTTTACTTCAGCATTTTGATGGCAAGAATAATCCTTGTGAAATCGGTTTAGCTTTAGAATTGGAAACGCCTTTAGAAAAAATCAAGCCTTATTTAAGACAAATTAAAATTTTTCAATTGATGAGTATTGCTAACATTGGTTACCAAGGAGAAAAATTTGATTTGCGAGTCTTGCCCAAATTAAGGGAATTGCGCAAATTGGCGCCAGAAGCTCAAATAATTATTGATGGTGGGATTAACCCTAAAACAGCAAAGGAGGTAATCTCCGCTGGTGCCGATGCTTTAGTTGTGGGTTCATATATTTGGCAAAATAATGATCTCAAAGAAGCCATAGAGAAATTAAGGCAATCTTAGACAACAAAAAAATTAATTTTAAATATATGTTTCTCTCTGATGAAAAACTTGAATATTTAACTAATAAAGCATGCGTCATTAGACGTTCTATTATAGAGATGTTGGTTGTCTCTGGATCGGGACATACTGGCGGTTCTTTGGGTTTGGTTGAAATTTTTACAGCTCTTTACTTTGGTCTTCTCAATTACAAACCTGAACAACCAAACTGGTCGGAACGGGATCGTTTGATTGTTTCAAATGGACATGTTTGTCCGGTTCTCTATGCAACAATGGCTCAAGCCGGTTATTTTCCTCTTGAAGAATTAAAAACTTTACGTCGTCTTGGTTCGCGTTTGCAGGGTCACCCAGAAAGATTGAAATTACCTGGTCTAGAGACCAGCTCCGGTCCGTTGGGAGAAGGTTTGGGACAAACTCTTGGTATGATTTTGGCTGATAGATTAGATCGGGGGCATAATTCCCAAAGATTTTTTTATTGTTTGCTTTCAGATGGTGAATTGCAGGAAGGTTCTACGTGGGAAGCGATAATGGCGGCAGGCAAAGAAGCACCACATAATCTGATCGCATTTGTTGACCGCAATCACATTCAGTCAGATGGTATGACCGATAAAATAATGCCTCTTGAACCGCTTGTAGACAAATGGCGCGCTTTTGGTTGGCAAGTGCAAGAGATTGATGGACATTCATTCCAAGAAATTTTTGAAGCAGTTGGTCAAGCTAAGTCTGTTTTTGGCAGGCCATCGGTGATTATCGCACATACTATTTCGGGTAAAGGTGTTCCAGAATGGGAAAGAAAATACAATTGGCATGGCAAAACGCCTAATGTTCAAGAAGCAAAAGGAGCAATAGAAAATTTAATTTAAGAATGAAATTTTGATTGTTAATGGGAAGGATAATATTTTAGTTTCAGTTTGGTTTTGTTATAATTTAGAGTAAATGAAAATCTTAACGGATAAAATTTTTGATTTAAATATTATTCAAAAGGCAATTCGCGATGGTTTTGGGGAGGGCATCGTGTTAGCGGCGGAGGAGAATGAAAAAATAGTAACCCTATCGGCTGATCTAGCAGATTCTACCCGACTTGGTAGTTTTATTGAAAAATTTCCTAAAAGATTTTTTCAGATAGGAGTAGCGGAACAAAACTTGGCAACAATTGCTGCTGGGATGGCTGCAATGGATAAAATCCCCTTTATCACTTCTTTTGCTATTTTTTCGCCAGGTCGGAATTGGGAAATAATTAGAACAGCTATTTGTCTAAACGAAACCAATGTCAAGATTGTCGGATCACACGCTGGGTTGTCAGTTGGGGCAGATGGCGCCTCACATCAAGCACTTGAAGACATAGCTTTAATGAGGGTTTTGCCAAATATGACGGTTGTTGTGCCGGCTGATGCTGAAGAGGCTCAAAAAGCAACGATTGCGATAGCTGATCTTAAAGGGCCTGTTTATCTGCGTTTATCTCGTGAAAAAACCCCAGTAATTACAATTTCTGAAACGCCTTTTGAAATTGGAAGAGCTCTTGTAGTTCGCGAAACTGAACGACCTCAAGTAACGATAATTGCTTGCGGCTTAATGGTTTATCGTGCGCTTATTGCTGCTAAAAAATTATCTGTTGAAGGAGTGGAATGCACTGTTATTAATAATCATACAATTAAACCTCTTGATAAAAAAAATCTCTTAATCGCGATAGAGAAGGCTGGTGCAGTAGTGGTAGCAGAAGAACATCAAAAAATTGCTGGTTTGGGCGGTGCGATAGCAGAACTTTTGGCTGAAAACTATCCAGTGCCACTTGAATTTGTTGGAGTCGATAATCTTTTTGGGCAGTCGGGTAACGCTACGGAACTTTTGGAACTTTACGGTTTAGGTATTGATGATATTGTGGTTGCTGTTAGAAAAGTATTAAAAAGAAAAAATGCTCAAAAATAATAACAGAGAAATAGAAACAAAGTTATTAGTATCTGACTTGCCGACTATTACAAAAAAAATAATTGCTGTGGGTGGCATTTTGGTTCAGCCAGAATTTTTTCAGCGAACAGTGCGGTTTGATACTTCTGACGAGAAGTTGAAAAAAGAAAAAATATCTTTACGTGTGCGGACTGGTGATAAAGATGTCATAACTTTAAAAAAGAGAATTGATGGTCACAAACGAGAAAAAGAAGGATTAAAAGAAAGAGAAGAATTAGAAACAGAGGTTGAAGATATCGCGGAAATTCGGCAAATCTTGATTAATCTAGGATTTACGCGCGAATGGATTATGGAAAAATATCGGACTAATTATAAATTAGGAGAGGCAGTTATTTCTCTTGATCGGTTACCTTTTGGTTGTTTTGTTGAAGTTGAGGGAGAACCAGAAGAGATTGAATCGGTGATTCAAAAACTTGAGTTGTTGGAGGTCGAGCGTTCCGCCCAATCTTATTGGGGGTTGTTTGAGGAGTTTAAAAAGAAAACTAATTTAACTGTCGAAAATATTTTATTTGAGTAAATGTTTGGAGAAAAATTTTTATTCACTCAAAAGAGGTTGGGTAAATAAAATAAGCTTATTTTTTAAGGTCTTGATAACCTAATTAATTTTTGTTTATAAATAATTTGGCTTAGATTTTTTGGATAGAAATATTTTTTTGGGATAACTGTCTTTTTATCTCATCGCTAGAAAGTAAACCTTCATGTGGGCCGATTTTTTGAACAACTGAAGCGGAATTAACTGCTCCCCAAGCAAGGGCTTCTGGTACTGATAAGTTTTCAATAATAGCAGCCAAAAAAGCCGAAGCAAAGGCGTCACCAGCGCCAGTGCGTTCCAATAAGTTGTTTTCTGTAGGAAAAATTGGACTATGCCAAAGATTGGAACTATCTAGAGCGAAAGAGCCTTGATTGCCGTCAGTGATGACCACAATTTGAGGACCCAGGTCTTTAATTTTATTTGCCAACCAGGCTACTTCTTCTTTGTCAGTTTCTAAAATTTTCATGACCTCTTGTTTATTGGCAAAAAATATTTCTGTTCTCTTGTAAATTTCCTTTAGCTCTTGGTGTCCGACGCGAATCTGCATTGTGCCTGGGCTGAAAGCTAATTTGGTATCAGGATTTTTATCAAGTTGGTCAACTAATTCTTGATGTAATTCAAGAGAATTTTCTCCAAGCGAGGTTAAATAGACCCAATTTGTTTTTGGTAAGGAGGGTAATTTATAAGGATAATTTTCATGATGGACTAAAATGGTTCGATCGTCGGCGTACCACAAGACATAGTTATAATTGGTGTTTAAATTAGCGTGCACTTTTATCAAATCAGGATTAATCCCAGCTTTTTTTAGTTTTGTTAGAATCTTTTGACCGTTATCATCATAGCCAATATTGGTCAAATAGGTGGTAGTTAGATTTAATTTGGCGCTTCCTAGGGCGACGTTGGCACTATTACCACCTGCGGGGACTTCAGTAATTGATTCGTAAGGAATTTTGGAAGCGAATTTGAGGCAAATCTTACATTCTTCGCGACTAATATCGCAGTGCAATTCTGCTTCTTTTAACCTGATAAAAGCATCAATAGAAGTATCCCCAATAACTAAAAGATTGAACTGATTCATATTTCAATTTATTTTTTTAATTGGTATAATTATAACATGGAAACTTTAAGACAAATAATTACTCGTGCTGAAGCTGAAAAAAAAGCAATTGGTCATTTTAATATCTCTAATCTGGAAGGTTTTTGGGGGGTTGTTCGTGCCGCTAAAGATTTAAACCAACCGATAATTATTGGATTATCAGAGGGGGAAAGAGATTTTATCGGTTTGCGACAAGCAAAAGCTTTGGTGGAAAGCGCTAGAGAGGAATTTGATTTCCCGATTTTTTTATCGGCTGACCATACTTTTTCTTTGGAACGCGCTCAGGAAGCAATCAAAACGGGCTTTGATTTGATAGTTTTTGATCGGAGCGAACTTCCTTTTGAAGAAAACATTAATGAAACTAAAAAATGCGTAGAATACGCACATTCAATTAGTCCAGAAATTCTTGTTGAGGGAGAATTAGGTTATATTGGCAAATCTTCAAAAATTCTTGATGAATTGCCAAGTGGGGTAGCGGTGGATGAATTTTCTATTACTAAGGTTGACGAAGCAGGTAGATTTGTTAAAGAGACAGCAGTTGATTTATTTTCGCCAGCAGTTGGTAATATTCACGGTATTTTAAAAAATGCCGCTAACCCGCAATTATTTATTGGTCGAATCAAAGAAATCAAAGAAGCGACTGGAGTTCCCTTAGTTCTTCACGGTGGATCTGGATTATCTGATGAGGATTTTGGGGCTGCAATCGAGGCTGGGATAACAATAATTCATATCAATACAGAATTAAGAATTGCTTACCGTCAAGCTCTAGTTGAATCTTTGCAAGAAAATCCAGAAGAGATTGCACCTTATAAATATCTAAAAAGTTCAATTGTGGCTGTAAAAGAAGTGACAGAAAAAAGATTAAAATTATTTTCACGAATTATCGACAAGGGTTAAAATTTATTTTTGTTTTCGATAAGATTTTTGAGATTTGGGACTATTGAAATTAAGTTGCCAGTATTATAAGAAGGTGTTAATTTTGCCATAAAATAAAAAACTATATTTAAAAGCTTTTTTAGAGAGGCTAATTTCAAATTTTCCATTGAAAAGCTTTACTTTTTTATCTTTTTAGATATAATGCCTTAAGTATGACTATTAAATTAAAAGCCCAAAAAAGAGATGTTTTTGGCAAACAATTGAAAAAAATTCGTGAAACTGGGCTAACCCCGGTGGTTATTTATGGTGCTAAACAAGAAGCAATACCACTTTCGGTGGACACTAAAGGATTTGTTAAAGTTTTAAACAAGGCTGGTGAATCAACAATTGTTAATTTGGAAATTGATGGAGTTAATCATGATGTCTTGATCCATGAAGTTCAATATCATCCAATTAAGGGTCAGCCAATTCATGCTGATTTATATGTTGTCCAACAAGATAAGAAGATTGAAGTTGATGTTCCTCTTGTTTTTGAAGGAGTAGCTCCAGCCGTCAAAGAATTGGGAGGAAACTTGGTTAAGGTTATGCACGAACTGTCCATTGAAGTATTGCCGAAAAATTTGCCACATGATATCACAATTGATATTTCTAGCTTGGTGACTTTGGGTAGTCAGATTTTGGTTAAAGATATTAAATTACCCACAGGAGTAACAGTTTTGGCGGAGCCGGAAGAGGTTGTTGCTTCTATTAGTGAAGCCGGAGAAGATATGGCAACTGAAGAAACGCCAGTTGATTTATCTGCGATAGAAGTAGAGAAAAAGGGCAAACAAGAGGAAACAAACGAAGGAGATACTATTGAGGGAAAAACTGAATAAAATTTTTGTAAAAATTTAAAGCGTTCAGTTTAAAAAACTGGCGCTTTTTGTTATAATCTAAAACATGCTATTTAATAATTTTAAATGTTGCTCAAAAATAATTTCAGGATTGATCGTTGGACTGTTGGTTTTTGGTGGTTTGTCATTTTATTCTTCTCCGATTTATGCTGAAACAGAAGCTGAAATTTCTGCTAAAGAAGAAAAACTCAAGGCTGAATTATCTAAAGTTGAAAAAGAAATCGCTGATCAAAAAAATCTTTTAAGTAACAAACAAAAGGAAACTGCTTCAATCCAGCGAGATATTGATATTCTGAATTATAAAATCAACACAGCTCAACTGAATATAAAAAAGAAAAAATTAGAAATAGAACGTTTGGGGGGGGACATTAACGATAAAGTTGAATATATTGGTGAATTAAATGAGAAAGTTGGCAAAAATAAAGTATCATTAGGTGAACTTTTGCGTGCAACAAAAGAAATTGACGAAAATTCTTTTATTGAATTGGTAATGGGCAACAATAATATTTCAGACTTGTCCATAGAGGCTGATCGTTATTATTTTGTTCAACAATCAATGTATAAAACTCTTTCAGATACCAGGACAACTAAAAATTTGACTGAACAAGAAAAGAAAAAACTAGAAATTAGACGAAATGCTGAAACAAACGCTAAAAAAGCTATTGAAGAGGAAAAAGCTAATATTGAGAGGTTGAACGCCGAAAAACAAGTTTATCTAAATATGAGTAAGACTCAAGAAGGCGCTTATCGTGCGGTTATTGCTGAAAAAGAAAAACAACGCGCCGCAATTAGAAGTGCTCTCTTTCGCTTGCGTAATGTTCAAGCAATTACCTTTGGTGAAGCCTTAGAGTTGGCTAAACAGGTTTCAATAGCGACTGGGGTTCGGGCGCCGTTTATTTTGGCGATTATTACCCAGGAATCAAATCTAGGTCAAAATGTTGGCACTTGTAATCGTCCTGGTGATCCTCCAGAAAAAAGTTGGCGCGTAGTGATGAAGCCCGAAAGAGATCATGCACCCTTTTTGCGTATTACCAAAAGCCTTGGTTTAGATACTGATACCCAACCCGTCTCTTGTCCTTATATGGGTGGTTGGGGAGGGGCAATGGGGCCAGCACAGTTTATCCCATCAACTTGGGCAGCTTATGAAGCAAGAATAGCTAAGGCGACGGGGAATAACCCGCCAAATCCTTGGAATCCTAAAGACGCCTTTGCGGCTTCAGCTACATATTTAAGTGATTTGGGTGCAGGGGCTGGCACTTATACGGCCGAACGCACTGCGGCACTTAAATATTATGCTGGTGGTAATTGGGCAAACCCAAAAAACGCTTTTTATGGGGATCAAGTGATGAAATTAGTTTCTACTTATGAACAACAAATCAAGATCTTGCAAGAAGACTAAATATAGTATATAGTATTTGATGTATCGCATATAAAAATAAAGGTTTTTCTAGGTTCTTTTTTTATGTGATATGTTAAATATTATGAAAAAAGATATACATCCTAAATATTTTGAAAAAGCGGAAGTAACCTGTGCTTGTGGTAATTCTTTTATAATTGGTTCAACGACAGAGAAGTTGCGTGTGGAAATCTGTAGCGCTTGTCATCCCTTTTATACCGGGAATGAAAAAGTAATGGATACGGCTGGTATGGTGGAGAAATTCAAGGGCCGAATGGCTAAGTCTAAAATAGTCAAAACTAAAAAAACTACTCAAACCAGCAAAAAGGTTTAGATTTTTGTGGCGTTAATTGATTTTTATGTTATGGATGATGAGATCCAAATTTATCGTGATAATTCTAAAACATCTTATTTGGCGAGTCTTTATGATAATTTAACAAAACAAATAGAAGAAAATAAAATTTTAGCAGTTGATCCGGGGATGGCTGAATTAGCTGATGAAGAGATCAAAAAATTGGAAAAACAAAAACAGGAATTAGCGGATAAAATGATTGAAATTTTATCTTCTAAGGGGGGATCTGAAATTGATCCCAAAACTTTAATTATGGAAATTCGCTCTGGCGCGGGAGGCGATGAAGCCGCATTGTTTGCGATGGATTTAGCCGAGATGTATGAAAAATATGCCAAAAATCAAAAATGGTCTTTTCTTAAAATAGACGATTCAATATCGGAGTCAGGAGGATATAAAGAAGTCATTTTTGAAATTACTGGCGTTGGCGCTTATGATAAATTTAAGAATGAAATGGGAGTACATCGTGTTCAACGAGTACCGGTAACAGAAAAACAAGGCCGAGTTCATACCTCAACTGTTTCGGTAGCCATTATGCCAGTAAGAGAAAAGACAAATATCAAAATTGACCCAGGAGAGTTAGAAATAGAATTTACTCGTTCTGGTGGTGCTGGTGGTCAAAATGTCAATAAAGTTGAGACAGCTGTTAGGATGATTCATAAGCCAACTGGAATGGTTGTTCGCTGTCAAAGTGAACGAACTCAATTACGTAATAAAGAAAAAGCTTTGGAAATTCTTTCAGCCAGACTTCAGTCATTATACGAAGAAGAAGAAGCCAAGAAGCTTGCGGCCGAAAGAAAAAACCAAATAGGAACTGCTGACCGTTCTGAAAAAATTCGGACTTATAATTACCTTCAAGATCGGATCACTGATCATCGAATTAAGAAGTCTTGGCACGGCATTGATAAAATTTTAGCTGGTGATTTAGAGAATCTTTTGAATGATTTAAAAACTGGCTTAGTTGCAGGGGAGAAGGGTGAATCTGATGATTCTTAATCAATAAAAGAAAAACTCTAAGAAAAATCTTTAATTTATATAGATATTGCCAATATTGAAATATTCTGCTAAGCTAAAGTTCTATGCAAACAGAAGTTAAAGATGTCAAAAAAGAAGAATTAGTTCAAGAGCTCTTTAAGATTGGAGCTCATTTCGGCTATTCGCGATCTAGTCGTCATTCTTCGACTAAGCCTTTTATTTTTGGTTTTAAAAATAAGACTGCCATTATTGACTTAGAAAGAACAATTGAAATGCTTGAGGTTGCCAAGGAATTTGTTTTTGAACTTGGTCGCTCTAAAAAGAATTTGCTCTTGATCGGAACTAAAGGTGAGGCAAAAAAAATCATCAAAAGCCTTGCTGAGTCGGCTGGTTTGCCATTTGTGACAGAGCGTTGGATTGGTGGCACCTTGACCAATTTTAAAGAAATCAAAAAACGAGTAGAAAGGATGGAAGATTTGCGTGAGAAAAATGAGAAGGGAGAACTTTCTATCTATACTAAAAAAGAACGTGGTGTAATCGCCAAAGAATTACGTGATTTGGAACGTTATTTTGATGGAATTGTTGGCTTAAATAAATTTCCTGGTGCGGTTTTTGTGATAGATGCTAATTATGAAGAAATTGCGGTGGCGGAAGCAAAAAAAATAAAAATTCCAGTGATTTCTCTTTGCAATTCGGATTGTAATATTTCTCAAATTGAATATCCAATTGTTGCCAATGATTCAGCAATTAGTAGTATCTCATATTTTACCAAACAAATAGTTGAAGCTTATAAGAAAGGTTTGGCGACTGCTCCAGAGGAATCCAAAAAAGAAGAGAAAAAAGAAAACGAAAAAGATAAGATTGATGACAAAAAACCTGAGTAAATAATTACTCAAAAGAAGTTTTGACAATTTAAGTTTTTTAACCTTGTTTATTATTTTTTGTTTTAATTATAATTATGATTTCCACTGAACAAATTAAAGAATTACGAGAAAGAACCGGTATTTCTATTTCTCAATGTAAAAAGTCTTTAGAAGAAGCTGGAGGAGACATGGATAAAGCGTTAGATTTATTACGTGCTAAGGGAACTGAAATTGCCAACAAAAAAGCAGCACGTTCTCTTCAGGCTGGAACGGTTGCCTGCTATTTGCATAACACCGGAACAGTTGGAGCGATGGTCCAGGTTAACGCTGAAACTGATTTTGTCTCCAAAAATGCTGAATTTAAAATTTTAGCGGATGATCTAGCAATGCATATAGCGGCGATGAGTCCCATTGATGTCCCTGAACTCTTAGCCCAGCCTTTTATTAAGGAGCCGTCTTTGACTATTGACGCTTTGATAAAACAATATACCCAAAAATTTGGCGAAAGAATTGATATTACGCGTTTTTCTCGTTTTGATTCAGCTGAAGAAATTGCTGAAAATGTAAATCTTGGCTAATCTTTAATCTATGAGTAACATAATACTCTTAATAATTTGTCTCCTATCTTTGACAGGGTTGATTGTTATTTTGGCGAAGCGCATTTCTTATAACCAACAACACGAGATAGATTTTAATCAAGTTTCAGATTATTCTATTACTCAATTGGTCATTGATTATGTTGCTTTTCGTTTGGTATATTTTTGTAAACAAACAATGATTAAAAGTTATCTGTTTTTACTTTTCTTTTTGCGAAATAGTATTTCAGTTGTTCGTTATTTAATCATTAGATTGGAAAAAAGGTTTTATCGTTTTACCGAGTCCATTAAAGAAAGAGAAGAAATTATTCATCAAGGAAAAGTGTCATCTTTTTTAAAGGAAATTCGAGAACATAAAGAAAATATTTTAGCTGAATTTTCCAAGACGGAAGAAAATGAAGATAATGAAAGAGGAGAGAATGAAATGACTTCATAAATTAACTTTGATAAAATGATTAGAAAGAGGAGGGTGAAAAGGGGAGAAAATTTAAATTTAAATAAAGCCGCCTTAGCTCAGTTGGTAGAGCAACGCTTTTGTAAAGCGAAGGTCCTCGGTTCAAGTCCGAGAGGCGGCTCCGATATAAAGTTCTTAGATGATTTAAGAGTAACTAGCATCGTCGAAAATACTTGCAGGCGCGGGCAATGTCGTGCCATTGGCTGGATTGGGGGGGGGCGATAAAGTTTGTCACATTTCAGATCGTGGGGGTAACGTTAATAGAAAATTAATGTTTAAATTGGGGATTTTAAGTGGATCGTAGGGCAAGGGACTTTGGAACTAATCGCCAACTATTTGATAAATAAACAGCTTTAAATTCCTTGGTTTTAGTAATTCAAGGGATAAAAGGAGTGTTGGCTGATTTAACCGATAAATACTAACCCCGTTAAAATCACAATAAAAGAAATGGCTGATAACAACCACGCTTTACGAACAAGAAGCCAAACGAACAACCCCATAGGCACGAAAAACAGAATAGGCCACATCAGATTAAAAAACTTAGCCCCGCCCATCATTGCCAGACCTTGCCAGACTGCTACGAGAGAAATTAAGAGAGGAAGCCAAGCGCGATTAAAGAGCAGATAAAGAGTTAAAAGAATAACCAACAAGTCAATGATTGTTATAAAACCATCATTAACCGCAGGCCAAAAAAATAAAACAAGCCCAATCGCAATTATTCCCAACATTATAAGCAATCGTTTCATTACCAATCAAACACCATATAAGACCTAAAAAGTCAACAACAATTATTGAAATTTAGTTTTTTTGGGCTATAATATTTAAATGACAAGCTTAAATAAAAAGGGTCATGTTCATCCTTTAACCCAGATTATTAATGAAGCGGTGACGGTTTTCCGTGAACTTGATTTTACCTTGGCTGACGGGCCGGAAATAGAAGACGAATATCATAATTTTGATGCTCTGAACGTTCCATCTAACCATCCGGCACGAGATATGCAAGATACTTTTTGGTTAGAAGACAACAAACATCTTTTGCGAACTCAGACTAGCGCTGTTCAAGTTCGTTATTTGGAAGAAATGCTTAAAAAGGGAGCTAAACCGCCAATTAGGATTTTGGCGCCAGGCAAAGTTTTTCGCCAGGAAGCGACAGATGCACGCCATGAATCACAGTTTCATCAGATTGAAGGTTTATTGGTTGATAAAGAAGTGAACGTTTCTCATTTAAAGGGTTATCTAGAAAAATTTTTCGGTGGTTTATATGGTCAAGCGATGCCAGTTCGTTTGCGTCCGAGTTTTTTTCCTTTTGTTGAGCCAGGTTTTGAATTTGATATGGTTTGCATCAAGTGCCGAACAAACAAAGGCGAACCAATCCGCGGAAAAACTTGTTCTTTGTGTTCGGGCACGGGTTGGATTGAAATGGGGGGTGCTGGTTTAGTTCACCCCCATATTTTTCGCTCGGTTGGGTTGGATGAAAAGGAATGGTCTGGTTTTGCTTTTGGGATTGGGGTTGAACGATTAGCTATGCTCAAATGGGGGATTGAAGATATCAGAATCTTTTTTAATGGCGATTTGCGTTTTATAAATCAATTTTAAATATGCTTTTTTCTTATAATTGGTTAAAAAAATATGTACCAACTTTGCCAGCTCCTGAAAAACTTGAGGAAGGGATTATTTTTCATGCTTTTGAAGTAGAAAGCTTGGACCAAAAAAATGAGGATTGGGTTTTTGAGATAAAAATTTTACCTGATAGGGCACATGACTGTCTTTGCCATTTAGGACTAGCAAGAGAAGTTGCAGCGATTTTTAATTTGACACTTCAACCAGTTAAAGTTGACGAACCAAAAATTTTACCACTTGAGATCCTTCCAATAAAAATTGAAGACGAAAAGTTTTGTCGTCGTTACATTGGTCGACGAGTTGCAAATGTTTGTGTTACAGATTCGCCAATTTGGTTAAAAAAAGCTTTAGAAAACATAGGTCAACGTTCTATTAATAATGTTGTTGATGCCGCTAACTATGTAATGTTTGATTTGGGCCAGCCTCTCCATGCTTTTGATGCTGATAAAGTTGATGGCGCGATTAATGTTCGATTCGCTAGACCAGGCGAAAAAATTGTAACTTTAGATGGTGATGAGGTAACCCTAGACGAATCAATCTTAATTATTTCAGACGAAAAGGATCCTTTAGCGATTGCAGGACTTAAAGGCGGCAAAAAGGCAGAGGTGACAAAAGAAACTAAAAATTTGATTTTGGAAGCGGCTAATTTTGAACCGGTTATGGTTAGAAAAATGTCGGCAAAAATAAAATTAAAGACAGATGCTTCTAAAAGATTTGAAAATGAAATTTCTACTCAAACAGCTTTGTCAGCTATGGAAATGTTTTCGAGTTTAATTTCGGAGTTAGCAGCTGGAGATTTTGGTGAAATTGTTGATGTTTATCCAAAACCAATTTTGATTGAGAAAGTGAAAATTGACCCTAATTTTATTAGTCGTCGTTTAGCTTTAGAGGTCTCTCTAGTTGAAAGTAAAAAAATTTTTGAGAAATTAAGTATTGGTGTTGAAGAAGGTGAGGAATGGGTTTTGACTCCACCCCATTGGCGATTGGATTTGAAAGAAGCGGTAAATTTCGTAGAAGAGGTTGGTCGAATTATTGGTTATGATAAAATTAAATCAACGATTTTGCCCAATTTGCCTAAAGATTCTTATCAAGTGGAATCTTATGAAAAACGTTTTGCTGTTGGTAATTTAATTCGTCAAACTTTAACAGAACTTGGTTTCTCAGAACTTTTTGGCTATGCTTTTGCCGACAAAGGAGAAGTTAAAGTTGTTAATCCGTTGGCGAATGATAAAGCTTTTCTTCGTGCCGAGTTGACTGATTGGTTGGTAGAAAAAATAAACAGTAATCTTATCCATATTATTTTTGATAACGAGATTATTAAAATTTTTGAAATCGGAACAGTTTTTCCATCGGAAGGTTGGGAAGAAATCAGATTGGCAATTGGTCTTGGCGCGCGTAAAAAAAACAAAAACCAAGATTTGGCTGTTGAATTAAAAAAAGTGATTCAAGCCATATCAGAAAAAATAAGATGGTCTGGTGAATTGCCTGTGATAAAAAATTTTGTTTCTTTGGATGGATTGTGTCAGGTGTTTGAATTTAATTTTGAAAAGATCGTAGATATGGCCGGTCCGATTGAAGCGATTGCAGAAAATTCTCTAGTTAACCCAGAGGCTAATTATTTTCCAGTCTCACCATACCCACGGATTATCCGTGATGTGGCGGTTTGGGTATCTGAAGTGACTAACATTGAGGAAATAAAAGAAATTATTTTAAACTCGGCGGGTCCGCTTTTGCTTGGTGCGCCGATTCTTTTCGACGAATTTAAAAAAGAAGGAAAAAAATCCCTAGCTTTTCGGTTGGTTTTACAGTCAAATAAAAAAACTTTATCGGACCAAGAAGCTAATGATGTTTATGACAAGATTGCGGCTCAACTAGAACAAGCCGGTTTTGAAGTGAGAAAATAAAAACAGGAGAATATTTTTTGTTTGGTTTATATCCATAATTAGGGGTATAAAATTTTTAAATTTTGTTCAATTTTTATCAAATATTTGAGCTCATTTGAGCTGTTTTTTTTAGTTGGATATGCTATAATATATAATATAATATCCCAAAAAGGGATTGTTTTTAAGCTTTATTTATGGCCAAAGAAGAAATAAAAAATCGTAAATACGGAGCTGACGAAATTGTTGTTTTAGAAGGCTTAGAGCCGGTACGGAAAAGACCTGGTATGTATATTGGTTCTACTGGGACTGACGGTCTTCATCATTTATTGGTAGAGATTTTTGATAACTCTCGTGACGAAGCGATGAACGGTTCTTGTGATGAAATTGAGGTTTCATTATTGCCTGGTGATATTGTGCGTATCGTTGACAATGGAGATGGGATTCCAGTTGATATTCATAAAAAAACTAAAGTTTCAGCTTTGGAGACTGTGCTGACTATTTTGCATGCTGGGGGAAAGTTTGGCGAAGGAGGTTATAAAATTTCCGGTGGTTTGCATGGTGTTGGCGCGTCGGTTGTTAATGCTTTATCAGAATGGCTTAAGGCCGAGATTTATCGCGATGGCGGTAAATTTGTTCAGGAATATGAACGAGGCAAGAAAAAGTATAATGTTAAAAAGGTTGCGGCTTCCAAACTGCACGGCACGGTTATTATGTTCAAACCAGATAGCACCATTTTTTCTGAAACTAAATATAGTTGGGAACGTTTAGTTAATCATTTACGTGGGCAAGCTTATTTGGTTAAAAGTTTGCGGGTTAGATTGATAGATGCACGTGACTATAAAGGTAAAATTGATTTAGAGAAAACTTTTTGGCTTCGTGATTTAGGATTATCGGTACCGTCTAAAACTTTCTTTTTTGAAGGAGGTCTTTTGTCTTTGATTAAATTTTATAATCAAAAAGAAAAACCTTTGCACCGAGAAATTTTTTATACAGACAAGGAACAAGGGGGTGTTTTTGTAGAAATTGCTTTGCAATATGTGGATGAAATTGATGTTAAGGAAATTAGTTATACCAATAATACGATTACGCCTGAAGGCGGTATGCATGTGACTGGTTTTCGTACAGCATTAACAAGGATTTTAAATGATTATATTAAGAAGAATAATATTCTCAAAGAAAACGAAGGTGGTTTAACAGGTGATGATGTGCGTGAAGGTTTGGTGGCGGTAATTTCGGTTAAATTACCAAACCCTCAATTTGAAGGACAAACTAAGGCTAAACTGGGAAGTGTTGAAGCCAGAAGCGCAGTGGATGCCGTATTTAGCGAAGCCTTCTACGCTTTTTTAGAAGAACATCCCGATGATGCCAAGGCGATTATCAACAAAGGTGTTCTTGCGCTTCGGGCGCGCAAAGCTGCTAAAGCGGCCAAAGATAGTGTAATTAGAAAGGGCGCATTAGAAGGAATGACTTTGCCAGGTAAATTGGCCGATTGTCAATCACGAGATCCAGAAGAATCTGAAGTTTTTATTGTGGAGGGGGATTCGGCTGGAGGTTCGGGCAAACAGGGGCGTGATCGACGAACTCAAGCTGTTTTGCCATTGCGAGGAAAAATTTTAAACGTAGAAAAAGCGCGTTTAGACAAAATGATGGCTTATGCCGAAATTCGTTCTCTAATTATTGCTATGGGTATTGGTATTGGTGATATGAAAGATTTATCCAAACTTCGTTATCATAAAATTATTATTGCTACTGATGCGGATGTGGATGGTGCACATATTACCACTTTGCTTTTAACTTTCTTTTTCCGTTATTTTCGTGAATTAATAGAATTAGGCAAAATTTTTATTGCTCAACCGCCATTGTATAAAATAAAAAAAGGCAAGGAGTTTTTCTATGCTTATAATGATGAAGAAAAAAATAAGATAATCAAAGAATTTGGTGGTTTATCTGGGGAAGTTGAAGAAATAATTGAATCAACAGAATCAATTGAGAATGAAAGTGAAGAAACAATAAACAAAACCAAAACTGGCAAAATATCTATTCAACGTTATAAAGGTCTTGGCGAAATGAATCCAGAAGAATTATGGGAAACAACACTAAATCCAGAAACTCGAGTTCTAAAACAGGTGACCATTCAAGATTTTGACGAAGCCGATAAAACATTTGATATTTTAATGGGAAGTGAGGTTGAACCACGCAAGATTTTTATTCAAACTCATGCTAAAACAGCGAAACTGGATATTTAAAAAATAAAAAGCAATTAAATTCAGCCTGGTTTTTTGAAATTTTATTTCAAAAAACCAGGCTGAATTATTTTCGGTTATTTTCGATTTTTTATATCACTTTTTATTTTTTCAATAAAATCAGATAAAGTTTGTTTCTCACCCTTATTAGTTCCACGAACTTCAACAGTTATTGTTTTTTCAGTCATTTCTTTATCTCCAATAACCAATAAGTAGGGGATTTTTTCTATTTTGGCGTTGCGGATTTTTTTGCCTAGAGTTTCATTTGATTCGTCCAATTCAACACGAATTTCATTAGCTTTTAGTTCGGTAAAAATTTCTTGAGCATAAGTCATTTGTTTTTCTGAAATTGGTAAAATTTTAACTTGAACTGGCGAGAGCCAGAGAGGGAAAGCACCTGCATAATGTTCAATCAAAAGTACTAAGAATCTTTCATAAGAACCTAAGATGGCTCGATGGACCATCACTGGCGAAACTTTCTCACCTTGTTCGTTAGTATATTCTAGATTGAAACGTTTGGGGGTAGCAAAATCAATTTGGACGGTTGGAATCTGGATTTCTCGTCCAGTCGCATCTTTGAACATAAAGTCTAGTTTGGGTCCGTACAGGGCCGCTTCACCTTCGCAACGTTTGGCTTTCAAACCCATTTCATCAGAGACTTCCTGTAAGATTTTTTCACAAGTTTCCCAATCCTCTAATTCTCCAATATATTTTTCGGGATGAGTGTAATCACGAACAGATAAAGAAACCCAGTGATTAGTCCAGAGGCCAAGGCGCGAATAAAAATTGCGAATAATAGAGACCATATTTTTGATCTCGTCTTTAACTTGGTCAACTCGACAAAAAGTATGTCCATCCTCAACGGTGATGGCATAAACTCGGGATAGCCCGCCAACCTCGCCAGTTTTTTCGGCACGATATTGTTTGTCAGACTCCATATATCTGATCGGCAAATCTTTATACGAACGGCTTTTGGAGGCATAGATTTGGGTATGGTGAGGGCATTGAACTGGTTTCAAGACGAGATCATGTTTTTTATCAGAAGTAACGTGGAAAAGTTCCTCGCCAAATTTTTTGGCATGACCGGAAATTTCAAATAATTCTTGTTTGGCTAGTGACGGGGCTGATACTTTTTGAAAGCCATACTGTCGGCAAATTGTTTCTACTTCTTTTTGTAACTCTTCTTTAATAATAGTGCCCTTGGGAGTAAAGAGAGGGAGGCCTGGTCCAACTAAGTCAGAAAAACAAAACAAATCCAATTCTTTACCTAGCTTGCGGTGATCTCTTTTTTCGGCCTCGGCTCGTTGATCTAAGAAATCATTTAGTTTTAGCTTACTTGCAAAAGCTAGGCCATAGACTCGAGTAAGCATCTTGTTGTT
Source organism: Minisyncoccota bacterium (assembly GCA_041657405.1). Lineage (GTDB taxonomy): Bacteria > Patescibacteriota > Minisyncoccia > Phycocordibacterales > XYD1-FULL-46-19 > JAKJEI01. The sequence continues at coordinate 22,224 of JBBABX010000004.1, forward strand.
TTCGTCGCCACGCCAATAGGCACTGGCCAGGCGTTCAAGACAAAAGGCGTCACGTGGAATATCGCCAGAGCTTGTCACATGAGGACCAGCACAGAGGTCAACAAAAGAATCAGAACGATAGAGAGAAATTGGCTCACCCGCTTTTTCCAGTTCTGCTATTAGCTCCAGTTTGTATGGTTCAGCGGCAAAAATTTCGTGCGCTTCTTCGGCCGAAACTGTTTCGGCTTTAAATTCAAGTTCTTGTTTGATGAAAGATCTGATGCTTTGTTCTAGAGTTGTCAGATCGTTTTCGGTGAGAGTTTTGTCGCCCAGGTCAAAATCGTAATAAAAGCCGTTGTCTATAGCTGGGCCCAAGCCCAGTTTGGCGTCGGGGTATTTTTCTTTGACCGCCATGGCCAAGAGGTGAGCCAGGGAATGTCTTATGTTATTGATATCCATGTTATTTTTCTAATTAGTTAAATTTGATAATGTTTCTCCCTTTAATTTAAAGGGTAAAGACTAAAAATTAAAATAAAACCGCCCCGACAAAACGCTTAAGCGTTTTGTCGGGGCGGTTTTGAATGTTTTAAATTTATTCAAATCGCGGTTCCACCCGACTTTGCCTCGCCGTAGTCTATAGCAAAGACGGGCTTCACTAAACTACAGTTAGACCTCATTTTGGTTGAATCAGTCCTTCAGCTTCGCTCAGGATCCGTGATTCTTCGACCTTGTTCAGAATCGTGATCCTTCGGCAAGCAGGGGAATCCGTTTGTGACGGATCGATGGTTGGTAACCACCACAATCTTCAATATTTTGAGTATAGCACCAAGATAAATTATCGTCCACTTCAAGAGCGCAGACTTAACGCAGAAGACGCAGGCTTAACGCAGACGAAGAAGAGCTTACGGTTTATAGCAAAAAATGTTTAACAACACGCCATTTTGCAGGAAAAGTTGTTAAGGAATATTACGATCATGAGATTGCTTAACAAGCAAAAAATAGGATAAGAGACCTAGCTTCCAAGCTGGGTATTCTAGGGCTTAAAATAAGCTCCTTGAGGAGGGTAGTCCTCCTCAAAAGCTGTAAAATCCTTGCATTTTTGGCTTAACTATGATATAATAATAGGTAGAGTAAAGCTCGTTAAAATACTTAAACTTGCGAAATTCATCACAGCAGAGAGCAACATGTAATCTAGGTTGTTTTCTGCTGTGATGAAACCGATGTGGCCAAATCGACAGCGAAATCAAACAAAGTGAGAAAGGAACAGCTCATCATGAGTACAGCCTCGAATTTTCCAAAATGGTATATAGAATTTCTAGCGGCGCTTTTGCGCCAAGCCCCTCGTCCAGGGGAGATTAATCAGACGGCGGTCGAGGGGTGGACCAAAAATCAAAAAGGTCTCAAAAAGACCCTGGCGGATTGTCTTCTTCCTCAAATGTCGGTCGCCCTTGTTAAACCGGCCAAGCCCGAGCTTCTACTCGAGCCAGTTGGAGCGGTTGTGATTCCCGCAACCACCGGCAAGTTCGTCGCCAAAGACAAGTTTGTGGTCAACACCAAGCGCAACGCTTCGGTGAAGATCTCGGCAGTCTGGGACAGCTTTACCAGCTGGTTTCTGTCGGGCGACGGCAAGACCGAAGACCCGACGAGCGAACAGACGCTCTGCTACCACAAATTACGGAAGTCTTCAGTTGATGGTCCCATCATTACCGAACTGGGTGGCGAGGAGAAATCCGAAACCACTTTGACGGAAATGTTCTCCTTGATGGAGAAGCAGAAGAATGGTGAAAACGGTGTTCTCTTGAACAACGGCTACGCCAACATCTTCTACATTCGGGACCAGGCTGGTGTGCTTCGCGCGGTCCGCGTGGGCTGGAGCGACGGCGGCTGGTACCTCAGTGCGTACTCCGCCCTGCGCCCGAACGGGTGGCGTGGTGGCCGCCAGGTGTTCTCTCGCAAGTCAGATCTGGGGTCCTCGGAACCTTCGGCTCCGGCGCAAGCCTGATCCTTTGTCCCTTGGACCCTTTGACCCTCAGTCTGCTTCGGCGGATTGGGGGTCATTTTTTTTATATTTAAATTTCTCTTGTTATACTTATTTCCGAAATCATGCGTTACGTGACGGTTACGGCTTTCACGTCATGGTCTTAGGATATTTTTCTCAAGAGTCATACCGGGTACGCCTTGTACGAGAGTGGGGAAAGTCTCTTTAAAAAAAATAACAAGAATTGGTATATGAGATTAGTGGACTTTGAGGTCCCGGATAAAATTCAGCTGGTCATAGTTTGGCTGGCGGTGATACAGATGATCTTGTATACGATAACGCTGGTGTGCTTCGCGCGGTCAACGTGAACTGGAACGACGACGGCTGGAACGTCAATGCGAACTCCGCCCTGAACCCGAACAGGTGGAATGATGGCAACCAGGTGTTCTCTCGAAACTGTTGGTTTTCTCCTCGACTTATGGTCGGGGAGTTTTTGCTTGCAAACCTTTCTTCCAGCCACCAAGTTGTTTTCCAATTTCTCCTAATTTTTGCGTTAATTCGGCGTGTTTGGCTGTGGGGATTATTTTACTTTCCCAGGCCAATTGTAAAAAGAATTTCAAAATATCTAAACGTGAAATAGCTCGACTTAAAACAATAATTTTTGACTCGAGCGGTAAATAGCTGGCGGTAAAGGTTAATTCTAAAACATCAAGGGAGGCTTGTTCTATTTTTTGTCCCAAGCCAAGTCGTTCAACTTTTGGTAAGTCGCGATGCAACGAAATCCAATACTGGTAAGCTTCTTTTTCTTTGAGAAGCACTAAAGGTGCTTCTCGGGGGGGGGGTCGTGTTAATATTTTGATTATGATTCATAACTACAACGATATCATATCTTTAGAAAATTTGTATCTAGCTTGGCGCGTGTTTGTTCAGGGCAAGAAAAACAAAAAAGACGTGACCAAATTTTCTTTAAACTTAGCTGATAATATTTATGGATTGCATTCCGATCTTAAAAATAAAACTTATGCCCATGGAAGTTATCAAGCCTTCAATATCGCTGATCCAAAACCGAGAAATATCCATAAAGCCACAGTTCGCGATCGATTACTTCATCACGCGATCTATCGTATTTTGTATTATCACTTCAACTCAAAATTTATCTATGATTCGTATTCTTGCCGTTTGAGCAAAGGAACACATAAAGCAATCAAAAGATTTGAGATTTTTGCTAGAAAAGTTTCGTCGAATAACACCAAGACTTGCTGGGTATTAAAATGTGATGTGAGAAAATTCTTTGCCTCGATTGATCAATCAATTTTAATTGCTATATTACAAAAACACGAAGCTGAACCCGATATTAGGTGGTTATTGAATCAAGTAATTGGTAGTTTCCATAGCACTAAACTAGGCTTAGGTTTACCTTTAGGCAACTTAACTTCACAACTTTTGGTCAATATCTATATGAACGAGTTTGACCAGTTTGTGAAGCATAAGTTGAAAGTTAAATATTATATTCGTTATGCTGATGATTTTGTGATTATGTCGACTGACAAAAAATATCTGGAAAATACCTTATTGGAAATTAATGGTTTTCTTCAAAGTTATCTAAAACTTAATCTTCATCCCGAAAAGGTTTATATCAAAACCCTTGCTTCGGGCGTTGATTTTCTTGGTTGGGTTAATTTCCCCAATCATCGCGTTTTGCGGACAGCCACTAAACGACGAATGTTTAAGAGGATAAAAGAGATGAATGGTAAACAAGAGACAGTGCAATCTTATTTGGGGTTATTTAGTCATGGTAATAACTTTAAATTACAGGAAAAAGTTAAAAAATTTTTTAGAAATTGCGTTGTTGAAAATTGTTATCCCTCATACATATGGCTAGTAGCGTGAGGGGTAAGATGAGTCATTTTAATCGTTCCTTTGGTCTTTTATCCGAGTTTGTTCCATATGGTTCAGCGTTAGTTCCGCATTTAGAGTTCCTTAATGGCTTCCATCAATACACTCGGATCGCCGTTGCGATGATTTAATTTGCCTTTGAGGGCGACACACTTGTCTTCTACAAGCAGATTTTTATATTTCTCAAAAACATCGGGAAAGGCGACACATTCAATCATATCATTAAAATCTAATAGTTTGAAAAAGGCCATCTGTTTGTTGTTTTTGGTAAAAATAACGCGAATTTCGCCGATTATACCACCAGTGATTACTGGAAATCCCTCGGCTTTATTTTTTAGATAACAAATTGTGTTTTCTTTTTTGTTAAATTTTTCACGATGATTATCAAGCGGATGGCCGGAGACATAAAGACCAAGCAACTCTTTTTCCCAAGCTAATTTAAGGCGTGGCTCAATTGGTTCAGCCTCTCTCAATTTTAAAGTTAGTCTGGGGGCGTTATTGGTCATTAAACCAAAAAGAGAAGTTTGATTGACGTTGGACTTGGTTTCTTCACGGTTGAAGGAAAGAATCTCTTCTAAATTAGCAAGAATTTTCCCGCGGCTTTCTCCCAAACTATCCAAGGCGCCAGCTTTGGCTAAAGCCTCTAGTGATTTTTTGTTTAGATTTTTGTGTTTGATGCGTGTCAAAAAATCGCCTAAATCCAAATAAAGTCCGTTTTTTTTACGTTCAGCAACAATGAATTTGGCTATTTCAGTGCCGAGATTTTTGATAGTGAAAAGACCAAAACGAATCTTGTCAATTGGGTCAGGGTTTTTGGTGGCTAGTTTTTTAGCTTTCTCGCTTAAGTTTGGATCTTGGGCGTTTTTAATGACAGTGAAGTCTCCGAAACTTTCATTAATGTCCGGTGGCAAAACTGGGATGCCCATTCTCTTGCATTCGCCGATAATCACGGCGATTTTTTCGACATCGCCCGATTCAGCTGAGAGAACGGCGGTCATATATTCAGATGGATAATTAGCTTTGAGATAGGCGGTCTGATAAGCGACTCGACCATAACTAGCAGAGTGAGCTTTGTTGAAACCATAGGCGGCGAATGGTTCCAGCCAGGCCCAGATTTCTTCGGCTTTTTCTTTTTTCCAACCTGAATGTTCAATACAACCTTTAATAAATTTTTCACGTTGTTCGGCCATTAGTTTGGGAATTTTTTTGCCGACGGCTTTGCGGAATTTGTCTACTTCGCCCCAAGAATAGCCAGCTAAGTCGTGTGCCATAATTAAAAGGTCGTCCTGGTAGACCAAAACACCATATGATTGTTCTAAGATACTTTTTAGAGACGGATCTAGATACTTGATTAAATGTGGGTTATGCTTGCGAGCGATGTAATCGGGAATAAACTGCATTGGGCCAGGGCGATAGAGAGCCACCATGGCATTGATATCATGAATGGCAGTTGGGCGTAATTCTTTAAGCCATTTTGTCATACCGCTACCGTTTAATTGAAAAAGCCCTTCGGTTTCACCGCGCGCGAGCATCTCAAAAGTTTTTTTATCATCTATTGGGATGTTGTCCATATCTACCTGGCGATCGTAAACAGTTTCAATAATTTCTACTGCGCTGGATAAAATTGCCAAGTTGCGTAAGCCAAGAAAGTCAAATTTAGTTAGACCGACTCCATCTTCGCCAACCGAATACATATCGTATTGAGTGATAACGCTAATGCCTTTAGGGTCATATTGGAGTGGAACATAATGATCAAGGGGGGCGGGAGCAATAACCACACCAGCGGCGTGGACAGAAATATGTCGGGCACAACCTTCAATTTTTTTAGCCATATCAATTATTTCTTTGGTGTCGGCGCGCTCGTTATACATTTCTTTTAGCTCTGGAACCATCTCTAAGGCACGGTTAATGGTCATCGGAAAACCTTGTGAACCAATTGGAATTAGTTTAGCAATTTGATCGCCAGCTTGATAAGGAAAACCGAGGGCGCGCGCAACATCGCGCACAGAGCCACGAGCCATCATGGTACCAAAGGTTCCGATTTGGGCAACTTTATCTTCACCATATTTTAGTTTGGCGTAGTCAATAATCTTGTCTCGTTTGTTGTCGGCAAAATCCATATCGATATCTGGAGCCGATGGTCGTCCAGGATTCAAAAATCGTTCAAAAGGAATACGATAAGCGAGTGGATCTACTTTGGTGATATCTAGAGAGTATGTGGTAATAGAGCCAGCAACTGAGCCTCTAATATTGTAGTAAATATTATTTTCGCGAGCGAAGCGGATTAAGTCTTCTACTACCAAAAAATATGATGCATAACCTTTCATTTTAATAATATCCAATTCATAATTAAGACGTTCCACCGCTTCTTCTTTTTGGTCAAGGCCGCGTCTTTTTAGTCCTTCAAAAGCTAGATGACGTAAAACTTCATCGGCGGTTTCATTTTCTGGCAGTTTAAAATTAGGAAAAACGAACTTGCCTAAAGTTATTTCTAGATTACAGGCATCGGCAATTTTTAAAGAATTTTCCAGGGCATCAGGAGTGTTGGGGAAAAAGTTGGTCATTTCTTCCGGTGAAACAAAAGAAAAATCTTCTTCCATATTAGTGACGCCTTTAACATCGTCAACATCATTGCCTGTTTGAATGGCTAGTAAAGTATGGTGGGCACGTGAATCATCTTTATTTAAGTAATGGATGTCATGGGTGGCGATTAGTGGCAAATTGAGTTTGCGAGCTAAAGCGATTAAGTCCTTCGTTAATAAAGTCTGTCCCTCAATTTTAGGGTGGTGCATTATTTCAATATAGTAATTGTCCAAGCCAAAGGTTTTGGCGTAATCTTGGGCCAGTTTTTCGGCGCCAGACTGGTCTTTGTTTAAAAGTAAACGAGACAATTGCCCACCCATACAACCTGATAAACAAATGACTCCTTGGGCGTGTTCTTGGAGTAATTCCCAATCTACCCGCGGTTTGTAATAAAAACCTTCTAAGTTAGCTTTGGTTACTAATTTTATTAGATTACGATAACCAATTTCGTTTTTAGCCAAGAGAGTTAAGTGGTAACGTCGTGAATCGATATGTGGTTCTTTGTCAAAACGACTCCTAGTAGCAACATATACCTCTACCCCAATAATTGGTTTGATTTCTTGTTTTTGACATTCCTGATAAAATTCAATGGCGCCATACATATTGCCATGATCAGTAATGGCAATTGCTGGCATGTTATATTCTTTAGCTTTTTTGACTAAATCGGGGATTTTGATTAGCCCATCTAAAAGACTATAATGGGTGTGATTATGGAGGTGGACAAACATTAAATTAATTTTAACAAGTCTGGTAAGTTATTGCCACTTGCGAAAAAGAGAAGAATGTCGTGCTGTTTTTGGGAATGTGGGATAAGGAGTTTAAGCTGTGGAATTCAATAATTCTAATAAACAGAGGGATTGTTTTTTTATATTTTAGATAGTCTTTAGATCGGGTTATAATAAAAAAATGGAAATTCCTAAGGAGGTGAAATATTTGGTGGGGATAGATGAAGCAGGTCGTGGGGCACTGGCAGGACCAGTGGCGGTTGGGATGTTCGTTTGGTCGCTTGAAATGGGGGAACTCTTAAGGGCGGTGCCAGGTTATCCAGTAGGATGCGATTCTAAGAAATTGACACCTAGGAAGCGTGAAAGATGGTTTGCTTTTTTGATTGATCTGGCCAAAAGAACAGGTGCTATTTGCCAAGTTTCGTTTGTCGGAGAATCTTACATTGACCGGGCTGGTATTGTGCCAGCAGTCACAAAAGGAATAGAGGCTTGTTTAGATAAATTACCAGGCGAGCCGACAGAATATTTTTTAAAATTGGATGGAAGTTTAAAAGCGCCAGAAAAATTTATTTATCAGAATACGATTATAAAAGGTGACGAAAAGGAACCAATTATTTCTTTTGCGTCTATTTTGGCCAAGGTTTCGCGTGACAAAAAAATGATAAAAATGGCCGATAATTTTGCTGATTACGGCTTAGAAAAACACAAGGGTTATGGCACTAAAGAACATTTTGCCAAAGTGGCGGAAAAAGGCTTATCCCCCTGTCATCGCCGATCTTACTTTGCATAAATCTTTATTTTGTGCTATAAATAAATTAGATCTGGCTGTGTGCAACATTAAAAAGGGGAACGAACATTATGAAGGTTAAGGGAACTACTAGCCAAGAAATCAACTTGGCACTAGCAAGAAAAGTTGTCCGTATTTGTTTGAATGGAGGGGATTCGTTTCTCCCATTCTCTCTCTTGAAGGAGAGATGTGGTGTCAAAGGCGCTATTCATTTGCTTGCTCAAGAAGCAAATGGAAAAATGCCAAAAGTGGCCGAAGCTCTCCTTAACGGAGACGGAATGGATCTCTGGGTTATGGTTTTAATGTCACCACAATTGGCAGAGATTGGCTTTGCAGTTTTGGCCAAAAAGAACCTTTCGAAAGAATCGGCTCAAGCACTACTTCAGCGCATCCATTTGGTTGACTTGAAGTATCGAGAGACGGTTCGGCGGAATTGTCTTGAGCGCCTCAGGGTCGCATAAGACATAATAAAAAAAGGAAAAGTATACAGCCAGAAAAGGGTCGGCGCAATCGCGAAACACCGGCCCTTTTATTATTTGATTTAATTCCGTATTGCTTTTTTTGGCTTTTTAGTTTATAGTTTCTTTTATGGTAGTTAGAATGCGACATACCCGGGCTCATACCGGCAATAGACGTTCTCATCATGCACTCAAGGCGCCACGTCTTTCGAAGTGCGCCAATTGTGGTGAAACTAAAGCTAGTCATCGCGTTTGTCCTAACTGTGGTTCTTATCGAGGCCGCGAAGTGGTTAATGTGATGGACAAGGCAGAGAAAAAGGAGGCCAAAAATAAGAAAACAGCTGCCAAATAAGTTTTTAGCTACCCAGGTGGGTAGAGTTAGTTTGAATATTTGAAAATCATCTATGGCTAATCGTCACTTGTCAAGAAGTCTAGCAATGCAAGCACTTTTTGAGTGGGATTTTAGTGATGGCAAAATTAAAGATTTGGACGAAACACTGGATCGTATTATGGATGAATTTGCTCCTGGTTTGGAAGAAAAAAAATTTACGAAGGAAATTGTAACTGGAGTTGTTAAACACTGCTCCCAATTAAATAAAATTATTGAAAAAGCTGCTCCTGGTTGGCCGATAGACCAAATAGCTGCGGTTGACCGGAATATCTTGCGTTTAGGTTTGTATGAGTTAATTTTTAGCGACCGTGTTGATGTGCCAGCAAAAGTGGCAATTAATGAAGCTATTGAATTAGCTAAAACTTTTGGTGGTGAAAATAGTGGTCGGTTTGTTAATGGTGTCTTGGGTACTGTTTATAAAGAAATGGGAGAGCCAGGCAAAAATGATACTCCAGCTCTAAAAAAGAAAATCAAAGATATCCCTTATGAAGAAATGCCAATAGAAAAATTAGGAGGGGCTGTGGTTTTTCGTGAAGACGATAACGGATTTAAATTAGCTTTTGTCCACGATGTTTTTGGTTTTTGGACTTTATCTAAGGGTCATATTGAAGAAAACGAAAACATTGCAGATGGTATAAAGAGAGAAATTCGAGAGGAGCTTGGTTTAAAAATAAAAATTGGACAAGAATTAGGTTCTAATGAATATATTGCCTCAGACCCAGAAAAAGGAAAAACTAGACGTCAAGTAGTTTATTATCTGGCTGAAAGTGAACCAGATTTTGAGATAAAATTAGCAGCCAAGGGTGGTTTAGATAACGCCGATTGGTTTAGTTTGGATAAAATCCCAGAATTAAAAATATATGATGATATTTTGCCAATTATTACGAAAGCAATTAAAATTTTAGTAGGAAAAGTAAAAAAATGATTAATAGTTTGTCTGAATTTGAAAAAACAATTGGTTTAGAATTTGCCAATAAAAATTTATTAAAACAAGCCTTTGTTCACCGTTCTTATTTAAATGAACATCGAAATTTAGTATGTGATCATAATGAACGATTGGAATTTTTGGGTGATGCGGTATTAGAATTAGTGGTGACTGATTTTTTATTTAAGAAATATCCCAATAAACCAGAGGGGGAATTAACTTCATATCGAGCTGCTTTAGTGAATGCTAATACTTGTTCAACCTTAGCTTTGGAGCTTGGAGTCAATGAGTTTTTGTTTTTGTCTAAAGGCGAAGCTAAAGATACCGGTCGAGCGCGGCAAATTATTTTAGCCAATACTTTTGAGGCAATTATTGGTGCCGTTTATCTTGACCAAGGTTATAAGGCGACAGCAACCTTTGTTCAAAATTATCTTTTAAACAAAGCGGAAGAAATTATTAAAAAAACTCTAGTTGAAGATTATAAGAGTTATTTCCAAAAGAAAGCTCAAGAAATCTATGGAATCACACCATCATATCAACTTTTGAAAGAAATCGGCCCAGATCATAATAAGGTTTTTACCATCGCGCTTCTTGTTGGGGAGGAGCAAATTGCTGTGGGGGAAGGGTGTTCTAAACAGGAGGCTGAACAAGAAGCAGCAAGAATAGGATTAAAAAAGAAAGGATGGCGATGATTTATTTATCAGTTTTAAAATAGATTAACTTTCGTTTTTTTATTGTGACTTTGAAACGTTTAGAAATTAATGGTTTTAAATCGTTTGGACGCAAAGCGACCTTGATTTTTGACGCACCGATTACCGCAATTGTGGGACCTAACGGTTCGGGTAAGTCGAACGTGGCAGAAGCTTTTCGCTGGGTATTGGGTGAACAATCACTCAAATCTTTGCGTGGTAAAAAAGGTGAAGATTTAATCTTCAATGGCTCGTCATCATTGGGTCGCTTAAACCGAGCCAATGTATCTGTTACTTTTGATAATTCTCGTCGAATTTTTGCCAACCTTGATTTTGAAGAAATTAATATTATGCGTGAAGTTTTTCGCGATGGGACTAACGAATATTCTATCAACGGCAGTAAGGTTAGGTTAAAAGATATCTTGGAACTTTTGGCAGGAATCTCCCTTGGTTCTTCAGGGAATCATATTATTAGTCAAGGCGAAGCTGATCGAATTTTAAACTCTAATCCAATTGAGCGTCGAATGATGATAGAAGACGCTCTTGGGCTAAAAATTTACCAATGGAAATTGGAAGAAAGTGAAAAAAAATTAACCAAAACAAAGGAAAATATCAAAGAGGCAGAGATTCTGCGTCGAGAAATTGCTCCTCATTTGAAATTTTTAAAAAAACAAATGGAAAAAGTTGAAAAAGCTAAGGAATTACGGACTGAACTTTCAACTCTTTATTTGGAATATTTAAAAAGAGAAGAAATCTATCTCACACGAACTCGTGATTTAATAAAGAATGAGTTAATTTCACCCCAAGAGGTTTTATCTAAAATTGAGAGCAAATTAACAACTTGGAATGATAAACAAATTTCTGGTGGTGATTGTTTAATTGAAGAAAAAAATAAATTGCGAGAAATAGAATCTGTCCTGCGGGAAGGACACTTAAAGAAAGATAACTTATCTCGTCGTTTAGGACGCTTGGAAGGTATGATTGAATTGAAGCAAAAAGAAAATCGTTTAGCTACCCCAACTAGAGACAGTTTTGTTGTTTCGAGCGATGACTTGAATAAATTGAGAATGGAAATAGAAGAGGAATGGCAAAAAGCTGAAATAGAAAACGATCCAACCATTTTAAAAAAATTTTTGAATAATATTAAGTTGGCCCTGAATAGTTTTTTTGAAAAGTTCAAGATGAATAAATCAGAGTCAACAGATAACTCTACTTTAGTGGGAGAATTAATGTCCGAAAAACAAGAAGTCGAAAGAGCCTTGGTTGAATTGGAGGTTTTGGAACAAAACCAACAAGAAGAATACCAAAAGGCTAAGATTTTGTTAGAACAAAAAGAGAAACGAACACATGAAGAAGAACGAGAATCTTATGAATTGCGTGCTCAAAAAGGAGAATTGACAACAAAAATTAAGATATTGGAAGGAAAGTTAAAAACATTGGCGGTGGAAGAAGAAAATTTTAAACGTGAATTAGGCGAGGCGGGCATATTGATTGGTCGCGGAGCTCTCAATTATGAAAATTATCCCCTTAATGAAGAAGTGATTTTAGCGGAAGAAAGGGGAATTCAAGAAGAAAGACATCGTAAGCTGGAACGTTTGAAAATTCGCTTGGAAGATATGGGCGGCGAAGGTGCTGATGTAGAGAAAGAATATGAAGAAGTTTTAATGCGTGATGGATATTTAGAAAAAGAACTGGCTGATTTGACGTTGAGCGCGGGATCGTTAGAGAAAGTAATGATTGAGTTAAAACAAAGAATTACTGAAGAGTTTAAAGCGGGGATTAAAAAAATAAACAGCGAATTTCAAAAATTTTTTGAAATTTTATTTGGTGGTGGCGCTGCCTCGCTAGCTCTAGTTATGCCAGAAAAAAGACATCTGCGCGCGCTTGATTTGATAAACGAAGATGAACAAGTTGCTTCAGAAGAAATTGAAGGATTAAAAGAAACAACTGAAGAGGGAATTGAAATTATAGTTAATTTGCCTCGTAAAAAAATAAAAGGGTTGGCAATGCTTTCTGGGGGGGAAAGAGCTTTAACTTCTATTGCGCTTTTATTTGCAATGTCCCAAGTTAATCCGCCACCGTTTATGATTTTAGATGAAACTGATGCGGCTTTAGATGAAGCTAATTCTCGTAAATATGGTGATATGATTGAAAATTTATCAAAATTTTCCCAATTAATATTAATTACACATAATCGCGAGACGATGTCGCGAGCAGGAGTACTTTATGGGGTAACGATGGGTTCTGATTCAGTATCACGGTTAATCTCATTAAAATTGACCGAGGCGGAACAATATGCAAAATAAGTTATAAAGTCCCAATGAGATATCTTTGTCAAACTCCTATGCAATTTTTAAAATAAATGCCCCATACCGAAATGAAATTCGGGACAGGGCATTTTTTTATTGGAATTGAGAATACTGAGATATCCCAGTATATTCTAATAAAGCTTCCAAGATCTCTGGAAAAAAAACAAAACTTTGTCTCCACTCTTTCCATCGAATAAAAAGAGAGCTCTCGTTGTCATTTTCTTCTAATGGGGAGATGGTTCCACCAAGCCAAAAGCAAGTTGGTCCTTTGGGTTTGTGGTTGATCGCGTCTTTGACCGCTATACGAACAGAGGCCAAAAAATATGTGCAAAAATAATGCCAATTTCCAGAAGGATCTTGAATATAAACGCCAAATCTAGTTCTTGCCAAAGTAACCATATGTTGCCTCCTTCTCTCAATTTTTAAATCCGGACACTTTCTGATTTGAGCTTAACAGATTTTGAGTTTTTGCCAATGTTTTACAAAAGCAAATTGTTTGGAATTAAACCAAATCAAAATCAATAGTCTTAGCTATTCGGTCGGTTTTTGTAACCTTAATTTTTATTATATCGCCAAGTCGATATGATTTTCTTTTTCTTTTACCTGTTACTAGAAATTTCTTCTCGTCAAAAATAAAATGGTCGTCAGTCATATTGCGATAGCGAATCAAGCCTTCTGATCCAGTTGTCAGTTCTTCTACATACATACCCCATTTGGTTAGACTGGAAATAACACCGTCAAAGATTTCACCTAAATGGTTTCCCAAATATTCTGCTTGTTTGTATTTAATTGATTCACGTTCGGCTTCGGTTGCTAGTTTTTCCATATTAGAAGAATATTCACAGAGTCTGTCATAAAGGGTCATAATTTCTGTGGTCGGGGTTTCTTTTTGAAGATAAACATCAAGTAGACGATGAACCATAATATCGGGGTAACGTCGGATTGGTGAAGTGAAATGAGTGTAATGTTTAAAAGCCAAACCAAAATGCCCGATATTTTTAGTTGAATAAATAGCTCGACTCATAGAATGAATAATTTCACGTGTAATAATACTTTCCTCAGGCCTATCGGATATTTTTTTTAAGAATTTGTTGATTTCTTGCGGATTAGGACGCTTGTTTTGGAATTGTATTTTGTAACCAAACAAATTAATGAAACGTTTAACCCCGTCTAATTTGTCTGGGTCTGGCGCATCATGGATACGATAAACAAAAGCGCCACTTTTGTTTTTGACTAATTGAGAAATATACTCAGCTACTTTTTTGTTGGCCAGAAGCATAAAGTCTTCAATTAATTTGTGGGTGCCAAGACGCTTTTGTTTAAAAATATTTATTGGTTTTCCAGCATTATCTATTTCAAATCCAACCTCATCTTCTTCAAAGGCCAAAGCCCCAGCACTTATTTTTTGACGATCTAGCTCTTTAGCTAAATTATCTAATTGGGATAATTCTTTGGCATGTTCTCCTTGTTTGTTTTTTATAATCTGATGAGCTTCTTCATAAGTAAATCGTCGGTTGGAATTAATAATTGTGCGGCCAAACCACTCGTTTTTAATGTTAGCCTTATTATCCATCTCAAAAACAGCTGAAAAAGTTAAACGATCTTGTTGGGGGACAAGGCTGCAAAGGTCGTTAGATAAAACTTCTGGTAGCATCGGGATGGTGCGATCCACTAGATAAACTGACGTTGCTCGTTTTTGGGCCTCTAGGTCAAGGGGGGAGTTTGGTTTAAGGTAATAAGAAACATCAGCAATATGAACACCAATTTCCCAAAGGTTGTCATCAAGTTGGCGAATTGATAAAGCGTCATCAAAATCTTTAGCCTTAATTGGATCAATTGTAAAAGTGACAACATTTCGGAAATCTCGTCTTTTATTTAGTTCATTACTTAAATTGTTTCCTTTTTTTATTTTAGATGCTTCTTCTTCTAATTCAGGAAGAAAATCTTCTACCAAACCTCGATCTTGGATGATAGCTTGCATTTCGGTTTCATGTTCGCCACTTTGTCCAAGGTTTTTTATAAATTGTCCGCTAGGGCGAAGAGTTCCTTTGGGCCAAAGTTTAATTTTTACCAATATTTTAGCGCCAATTAACAAATTTTGAGTTTCAGAGTTTTCCTCTATAATAATTTCAGTATAAAATTTTGGATTGTCTGGTTTAACAATTAGAAAATTATTTTCACGACCGGTGACACAGCCAATAAATTCAGTTTTGGCGCGTTTGATAATTTTTACGATTTCGCCATTGTCGTTATGAGTGATGATATATTCTACCTCGTCGCCATCTAAAGAATTGTTTAATGCACCTGGCGGAATAAAAATCGTTTCCTCTTTTTTCTGACTACGTCTATTTTGTCGTCCTTCTTCTTTTTGTGTTAATTTGCGATTCTGATCAATAAAGCCGAAAGCTCCAGCTGTAACACGAATAACGCCAGTTAAGACACGGTTGTTTTTTTGGGATTGTTTTTTAGAATTATGAGGCATTTTAAAAGTATAGCAAATTAATTTATAAGTTTGTAAGTTTTTCTTGTCAAATTATTTCTTAGTTATCAAATAAAAAAGAGAATTATCAGTATAAATTTTAACAAGAAGAAACTTAATGAAAATCCGAGATTAAAAAATCTCATACCACAAAGTATGAGATTTTCCGATGGCACTAATTATTTGATTTTGCCTCGGACTTAGAGGTGTAAGTTGGAAAGTGGCTAAATAACGCAGTCCCAAGCTCAGTATTTGTGTTTATGAGTGAGAAGTGATATTGACCCTTGTCATCTTCCCAAGTTACCAAGAATTCATAGTTGTCTGGGATTGGCTCACTTTTAACCGCAATGCCCTTTTTGTGTAATTGTTTAATGACTCTTGAACGATAGGGGTTATGGGTTTCGGGGACGCGATTTCACCACAGACATCTTTCTACTGCCAAGATGGCTTGAAAGTTTTTGCCATGTTCTTTCTCTAACACTAATTGGCATTGAAGAAATTCCTGTCTATCTGTATCGATGGCATTCTTTTGGTGGCATGAGGTTTCTAGGATCAAGAGACAAACAAACACGAAAGAGATGAAATACTTTTCCATTATTTTCTCCTTTCAATTTGGTTTAGGTTTCAAGTTTGGTCCAAGCTTATTAAAAACTAATATTTAATAGATGTAAAGCAATTCTAATTGACTAAAACAGGCTTATTTGTTAGGATTAAAATCATGTTAATGATTAGATTACAACGTGTTGGACGCAAAAATGACCCGTCATTTCGGGTTGTTGTTGTTGATTCTCATGCTGCCGCCAAAACTGGCAAGGTGATTGAGATAGTTGGCAATTATGATGCCAGACACGGGGAACCATCTTTGAAGGCTGAAAGAATTTTGGATTGGATTAGTAAGGGAGCACAAGTTTCTGACACATTAAATAATTTGCTGGTTAAAAAAGGTGTTATTAAAGGTGTTAAAAAAGATGTTTCTTCCAAGAAATTAGGTAAGAAGGCTCAAGCGGCTCAAGTTGTCAATAAGGAAAAAGCGCAAGCTGAAGAACCCAAAATTGAAATTGGTAATGTTGAATCAACAGAAACAGCCTCAGAAGAAACAAATTCTGAAGTAACAGAAACACCAACTCAAGTTGAAGAAGGAGAAACTTTAGCTGAAGAAAAACCGCTTGGATAATTTAAAAATACAAAAAGATAAAACAAATAACCCAGCTTAAGCTGGGTTATTTGTTTTAAATATTAAACTTAAAGATTCTCCAATTTATGTTTTAAGTTTTTGATTTTTAATCTATGTCCCTATGTTTTTTGAGGGGGATTGGTTTTTTGACAAAAGAATCTTTTGGGTTTATTATTAATCTAAATTAAGAGGTCGAAAAGGCATTAGACACTAACAGAAAACACTATGGCTGAAATGCACAAAGATCAAGAATTCCTCGAGTACGTTGTCAAATCATTAGTTGATAACCCTGAGGATGTGAAGGTTGACAGAAAGGTTGACGAAATGGGCGTTTTGATGACGCTTGAAGTCAATCCTGTTGACATGGGCAAAATTATCGGTCGCCAAGGCAATACTGCCAAGGCTATCCGCACTTTGCTTCGCGTAGTTGGCATGAAGTTTAACGCTCGCGTTAATCTTAAGATTAACGAACCAGTGGGCGCGGGAAACAACATAGCTACCGGCAGCGCCTCAAAGTCGGTCGACCAAGCAATGGAAGACCTCAAGCAGATCTAAAGTTTAAAAGAAAAAACCGCCAATTGGCGGTTTTTTCTTTTAAACTTTGTTTTTTTCTTTTTATGGTGTTTTAATAAAAAGTGATTTTTAGCAACTTGAATTTTAATTTTTTATGATTTTTCATATTATTACAATTTTTCCTGAAAGTTTTGAGTCGTATTTAAATAGTTCAATGCTGTGGCGTTCTCAAAAGGAAAAAAAAGTAAAATTTAAATTTTATAATCCACGTGATTTTACCAAAGATAAGCATCGCAAGGTGGATGGACGTCCTTATGGTGGTGGGCCGGGAATGGTCCTGCAAGTAGAACCGATTCTCTTGGCGGTCAAGGCGGCCCAAAAAAACATTGCTCGTTTAGTCAAATCTTCTAATTTAAAATTCAAAATAATAATTACCAGTCCGGCTGGAAAAAAGTTTGATAATCAAATGGCCGAAAAATGGTCGCAAAAGTTTGAGCATATAATAGTTATATGCGGTCATTATGAGGGGATTGATGCGCGAGTCAAAAAAATCCTTCGTGCCGAAGAAGTCTCCATCGGGCCTTATGTTTTGACCGGTGGTGAATTGCCTGCCTTGGTCATAATGGATGCGGTCGCCAGGCGGATTCCGGGGGTGCTTGGTAATGATGTTTCCTTGGAAGAAAAAAGAATATCTACGTCGGAAGTTTACACTCGGCCAGAAGTGTTTAAAAATGATGGTAAAAATTACCGCACACCTAAAGTGCTGTTGTCGGGACATCACCGGAAAATGGAAGAATGGAAAAAGGCGCGAACTAGAGATAGAACGGGTATATCCAATGTTGATAAGAAAAGGGTTTGACATCTTAAGACTATTAGCGTATGCTACTGTATACGCAAGCAAGATTGAGTTTTTGGTGAACTTCTTGCTATAACTATCTATTTTTATATTAATTTCCAAGCTCAAGGGGCGGGAAATGGTTTTACGTTCGGTATTAATTATTAGAGGTTTTTAATTTTTGGCGAAATAATGAAACAAAAATATTTTTCTCGCTACAAGAAACCGTTAGCGGAAATGCCAGAGCTGGTGGAAATTCAAAAGAAATCTTTTCGCTGGTTGGTGGAAGAAGGTTTAAAAGAATTATTTAAGGAATATTCTCCAATCAAAGATTACTCAGAGAAAAAATTTGAATTAGAGTTTACTGGTTTCCAGCTGGATGAACCAAAGTTTGATGAATATTATGCCAGGGGAAATAATTTATCGTATGACGCACCCCTAAGGGTTAAGGTTAATTTAAAAAATAAAACAGCAAATATAGACAAGGAGCAGGAAATATTTTTAGCTGATTTTCCGCTCATGACTTCTCACGGCACTTTTATTATTAACGGAATTGAGCGTGTTATTGTCCCTCAACTAGCACGCAGTTTTGGTGTTTTCTTTACTTCTAATGAAATTAAAGGTAGAAAATTTTTCGGTGCTAAAATTATCCCAGCTCGTGGTGCCTGGGTAGAATTAGAAACTGAAATTGACGATGTTATTTATGTTCGAATTGATCGCAAACGAAAGTTCCCAATTACTTCTTTGCTTAGAATTTTCGCGGACAAAGAAGGCCGTGAAATTACAGATGAAGATTTGATTAAAGTTTTTGCTGAACATCAAACAGACATTTCTTTTATTGAAAAAGCGTTGGCCAAAGACCATGCTAAAACTATAGCAGAATCTTATATTGAAACATATCGACGTTTACGCGATAGTGATTTGGCGACAGCCGCTAATTCGCGTGAATTTGTTAGTGGAATGTTTGACCGTGAAAAATACGATCTTTCTACAGTTGGTCGAGTTAGGTTCAATGAACGTTTTGGTGAAAAAGTGGCGACTAAAGAAATTGAGGAAGACCGAGTTTTATCTTTTGATGATATTGTTAAAATTGTTTCTCATATTATTGCCCTAAACACAACCAAGGATGCTAAAGAAGATGATATTGATCATTTGGGTTTTCGTCGTGTTCGTTGTGTTGGAGAAATGCTTCAAGCCAAATTAAAGATAGGTATGATGCAAATGAAACGAAATATTCAAGATCGAATGTCTACCGTTGACACGACAACGCTTTTGCCAACACAAATTATTAGCCCGCGTCCTCTTCAGGCTAGATTGAAAGAATTTTTCTCGACAAACCAATTGTCACAATTTATGAATCAAGAAAATGTTTTGGCTGAACTAGAACACTTACGCACTCTTTCTGCACTTGGTCCTGGCGGTTTGACCAGAGAGCGTGCTGGTTTGGAAGTTCGCGATGTCCACTCTTCTCATTATGGTAAGGTTTGTCCGATTCATACTCCAGAAGGTCCAAATATTGGTCTTATTTTACACTTGTCAACTTACGCTAGAGTTAATGACTTTGGAATTATTGAAGCACCTTATCGGAAAGTTGAAAAAGGCAGAATTACTGGCGAAGTTGTTTACTTGAATGCTTTAGAAGAAGAAAAATATGTTGTAGCTCATGCTGGTGTTGGTTATGCTGAAGATGGCACTCCATTAGAAGAATATATTGAAGCTAGACAAAAAGGTCATCCTGGTCTTTATAAAAAAGATGATGTTCAATTTATTGATGTGGCACCTAATCAAGCCTATTCTATTGCTACCTCAATGATTCCATTTTTAGAGCATGATGATGCTAACCGTGCTTTGATGGGTTCTAATATGCAAAAACAAGCGGTGCCTTGTATTATTCCAGAAGCACCGTTGGTCGCGACTGGAGCCGAGGCGCGCGCGGCTTTTGATTCTGGTCGTTTGATTTTGGCCAAATCAGCAGGGGTTATTTCTCGTGTTGATGGTCGTCAGATTGCCGTTAAAAGAGAAGATAATAAAGAGGATTTTTACGATTTAGTTAATTTCAAAATGACTAACGGTTATACTTGTTTTCACCAACGACCAATTGTATCAATTGGTCAGAAAGTTAAAAAGGGTGAATTATTGGCAGATGCTTCTTCTACTGATAACGGTCAGATTGCGTTGGGGCAGAATGCTTTGGTAGCTTTTATGTCTTGGGGGGGTGCTAATTACGAAGATGCGATTATTCTTTCTGAGAGGTTGGTAAAAAATAGTAAATTTACTTCTATTTATATCGAAGAATTTGATGTCAATGTTCGTGACACAAAGTTAGGTCCGGAAGTAACAACGCATGATATCCCAAATGTCGGGGAAGTTAAATTACGTAATTTGGATGAAGATGGCATTATTCGCATTGGCGCTGAAGTGGAACAAAACGACATTTTGGTTGGGAAGATTACTCCCAAGGGTGAGACTGAATTAACTCCCGAAGAAAGACTTTTGCGCGCGATTTTTGGCGAAAAAGCTAGAGATGTAAAAGATTCTTCTTTGCGGATGCCTCATGGTCGCAAAGGGCGAGTAATTGGTGTGAAAGTTTTTTCGCGTGAAAGAGGTGACAAATTAGAATCTGGTATCATTAAAAAAATTAAAATTCAAGTTGCTCAAATCAGAAATGTTTCTGTTGGTGACAAATTGGCGGGTCGCCATGGTAATAAAGGTGTGATTTCTCGTATTTTACCAGAAGAAGATATGCCTTTTATGGCCGACGGTACTCCGGTGGACATTATTTTGACACCGCTTGGAGTGCCAAGTCGTATGAATCTTGGTCAAATTTTTGAAATGCATTTAGGTTTAGCGGCTCATACTCTTGATTATCAAGCAATCACTCCTGTTTTTATGGGTGTGACAGAGGGAGAAATCAGGGATGAATTGGAAAAAGCCGGTTATTCTCGAGAAGGTAAGGTAACTCTCTTTGATGGTCAAACTGGTGAAAAAATTGAAAAAGATATTGCTATTGGTTATATGTATATGCTTAAGTTGGCACACATGGTAGAAGATAAAATTCATATGCGTTCTATTGGTCCTTACTCGCTTATCACTCAACAACCTCTGGGAGGTCGTTCTCAAGGTGGAGGTCAACGTTTTGGAGAAATGGAAGTTTGGGCTTTAGAGGGTTATGGTGCTGCTCATACTTTGCGTGAAATGTTAACGATTAAATCCGACGATATTTCTGGAAGATCTTCAACTTTTGATTCAATAGTTAAGGGTGAGAGAATAAAGCAGCCTAATTTACCAGCTTCGTTCAATGTGATGTTAAACGAATTGAGAGGGTTGGCGTTAGATATTGAACTTAAAAAGACTAACAAAGATGACCATGAATAATAATAAAATTACCACAGCGGCAACCTTAGAAACAGGAATTAAGTCAGATAAAATTACTGACTTTGATACTATCACTTTGAGATTAGCTTCACCGGAGAAAATTTTGGAATGGTCGCATGGTGAAGTAACCAAGCCAGAAACTATCAATTATCGTAGTGGGCGGTCAGAACGTGGGGGTTTATTTGATGAAAGAATTTTTGGTCCAGAAAAGGATTATGAATGTTATTGTGGCAAATATAAGCGCATTCGTTATAAGGGTATTGTTTGTGAAAAATGTGGAGTAGAGGTCACTCGTTCTATCGTTCGTCGGGAACGAATGGGTCATATTGAATTAGCTACTCCAGTGGCACATATTTGGTTTGTGCGCGGCGTTCCTTCTAGACTTGGTTTAGCATTAGATTTAACAATTACCGATTTAGAAAAAGTAATTTATTTTGCTGGCTATATCATTATTAAAGTCAATGACGATGAAAAAATCAAAATGCTTAAGGAATTGGATAATGAATATCGTCAAAAGTCTAAAAGTTTAACAGATGAAAAAGATAGAGAGAAATTAAAAAATGCTTTTATTGATGCCAAACATCAATTAGAAAATATTACACCTTGGCGTGTTATTGATGAAGTTTCTTATCACCGTTTGTCGTTAAAATATGGCACAGTTTTTGAGGCGGGTATTGGCGCGGAAGCTATTTATGAAATTTTGCGAAATTTAGATTTGGCAGAAATAGAAAACAAGTTGAAGGAATCTTTATCCAAAGCTAGTTCGGTTGAAAAAATTAAATTGCAAAAAAGATTAAATCTTTATCGAGCAATGCATCGTTCTGGAGTTCGCCCAGAATGGATGTTTCTAAAACTGGTGCCGGTTATTCCTCCAGCCTTGCGACCTATGGTGGCTCTTGATGGAGGGCGTCATGCAACATCTGATGTTAATGATTTATATCGTCGAGTGATAAACCGTAACAATCGTTTGAAGAAATTGATTGAATTAAATGCACCAGAAGTTATTCTGCGTAACGAAAAACGTATTTTACAAGAAGCTGTTGACTCTCTGTTGGATAACTCTATGCGTCAGGGTTCTGGCGAAGGAGCGATGAGTAAGGCTCAGCGTCGACCACTAAAATCTTTAGCGGATAATTTGAAAGGTAAACAGGGACGTTTTCGTCAAAATCTTTTAGGTAAACGTGTAGATTATTCTGGGCGTTCAGTAATCGTGGTTGGCCCAGAACTTAGATTAGATCAATGCGGTTTGCCCAAGCATATGGCTTTGGAGCTTTTCCGTCCGTTCATTATCTCCAAAATTTTAGAAATTGAATTAGCTTATAATATTCGTGGCGCTGGTCGCTTGATTGATGAAAGTTCGCCTGAAGTTTGGGCCATTTTGGAGGAAGTTATTCAAAATAAATATGTTCTTTTAAATCGCGCGCCATCTTTACATCGGTTGTCTATCCAAGCCTTCCAGCCTGTTTTAATTGAAGGTAATGCTATCCAACTCCACCCATTGGCTTGCTCAGCTTTTAACGCGGATTTTGATGGGGATCAGATGGCTGTTCATTTACCATTGTCTGATGTTGCACAAAAAGAAGCCCGAGATATTATTGCTTCAAATAAAAACATCCTAAAACCTGGAAGCGGTGACCCAGTGGTTAATATGAGGCTGGATATTGTTCTTGGTTGTTATTGGGTGACAAAAATAGTGGAAGGTGAAAAAGGGGAGAAACTTTATTTTGCCAATCCACATGAAGCAATTTTGGCTTATGATTTTGGCGAGGTTAGTTTGCGAGCTAAGATTTTTGTCAAAGCGACAAAGAAAGAACGTTATGCCGAATTTGATGAAAAGGTCTTTGAAACTTCAGTTGGTCGTCTTCTCTTTAATAACAATTTGCCTTCTGATTATTTATTTATTAATAAAGAAGTCAGTGGGAAATTGATAAATAAATTAGTTGAAGATTTAATTTCTCGATATGGAATAGAAGAGACAGCTAAAATTATTGATAGTATTAAAAAATTTGGTTTTCGTTACTCAACCAAATCAGGTGTCACTTGGGGCATTGATGATGTAAAAGTGCCAGAAGGTAAAGCTAAAATAATTGAAGAAGCCAAAAAAGAAGTAGTTGCCATAGAAGAAAATTACCAAGATGGATTGTTATCGTCAAATGAACATTATCGTATGATAATTGAAGTTTGGAATAATGCTAAGAGCAAAGTTGAAAAAATCGTGCCAGATAGTTTGCCCAAAGAGGGCTCGGTAGCTTATATGATTAATTCAAATGCTCGCGGTTCAATTAGTCAGGTAGTTCAGATGGCCGGAATGAAAGGCTTGATTATTAATCCTGCCGGTCGCTTGATAGATTTTCCAATTATTCCTTGTTACAAAGAAGGTTTGTCACCACTTGAGTATTTTATTACAACTCATGGTTCACGCAAAACCTTGGCTGACACAGCTCTCAATACTGCTAAAGCTGGTTATCTAACTCGCAAATTAGTTGATGTTTCTCAAGATGTAATTATTACCGAAGAAGACTGTGGCGATAAAGAAGGCAAGAGAATTTCCAAAGATAATATTTCTTCTTTTGACTCTGGTATTGGCAATTTGATTAACGGTCGGATATTGGCCAAAGATTTATTGGGGGCGGACGGTAAGGTTCTTTTTAAACGTGGGCATTTAATGACTAAAATGGATGCTAATTTAGCAGAAGAGGCTGGTGTTTCCGAAGCTTACATTCGGTCGCCATTAACTTGCAAATCATTGAGGGGATTATGCCGTCATTGTTATGGTCTGGATATGGGTCGTGGCAAATTGATAGAAATTGGTGAATCAGTAGGTGTTGTTGCCGCTCAGGCAATTGGAGAACCCGGGACTCAATTGACAATGAGAACAAAACACTCTGGTGGTATCGGAACAGGGGGTGTTGATATTGTTGGTGGTTTGCCTCGTGTAGAAGAAATTTTTGAGAGACGCAACCCTAAAAATCCAGCTCTTATTTCAACAGTTGATGGTGAAATTTCTGAAATTAAAAATACTGGTAAGGAATATGTAATTTCTATTTTGGTTGATCCTTCAAGTCGCAAAAAAACAAGCGATAGTACCACTGAGTTATCAGTTCCGTTTATTAGATCTCTTTTGGTAAAAAGGGGTGATAAAGTAAAGAAGGGTCAAATTATTTCCGACGGTCCGGCTGAATTACCGCTATTGTTTAAATTAGCGGGCAAAGATAAAACGGAAGATTACATTATGAAAGAAATCAATGCCATTTATGAGTTGCAAGGTGTAAACATTGCAAGAAAACATATTGAACTCATAGTTCGTCAAATGTTTTCACGCTTAAAAGTTAAAGATCCAGGCGATACTAAGTTTGTAGTTAATGAAGTAGTTGAGCTTATAGAATTTAGTGAAGAAAATGAAAGAGTGAAAACTGAAGGCGGCGAAAAAGCCTCGGCCGAGAATATCTTACTGGGTATTTCCGAAGTGGCATTATCTACTGCCAGCTTCTTATCTGCAGTTTCTTTCCAACACACAACTAAAGTTTTGATAAACACAGCAATAAAAGGTGGTCAAGATAAATTACGTGGTTTGAAGGAGAATGTTATTATTGGTCGTTTAATTCCAGCTGGCACTGGTTTAATAAAAGATTACGATAAAGAATTTGAGGAAAAAGAAGAAGATTTTTCGGTTATTAATGCGAAAGAATCTGAATAATCTTAATTTCAGTTGAACATTAACAAAGTAACTATTAGAGCTGACAATAACAAAAGTAGTCTGGCAATTTTGTCAGTTCTTCTTTCTTTTTATCACCAAAATGTCATCTTCATCTATAGAACAAATTAAAGCCAAATTGGATATTGTGGAAATTGTCGGGGCTTACGTTAAATTGGAAAAGGCTGGGGTTAATTGGCGTGGACGCTGTCCTTTCCATAATGAAAAAACCCCATCTTTTTTCGTCTCGCCTTCACGTGGTTCTTACCACTGTTTTGGTTGTAACAAAGGGGGGGACATAATTAGTTTTATCCAAGATATTGAAGGTTTAGATTTTGTTGGGGCATTAAAACTTTTAGCTGACAGGGCAGGGGTGGAGCTAGAACCGTTTGAAAGAAAAAATCGTAATGAAAATGAAAAACTTTGGCGTGTTTTAGAAATGGCAGAGATTTTTTATCGCAATAATTTAGCTTTAGAAAAGGATGTTCTAAAATACTTATTCGATCGCGGTTTAACTATTGAAACGATTAAAAAATTTGGTCTTGGATTTGCGCGAGATAAATGGCGTGATCTGGGAAATTTTTTAAGTAGCAAAAGTTTTGATTTTGCAACTTTAGAAAAAGCGGGTCTGGTAATAAGTCAAAATTCCAGTCAAGACAATTATCCTTATGACCGTTTTCGTAATCGTATTATGTTTCCGATTAAAGATCAAAACGGGAAGACAGTTGGTTTTTCTGGACGGATTTATGGTTCTAGGGATGATGCCGCTAAATATATAAATAGTCCACAAACTCCTATTTTTGACAAATCAAAAATTCTTTATGGTTATGATGTTGCCAAGATGGAAATTAGAAAAAAAGATTTTGCAGTTTTGGTGGAAGGTCAAATTGATTTAGTAATGTCGCATCAAGCTGGAGTTGTTAACACGGTGGCTACTTCTGGGACTGCTTTAACTGAAGATCATTTAAATTTAATTAAGCGTTTAACTGATAATTTAGTTCTGGCATTTGATTTTGATTTAGCGGGGATTAAGGCTTCTTGGCGAGCAATAAATATGGCGCGCGCCTTAGAACTTAATGTTAAAATTGCTAAATTGTCCAAAGACTTAGATCCTGCTGACGTGATAAAGAGAGATCCGTCGGTTTGGCAAAAAGCTGTGGCGGAATCAATCCATTATATTGATTTTATGATGGAATCTTTAAAACAAGAAGGTAAAATTGGTTTAGATTTAACGCTTGCAGTTAATGAATATATTTTGCCCTATATAAAAGCCTTAGATAAAAAAATGGAACAAGCCCACTTTGTAACAGAATTGTCATCTAAACTCAATTTGCCAGAACAAGCGATTTGGCAAGATTTGGAAAAAATTCAAATTACGGCAGTTAAATCAGAAGCTGAAACTTTAAAAAAATCTATTCTCAAATCAAAAAATCGTCGAGAAATAGTGGAAGAGCGAATCTTTGGCCTCCTATGGTCAGACGAAAATCAAGATTTTAGGTTGGCTTGGATAGAATCTCTTAAGACCTTGCTTGGAAATGAAATGTTTGTTAAAAAAGAAAAAGAATTATCTGAACAAAAAGATCAACTAATTTTAAAGGGAGAACTCTTGTATGAAGGCAAGGAAAAAAATAAGGTTTTTACAGAATTATTATCTAATCTAAAAGAGGAAATGCAAAAAGCCGAGTTAGCTTTTTTTATGTCTCAAGTTAAGCAAGCAGAAAAATCAGGAGATGAAAAATTATTGGAATTAAGTTTGAAAAAATGCCAAGAATTGTCAGCGATGATAAATGAAAATCGAAAAGAATTTAATAAATCATAGATATTTTAATAATTTAAATTAATAATAATTTTTATGGCAAAAGCAAAAAAAACAAAAATTACGGTCAAGAAAAAAACAGCCCCAAAGGTTGGCAAAAGAAAATCTTCTCAAAAACCTAAAACAGTTAGAAAAATTGCGGTAAAAAAAATATCAGTTGGAAAGAAAAAAACAACAAAAAAAACAACTCATGCTAAAAAAACGGCTGTTGTTATCAATAAAAAGGAATTAGCCCAAAAGGGACAGACGACTGCCGAAAAAATTGAACAGAAAGTTGCTCGTCTAATTAGCAAAGGGCGGCAACGTCATTTTGTAACCTATTCTGAACTTTTGAAGGAATTTCCTAATATTGAAAATGATGTTATTTTTTTAGACGATCTTTATGCAAATTTAGAAGAGCAAGGGATAGATGTTTTAGAAGAGGGAGGCTTGTTGGATAACGAAGCTTTGGAGGCAACGGGTAAAGACAAAGCTAAAGATCATCGTGGTTCTTCTTTAGATTCAGTCCAAATGTATTTGCGTGAAATAGGTCAACACAAGCTTTTGACGACTGCCGAGGAAAAAGAATTAGCGCGAAAGACTTTGGAAGGAGACGAAGACTCTAAAAAAGCGCTCGCTAAAGCCAATTTGCGTTTGGTGGTTTCAATTGCTAAAAAATATATTGGTCGCAGTTCAGATTTGACTTTGCTTGATCTAATCCAAGAGGGGAATATTGGTTTGTTTAAAGCTGTTGAAAAATTTGATTGGCGCAAGGGTTACAAATTTTCCACCTATGCGACTTGGTGGATTAGGCAAGCAGTAACTCGTGCTTTGGCTGACCAATCGCGAACTATTAGAATTCCGGTGCATATGGTAGAAACAATTGCCAAATATAAACAAGTTTACCGTCGTCTGGCTCAAGATTTGGGACGAGACCCATTACCGCAAGAAATTGCAACTGAAATGGGTCTAGAAGTTGAAAAAATTCATCATATTGAAAAAATTGACCAAAGCACAGCCAGTTTAGACAAACCGACTGATAGTGATGACGAAAAATCATCTTTAGGCGAGTTTATTTCTGATGATAAAATTCCGGCACCAGATCAAGATGTCTCAAGACGAATTTTGCGTGATCAAATTGAAGAAATTATGGGTGATTTGACTTTAAAAGAAAGAAAAATTTTAGAAATGCGTCATGGTTTGATTGACGGAGTAATGAGAACTTTAGAAGAAGTAGGTAAAGAATTTGGAGTAACGAGAGAACGTATTCGCCAGATTGAAGCTAAAGCACACGAAAAAATACGTCAACACGAAAAATCTAAAAAATTGCTTGGTTATTAAAATCAAAAAATCACGCCTTCGTAACGAAGGCGTGATTTTATCTTCTTTATTTATTCGGCAGTGTAAGACGCAGTAATTTCTTCAGTCTCTGTTTCAATTTCAAACTGTTCGTCAACCAATAATATATCAATAGCTTGTTTTAGATCTTTGGCTTCACGTCCACCAAAAATAGGCATTACAAAATCGTTTGGTCCAGCTATCACAATAAATGGGGTTCCTTGAGCGCCCAAATTGATCGCTTCCTGGTATTCGGCTTCAATCTCTTCGATGGTTTCTTCCTCAATTTGGCAAGCAGCGATCATCTTGCTATCTAGGTCGACGGCTTCAGCGGCATCGGTAATCAAATTCTTGGTTGATTTGTCTGGTGCGGCAAACACAAAATCAATAAATTGCCAGAATTTTTCATCACCACCAATTTTCCCGGCGCATTCCGTGGCGGTAGCCAAATTTCTAGCATTGGAGTGAATGGAATCAAGTGGGAAGTGACGAAAAGCAATTACCAATTTTCCTTCTTTTACGTAATCAGTTATTTGATTTACTTGATTATGAAACCAGGCACAAGCAGGGCATTCTAAATCAGAATAAATAATCAGTTTAACAGGTGCGTCTATTTCACCCAATAGTCTATCTTTTTTATCTATAACTCGTAAAGAATCCAAGTTAATATCTTCGGTCGGCTGAAGTAAGGGAGTTAAACTTTGGACAACAGATGCAATTTGTCCATTGTCAATTTCAGGACCCTGGTAAAAGAAAACAGCACTAACAATAATTATTATTGCAATAACCACTACAATTGGCACGGCATATGATTTATTTTCCATAAGACAAAACTAAATTAATAGAAATTTTTAATAGTATGTTGTTATTATACACTTTTTGAGTGATTTGAAAACGGGTCAAAGTTCGTCAAAAGTGGTGTTGATAAATGTCTTTGTCTCGGAACTAGTGGCTTGCTGGGTTGAGGTGGAAGTGAAATTTATGGATGTTGAAGCATTGGTTAAAATTTTTTCAAATTGAGACAAGTCTTCGGTAAAAATTTTTCCCATTTCAGTTTGGCATTGTCTAGGAAAAGATTCCAAAACCGGGAAGCCGGCGGAGACACAACTACTAAAATCAGTTGGTTGATTTTGGCGTGGATAAAATGACCAAGCGATAAAAATAAAGATAAAAAATAAAATAAAAGCGAATATGGTTGTTTTGGTTTGAGGAGTCATAACTAAGTAATCAAAGTCCCAGGATTTATATTTTTGTTTTCTGGCACCAGAATAGTTGGTTTGTTTTCTTGATTAAGAACAGCCAAAACCATACCTTGACTTTCCAAACCCATTAATGAACGTGGCTCCAAATTGGTTACAACCACAATTTTTTTACCTACCAAGTCTTCTGGTCCATAATTTTTACCAATCCCAGCGATAATTTGTCTTTGTTCTTCTCCCAAAGAAACTTCTAATCTTAATAATTTGTCTGAGCCTTCCACTCGACTGGTTGCTAAAACCTCGGCGATTTTTAGTTCTACTTTTTTAAACTCATCAAATGAAATCATAATTAAGTTTTTGCTTAAGTTTTTTAATTGGAACAATGCCCCTTCTTAATATCTTTATTTTACCATTTTTTAGCGAAATAAGGGTGGAAGGTTTATTTGGGAGACGTCGACCAGCGGAGAGATAAAGATTTACCTGATTGCCAAAAATAGCTCGTGCTTGAGTGATTGTTTCGGCAGGAGATTGGCCAGTTTTGTTAGCACTAGTAGAAATTAAAGGTCCAGTTTTTTTAATTAAAGTTGTTAAAAATTTATTTTTGGGATAGCGAACAGCTAAGTCTTGGTTGTGGTGTAAATATTCGAGATAAGGATTTTTATTGTGCAAAACAACACTAATTTGACCTGGCCAAATTTTTCGAAGTATTTTTTTTTCTTGAGCGTTAATTTTAATTCCTAGATCTGCTAATTGTGACCAGGCAGCTATCAAAACGATAAAAGGTTGGTTGCTAGATTCGCGGCCTTTTAAAACGGCAATTTTGTGAATAGTTTCTTTGTGGCGAACGAGTCCAAAAAGGCCATAAATAGTATCAGCTGGCATCAAAATAACACCTTTTTGTTTTAAAATTTTTACTAAACCTTTTATTCTCGGCATATCAATGTTAAAATTAACATAAATATTTTCTAAAAGCTAACTAATAATTCAGTTTTAAATAATTATAATCCAACTTATGCTAAGCGATTATTATGACATCCAGTTGAAAGATTTTGAACAAGATTTTTTTGATTTGCAAGAAACAGTTGGCCAAATTAAACAGCCAGATTTTAAAGTTTTGCCTTATTTCCATACAGTTTATGCGAACGGTGAAAGGGCCGGGATTGTTGGTTACTATCCAGCCAGTTTGCCAGATATTGGTAATGTTGAAATTATCCTATCGCCAGAATTCCGGGGAAAAGGCTTAATCGCAAAAATATATGACAAATTGGCGGAAGAACATCGTTTAAAGGTTTTATATGCAACAATTAACAAGAGAAATATGGTGTCGCTTTCAGCGCACGAAAAAATTGGTTTTAAACGACTGTCAGAAGAAAAACAAATTCAACTTCGAGAGAGAAGGATAATCAAAGAAGGTGAAATAAGGTTGGAAAAAAATATTTGATTGATCTAAATTTTTTGAGAATAAAATAAATAATTGAATAATGATATTAAATTGTAAAAGATATTTTTTTTATTAAAATCTTAACTTTAGCGCACCATTTCTTTTTCTTTTAAAAGGAAAAGAAATTTTTTGCGGAACAGCGAGCGAAGCGAGCGGTAGCGAGGCGGTAAATTTGTCGGGATTTTGTTCAAAATAAGTTCTGATTTTTTCTAACAAATCAACTTTGGTGGACCTAGCGAGAATCGAACTCGCGCCTCGGCAATGCGAATGCCGCGTCGTGCCACTAGACTATAGGCCCTATCTCGGAACGATATTGGAAGATATCAAACCAGCAATAATTTACCATAAAAAAAAGGTTTTGCCAAAATATATTTCAATAGGAACTTTCAATTTTTTTTCTTTGAAGCAACCTACTTTTTTTCTGGTTTTTTAATTTCGTTATATATTTTTTGAGCCTCGTTTAAGAGTTTTTCAATTTCCATTAAACCAGCTTGCCAAATGTCGGGTTTGGTGATGTCCAATCCTTGTTTTGCGAAAATTTGTGCCGGGGAAGCTGATGAACCAGCTGCTAAAAATTCTTTAACCAACCTTATTTTATTTGGCTCAGTGCGCACAGCTTGTTGTAATGCTTTGGAAATGAGTAACCCACTGGCATAAGAATAAACATAAAAGTAATAACGAAAATGACTCCAATAAATCCACCAATTTTCGGTACCAGCTGGGAATTCCATTACTGGTCCAGTATAATTTTTCATATTTTTTAAGAAGAGGTCGCCGATTTCCTGTTTGGACAAATAGCCTTTGGTGCGAAAAGCTTGGTGTAATTCGTGCTCAAAACGATAAGCAGCGACCTGACGGAAAATGGTTGACACGTCATCATCCAATTTGGCCATAATGAGTTTGAGTTTGTCTTCCGGTTTGCTTTGGCGACCGATTTCTTCCAAGACAAAATCTTCTACAAAAGTGCTGGCAACCTCGGCGGTGGAAACGGGTGTTTCATAATAAATTTCAAGTTGTTTTTGTTTGATAAGTTCGTTGTTTAAGCCATGACCAGTTTCGTGTGCCAAAGTCATCACGTCTTTGAGTTGGTTGGTATGATTGAGTAGGATGTAGGTTGGGTCAGCTTTTCTCATGTTAGAACAAAAAGCGCCTCCGGCCCGGCCCACGCGAGGAAAAACGTCAATTTGTCCATTAGCAACAAAACCTCGAAAAATCTCTGTCAGTTCTTGGTCTAGGTTGGCAAGAACCTTATCTACTAAGTTGACTGATTCATTATAGTCGAAATTGTTTGGCAGATCACCATAAGGAACATTTTTTTCATAATATTTAAAATGGGGAAGTTCTAGAAGACGAGCTTTAAACTCATAGTAGCGATGAGTTAGGTCAAAACGTTCGGCGACGGCTTGGCTCATAGAATCTACTACTTCGCTTTGAATATCGTCCGAAAGATGTCTCAATTCGTCTGGTCGTTTGGTTTTGCGCAATTCGTCGCTGGTTTTTTTGAAGGCAAGCAGGGAATTGATTTCCGCTTCAGCGGCGTCGGCGTGTTTGGCTAAAATGCTATTAATTGCTCCAAAGGCCCAGTCTCGCATTTTTTTATCGTGACTGTTTAGGGTTGCGAGTAGTTCGGCAAAACTATGACCCTCAAAAGACTCTCCACTAATCAAAGTTTGTGTCATATTAACCCAGTTGCTATAAGAAGTTTCGTGAAAGAGATTGATAATTTTTTCCTCGGCTTCACTTAGGGTGTATTGTCCTTCAGCAAAAACTTTTTCTAGAAAGTGTTTGAAGTCTACCAACTGGGGATCAGTCAAAAGTTCAATTTGGGTTTTGGCTGGGATTTTAGCCAAACGCAAAGTGAAAAACTGAATATCATTTTGGATACTAACCGCTAGTTCTTTGGCTTTGTTAAAGCAAGCTCGTAATTCAGGGTCATTTTGGTTTAGTTCGGAGCGAAGGTGAAAATAGTAACAGACACGGCTATTTGCGCCGTGATCGGCAAGCCATTGATTGTAATCTTCCAATGCTTCCTTGAGGACGGTTGGCTGTGAGAGGTAATCATTTCTCTTATTCCATTTGATTATAAATTGGTCGGCGGCTTGCCTGGCAGCTGTTTGCTCCTCTTTAATTCGTGGGTCCTTGTCGCTGACAAATAGGGGGGACAAATCCCAATCGGTTTTGAAGTTTGATTTCGATTTAGATTTTTTTAGAATTTTTTTGTTGGGCATAGATAAAATATAATTTTTTTAGTGTATCTTACTATCTTACCTCAAATTATGAAAATATAAAAAATCTTTATCAAAAATATTCCAATAGTTGAAAAATAAAAATGCCCCTAATTGAGGCATTTTTGACTTGCTATTGATTTTAGTTGTTTAAGTAACCACTTGCGTACAGTAAGGGCAACGTTTAGCATCAATTGGAATTTCGCTTAAACACTCCTTGCATTTTTTTGTTGTCGGATCTATTGACTCTTCTTTTCGCGATTTAGAGATAAGAAAATTCATTGGTTTGACAATGAAGAAAAAAATTGTAGCGGCGACTAATAAAAAAGAAATTAACGCATTTAGAAAATGGCCATACATAAACTTGCTACCGTTTAAGGTAAAAAATAGGTTGGAGAAGTCTGGTACTTTGGCGATAGCCGCGATAAACGGGGTAATTAAATCGGATACAAGGGCGGTTACCACCGAGCCAAAAGCGGCTCCGATTACAACGCCTACTGCCAAATCAACAACGTTGCCTCTAAGTAAAAATTGTTTAAATTCTTTTAACATAAAGGAGTAATTAAAATAATAAAGACTATTAATATAGTTTATCAAAGGTTTTTTAGATTGTCTAAATGATCTAAGACGGACATTGTTTAAAGTTGAACTTTTAACCTTTATCTTATCAACTCGTTGTTGCCTTTTTTGGTATTTTTGATACTATTATTGATGTCTTGAATGTTCAGGGCATGTTCTTTCTCAATCTCTCTAAAAAATTTCCATTAAAAGAAACTATTAGAGTAATAGCTCAAGATCACAAATGGTTTTGGGCAATTCCGTGGCTTAGCCACGGATGATCCGCGGTAGCTCAGTTGGTAGAGCGGTCGGCTGTTAACCGATTGGTCGCAGGTTCGAGTCCTGCCCGCGGAGCAGTTTGCTAGAAAGAGGCACTTGTTGCCTCTTTCGTGCGTTAAACACTAGGTTTTCTTCGGTTCGAGAATTTTCTGAAGGTACATCTAGCTCAACACCAAAGTCGAATGCTGTTTTCGGTGAAATAGCCTCAGATACAAAGGATTTAGCCATTTCTGCCTGAGGTTCGAGAATTGTTTCCATCTTTGGCATCCATTTGGCCAAGAAGCTAAATCCCTTGGTGTATTCCG
The DNA here is from genome assembly GCA_041657405.1 of Minisyncoccota bacterium. Lineage (GTDB taxonomy): Bacteria > Patescibacteriota > Minisyncoccia > Phycocordibacterales > XYD1-FULL-46-19 > JAKJEI01. The sequence continues at coordinate 56,154 of JBBABX010000004.1, forward strand.
GCGTGATGACCCCACCGAGTATGGTGACCCTAGAGAACGCGTAAGCGAGGAGTAAGCGACGTTCCTCAACGGATGCCTTTCGGCTCCGGTAGACGTCTCGTGCGCGAAGTGCCAGCTCGTGAATAGAAATCCCAACCCGATAATACTCAGTGTTATCCAACTTCAACTTAGCGAGAGAGTTTGCCAGATCCTCTTCCTCCTGCTTAAACAGAGCTAGCTTCTCATCGTAAAAATCAGCCGTTATACGTCCGTCGAGCTTGTCGTCGTACATTGCTCGTTTTCGCTGCTGAATGCGCTCCAGACTGGCATTTATGGCCTTCACCTGAGTGTCGTGATACGTGATCTCATCGGTGTGGCTTTCCTGCAGTGCCTTCTTGAGCACTACTAGGACTTGCTCGCCTCGAGGAGCGACTGCCAAAACTTTATCGAGTAGCATTTCTTCGACGTCCTCCTGACGGACGTACTTCTTGCCGACCCCTAGCTGGGCTTTACACTGTTTACAGGCACCGTATCGGTGACCCTTCTGCAACTCCCATGTAATTGAAAGGTACCCCTTTCTTTGCACACCCTTTCTAAGCTATATTAGAAACAATTAACATATAAATAATATGTCAAAGAAAGGATACAAAATAGCTCCTGAAATTAAGGAGCAAGTTATTAATCGAAT
>JBBABX010000005.1:0-56003 GCA_041657405.1 Minisyncoccota bacterium
TATTACAACCATTCCAGGATTCATACTTCATTAAAAATGTCACCAAGACAATTTGCGATTAAATTATTAGTAGGTTAAACTGAGATTAAGTTTAGAAAAGGTACGCAAGATTTGGGGTACCTTCCACGCTCGGTTCGCCGGGCACGCGAGGTCATGCAGGCTAACGAGTGCGGTCTCGGTGCTTTCGCCGTCGGGATCATGATCCTGACTCATTCCGAGCGTCTGTCGCACTACGACGATCTCTGGATCGACTGCGCCGGTGACGAGTTCGACGATCCGGATGCCGCTTTTCGCTTCGATCGCGCCCCGTTCTTCCGCTTCGGCGACGGCGAGGTCAGGTTCGTCGCGTGCTGGTGCGGCATCCCCCGCGACGACTTTGGGTCGGTGTCGGCTTTCGTTCCGCAGTCCTGAACCTTGAGGACTTGATCGCTTGATGCTTTTGAGTCCTTGAACCTTTGTCCGCGAAGCGGACTCGCCGGGTTATCCACAGTGTGGGTAGCCCGGCTTTCTTTTTGATACAATACACGGTGAGATTAGGTTCATGAACAGTAGTTTACGGATTGCTGTCGCCGAACTCTCTCTTCAAACAAGAGAAACAAACAACCAGCGTCTTAGAGATTACGGTTTCTAAGAGAGTGTTGTATTGAGGAGACACTGCTTGTTTCCGTCTGGTGAAGGTGTCGAGAATATTTCTTGACTGCTTCCGCATAAAATACAGGAGTGAGAGCGTGCTCTATTTCCAGTAGGGGTCATGTTCAAGCTCTGGTGGCACAGATGGACGGAAACAATTATCCGGATGCCGATGATCGCTTCGATCACGCCCCGATCTTCAACTTCAACGACGGCAAGGTCAAGTTCGACACGAACTGGTACGACAACCCCAACGACAACTATGGGTCGGTGTCGGCTTTCGTTCCGAAGTTTCTCCCCAAAGCAAAAAGCACCTGAGCGGTGCTTTTTGTATTAATCGTTCTTAAGTGAGCGAATCCAACCGCCAAGCATGCGCCCGATCTCATCCACTTCACCCTGCACCACCGTGTACTTCTTGTTATCAAGCCCTTTTGTGTCTTTCATGAGCCGTATGAACACACGAAAAAGATTAAGATCTACACTCACTTGTTCGAGTGTCGGTATCTTTTCTCGCTTTGACTGTCCGCTTGCTCGGAAAATGCCAGACATGATATCGAGTAAGACGCTTTCTGAGCGTTCAAAGGTGGTAAAACGATCTTTCTTGGGAATCAAACTGTGATATTCATGGAAAGTCTTATACAAGTCGTATGACTTTTTAAATATCGGTATATCAAATTCATTCATGATTATTTATAAGAATTTATATAAGCAAATAATTTCGCCGGAGAACCTCTTTTTGTCGTGGGAGAAATTTAAGAAAGGTAAACGCAATAAGCGAGACGTAGCGAAATTTGAGTTCGACCTGGAGCCAAATATTTTTAAACTGCATCGGGACTTGCAGGAGAAAAAATACAGACACGGCCCTTACTTTGGTTTCTACATTCGAGATCCTAAAGTCAGGCATATTCATAAAGCAACGGTCAGAGACAGAATCGTTCATCATGCGGTATTCCGAATTCTGAACTTTCTGTTCGAGCCGACATTTATTCCAACTTCGTTCTCGTGTCGAATCGGAAAAGGAAATCATAAAGGTGTATATGCCCTTGAGGATATGGTACGGAAAGTGAGCAAAAATTACACTGGACCGTGCTTTGCATTGAAATGCGATATTAAGAAATTTTTTGACAGTGTGGATCATGAGATTCTTTTGGCACAGCTTGGCAGACGAATACGAGACAAAAACACGATATGGCTTCTTAGGGAGATTGTTGGAAGCTTCTCTACTTCAGGCACATTGTTTGAGAAACGCGGATTACCTATCGGCAATCTCACCTCACAACTTTTTGCCAACGTGTACATGAACGAATTTGATCAGTTCGTAAAGCATGAACTAAAAATCAAATACTATGCTCGATACACGGACGATTTCGTAATTCTTTCAGACACCGACAATGAGTTTGATAAATTACTTGGCAGAATCACTATCTTTCTGCGTGAAAGACTTTGCCTTGAGCTACATCCTCACAAGGTGGATATTCGCAAACTGCATGACGGCATAGATTTCCTCGGATATGTGGTCTTTCCACACCATAAGTTGCCGAGAGCTAAGACACGACGGCGTGTAGTGCGAAAACTAAGACAGCGAGCTGAAGAGTATAAGGAGGAAAAGATTGATGATGTCACCCTAACTCAATCTCTCCACTCATACATGGGCCTGTTGTCGCATGCTAATACTCACAACTTCTCGGAAGATTTAAAGAACAAGCTGTGGTTTTGGTTGAGTGACAAATAAAAAATCCCTCATTAACTCGGCCAAAACTGGCTCCTTAATGGGGAGTGTTCAACCGGGTTTTCGAACCATACCTCTCAAGAATTTGAAAGGGTTAGGCGCTGAGATTATTTAATTGTCATTTGACATAGTACCGATTTAGGAGAAATAAGTCCACGAGTATGCGACGAATCGGTTTGTCTGCATAGACTATGCACCACCCATGGTTCTGTCATTAATATATACATGGAAACACCGAATCTAGTGCTACCAGCGAGACCAGTAATAATTGAGACACAACTCAAGTACTGCCTATATGCCAGAAAAAGTACTGAGAGTGATGAGCGACAAGCTCTTTCAATTGATTCACAGGTGAAAGAAATGTTGGAGATAGCTGAAAAAGAAGGACTTGAAATAGTTGATATTCGAAGAGAGTCTAAATCAGCCAAAGACTCCGATAATAGACCCGTGTTTAAAGAACTGCTCCACGATATCGGACAAGGTAAGTTCAACGCCATACTTACATGGGCACCAGATCGTATCTCAAGAAACGCAGGAGACCTTGGAAAGATAGTGGATTTGATGGATGCAGGAAAACTTTTGCAGATACGAACATTTGGTCAGACATTTTCAAACAACCCGAATGAGAAATTCCTCCTGATGATTTTAGGAAGTCAGGCGAAGCTCGAGAACGACAATCGAGGAATAAACGTAAAACGTGGATTGCGTACACGTGTTGAGTCAGGTCTCTGGCCCGGCATGGCACCGCTTGGATACATCAATCAAAAAAGAATGGACAAGAAGTGCCAGATCATACCCGATCCAGACCGTGCTCATGTCATAAAGCAGATGTTTGAGAAAGTAGCGTTTGAAGGATGGAGTGGCAGAAAAGTCTACAACTGGTTACGATTCGATTTGAACTTCTATACTAGAGGAAATAAACCCCTGACACTGTCGGGGGTTTATCGCATATTCAATATGCCAATCTACTACGGACCTTTTGAATACCCACGAAACTCAGGACAGTGGTATCAGGGATCGCACGAACCGCTGATCACCAAGGAGTTGTTTGATAAGGCTCAGGACAGATTAAAGAGAGATAAAATAGTTCGTGAAAATAGAGAGTTTACATTTACTAAATTATTTACTTGCGGAATGTGCGAATCAGGAATAACGGCACAAGAGAAATATAAGGAACTCAAAGATGGGACGACAGCGAAATACGTCTACTACTCATGCAGTAAATCAAAGGACAGGAATTGCAAAAACAAATACATACGAGAAGAAGAACTGATCGAAGAACTCTTCAAGGTCATAGATAAAGTGAGTATCAATGAATTGGGTATGCGAATGAAACTCGAAGAAGAGATCAAGCGGTTCAACCGACTGCAACGACTAGCAACAAAAGGCACACCGAAATACAGCATCAACGAGGATGATGTGAATACTCGGGAATATGCTAAGTATGTGTTGCGTGAAGGCACACCACTAGAAAAGCGAGAACTACTCGGACACCTAAGAAGTCGACTGGTTCTGAATGATAAAAGGATTACTCTAATTGATTAAAATATTCTAGTTCTGTGTAAGGTAATATTGTTTAAATCTAGTTCCATTCCTCTATTTAACAAAATACTTATTTGAGATTTTGAATTATAAAATTCAATTTTAAAAGCATTTTTATCTAATCTGAACACATTAATAAACTTTTTCTTAACATCCTTTAATAATTCCTGCTTTGTTTCTGTATTTGTTTGAAAAAATAAATGGTTACAATCATTATTAACAATTCCTAACGTACCGTCATCTTTTTGTTCATAAGGTTTTTCAATATCAATTAAAAAAAATCTATTTCTTAAATCAAGATAATTTAAAAGGATCTTTTTTGCTAAATTATCAGAAAATGACCAATTGTATCCCATGCCTTTCGGTTCAGGAAATTGGTTTGGATAAAAAGATGTAGGGTCATTGTGTGTAGAATGAGCGATGTCACCATTAGATCTATCTTCCCAATATTTTTTAACTCTCTCAATTTCTTCTGATGTTAAATCTAGTTCGGGACCAGCCTCATCAACCCTATCTTTAAAACTGTCTTTTGTGCTAAGACAGTTTATTATGAGTTCAACTGATTTAAAATGATCAAGAGCTATTTTCTCTTGACTGTTTAATTTAAGGTATCCTAAAGAGGAACTATATAAATATTTTAGGGCTTTTCTAAAAACAGGATCTTTAAAGTTAAAAACCTTATCCATGAAATCTTTAGTATCTTTGTTAAACCATTCATTTCTCTCAGGTCTATTTGGTAAGTAAATATGACCACTTTTTAAATCAAGATCAACATCGCACTCATTATTTTTTTCATCAATTAAATAGACTCTATTAATTTGATAAATGTATGTTTCTCCTGAATGTCGACCATGTTTTAAATAAGTATCTCTAATACCCGATAAAAATAAGGTGGAGCAAACCTCGCTAAATTTTTTAGTCGCACCCCCTAAAGCCCCTTCATGGTCTCGTTCTTCAACATCACAAGTTATTACGTATTTAGAGCATATCTTCATTGGATCAACAAAAGGGACAGATGTCATGTAAGTTTCGTAATTGTCGTCTTTTAAGAATTCATATTTTATAGGAGAAAATTTTCTTTTAGCTTGTTCTTCAAAAGACATCTCTTTAATTTCACAATCCTGAATTATTCCAACAGGAAGGGTTTGTCCGTGTATTAGTGCATAAACTCTATATTTATTCATGATGTTATTTTATCAAAAATACAGAATTAAACCTCATTTTGAGCTATAATTAATTTATGAAATCAGACAATAACGATATCTTTTCATACAGATCCCAAGGTGGTCGTCTTGAGATTGGATCAGATAAAGACGATAGCACCTCTGCAATGGTAAAAGTGGATGACAGGTTGGTATGCATCACAAGAAAGAATATAAGGGAAATTCTTATGGCAGATGATATAGATCCAGAAAGAACTAATCCAAAAATAAACCATAATGTTCAAAATGTTCTTCCTTATGGTTCTGACAATGAATTTGTTGGCAGGACTTTTCAACAAGCAAGTCTGCTATTTGAGGAACACGCATTAAGGGGTGATATAGATATTAATAAAGGATTGAATATTTCACTTTCTTTTTTAAAAGAGATAATTTCACTGAATGCTATTAAAATTGAATACATAAATAAAGAAAAAGAAATTAATTCTTCTATGGACGGAAAAGGTTTCGTGCCCACTTATCCTAATTTAGAACAAAAAGTTAAAAGTTTTATTTTGAATACGGATCATGCAATAAAATCAATAATAGAATTAGTGCAACTATTTTATCCAGATATAAAGAATAAAGGTTGGGACAATAATTTATATGAGACAATAAAAGTTGAAAATGGAGAACAAAATGAGTTTACTAAATTTATATCAAACTTTAAAGATTTTACAGGAATGATTCGTAAAATACGTAATGCGGTAGAACACAAAGATGAGAATATAATTCTAACTATAAAAAATTACAAATTAACACCTAAAAACATTGTTGAGATCCCAACAATATCATTTAAATGTGAGGGCTATACTTTGCCTGAGACAAAGGTTTCTGTTTTTATGAATTTGGTTGTTGTAAATCTTCTAACAATATTTGAATCGTTAATGGCTCATTTATGTAACCTACATGCACAGGAATTTGCAGGAGACAAGAGGGTTGTAGTCTTTATACCAGAAGACAAAAGACATGAATCAGAAAGATTTATAAATTTCAAATACGAAATTCTTTGGACAAAATAAAAACACGGATTTACCGTGTTTTTATTTTTGACTTGATAGGTTTGTGGGTCGCACTAATTACATAAGTAATTAGGTCATGTATCTACCAAGTTGTCAATGCGGAGAGGGAGGGATTCGAACCCTCGAGGGGCGTTAACCCCTACCTCGTTAGCAGTGAGGCGCTTTCGGCCACTCAGCCACCTCTCCGTATTTTGATGTTTATGTAATTATCTCTAACAGCCATATTTAAGCACATTTTTTAGTGTTATTCAAACTGTTTTATGTCAACTTTTTGTTATAATTACACTATGATTATTAATACCCCCCTATCAAAAATTTTTCGTCTAAATTCTCTACAACAAAAAGCTTTAGAGCGTTTGAATCTAAAAACAGCTTATGATTTACTTTATTATTTTCCCAATCGTTATGAGATGCCAGGAAAAAGAAAAAATATTGCCGAATTAAAAGCAGGAGAAGATGTGATAATTTTTGGCAAAGTTTTGTCCGCTAAAACTAGCAAGGCCTGGCACAAAAAAATTTCCCTGGGTGAAGCGATAATAGAAGACGAAACTGGCAAGATAAAAGCGATTTGGTTTCACCAACCATATCTAGCCAAAAAAGTAGCTGTTGGACAATTTGCCGAATTTCGCGGAAAAGCAACAGCCAGAAAAAAAACGAGCGCGACAACAGAAGCCAAACAAAAACTCTACCTAACCAATCCTGAAATTCGTGACAATCTAGCTTGGCAAGCTGGAAAAGAATCACTTTTTTATAACAACGAAAACAATCAAAATTTAGAAGAATTTTTGGTACCAGTTTATTCTGAGACCCGCGGACTTTCTTCTGGTTGGTTCTATTATCATCAAAAAAAATTAATCGCCAATGGAATTCTCAATAATTTAGTTGATCCCTTACCAACTGATTTGTTAAAAAAATTTAATTTGCCTTCTCTTAAAACTGCATTAATTTGGATTCATCATCCCAAAAAACCAACCGACGCCGAAGCGGCACGCAAACGTTTCGCTTTTGAAGAAGTTTTTTTTATTCAATTAGCCCGCCTGCGCGACAAAAAGATTTATCAAAACAATCCTAGCTTTCTTCTTGAAACCAAAAAAACTGAAGTAAAAAAATTTCTAAATAATTTTCCTTTTAAGCCCACCAGAGCGCAAATCGAGGCTATTGACCAAATTTTAGCCGACTTTGCCACTGACAAACCAATGATTCGCCTCTTGGAAGGTGATGTCGGTTCGGGCAAAACCTTAGTTGCCGCGGCCGCCACTTTTGCAATTGTCCAGGCTGGTTATGAAGTTTCTTATATGGCTCCGACAGAGATTTTGGCACGTCAGCATTTTGAATCTTTTTGCCAATACTTTGCCCACTTGGGAATTCAAGTTGGCCTCATCACCGGCAAAGAATGTCGTAAATTTCCTTCTAAAATCAATCCTACCGAAAGTGCTCATATTTCCAGAACTCAATTATTAAAATGGGTCGCCAATGGCGAGATACCAATTTTAGTCGGCACTCACGCGTTAATTCAAAAAAATGTTAAGTTCAAAAATTTAGCTTTTGCTATTATTGATGAACAACATCGATTTGGAGTCTATCAACGTCAAGCACTCATACAGAGATCCCCCGTGTCTGTTCCGCATTTATTATCAATGACTGCCACCCCTATCCCCCGAACCTTGGCTCTGACAGTTTACGGAGACCTAGACTTAACTTTACTAGACGAACTTCCTGCCGGCCGGAAGCCGATTATCACTAAAATTATTCCTCCTGATAAACGCAAAGAAGCTTACGAACATCTTAGACAAGAATTATCAGCCGGAAAACAAGCTTATGTTATCTGTCCACGAATAGACCCGCCGACCGAAGATAACAGTCAGACGAGTGAGTTAGATTCTTATCAAAAATTTTTAGTATCACAAACTAAATCAGTACGCGCCGAAACTAAAAAATTACAAGAAAAAATTTTCCCAGAATTTTCAATCGGCTTAATGCACAGCAAATTAAAACCAAAAGATAAAGAAAAGGCGATGCAAGATTTTGTCAATGGTGAACTTAATATCTTGGTTTCCACTTCAGTTGTAGAAGTTGGCGTTAATGTGCCGAACGCTACTATCATCGTTATTGAAGGTGCTGAACGTTTTGGTTTGGCCCAACTCCACCAATTACGCGGGCGAGTTTTGCGTTCCAGTCATCAAGCCTATTGTTATATCTTCAGTGACACCAAAAATACCAAATCAATGGAACGACTAAAAGCTCTCGCTGAAATCAAAAGTGGTTTTGAGTTGGCAGAAAAAGACCTCGCCTTACGTGGGACCGGGACTATGACGGGAGAAAAGCAGTGGGGTATCTCTGACCTAGGAATGGAAGCTTTGCGTAATTTAAAAATGGTCGCCGCTGCTCGTAAAGAAGCTGAAGAAATTATTGAGGATGACCCCAACTTGAGCTCCTACCCTGTATTTACCAAGCGATTAAGCGAGAGAAAACAAGAACTACATTTTGAGTAATTTAATTGATAGGACGCAGATTCACATCAACAAAACACTCTTATTTTGCCTGAGACAAGCAACTAAACAAAGCCTTTTTGAAAACTACTGATTGAGAACATCTTAATTTATAAATTAAGAGACTTCATCATTGGGAAGAATTTAAGAGGTTGGAGCAATATAGACAGTTTGAGCCGAGCCAAATCCTGTTGGTGGCAAAGAAGTGTTTCCTTCACTATCAACAGCTTGAGTCGCAAAGTAATAAGTGCCCGAACCTTGATCGGGAGTATAAGAGAAAGAACCCGATACCCCTGATTCTTGAAGACCAGTATTCTGCCATTCACCATCTTCATATTTTACCCAAAGAACTACATAGTCTATAGTGGTCTGACCGATAATTTCATAAACTGAAGTATTATCTGGTTGAGTTGCCCAATCCCAACTGACACTAGCTGTTTTAGTGCTTCCGTCATAACTGGTTATAGCACGTGTTTCGGCGGGAATACGATAAGTCCAAGCGCTTTGCGGCACATCCCAGTCAGAAGCCACAGTAGCAGTTTTAGTTGTCCCAACATAACTTATTATTCTTCTTACCTGGGTACCCACACTCATTCTAATAAGGCGATCCTTATAAAAATCATCAACAGATGAAGCTTCTGAAGATAAAATGATTGTATTGGTAGTGCCCCCTTGGACTGAACCTGAGTGTTCTGCTCCAGCCCCACTTGTAATTTTCAACAATTTCCCTTTATAAAAATCATCAACAGATGAAGCACTAGAAGCCAATTGTATTGTGCTGGTGCTACCCCCCTGAGCCGTAGCAGTTTCTAAAGCCATTGATTTGGCATCTTGATATCTAACATTAATAGTATCCCCTGAAGTAGCCGAAGCGACTGTTGTCCAACCAGGAACCGGCAAGTTATAATTTTCGTGTATTTGGGTAGACAAATCATTACCAGTCAAAGCGCGCCATTCAGCCAAAGTCAAATTGGTTGGGACGTCTATCCCCTGGATAAATATTGTATCTTCATCATTTTCCCAAAGAACAAAGTTATTATCGCTTTCCAAAATATCATAATGAGCAGAATCATCAGGGACTTGGATAAAACGAAAGACATTGTCGCTTGTGCGAAAAACGTTGCGAGCAAATGTAATATCTTCATAAGTTGTCTTCCCTTCATATTCAGGACCGGTATAGGCCCTAAGATAGATCATCGGCGCAAAGTGTCCCAACAAGACCTTATCAGTAAATTCAAAAAAATTATTGACAATGTTTATATCAGAAAGTGGACGCAATTCCCAACTATGACCTATTTGAAACTTTTTTGCCTGTGTCGGGTCAGGAGTTGTAAAATAATTGTTTTTGATTGAGAGATGTTCCCACCCACCAAGCCTCATAAAAATCTGAGCGCTAGAAATAATATTGTCTTTAAATACAAGCCATTCGCCGAATCTCTCGTCCCCAGTATTGGGGGCAAATTCAACCAAACTGTAATTATATTGAGAACCATCGGCATATTCTACCCCTCCGGTTCTGGGATCAATCCATCCTTGAAATACATTATCAGAAACCCAAATATTTGAAGCCTTATGACTAAGAGTATTACCACTTATCCGAAGCGCGGTTCGACCATAAGCTGGTCGGCTAAAAATATTATTGTCAATCACTCCAGTTTTTATCACTTCAGCGTAAGCCAAGTGGTTACCAGAATAATCAAAAGTATTATTTAACAACGCCAAACGTGTTGCGATACAATGAAGGTGAACTACTTCAGAATTATAAGTGCTAGAATCAACAATAAAAGTGTTTGACATAGGATCTGTCAAAGAAGAGTTCAACACCCAACCTTGTTCAAAATCTTCAAGATCAACTCGCAACCACAAATAATTAGTTCCACCGCCTGAAGCCGAAAAGAAAAGTGTTGGATTGCCAGCAACTGGAGTAAGGTCAAATTTCAAATCAACAAATGAAAAGAAGCGACGTTTGGCAAAAGCGTTAACAATCAAAGTCCCGCCGCCATCTCCTATGGCCTGAATTAACGGTTTATCACCCTCGCCATAAGCTCCAAACATAATTCCATACAAACCTGAAGAAATTCTATACGCGCCATATGCATCCGAAGAATTAGTCATAACTTCAAAAGTTTGCCCCCGTTTAAATAGTATCTGGTCACCAGGACCATATAGAGTAGTCGTTGATGCATAAGAGAACGCTTGAGTTGCTGTTTTCCAGGGACCGCAATTTTCTTCACCAACCGTCTGACAAAGACCAGTGTAAGAATCATCGCCAATAGCGGAATCCACATAATAAGTATTTCCATCTCGTGCTTGAACCGTAATTTGAACAGAATCAGTATCAGTCCGTCCGCTTCTATCAGTAACAGTCAAAGTAACATTATAGGTGCCTGGTGTTTCATAAACATGGGCAGCATTAAAACCGGAAAAAGTTGAGCTATCATCACCAAAATCCCAAACATAAGATTCAATATAATCTCGGTCAGGACCAGACCCCCAACCTTCAAAAAAGACAGCGTGAGGGGCATAATAATTAGTTAGAGCATCTTCGTAAGGAGCCGCAGTTTCCAACCAACTAGGACCATTAACTTCAATCAAAGCAATGGGCGAACCCGGATCAGTATCTTCTTTAGCATAGATTACAGTGTATATTTCACTTTGTTCTTCGCCCTCCTTAAAAGCAAAGAACTTGAAAGTTGTTGTTTGAGTAATAACAACTGAACTTTCATAGAGAGTTGATGAGGCGGTAGGAGTTGAACCATCAATCGTATAAAAAATAGAAGCACCAGAGTCACTAGCGCTCAGACTAACCGTTAGAGAATCGGTAAATAATTGGGGATCTGGGCTAGCTGAAGCCGTTAGGGGCACTTCTGGTTCAGAACCGCCGTCATCAGTTGTAGTTTCCTCTTCATTAGTATTACCTTGATTAAAAAAACGAGCAAGTTTTTTGGAGAGAAAACTAACCTCTTGGCCAAAAACTTTCTCCTGAATATTAAGTTTTACATCATCTTTTTTAACATCAACCGGTAATTTGGGAGCATAATAAGTTGTTTTATTAGTCAAATCATTATCTTGATCATCGATATCTTTATCACCCTTATCATCTGAAGAATAATCGTCAGGATAATTTTCTAAATTTTCTTGTAGTTGACTAGTGTTAATCTCAGTTACTATTTCTTTTCCAGGTTTATCTTTAATTTTTTTCAAACCGAGAAAAACAACACCAAAAATTAAAACAGCAATAAAAACAACTGCCAATAACTTAATTAAAGCAAAACCCCTCGATTGAAAATTAAACATATTATATAATATTAACATCATAAAGTCTAAATTCTAAATAATAAGTGTTAATAAATGTGAAAAAGTGCTGATTTTTTCTATTTGATAAAATCCGAAGTTTTTTAATTTACATTTCTTAGTATACGAAAACAATGAATTTTTTCACAAATTTTTATTTAGATTGAGACAAAATTCGTTCCAAATTATTGGCAAAATTTCTAAAAAGAGAGAATAAGGAATTTAGGTTTAGGGATGTTTTAAAATCCTTCCATTCCCTTTCTGCCCCCATCCTATCTTGATTATCAACAATGTTAACAATTTTTTGTTCAACCAAAACCGCCTCTTTAGAACCAACATTTATTGCTTTTAAATCTCCGGGAATCAAAAAAGATTCATTGACTGTTTTAAAAGCGGAGACGGTTTTCGCTATTTTTGTCAATTGCTCATTTGCAAAAACTAGTTGATTTTCAGCCAACGCTTTATCTTTTTGACAACTATCTATAACATCAGCAAGACTATTATATTGCCAAAAAAAGTACCCCGCCCCCACAATCGCTAAAATAGCGATAATTGTAACAATGATTGTATATGTTTTCATATTGTTTGTAATTAAAATATTAATAAAACTTTCTGCTTTTTTTGATAATAAAACTTTTGACGCCCTTATAAAAAATTCCTTTATAGTTTTACTCATCAGTTTTTATAATTTTGTTAAACAAAATCTCTAAAAGTTTAATCTGGTGCGTGTGCCAGGACTCGAACCTGGAACCACTCGTGTATAAGACGAGCGCTCTACCAATTGAGCTACACACGCTGAATATATTCTAAATATAACTCAAAAAAGTTTTTCCGACAATCACAATTCAAGACAGTCCTTGAACCCATAGTTACCAACGGATAATCTCTTAAGTTTAAACAGGCAAGCTGGACAACTAGCTTCTTTTCCCCAATTATGAGCCAAAAGACGGATATAAACTCCAGCCGAACAATCAACTCTTATTTTGACAATAATAAAAATTTGTCGTTGGCGAAGAAAAAAATATTTTTTCCAACCTGCTAAAATTTCTGATTGCCTAAAATTACCTTTAACTTTATTAATAAGATAGATTACCTCTTTCTCTAATTGAAAGCCTGTAATTTTTCTTACCGCCAAACATTCTATTTTATTAATACGAACTTGTTTGGAAAAATTTTTATGACCAGCCAAAAGAGGTGAAGAAAAAGCGGGATAATCTTGAATAAAATCACCCTCAAAATTGGATAAGACCTCTTTTAGAGAACCAACTTTTGGTAGTAAGTCTAACACGTTTTCAATTTTGCCCAAAATATCATGGCTGTCAGTTGAAACCCCAAAAAGAACTTCTGCTTCATATTTTTTACCTAAACCAAGATATTGATTACGATTCTTGTTAGCTTCTCCAACCATCAAAAGTAAAACTCCCTCGGCTAATGGATCAAGCCGCCCAGCATAACCGATTTTAAGATTAGCATATATTGATTCTGGTTTTCTTAAACAATTAATAGCCTGAAGCGGCGTTTGACCTAGAGATTTCCAAACAGCAATAATTTCATTTCTAAAATTAAGTTTGTTCAGCAAAAGTTCCTTCTGTAGTTTTGGTTTTTGGTTTAATACCATTTAAAATTAAGAGTTTTTCAAAATCTTCTCGTTCCAAAGTTTCAACCTTAATCAATTCTTCCGCTAACTTTTCCAAAGCTGAACGATATTTAGTAACAACTTCTTCCGCCCTCTTCATCGCTTCATTCATAATTTTTGATACTTCTTTATCTATCTCCGAAAAAGTTTTTTCAGATACTAACCTTTCATTAATCAACCCCATATTTAGATTAGTGTGAGATGATGAATCAAGCGCGACTGGTCCTAATTCATCACTCATCCCATACTTAGTTACCATATCGTGAGCCAATGCTGTTGAAACTTGGATATCATTTGAAGCGCCAGTTGTTACATCATTAAAAATCAATTTTTCCGTCACATAACCACCAAGAGACACCGCGATATCGTCCAAAAATTCATTGCGCGACCTTAAACGTTTGTCTTCAAATGGCAATTTTAGAGTATAGCCAGCCGCTTGACCGCGAGCAATAATAGAAACCTTATGCACTGGATCGGAATATTCCAAAAGCGATGAGACCAACGCATGGCCAATTTCATGATAAGCAGTAATTCTTTTTTCGCGGTCAGATAAGATGTGACTCTTTCGTTCTGGGCCAAGCATAACTTTTTCTACCGAACGAAGTAAATCATATTGCGTAATAGAACGACGATTTTCACGAGCCGCTAGAATTGCCGCCTCATTCATTAAATTAGCTAAATCTGCACCAGAAAAACCTGGGGTTCTTTCGGCCACTACCAAAAAATCAACATCTTCACCAAATGATTTTTTTTCAGCATGAATCTTCAAAATTTCTTCTCGGTCGCGTTTGTCTGGTTGATCCAAAATTACTCGTCGGTCAAAACGACCAGGTCGCAACAAGGCAGGATCTAAAACATCTGGCCTATTTGTCGCTGCGATAATTATTACTTTTTCTGATGGTTCAAACCCGTCCATTTCTACCAAAATTTGATTTAAGGTTTGCTCTCTCTCGTCATTGCCTCCCCCCAAGCCCGAACCGCGATGCCGACCAATCGCGTCAATTTCATCGATAAAAATAATTGACGGAGCTACCTTTTTTGCCATCTTGAACAAGTCTCGCACCCGCGAAGCGCCAACACCAACAAACATTTCCACAAATTCCGACCCAGAAAGATACATAAAAGGAACTTTGGCCTCGCCCGCGACCGCTCGTGCCAATAGAGTTTTGCCAGTCCCTGGTGCTCCTACTAGAATTACCCCCTTGGGAATCCTCGCGCCAATATCCAAAAACTTTTTGGGCGAACGCAAAAAATCAACAATTTCCAGAAGTTCTTCTTTGGCTTCGCGCACCCCGGCAACATTTTTAAATGTCACGCGTTGTTTGCTGTCGTTTGGATCAATTAGACGCGCCCGTGATTGACCAAAAGAAAAAGCCTGCATGCTGGCGCCACGCATTTGCCGTGAAATCATCCAAAACAGGAAAACCACAAAAAGAATTGGCAAAAGAATTGGCAAAACGGTTAACAGCCAAAAACCCCAACCATAAGAATTTGTTATTTCAATTGGTAGAGTCTGAAGTTTTTCTGGAGAAACACCATAGTTTATCAAACTTTCAGACAAAGAAGCTTCAGACTCTTTTTTTGACTTTTCTTCTGTCCCGTCCTTAAGAGTGATTATCAATTCTTCGTCTTGCAAGGATATCCTTTCCACCTTATCATTGGTTATTTTTTGAGCCACTTGTGAAATTGGGATAAGGGGTAAACTTTTTCGATCTGAAACTGTTGAAACAAACACTGCCGCTACCATAACAAGAACCAAAATAGCCGCTATAATTTGTCCAATAAATTGCGTCAAAACCGAAAAATTCTTTTTATTTTTTTTCTTTGCCATTTAGTTTTTATTATTTAAATAAACAAAATCCTTAATTAGCGATTTAAAACACTTAGAGATTATTCTGCTAATTAATTCCTCCAGATTGTTATTTTAACAAAGATATGTAAAAATTTAAAGGTGAACTTACAACTAGGATCCTCATCAAATTATGTTTAATAAAAAAAATTTAAACAACTTACTTTTTTTCCTGACTTTTCCTTATTGGTATTATAAGGAGTTTTTGAAGAAGAAAAAAGAAGAGAAATAGGAAACGAAAACCGATTTTGATTAAAGAATGATTTGGTAATATTAAAAAAATTAGTTGTTTTATGCTAGAAATTTAATTAGGAATGAGCTCTATCGTCTTGCGATAGACTCGGCATAAGACAAATTTGTTATTTTTAGATTAAATACTTGTTGACAAAAACAAGGTCCAAGCTAGATTTTAAATAAATTTCAAACTCAAAAACACGAATGACCTCTATTTCTGTTCAAAACAAAATAACTCAATAAAATCAAATCTGTTTAAGTTGCTTCTTGTATTCACGTTTTTGAAGAAATCTTAGCGCTGCGAAAATTTAATGTAATGGTGGAGATGGGGGGAATCGAACCCCCGTGCAAATGAGTCACTTAAACGAATCTACAAGTTTAGCCAATTTAAATCGCCGAAGCAGTTTAAAATCAAACAGTTTTAAAATGGCAAAATCTATTTGATTCGAGCTTCTACATTTTGGTTTTCGGTCGAAGCAAACCGATTACCTATTCCGAAAAGCTATAACACTCTACTCCCAATTATCGGAAAAATCGGAAGCGAATGCCGGCTTAAGCTAAAGCGTAGGCCGGAGCGTAATATGGTGATACTACGCTGCCAGTATTTTTGGCATTTGCTTTGTCCTAGAAGTTTTACGAGATTCTAGAAAACTCGACTTGCGCGAATAAGATCAATCATCCGTCAAAGCCAAACATCCCCGTATTTAAAAACCTTCAAAATTTTCAATGTCCTAGCCTTTTAAATGGCGACCAATATCACGTTCAACATCGCGACGTTTAATATCCTCTCGTTTATCAAATTTTTTCTTACCGCGAACTAGTGCGATTTTCACTTTTAACCATCTTTTTTTATTATACACCGAAATAGGAATGATTGTCAACCTTTTCTGTTCGATCATCTCGGCAAGGTTTTTGATTTCTTTTTGACTCAAGAGCAACCGTCTAGTCCGTTCTGGTTCATAAGAGCCAATTACATTATTGGGTTGATATGGAGGAATATGAAAGCCCAATAAAAAAGCCTCTCCGGCACGAATCGCTACTCGTGCCCCATCCAATGAGCCTTGCCCACTTTTGAGCGCTTTAACTTCCCCACCCAAAAGTTCTATTCCTGCTTCATATTCTTCCAAAATCTCATAATTCAAGCGGGCTTTTTTGTTTTCTACCAAATTTGCCATTTGATTAATAATAACACAAAAAAAATCCAAAAAGGAAAGGCTAGCCACCAAGAAAACTTTTTTAATCAAAATTGTTTAATATTTTCTCTTCAAAATTTAACATCTTGGACATTTCCATTATTTTTGTTATAATTTTATTAATAATCATAAGTAAACTTGAAGAATTTCACCCGCATTAACAACCAAATAAGAGCCTCTGAATTGCGAGTAATTGATGAAGAAGGCAATAATTTAGGCCTTTTAACGTTGGCCGAAGCCTTAGCTCAAGCCAAAGAAAAAGAGCTTGATTTGATTGAGGTCTCTCCCAACGCCCAACCTCCAGTCGCGCGGATTATGGCTTATGGCAAATATCAGTATTTAGAACAAAAAAAACAGAAACAAGCCAAGGGACACGTCAGCGAAACTAAATCTTTGCAAATCAAAATTGGCACCGGCGAACACGATCTAGCCTTAAAAGCAAAAAAAGTGTCTTCTTTTCTTGAAAAAGGACATCGTGTCAAAATCAACCTCTTTCTGCCTGGTCGAACCAAATATTTCGACATCAATTTCCTTAATGAAAGATTGAAAAGAATTCTTAATTTGATTACTGAAGAATACAAACTGGCAAATCCACCTCAAAAGAGCCCAAAAGGATTAACTGTAATTGTTGAAAGGGCCCCAAAAACCAAAACTCAAACTAAAATAGAAACAGAGAATCAACCTCCCCAAACAATTTAACTCATCCAGAATAGGTGGACAAAAAAAACTTTTTAGGCTATAGTTAATCAAACGCCAACTATCAAGCCAAATCGGCCTTTGAGGCCGATTTCTAAACAGTCAACAGGCGATTTAATAATAAAAATATGAGTACCAAAACTAATAAGTCTTTAACCAAAAGAATAAGAATCACCAAGACTGGTAAATTACTTGTTCGCAAACCAGGACAAGACCACTTTAATGCCAAAGAAAAAGGACAAAAACAAATTGCTGGCAAACGTCAGTCTGAGATATTTTTGAAAAATAAAGAAATTGGCAAGTATTTACCTAACTTAGTCAAATAATTTAAAAAATTTTAAATAGAACGAATTATGGTCAGAGTTAAAAGAGGAACAACTTCAATAAAACATCGTCGTAATGTCTTAGGAAAAGCCAAAGGTTATCGTTTTGGTCGTAGCACCAAAGAACGCGAGGCTAAGGTGGCTATCGCCAAAGCTGGTGTTTATGCTTTTGCTCATCGTCGCGACAAAAAAAATGATTTTCGCCGATTATGGAATATAAAAATAGGCGCGGCTCTCAAAACACACGAATTATCTTATAGTAAATTTATTGGATTGCTTAGAGAAAAAAATATCGCGTTAAACCGCAAGATGCTAGCCGATTTAGCCGAAAATGAACCTAATATTTTCGCTGAAATTATCGCCAAAATTAAATAACCAAAGACTAAATTAAAAAACATCCATTTTAATGGATGTTTTTTAATTTAGTCTAAAATCTTTAACCGCGTCTGGCTTCCTTCTGAGTCTGTATTGCCTTCATCAAACCTTCTTTCTCTAATTCCTGTTTTTCTGCTTCTACCATCTTAAGAATTTTTTGCACCAATTTTTGGGGATCTTTATCAAAAACAATTTTTTTATTCGGTCGATGAGCTCTTTCAATGATGGTCTTTAAGGTTTCATCAGTTTCCCAACAACCCTCCAAAATTCCAATCGGTTTATTATCCTCAAAAGCCACTGTAAATTCATGAATTGTGCCAATACGGCCACATCCCAAGATTACCGCGTCAGTAGTTCTAGTGAGCAAAATATCTCTCCCCGGAAAGCCCTGCCCAGTGTAGATAATCACATCTAGATAATTTATCGGCAAGCCCCATTTTTCTACGTGTTCTTTTTCTGTAGAAGCTGGTGAAACCCCGATGGAAAATCCCCCCGCTTCTTTGGCTCCAATTGTAGACCATAGAGGCCAACCAGTAGTTGCCCCGGTAACAATTACCGCTCCTTGTCTAACAATTTCTCGACCCAACTCTTTAGCAAGCTCCAAGGCGCCATCCCCGCAATGAGTTGTGTCAGCCGCACCTGAAACACAGATTTTTATTCGACGATGCGCATTACGTAAGTTGTCGTTGTTTTCTTTTTCCATTTTTATTATTTTATTGATATTTTAATACACCCCCTAAGTTCTAAAACCCTATCCTAAATATCTAACTCAACTCTTTCACCAACTTTGGGCACTCGTGCGTCAATACCAAGATAATCGCGGATTCGCTGTGCCAAGAAAAGTGCCGATTTAGGTTCACCCATCGCCAAATAAACTTTTTCCAGAGAATTAGCAGATTCGTTAACAAAATCAAGCAAATGGTCGGAGTCTTTATGTGATGAATATCCATAGATAGTCGCGATTCTAGCATTAACTGAAATTTCTTCTCCCATTATCTTTATTGATTTTACTCCATCCTGAATTAAACGTCCCAAACTCCCAACAGGTTGATAACCAACTAAAAGAAGAGTGCTATTGGGGTCTGACAAATAACGTTTTTCATGATGCAAAATCCTTCCCCCCATTGACATTCCAGAGCTAGCAATAATTATTTTACGTGGGTTAGCTCTAAAAATTGCTTTTGATTGTTCGGTACTCAAGGTCATTTGCAATTGTGGAAAATGAAAAATTTCATTTCCTTTTTCTATTGAATTACGCACTTCATCATTAAGGTATCTGGCATATTTTTTATAAATTTTAGTCACTGTAATTCCAAAAGGTGAATCTAGGAAAACTGGCACTAGGGGAATTCTTGAATTTTCCATCAAACTTTCTATTTCATATAGAATTTGTTGGGTCCTTTCAATGGAAAAGGCTGGGATCATCAGAGTGCCTCCCTTTTTCATTGTTTCCTCAATAACATCTTCCAAAATATTTTTCCTGATATTTTTATCCTCATGATTACGATCACCATAGACGCTTTCCATCACCACGTAATTGACTGGTCCAAGCGGTCGAGTATCTTTAAGCAAATTGGAGGGAGAATTTCCAAGGTCGCCGGTAAAAGTAATTGAACGGCCGGCACGAGAAAATTCCCACATTGTTGAACCAAGAATATGACCGGCGTCTTTGGCAATAATTTGATATTCTCCAAGATTAAAAGCTTGCTCATATTCAATCATTTCCCAAAGGGATAGGGCTTTCTTTATATCTTGCTCGTTGAATAAAATTTTTTCATTGTTTTTATTTTGAATATTTAAACTATCATAAAGACTGTATTCAGAAACTTCTTTTGTCGGTGCAGTAGAATAAATTTTACCCACAAAACCATCTTTAATTAGCTTGGGAATTCGCCCTATATGGTCTAGGTGTGCATGAGTAACCAAAAGATAATCAATTTGAGCTGGGTCAAACGGGAAAGGTTCATAATTTAAATCTTCTAAATCTTTTGAGCCCTGAAAAAGACCACAATCAATCAAAATTTTTAGACCTGTTTTATTATCTGTAACTAAAAAATTAGACCCTGTCACATTTTCGGTCCCTCCAAAAAAATCTATACTGGTTTTCTTTTTGTCCATATTAAATTAGAGATAAATAAACTAACTGCGGATAATGAACCAAATAAATCAAAAAATAAATCACGTAAAGAATCTTGCCAACCGCCATATAACATTCCAAAGTTTTTTAAAGCAATTTCTGAAAAATAAATCCTTTCAGCCGTAAATTCAAATAATTCCCACAAGCAACCTACAAACAACGCCGGCACCACACTTAAGACAATTAAACGTTTGCCAGTTAAAGGTTTAGAAGATAAATAAAGATAAAATTGAATAGCCACTAGCGCAATTAAAAAACCTCCAAAAAAATGCATCGTTTTATCAAACCAAGGCAAACGCCAATACCAAAAATATTTAAAAGCAAAAAAATCTAATAAGGCAATCCCTACAACCAAAATAAGACTTAAAATAAAAAAACTTTTAAATTTCACCCTTTAATTTTAACAAATTAGAGACTGTCCGACAAATATCAAGCATTTCAAGTTCTTTATAAAGTAAAACAGCCCCTTAAGGGGACTGCCTTACATGGCTATTCGGAAGCAATATTCCCTAGAAAAATTCTAGGTGGGTGCCCGCAACAATCAACCACGGTTAATTGCAATATAAGACTCCCTGAATATATATTTTAAGCTAGAAAATATTATCCGAACAACCTAATTAAATTATAACTCATCCATAAAACGCGACAAGTAAGACAAGAAAATTGAAATATAAGATTTAAATCAAAAAATTATCCACGTTTTAATAAAGTCGGAAAAAATTAACGCTTTAAGATATTTACTTACTTCAAATTATCAAAAAACGCGGGTTTTCTGATTTTTTAACTCAAAATCCGCATTTTATTGAAAAAATTTTTATTATACCGTTTTTTCTTATTCATCCACCCCAAAACGTTTATAGCCGTAGATCGGCGAATTTCCAAACCAGTGAGCTATTTCATGTTCTGCCTCTTCAGATGTTTCTGAAGCATGAACTAAATTCATTACCGCCCGCTTTTCCCGATTAGCCAAAGCAGGTGAGTCGGCCGAAAAATCACCCCTAATAGTCCCCATATCAGCAACCGAAGGAATTGTCGGTCCAACAATCTTTCTTACCATACTAACTGCATGAACCCCCTGTATAACCATTCGCACAAGAGGTGCTGAAGTCATATAATTGATCAACCATTTACGCACCTGGTTGCCAATCTCCAATTCATCGGTTGTGCCAATCTCTGAGATTGGATCAAAACCGTATTTCTCATAAGTAGCCAAAGTCTTTTGACCCAATCGACGTCGCCAAGATTCATCTTTTGGGTAGTGATCATCTATCTGTTCTGTTGTTGGTTGAAACATTTCCAAAGCTACAACTTTTAAATCGCGCTGTTCCAATCTCTTAACAATCTCACCGATTAAACCCTTCCTAACGCCATCAGGTTTAATCATCAAAAAAGTTTTTTCTTCTTTCAAATTGACCATATTTAACAAAAAAATATTTTAATTAATAATTAATTAGTTAAAATAATAACACCTTTTTCGGTAATTGCTATCGTTTTTTCGAAATGAGCACTATTTTCACCTTTCCTAGTGCTAAAAGTAAAACCATCTTCTTCTAAGACAATTCTGCCAGAACCCGCAGTCACCATTGGTTCAATTGCCAAAACCAAGCCTGGTTTAAGTTTTTCGCCGGTGTGTGGGCGACCATAATTAGGAACAAAGGGGTCCTCGTGCACTGCATAGCCTACTCCATGCCCAGCCAATTCTCTCACAACATTCAAATCTTCACCTTCCACATACTTTTGAATAGCGGCACTAATATCCCCGATATGTCCGTTTGATTTTGCCGCTTTAATACCAACTTCTAGCGCTTGCTTAGCTACTTTTATTAATTTTTTGTCTTCATCACTAATTTCACCAACTGGCACAGTCATTGCCATATCCGTAAAAAATCCTTTGTGATTAAGCCCCAAATCCAATCCGACAATATCACCTGCTTGCAAAACACGTTCCCCAGGAACACCATGGACAATTTCTTCATTTATTGAGACACAAAGAGCCGCCGGATAAGCTAGAGGAGAGCCTTCAGAACGATAATCTAAAAAGGCTGGCTTGTCACCATTTTTACGAATTAGGGATAATGCCAAATCATCTAACTCCCTCGTTTTTACGCCCGGTTTTACCGCTTTGGCTATTTGGAATAAAATATTTGACAATCTCTTTCCGCTTTCTTTTAAAACCTCTATATCAGCTTTTGTTTTTAATCTAATCATATCCCCCGACAAATTCCATTATCTTGATCTTAATATCTTCATGAATCTTTTCTCGACTTTGCTCGCCATTTATGTGTAAAAACAGATGAGTTGATTCTTTTTCATAATACTCCAAAGCCGGACGCACATCTTTCTCGAACCAATCAAGCCGACGTTTTATATCTTCTGAATTATCATCAGCTCTACCTTGTTCAATTGCGCGTTTTAACAGACGTTTAGTTGATTCTTGAGAAGAAACATCAAGAAAAATAACTATCGCTTGTCCACGCTTTAAAAAAGCCAACATTGTATCTAAAACCTTAGCTTCCAAAAGGGACCGAGGCGAACCATCAAAAATCAAGTGTTCTTTGCCGGTATAATTTTTTATTAAATAACCAGCCCAATTCCAAACAGCCAACGCATCGGGCAAACGCGCACCCAAGCCCATTGTCATTTTGGTCTCTTGAGCAACAAAATTAGTTTCTTGAATAAAATCACGAAAACGTTGACCTGATTCCGAATGAAGAATTGGATGTTCAGTTGAAATATCACCAACTTCCGTTAAATATTTTATCAAAAGCTCGGCCTGAGTGCCCTTACCGCAACCAGAGGGACCGATAAAAATAAAAGTTTTTAGTTTTATCATAATTAAAATTTTCGCATACTTTTAATGGAAAAGCAAAAAATTCTTGCAAATAAAAATTTGCTCCTAAATTTATGTAATCAATACTTCCTAGATTGAGATAAATCTAAACCTTAGTATTCTCGCATTGAAATTTGGGCATCAATTTGCTTGACCAATTCAATTGCCACGGAAACAACAATCAAAAGACTTGTCCCCCCAATCGCCAAAGAGGCGACTCCAGTCAAACCACGCAAGAGAACCGGCAATACTGCCACGAAACCCAAGAAAATCGCGCCAATTAGAGTCAACCGAGTCAAAATTCGTGACAAATATTCAGCCGTAGATCGTCCAGGACGGACTCCAGGAATAAAAGCACCACTTTTTTGTAAATTAGTAGAAATAGCTTCGGGATCAAAAGTAACTGCAGAATAAAAATAAGTAAAAGCAAAAACTAACAAGAAGTAAAAACTAGAATAAAGCCAAGAATTATTCAAAAGCGAATTAATATAAGAAGCAATATTACTTATAAAATCATTGCCATAACCAGCCAAAAAACCAAAGATCATTTGCGGGAAAAGTAAAATAGACAAGGCAAAGATAATCGGCATCACTCCCGCATTATTGACTCTAATAGGCAAATAAGTAGAAATTCCTCCATACATCTTCATACCACGAACTCTTTTAGCATAAGTTATGGGAATTGGCCTCTCTGCTTCTGTCACAAAAACAACCGCCGCCACAATTATCAATGAAACGGAGGCAAATAACAGATACACTGGCACTTGAGCAATCTCAAAAGTTAACCATAATTGAGACAAAACTGATGGAAGACGCGACACAATACCAGCAAAGATTAAAAGAGAAACACCGTTACCAATACCATATTCGGTAATTAATTCACCAATCCAAGTTACCAAAAGAGAACCAGCGATGACAACAAAAATATTAGTAACCCGTTCAAACATTGTTAAATTCATCAAAATACCTTGACGTTCCAACAAAACCAAAAGAGACAACCCCTGAACAGCCGCCAAAGGAACCGTCAAAAGACGCGAGTATTGAGCCACTCGACGCCGACCAGCCTCACCTTCTTCTTGATACATTTGTTTAAAAGACGGGAAAACAAAGGTTAACAATTGCATAATAATAGAAGCCGTAATATAGGGACCGACGCCAAGCATAAAGATAGATAACGTGGATAGACCGCCGCCGGAAAAAACATTAAGCAAACCAAAAAATTGATTCTCTGATAAAAATCTTTCCAATTGAAGAATATTGACTCCAGGGATTGGAATTGCCGCCCCTAACCGAAAAGCTGCCAACGCTCCCAACACAAACAAAATCCTAACGCGTAAATTACGATCTGATAAAACAAGATTTAATTTATTTAAAAAAGTCGTTATCATAAATTACAAAACAAAAAACAAAATTTTTTAAACTATTTTACTTTACCACCAGCCTTTTCCACTTTCTCACGAGCCACTTTAGAAATCAAGCAACCAGAAATTGTAATCTTTTTACTAATTATACCATTACCCAAAACTTTAATTTGCGGCAACCGACCGCTTTTTCTAGTGATTATCTTTTTTTCCGCCAAACTTGCCGGAGAAATTATTGAATCATCAACAAATACCTTTTCTATAGTTTCCAGATTAATTGGAGTTGGTTTTTCATTTTTAGATTGGAATTTATAACCGCGTAATTTGGGGATTTTCTTTATTTGGTCTCGAAGATTTGGACGAATTTTATGACCAGCTCGAGCTTTTTGTCCTTTAGAACCGCGACCAGCAGTTGTGCCACGCTTGCCACCACGACCAATTTGTTTGGTTTTCTTTTGTGGTGTATCTCTTTTTACATCTTGTATCTGCATATTATTTTTTACTCTTACTAATTGCCTTTAAGGCTTTCATCGTCGCTTGAGCAATGTTTAATTTATTTTTACCACGAGAAATAATCTTAGCGTTAATGTCTTTAACGCCAGCCAAGTTAAGAATAATTCTGATTGAACTACCAGCGATTAAACCGCGTCCTGGTGCTGGACGAAGACTGATTTTGGCCGATTTGAATTTGGCTTCTATATCGTGAGGAATGGATTTTGTGTCGGTCAGCGCTATTTTTATCATTTCTTTTTTAGCTTTATTGTAAGCTTTGTTGATAGCTTGGGAAGTGTCACTTGCTTTGCCAATTCCAACCCCAACCCGACCATTTCGATCTCCAGCGACCACCACCACAGAAAAACTGAATCGACGACCACCCGCCATTACTCGCGCCACCCGACGAACATTAATAACTTTTTGGTCAAACTCCGGTTTTTCTCTTTCGCCAAAACGACGACCTGGTCGTCGACCGCGAGAAAGAGGTGATCCAAAAGTTTTTTTATTACTGGTTGTAGTTTTAGTTGTTTCCATAATTAAAATAGCCTTTAAAATTTAAAACTTAAGACCGCCTTCGCGCGCACCTTCCGCAACAGCTTTTATTCGACCCATAAATCTATTCCCACCACGATCAAAAACCACTTCTTTGATTTTTTGAGTTAAAGCTTTTTCCGCAATTAATTTACCCACCGCTTTGCTTGTTTTTACTTTAATAAAGTCAGATTTATTGGCTTTTTCAATTTTTATTTCCTGATCACTAGCTGAAACCAAAGTTTTACCAGACATATCATCAATTAATTGAACAAACAAATGTTGATTTGATTTGAATACTGACAACCGTGGACAAGCCATCGTGCCAAAAATTTTTGACCTAATACGAGCTTGACGACGTTTTCGTTTTTCTTCTTTAGTTTTAATTCTTATTGTTCTCATACTTTTATTTCAAATCTTAAGCAGTAACTTTCTTGCCTTGTTTACGCCTTGGGATTTCATCACTATATCTAATACCCTTCCCTTTGTAAGGCTCGGTTTTCTTTAAAGCCCTTATTTTAGCGGCAAATTCCCCGACCTGCTCTTTATCAATACCAGTTATGGTCATTTGATTTTTTTCAACTATAACCTTTAGACCTTCTGGAATTAATAGCTCCACCGGATGGGAAAAGCCCAAGTCCAATTTAATGTTATTACCACTAACCGCAAAACGGAGACCGACGCCTTCAATTATTAATTTTTTTTCATAACCCTTAGCTACTCCAACAATCATATTTTTGATATGAGAAGCAAAAGTGCCAGATAAAGCATCGGCAGAAATGGAACGATGAGCTGGTTCAATTTTAACTTTGTTATCTTCAAGCAAAGTAACCTTGATATCACTATGCAACGTTCGAGACAGAGAACCAAGCGGACCTGTAATCAAAATAGCGCCATTTTCTAGTTTGACGTTTATACCTGTCGGCAAATCTATCGGTTGTTTAGCTATTCTTGACATATTCTTAATTTAAAATCAGAAAAAATAAAAATTACCAAATATTAAATAAATGTTCACCGCCAACTTTTTGTTTTTTCGCTTCTTTTTCGGTCATCAAACCTTTTGGGGTAGAAATTACCGCTATGCCATAACCTTGACGAACCGGCTTAAGTTCTGATGCTTTGGCATAAATCCGTCGTGATTGTTTGGAAACACGAGCAACATCATTAATCTTAGCCTTTTTATCATTGTAAATAATTTCACAATATAGGTATTTTTTTACTTTCTTACCCTTTTTGGCAATATTTTTCAAATAACCTTCACGCTCAAGCAATTTGGCAATTTCCAGCTTTAAGTTTGAACAAGGCACTACTACCGATTCTTGACCGACTCGGCTGGCATTTTTTAATTGTATTATAAAATCTGAAATTGGATCAGTTACCATAATTTTGATTTACCAAGAAGATTTACGGACTCCAGGAATTTTCCCGTCATTGGCTAATTCCCGAAAGCAAATACGACAAAGCCCAAAATCATTCATATAAGACTTTTTTCGACCACACCGAAAACAACGTCGCACTACTCGAGAAGCGAATTTCGGCTCTTTCTTTGATCTAGCGATTAC
This sequence comes from Minisyncoccota bacterium, assembly GCA_041657405.1. Taxonomy (GTDB): domain Bacteria; phylum Patescibacteriota; class Minisyncoccia; order Phycocordibacterales; family XYD1-FULL-46-19; genus JAKJEI01. The sequence continues at coordinate 27,128 of JBBABX010000005.1, forward strand.
TGATTTTTTAGCCATAGCAAATTAATAAGGCTCCAGGAGCCACTATTTATCTTATCAAGAAGCAACCCTTATGTCAATTAAACAAAAGCTAATTATAAAATTTCTTCTTCAAGCCTAATATTTCTTGTTAAACTTTAAACAAACAATTTTTTTAATTCCAACTTGCCACTATCGGGGTCTAAAAGAGCATAGGTTGGTTCCGAAAAAACACCCCCCAAAGTGCCTGGATTAGCCACCACGACTGACTTTTTTTCAATCGCGAACCAGGGTTTGTGTGTGTGACCATAAAAAACAAAGTTATATTCGCCATTTATTGCCAATTGTTTAGCTTTCTCCGGCTTGTGGGTGAAAGCAATTTTAAATTTTTTGGCAAATTCTCGTCCCTCGTCATTAATTTTAGCGATTGATTCATATAAACCAACCTCTTCAAAAATCTCTAGATTAAGATAATTTTTAGTGTTTTTTTTAAATTCTTCCGGTCTAATTTCCGCGTTCCCTAAGACTAATTTTATTTGACCGTTAAAATTTTTAATTAATTGCTCTAAAAATTCCGGCGTGGTTACATCTCCACAATGAATTATTACATCAACTTTGTTTTTTTTCGCTTGGGCTAAAAATTCCTTCAAATTAGCGAGATTATCATGACTGTCAGCCAAAATTGCTATCATTTTTTAAATTTTAAACTAAACTAACTAATCCCAAAAATAAGAGAGGAGCTTTAGGATTAGGAAAAATAAAATTATTTTTTAAAAGGAAAACCAAGAGCCTTGAAAAAGATTGAAGCTTCTTTTTTATTTTTAGCAGTTGTTTGGATGGTAACAGAAAAACCAAAGATATCCCTGACTTCTTCGTCAGCAGTCTGAGGGAAAATAATATGTTCTTTAATACCAATGGTTAAATTGCCCATCTCATCAAGAGATTTTTCGCTGTAACCCTTAAAATCTCTAATACGTGGCATAGCAACATTTAAAAGCATATCTAGAAAATCATACATCTTTTGACCCCGCAGGGTAACAGAGTAACCAACAATCTCACCTTGTCGAACCTTAAAACTAGCAATGGATTTTTTAGCACCGCGTGCGACCGCTTTTTGTCCAGTGATTTTTGCCAAACGATCAACAACCAACTCGTCTCGCTTTTTGTCGCGAGCACGACCAGTGCCAACATTAACTACTACCTTAATCAAACGAGGAATAGCCATTTTATTTTTCTGTTTCAACTCCTTTTTAAGTTCTGGCAGAGTTTTTTCAATTTTTTTCTTCAAAGTTTGCATAATTTTGATTAGATTTCTTTTCCACAACCGCGACAAATTCTATTTTTCTTTTTGCCATCAACCTTTGCACCCAAACGTACCCCTTTACCACAACTGGAACAAAACAGTTGAACATTTGACATATTAATCGGGTGAGCCATTTCAATTACCTGACCCTTTTCACCCTGCTTTCTTGGTCGTTGTCTCTTTTTACGTAAATTTACGCCTTCTACGATAAGTTTGTTTTGGTCAGAAAAAACTCTGGCAACTTTACCTTTCTTGCCCTTGTCTTTACCAGCAATTATTATTACATTGTCATTTTTCTTGAGTTTCATAATATTTATTGTCAAATAAGACTAATCTTAAACCACTTCTGGCGCTAATGAGGCAATTTTTTGATAGCCAGCTTCAGCAATCTCGCGCGGGATCGGACCAAAAATACGTCCTCCACGAGGCTCCTTTTTGCCTTTTTCCAATATCACAACCGCATTCTCATCAAAACGCAAGTAAGAACCATCTGGACGACGAAAGGGGCTTCTTTGCCTTACAACTACTGCTTGTAAAACCTCTTTTTTCTTAACTTGTTTGCGAGGTTCAGCTGTTTGCACTGACAAGACAACAATATCACCAATTCTCGCATAGCGCTTTTTTGATCCGCCAAGCACCTTGAAAACCCGCCCAATTTTCGCGCCGGTATTGTCTGCAATTTTCACAATAGACATTGGCTGAATCATAATAATTTAAATATAAAATTAAACTGTAAAATTATTTATCTGTTTTTATTTGGTCTCAACTATTATAAAATGTTTATCCTTGGAAATTGGTCTGGTTTCTCTAATCATTACCGTCTGCCCAACTTGGGCGCGATTTTCTGGATCGTGCACTTTGTATTTTTGGGAAATGGTAATATATTTGCCATAACGAGGATGTTTAACATAACGTTTAACCAAAACAGTTCGAGTTTTATCAGTCTTGTCTGAGATTACTTCTCCTTTTAACATTTTCTTATTAACTTTTTTTTCATTATTTTCCATAAATTTTGCAGGTTCTATTCTGCCATAATCATTTTATTATGTAAAGCAGTCAAAATTCTAGCTATCTCTCGACGAGAAGTTCTTCCAGCTTTAACATTTTTGGTGCGACTACCAGAAGTTCCAAATTTAAACGTCAAAAGCTCTTGGCGTTTCTCCTCAAGTATTTTTTTTAATTCCTGTTCAGTTTTGTTTTTTAAATCAACTTTTTTCATAACAGTAGGATCGAAATCCGAAATTATTAACGTTTAACAATTCTAGTTTTAATTGGTAATTTGGCGCCAGCTTTGCGTAAAGCCTCTCGAGCAATTTCTTCTGGCAAACCATCTAATTCAAAAATTAAACGTCCTGGCAAAACCTCAAATTCGTAACCCTGCAAATCCCCCTTACCTTTACCCATACCAACTTCAGCCGCCTTGGCAGTAAAAGGTCGGTCAGGAAAAATTCTAATCCATAATTTTCCAGTCTTCTGCATCTGACGAGCAATTGTCTTACGCGCTGCCTCAATTTGATTAGATCTGACACGGCCAGGTGTTTCTGCTTTTAATCCAAAAGAACCAAAGGCCAACTCAATTCCCCGAGTATCAGGACGTAAAAGCTTTTTCGGATTAGTTCGTCCGGTCTGCCATTTTCGATATTTAACTTTTTTTGGCAATAAAGGCATAACAAAAAATTATTCTTTTGGTTTATTAAAAATTTCACCCCGATAAATCCAGACTTTGATTCCAATCACGCCATAATACATAAAGGCTTTTTCGCGCGCAAAATCGACATCAGCTCTAAAAGTTTGCAGGGGCACTTGGCCTCGTTTAATCATCTCAGTTCGACTCATGTCTGCACCTCCCAAACGACCCGAAATTACCACCTTAATACCTTTAACATTCTTATTAGCCAAAGTTTTTTCGACAGTCTGCTTAAGAACTCGACGAAAAGGCATTCGTTTTTCCAAGCCTTCGGCTATCATATACGCAACAATAGCTGCTTGAGTTTCTGGTTCTTTTACTTCCTCAATCTCCACGTTTAACTCTTTAGGAATCTTGGCACCAATTTTTTTTAATTTAGTATAAATATCATTCTTAAGTTTGGTCACTCCATCCCCGCCGCGACCAATCAACATTCCAGGACGAGAAGTCTTGATAATTATCTTGTATTGATTAACACCACGTTCAATTTGCAAATCAGCAATATAAAAACCTCGTAACCTTTTTTCTAAATATTCTCGCAACAAAACATCCGTGCGCAAAAATTCACAATAGTTTTTACCAACACCAAACCAACGAGATTTCCAATCTCTGATGATGCCTAATCTATGAGAATATGGGTGAACAGAATGTGTCATAACCTGATTTTAAATTAAAATGTAAAATTATTATTTTTGGGTGGTTTTTTTCTTTTGTGATTTATCAGACTTTTGTTTAGGTTCTTTAGCCTCAAGGGTAACTTTGATATTACTCATCTTTTTGCGAATTGGATGAGCGCGACCACGTGAAACCGGTCGAAAACGTTTCATTATATTACCCTTGTCAACGGTAATATTTTTAATAAATAAATTTTCTTCAACAACCTGTAAATTATTTTTAGCGTTAGCCGCGGCCGATTTTATAAGCTTTTTTAGAGGATCCCCGGCACGCTTACTCAAAAAATCCAATTCAGCCAATGCTTGATCTAATTTTTTGCCCTTTACCAAATCAGCCACCAAGCGGACTTTGCGCGGAGATTGTCTGTAATTTTTAAGAAAAGCTTTCATTTTTATTTTTTAGAATTTGGTTTGACCTGAAATTATTTTTTAGTGGAAGAAGTCTCTTTAGCGGCTTTGGCGGCGGCAATTTCAGCTTCTTTTTTCTTCTGTTCTAATTCCTTTTGCATTTTACCACCGTGACGAATAAATTTGCGAGTTAACGAAAACTCTCCCAAACGATGTCCGACCATTTCTTCAGTAACAAAAACTTCTAAATGACTTTTGCCATTATGAACTCCAAAAGTAAAACCAACCATTTCTGGACTAATTTGACTCCGGCGCGCCCATGTTTTAATCACACCAGTTTCAGATGGCTTTTTGCCGGTAATTTTTTTTAATAATTTTTCGTCCACATAGGGACCTTTTTTTAGCGACCTGGACATTTTTTATTTAAAGCCTTAATTTACTAGCTAAATCAAGCCCAATGACAATAGCCTTGGACTATAAAATAACCTTTAATGGCTTTGATATATCTTAACAAATAAGGACGGAATGTCAATTATTAAAGCTAGTTAAATGAGTCCAACTCTCTCAATTTATAAATAATCAACCAAAATTGAACTCCACCAAACACCAAAAAAAGAGGTCTCTGACTGTCTAAAATGTTTTATTCTTAATTTTTTAAGTTTAAAAAAGGCTTAAAATAAGAGTTTAAACGCTTCATCATCTATCTGGAGCGTTTAATTTTGATTTTAAAATATTCCTAAACTTCGTTAAAATATTTAATTTTCACACTTTATCAACCCCAACAAAAAACCAACCAAAATTGGTTGGTTTTTTGTTTCTTTGTTATTTTTAGCGTCTTTTGCCAACTTTACGACGAGAAACAATTAAATGATTAGAGTATTTCTTTGGAGTTCTAGTTTTTCGGCCACCGGTAATTTTACCCCACTTTGTCTTAGGACGTCTTGTGCCCCGTCCTTGACGACCTTCACCTCCACCATAAGGGTGATCTACGGGATTCATCGCAGAACCGCGAACTGTCGGGCGAATACCAAGCCAGCGGCTACGGCCAGCCTTGCCCTTATGCACTAATTTATGTTCATCATTAGAAACCATACCAATAGAAGCCCAGGCTTTATCCTCCACTTTGCGCACTTCGGTAGAAGGCATTTTAATCATTGTGTAACCACCATCATGAGACAAAATTTCACCATAAGAACCCGCCGAACGAACCAGTTTAGCGCCGCTTTGCGGCTTAACTTCTATATTATAAACAAAAGTTCCAACTGGAATCTTATAAAGCGGTAAACGATTACCAATTTTAACATCCACTTCTTCAGAAACAACAAAAGTCGCCCCAACTTTTAACTCCTTGGGCACCACATGATAACGACGTTCACCATCGCGATAACAAACCAAAGCAATAAAAGCTGAACGATTTGGGTCATATTCAATAGTTTCAATCTTGGCGGGAATATTTTTTTTATCATATTTAAAATCCACTAAACGATACAAGCGTTTATTGCCACCACCATGATGTCTTGTTGTAATTCGGCCCTGATTATTACGGCCAACACTTCTCTTGCGACCAACTGTCAAGGCTTTGTGTGGTTTATCGCCAGACAAACGTTTTCGATATTCAATCGTTATTGTGTGTCGGCGAGATGGAGTTGTGGGTGCGTATTTTTTCATAATAAAAATTTATTGCGTTAGACAATTTCAATCTTATCGCCAGATTTTAAGAAAACCATTGCTTTTTTGACCCCTTGCTTTACACCAGTTCGACCACGACGACGAATAACCTTATTCGGTAAATTGACAATATTTATTTTTTCCGGTTTTACCTTATATTTAGCCTGAAAAACTTTCCTGATTTCGTCTTTTGTTGCTTCTTTAGAAACTTCAAAAACATAAACAGCGCTTTTGTTCCCAGCTAAAACACTAGATTTTTCTGTTACGCGTGGCGAACGGAGAATTGCTCTTGTTTTTAATTTTTTTCCAATTGTTGACATAATAATTGTTTATTTAGATTTAGCGGTAAATATTTCCAAGCTTTTTTCTGGGTTAAGAACAACTAAATATTTATAATTCAGTAAATCTAACGGATTAAGATTAACTATTTCTGTTAAATTGGAACTTTTAATATTGTGAAAACTTTTCTCAAGATTTTCATTTTTTTCTGGCAAGGCTAAGATTGCTCTCTTGCCAGTTTTATAAACTAATTTTTCGTAACCTTCAATTTTTGCCAAATTGCTTAAATAAGTTTGAGCATCCTTGGTCTTAGGTTTATCAAAATTTGTTATTTCCGCAAACAAAACTTCACCATCGCGCTGCTTCTGCGATAAAATTGTGAAGAAAGCTTTAGTCTTCATTTTTTTATTTATTTTGCGTTCAAAATTCTTTTCTGAACGAGGGCCATGAGTCACTCCACCACCAATCCAAATTGGTGAACGACTGGAACCGTGCCTAGCACGACCAGTTCCCTTTTGACGCCATGGTTTTTTGCCACCACCCCGAACCTCACTGCGATCTTTAGTGTGAGCAATCGGACTGCGATTATTCGAAAGCATGGAAGTCATTACCTGATGAACTAAATCTCCATTCCAAGGTAAACCAAAAAGCTCCTCTGGCAAATTAATTTTGCCTTTTTCCTTGCCTTCTTGATTGTAAACTTTAGCCTCCACAGTATTAATTTAAATTAAAATAAAATTTTATGAACTCTTTATTTCAACCAAAGTTCCTTTGCGACCCGGAATTGCACCTTTGATAAAAATCAAATTCTCATCTTTATTAATTTTGGCAATGGTTAAATTTTTTAAAGTCACTCTTTCACCTCCCATACGACCTGCCATCCTTAACCCTTTTAGCACTCGCTGAATACCGCCAGCGCCAATAGCCCCCGCCTCACGTTCAGAGTGTTTCTGACCATGAGAACGACGTCCACCCTTAAACCCGTGCCGCTTGACCACCCCTTGGAATCCTTTACCCTTAGAGATAGCGCTAACTGTTATAATATCACCGGCAGTAAAAATAGAAACATCAATTTTATCACCAGGATTATAAGTTTCTTCAGTAGAAAACTCTTTGAGGGTCTCAAAACCAAAACCTTCTTTCTCCAAAACTTCAGCGAATTGATGTTGAGGTTTTGCGATATTTTTTAATTTACGTTCGCCATAACCAACAATTGCTCGATCTTTTTTCATTCTCGCCACTATTAAAGGACCGGCAGAAACAACTGTTCCGGGAATAACCTTGCCAGACTCATCAAAAAGTTGAGTCATATATTCTTTTTTGCCGAGCATAAATTTCATATTTTTCAGAAAAAGCAAAAATAATAGCCCCTCCGAGCTTTGATATATCTTAACAAATAAAGACAAAAAGTCAATTATTTAAAACAAATCATTTTTAAAAAGTTCTAAAACCGAGCCTATTTAAAAACCAAAAAAATAATTTTTAAAATAAAACCTTGACTAGTAACAAACTTTCTTGATTTTAAGAATCAAATTATAACAATTTTATTATTTTGAATACCAAAACCACCCCAACTCTTGTTAAAGAAATGGGGTGGTTTTTAATAGTTTTAGACTGTCTTTACATCATTTTAACATCAATATTTACACCGCTGGGCAAATTTATGTTAGTCAAACTTTCCACAATCTTTGGCGACGGATTCAAAATATCAATCAAACGCTTATGGACTCTCATTTCAAATTGTTCACGAGAATTTTTATCAATGAAAGAACTGCGATTAACAGTGTATTTCTTAATCTCTGTCGGCAAGGGAATCGGCCCTAAAATCTTGCCATCATAACGAATAGCGGTATCCACAATTTGTTTTACGCTAGCATCAAGCACTTTATACTCATAAGCTGAAACCTTAATACGTAATTTTTGAATATCGCTAGTTTCACTCTTTTTAGGAGAAACTTTTTTAGTTTTTTTAGCGGCGGTAGGCATTGAATTATTTAATGATTTTGGAAACGACACCAGCACCAACCGTGCGACCCCCTTCACGAATAGCAAAACGCATTTGTTCTTCCATCGCTACCGGCGCAATCAATTTACAATTCATATTAACAGTATCGCCTGGCATAACCATTTTAACATCTTCCGGCAAAGTTACTTCTCCCGTCACGTCAGTGGTACGAACATAAAATTGCGGTTTATAACCCTGAAAGAAAGGAGTATGTCGTCCACCTTCTTCTTTGGTCAAAATATAAACTTCAGCGGTAAATTCGGTATGGGGAGTGATAGAACCAATTTTAGCCAAAACTTGACCGCGAGTAACATCTTCTTTCTTTAAACCACGAAGAAGAATCCCCGCATTGTCTCCCGCCATCCCTTCATCAAGTTGTTTGTTGAACATTTCAATACCAGTAACAGTTGTTTTGGCAGTCTCTTTTACTCCAACAATTTCAATTTCCTCACCTACCTTAACCTTACCACGCTCAATTCTACCAGTAACGACAGTGCCACGACCTTCAATAGAGAAAATGTCTTCTATCGGCATCAAGAAAGGTTTGTCAACTTCACGAACTGGGTCTGGAATGTATTCATCCATAGCTTGAACCAATTCCATAATCTTCTTGGACCATTCATCATCAAGGCTCTTGGAATCTAAAGCTTTAAGACCAGAGCCACGGATAACTGGAGTATTAGCGCCGTCAAAATTTTGTTTAGTCAAAAGTTCGCGAATTTCTTCTTCTACCATATCAATCATCTCTGGGTCATCAACCATATCGCACTTGTTTAAGAAAACAATCATTTTCGGAACACCTACCTGGCGAGCCAAAAGAACGTGTTCTCTGGTCTGAGGCATAGCACCATCAGTTGCGGCTACGACAAGCACCGCGCCGTCCATTTGAGCGGCCCCAGTAATCATATTTTTAATATAATCAGCGTGACCAGGAGCATCAATGTGAGCATAATGACGCTTTGGGGTCTCATATTCGGAATGATGCAAAGCGATGGTGATACCTCTTTGCTTTTCTTCTGGGGCGTTGTCAATGCCATCAACCCCCTCCACCCGAGCCTTGTAACCTTGGTCTTGAGCCAAATTCAAAGTGTGTAAGATGGCGGCGGTTAGAGTTGTTTTGCCGTGGTCAACGTGACCAATAGTGCCTATGTTAACGTGCGGCTTGGAACGATCAAATTTATCTGCCATAAAATATAAAAATTAGTTGATTAATAATAATTTTAACAAATATAAAGACTGCGCAAAAACGCAATACTAATATTAACAAAATGACACGGATAGTCAAGAGTAAATACCAAATAAATGAGGGAGGTAAAGAAACTTCAAAATCGCCAACATTAATCAGCGTCTTTATCACCTTACCAACAACATCAATTCTTTTTCGTATTTTATATTATTTACGCGATTCAATAATGGTTGTTGCTACATTTTGCGGAATAATGGCATATTCAGAAAATTCCATTGTAAAATTAGCTCGTCCTTCGGTCATAGAGCGAAGCGTAGTCATGTAGCCAAACATTTCCGAAAGTGGCACTTTAGCAGTAATCACCTTGAGATCGCCTCGTTCTTCCATTGTTTCAATCTGACCTCGTTTGGATGATAAATGTCCGGTGACATCACCCATAAATTTTTCCGGAGTTGTTACCTCTACTTTCATAATCGGTTCAAGGAGGACGGGTTTAGCTCGTCTAGCGGCGTCTTGAACAGCCATAGAGCCAGCCATTTTAAAAGCCATTTCAGAAGAGTCTACATCATGATAAGAACCATCATACAATTCAACTGAAATATCAACCATTTCAAAACCAGCTAAAATTCCTCGCTCCAAACCCTCACGGACACCCTTTTCTACTGCTGGAATATATTCCCCTGGAATAACACCTCCCTTGATACTATTAATAAACTCAAAATCATCTTCACGAGTAATATTTTTAGGTATTTTAGCTTCCGGATCAATGTTTTTATTTATTGGCTTGATTCGAAGACGGACATGTCCATATTGACCACGGCCACCAGATTGTTTAACATATTTACCCTCCGCTTCCGCTTCGCCAACAATAGTCTCTTTGTAAGCAACCTGCGGTTTTCCAGTATTAGCTTCAACATTAAACTCGCGTTTCATCCGTTCTACTAAAACTTCCAAATGCAATTCGCCCATCCCAGCAATGATTGTTTCCATCGTTTCCGGGTCAGTTTTGATTTTGAAAGTCGGATCTTCGTCAGAAAGTTTTTTCATCGCAATACCCATTTTTTCTTGGTCAGCTTTTGTTTTTGGCTCAATTCTCATTTCAATCACCGGTTCTGGCACTTTGATTCCTTCCAAAATAATTGGACGATTTTCATCGCATAGAGTATGCCCAGTCGTTGTATTTTTCAAACCGACAATCGCCGCGATTTCGCCCGCAAAGACTTCATCGACTTCTTCGCGATGGTTAGCGTGTAATCGCACAATCCGACCAACACGTTCCTTTTCTTGCCTAATTGAATTATAGACATAAGAACCCGACTTAAGCACTCCAGAATAAACTCGGAAAAAAGTTAATTGCCCCACAAATGGATCAGCTTGAAGTTTAAAAGCTAAGGCCGAAAAAGCTTCGTCATCAGAAGTTTGGCGGGCTTCTTCTTCGCCAGTATCAGGATTAGTCCCGACAATTGGCGGCATATCTAAAGGACTTGGCAAATAATCAACCACAGCATCAAGCATCAATTGAACACCTTTGTTTTTCAAGGCTGAGCCACACATTACAGGAAAAAGATCATTGTTGATAGTTGCTTTTCGTAAAACTTTTTTCAAATCGGTTAATGAAATTTCTTTGCCCTCTAAATAATCGTTCATTAAAACTTCGTCCAACTCTACAATTTTTTCTATCAATTCAGCACGTGCTGTTTTGGCTTCTTCTAGATACTGTTCTGGAATATCAATTTCCTTAATTTCTTTACCTTTGTCACCCTCAAAGAGATAGCCTTTCATTTTCAGCAAATCAATAACCCCTTCATGAGTTGCTTCTAAACCAATTGGCAATTGAATTCGTACTGCTTTTTTTGATAAACGATTAAGAATAGTTTTAAAGGAATGTCCAAAATCCGCACCCATTCGATCTAATTTATTAACAAAACAAAGACGCGGCACATTGCCCTCGTCAGCATAACGCCAGTTTGTTTCTGATTGTGGCTCAACACCAGCAACCCCATCAAAAATTACCACTGCGCCATCCAAAACACGTAAACTTCTTTTTACCTCCACCGTAAAATCAATATGCCCAGGAGTATCAATAATGTTTAAACGATGTTTTTTTGTCAGATCACCATTAGCGTAGCTTGGTATCCAAAAAGCTGTGGTAGCCGCTGAAGTTATGGTAATACCACGTTCACGTTCTTGGTCCATCCAGTCCATTGTCGCTTCTCCTTCATGAGTTTCTCCAATTTTATGAGAAACACCAGTATAATAAAGAATGCGTTCCGAACAAGTTGTCTTGCCTGCGTCAATATGGGCGATAACTCCAATATTTCGGACTTTTTCCAAAGGATAATCTCGAGTCATAAATAATATTAAGATTAAAAATTAAAGTTTAAAATAATAAACAATTTAAATTTAAGACAAAACTCACAAGCAAAAATTATATTTACTTGCTTCGCCTAATTGCAAAATGAGCAAAAGCGCGATTGGCTTCAGCCATTTTATGAACATTCTCTCGTTTGCGAACCGCCTCTCCTTCGTTATTTTTCGCAGCCAAAATTTCATCTGCCAATTTTTCAAACATTGGCTTACCTTTTTTAGATTTTGCCGCTTCAATTAACCAACGAAAAGCAAGGGATAATTTTCGTTCCGGACGAACTTCATGAGGCACTTGATAATTGGCGCCACCAACACGACGAGAACGAATTTCCATATTTGGCGCTACGTTTTGAATCGCTGTTTCAAAGACTTCCAACGGATCACTCTTAGTTTTATTTTTTATCAAATCAAAAGCTCCATAAACAATTTTGCGAGCAACATTTTTCTTGCCCCGCTCCATAATGTAATTTATGAGTTTTTCCACCTTTTCCGAATTGTAGAGATAATCTCCTCCAACTGGCGGTCGTTTTTTTACTGGTCTACGCATTTTTATTAAATATAGTTAAAATTAAAGATTATTTGGCCGCCTTAGGTTTTTTGGCACCATATAAACTTCGGCCCTGTCGACGTTTTTCAACTCCGGCGGCATCCAAACGACCCCGAACAATATGGTAACGAACACCTGGCAAATCTTTTACTCGACCACCTCGCAACATTACAACAGAGTGTTCCTGTAAATTATGACCTTCACCAGGAATATAAGCTGTCACCTCCATACCGTTTGTCAAACGAACTCTGGCAATTTTTCGCAAAGCGGAGTTAGGTTTTTTGGGAGTAGTCGTTTTGACCTGAAGACAAACCCCTCTCTTAAACGGAGATGAGTAGTTAGTTGGCTTGTTTTTCTTTGTGTTAAAACCACTCGCCAAAGCAACCGAGCTAGATTTCTTGGTTACTTTCTTGCGAGGCTTTTTAATTAATTGATTGATTGTTGACACATTAAATAATTTAAATTGTAAAACTTAGCTTGCAACTCATTTTTAGTCTAAAAGACGACCAAACCTAAAGAACACCAGCCTTTTATTTGGTCTCTCATACTGTAATATAGAAAACAAAAAAAAGCAACAGACAATAATCACAAACTAATCCCAGTCAAAAAAGTATATATCAAAGGCAAAAACCAATCAATTAAGAAGCCAGCCAACAAAACCGCGATCAAGATAAACAAAAAACGTTGGCGATGGAGCAATTCTTCCAGATAGCGAAAACGCGGAGGTAGGACTGAAAGCAAAATTGTTGAACCATCAAGGGGCGGAATAGGAATTAGATTAAATAAAGCCAGCATAATATTGACTAAAACAATGATGCTAAAAATAGTCACAAAGGCCGAATTTAAATTTAAGATTGGTGACAAGCGAATTAAAAAGCCAAAAATTACCGCTAAAATAACGTTAGAAATTGGCCCAGCGGCAGCCACATAAGCTGGTCCCCATTTCCCAGCCTGAAGATTGTAGGGATTATAAGGCACTGGCTTGGCCCAACCAAAAACAATCCCCCCAGGCAAAAGAGACAACAACAACGGTAAAATAACTGAACCAACTGGATCAATGTGTGGAATTGGATTTAAGGTCAAGCGACCAGCTAATTTTGCGGTGGGATCACCTAAAATATAAGCCATATAACCATGAGACACCTCATGGATAACCACAGACACAACTAAAATAATAATTGAAAATATTGTAAGAATAGTCATAATTTTAAGAAAGAAAGTTAAACGACGTCAATGATATCGTTCAAACTTTAATGTTAATTTCTTGCCAAAAAGTTATTTTATGATAACATTTAATAGTCCGTTTGTAAAAAGCGGTAATTTCTATAAAAAATTATGAAAACCTGCACTATTTGTAACAAAGGCTCAAGATTGGTTGGCGGTTACTCCAACCGTGTTCGTGCTACTAAATATAATCCAACTGGCAAATCTCGCAAGAAACCCAATTTACAGTGGAGCAAGACTGCTAATGGTAAACGAATTTTAATTTGCACTCGCTGTCTAAAAGCTGGTAAAAATTTAACTGTCAGAACTAAGTAGTTTAGATATTTAAAACAAACTCCCAATACCCAATTCAAATAATATTGGGATTATTTATGCTGTAAATTATGACCGTCTGTTTCAAAAATTATTGTACCCAAATCCTTTGTTTGTAAAATTTTTGCCTCCACTGCTTTCAGTCGCAAAAGCGTCTCTGAATGTGGATGACCATAACGATTATCCGCACCAGCTGAAATCACCGCATATCGAGGTGAGACTTTTTGTAAAAAATTTTTACTGCTTGAGCTTTTGGCGCCATGGTGACTAACTTTTAATACTTCTGACTCAAGTTTTTGCCCAATTTTGTAAGCCAATTTGTCTTCTAGTTCCATCGGAGCATCCCCCATCAACAAAAAATCAACTTCTCCATAGGTAAGTTTAGCTATTAACGAAGCTGCGTTACCTTTATCATCTTTTGTTCCCGCATTAAAAATTTCCAAAATAGTATTTTTATCTAAAATTATTTTCATTCCACTAACAGCTATGATTTGTTGTGCGGTTTCAATATCAACTTTTGTCTGTAAAGTTTTAAAAACAGCACTCTCGCTGATTGCTGGCGATGCCAAATAAGCCAAAATAATAAAGCGGTCAAAAACATCGGACAGACCTCCAATATGGTCCAAATCTGGATGAGTAGCAATTATCAAATCAATTGACCGGTCAAAAAAAGGTATGGTTTGACCTAAGGCGCGGATAACTTTCTTATTTGGACCACCGTCAATCAAAATCTGATTTTTATTTGGTGCAGTTATCAAAATAGAATCTCCCTGTCCAACATCCAAAAAGGCCACTTGTAAAATATCAGATGGTTGTGACCACCAAACAATTGTCCAAACAAAAAAATTACCAATTGCCAAAAAGACAATTGCAGCCCATCGCAATTTCATAAATTAATTATAACAAGCCAAAAAAACTTCACCAAAAGAAAGCCCCACAAAAATTCCAACCATCAAATTGTCTCCATCCTTCTTTTTGACGTGATTACATCAAAAAAAGGCTAAAACTAGGAAACTAATGGTTCTTTAAAGAGATCGCGGGCTTTTAAGAATTTAGTTTTTAAAAGTTTTGCGTTGCTTTTTATTATTTGACAGAACCCAAAGAATCAGGACTAGGTAGATCAAGGCTACTAACCAAAACGGAAAAACAGGAAAAGTAACTGAGGCTAAAGGAAAACGAGAAAAAAATTCCGATATTTTGATAACATATTCCAAAACAAAATAAGAACTATAAGCAAAAGGCAAAGATAATAAGCCAGATAAAAAACCAACAAAACCAGTTAAAAACGATAAAAACATACCTAAAGGAATTACCGGCAAAACAATAATATTGGTCAAAAACCCAGCCAATGATACGTCGCCAATTTTATACATCAACCATGGATAAACCATCACTTGGGCACCTAAAGTAGTTGAGACTATTTCCCGTAATCCAAATCTGTTCGACAAAAAAATTAAATATCGCTCAATTGGGGGTGTTAGATAAATCAACCCAAGAGTCGCCAAAAAAGACAGTTGGAAACCCAAATCAAAAACCAAAACTTTGGGGTTCCACAAGGTCATAAAAAATCCAGCAAAAATCAACGCTACTCCTGCCTCATAAATTCGACCGTAACCGCGAGCCAAAAGTCCCAAGATCGCCATAATTGAAGCTCTGACCACCGACGCTCCGCCACCAACCATCAAGGTAAACAGAAAAATCCCCATCACACTACTTGAGATAGCCCAAAAATAAGGTAAGAAGGACAAGATTTTTAAAATATAAGAAGCGATTATTGACAAATTAAAACCAGACAGAACGACGATATGAGAAATTCCCGCTCGACGAAAATCTTCTTCTAAATCCTTACCTAGACCTGATTTGCCACCAAGCAAAATGCCTGAGGCTAAAGCCGCCGCTGGCTCTGGAATGACTTTTTCTATTTTATGTTGAAAATTTCTTTTCAATTTTATTAAAGTTCCTACCACCGACAAAGACGCTGGAGAAACTTTTTCGATTTTAGGATAAAATAGCTGATATTTAATATCTCGTGCCGCTAAATATTTTTCATATTCAAAAATCTGGCCATTGTCTGTTTCAAAATCCTCTGGTCTTTGCAACTCGCCAACTACTTGAACAACTTCACCGTAAGCATACTTTGGAAATCTTTCGGTAAAAACCAAAATTTTTCCACCTGATTCAATTTCTTTGATTATCAATCGGGTATTATTTTCTCGTTCATCCGGTTCGGCAACTATCTTCCCAGATAAAACAATCTGTCCCTCCAATACCCGAGGCATATCCGAATCAAAAGCTAATTGGAAACGCAAACCACCAAGCGTTAAACCAAGAAAAAGAAAAACAAGTAACCAAGATTGCCACCAGAACGGTTGCACAAAAAATGAACCGGCAAACAGACATGCCAAAAATAAAAATAACCAGATCAACGACCAACCAAAATTAGTTAGGGATAAAATAACTATGCCACCAAAAAAACCAGCTATCATTAACCAAGTTAAAACTCGTCTAGATAACATACCTTTCTAAATTCTAAAGCAATTCTCCTTGTTCTTTGCTGGCACGATCCATAGCTTCATTTGCCAACTTGTCGGCCAAAACATTTTTTTCACGCGGAATATGTTTAAAACACAAGTTTTTAAAATCTGCTATTCGTAAATTCCAAATTTTGATAAAAAGAGGAACCAATCTTTCTTCTTTGATTTGATATTCACCATTTAATTGACGACAGATCAGCTCACTATCTAACCTGACCTCAATTTTCAAATCTCTAATTTTAGTTTTGCCAAATAATTTTTTTATAGTTTCTAAACCAAATAAAAGAGCTCTGTATTCCGCCTCATTATTTGTCATTACGCCCAAAAAAGTATTTCCTTCTTTAAGAATTTCCCCCTTCTCATCCAAAACAACCACCCCAGCACCTGAAAGACCAGGATTACCGCGAGAACCTCCGTCTGTATGTAAAATTATTTTTTCCATTTTTTTATTATAGCTTGATAACCATCAAAAAACCATAAGGTTTTATCCTGCTCGTTTGATATCAACCAAACGTAAACGTAATTCTGGCTTAATCTTAAAAAATGATTTTTCTAAATTAACTAAAATATCTAATCGTTCCCCTGGAGTTAAATTGACCCCTTCAAAATAGTGACCTTTCTTTGAATCAAATTCTTCTTTGACTAGAGTTGGCGGACAAGTAAAAAAACCAATGGCTGAAATTTGACCATCCTGTCTGTTTTTAAACCCCAATTCCAAATGAATACCACCGTTGCCAAAAGTTTTTACAGAATCAAGCAAAACCCCTTTTAACAAAAAAACTGGTTTGGGATTGCCCACTCCAAAAGGTCCAAATACTTCCACCTCATCATATGTCTGCCAAGTTATATCGTCTAAAGTTAATTCTGCGTCAATCTCAATATCAGTTTTAACTTTTTGGATTTTAATTTTCTTGTAAGCATCATTTAATTTTTTTTCTAACTCTTTTTCTTTGCCCTCCACCAAAGAATATCCAGCCGCTACAGCGTGTCCACCAAAAGCCTTAAAATATTTTTTGCCGCCAGCCTTGTTCATCAATTCAACCAAATCGACTGTTCCATCCGAACGACAAGAGCCTTTAATTTCACCATTACTATTACGCGACCACAAAAAAACCGGTCTTTCATATTTTTCAAGCAAACGATTGGCCGCTAACCCCAAAACTCCTAATCCCCACCTGGGATTACCGATAACTAAAACTGGAGATAATTTTTTATTAACTAACAAAGATTCGGTTTCTTTCAAAATAAAATCCACCAAAGTTCGCCGTTCTTTATTTTTTTCCACTAAATGTTTAGCAATAGTTACAGCTTCAATTTCATCATCGGTGCGTAAAAGATAATAAGCTTGTGAAGCTTGCGACATCCGACCGGCTGAATTAAGGTGAGGACCAATCATAAAACCAATATCATCTTCAGATACGTAAGCCGGTCTAATTTTGAGCATCCCCAACAAAGTCTGTAATCCAAGCCGTCGAGTTTTCTTTAAAACTTTGAGACCAAAGTGAGCCAAAACTCTATTTTCTCCTTCCAGTGGCACCATATCGCTAATAGTAGAAATAGCAACTAAATCAAGTAGCCATTTTTCCCAACCTTCTGGTATATTAAAACGTTCAATCCCCAAGATTACTTGAACCAGTTTAAAAGCAACAGCACACCCGGACAACATCTTAAAAGGGTATTTATCGTCTTCTCGCTTGGCGTCTACAACTGCCAAAGCTTGAGGAATTTTAACTTGAGTCAAGTGATGATCGGTGATTATCACATCTAGTCCGAGCTCATTAGCTTTATCAACGGCCTCAATATTAGTAATACCGCAATCAACAGTTATAATTAACCCAGCTTTTTCTTTAACAAAAGTTTCTACTGCTTTTATTGTCAAACCATGAGCTTCTAAATGACGATCGGGGATATAGACAGCAAAATCATTGTAGCCGATTCTTTTAAGAAAAGATTCAATTACTAACGCCCCCGGGATACCATCAGCGTCATAATCACCAAAAATTATAATTTTTTCTTTGCGGTAAATCGCGTCAATAATTCTCCGCGCCGCCGTTTCAATATCCATCATTAAAAAGGGATCATTTAAGTCACGATCATAAGAGGGATTGAGATATTTTCCCGCTTCAACGGCTGATTCTATTCCACGAGAAAAAAGCAACTGACGTTTTAAGGGAGAGAAATCAGCCAGAGCGGCTTCTGTTTTTTTGGTTAAAGACTTGCGTTTAAGCCATTTTTTGTTTGCCATAAAGGTATTATAGCACAACAAAACTAAGTGAAATAAACTAAAAAAATGTAAAACGAAAGATGGCTCACACTAGCAATGGTTTTACAATCTTTACATTCTAAATTTAAAATTTTAAACTACTATCGTAAGTAGTTTTTAAATTTTACATTATCTTTATGGATTGTCTTTTTTGCAAAATTGTTAGTGGCAAAATCCCGGCTTACAAAATTTACGAGGATGATAAATTTATCGCTTTTTTAGATATCAAACCGATTAATTTTGGGCATACTTTGGTTATCCCCAAAAAACATTATCGCAACTTATTTGATTTACCCCATGATTTAACAGTTGAAATTGGACCCCTGATCAAAAAAATTGCTTTGGCAGTCAAAGAAGCAACTAACGCTGACGGTATCAATATCGGTTGGAATAACGAACCAGCTGCCGGACAATTAATTTATCATTCTCATACTCATATTATACCGCGTTTTATTGGTGACGGTTTTGAACATTGGCGTGGTAAAGTTAACCCAACATTAGAAGATTTCACCAAAACAGCTGATGATATTCAAGAAATTCTGAGGCAAGGAAAAATTACTTAGCGACTTTTTAACCAATCTCTTAGTCAAAATACAACTAAATTTTTAAGAAATGTGAAAAATTTTATCTTAGAGCTTTTAAGCCTGGCAATTTACCCCCAGAGGCAACATAATCAAGCATTGATCCTCCACCAGTAGAGACAAAGTCAAACTTACTTTCCAATTTTAATTTTTTGATAGCAGCTAAGGTATCCCCTCCACCAACTATCGTAAACGCTTTTGCCTCTGCTAAAATTTTGGCTATTTCCAAAGTTCCCTCAACATATCCTTTTTCAAACCAACCAATTGGGCCATTCCATAAAACTGTTTTTGCCTTAGAAACAGCATTTTTTATTTCTTCAATAGTTTCAGAACCAACATCAAAAATTGCCTCTCGACTGTTTATCTCACAACTTTTTTTGGTCATTGAATTGCCTGATTTATTAACAACTAGAACGTCTATTGGCAATTTTATATTTTTCTTTTTTAAAAAAGGCTTAATATAATCCAACTCGCTATCAACAATTGAATCACCAACATTAAAACCTTTTGCTTTTAAAAATGAATTGGCGAGAGCCCCTCCAAGAAAAATATTTTTAGCCTTGGTTAATTTTTTAATCAAAGGTATTTTAGTTTTAAACTTAGCCCCCCCCAAAATTACCACTAAGGGTAATTTTGGTTTTAGAACACGCTCTAAATTTTTAACCTCTTCAATCAAACGGAAACCGGCATAGCTTGGTAAATATTTCGATAATCCTACCACTGAAGCATGAGTGCGATGACAAACCGAAAAAGCATCGTTAATATAAAAATCACCAAGTTTGGCCAATTCTTTGGCAAAAAATAAATCATTATTTTTTTCTCCTGGCCACAATCTGAGATTCTCCAATAGAACAAGGTTATTTTTTACCAAAAGTTTATTCGCTTCTTCAAAATTTCCCGCCAACTTGGTCGGGTAATGATAATTTAAATATTTAGCGATTGGTTTAAGAGATCTCTCGCCGTCGTCACCCAAATGTGAAATTAGTAAGATTTTTGCATCCCTTTTTAACAAAAAATTAATCGTTGGCCAAGATTGTTCAATCCTAAAAGTTTCAACGATTTTGTTACCTTTTAATGGCACATTATAATCAACTCTGACAATAGTCGTTTTGCCAGCCAGTTGTTTGACCGAAAGTTGTTTGATATTTTTCATAAGTTAATTATACCAAAAAACCGACCGATGCCCGATTGGACTAGGTTCGTCCTGGTCCAATTTTATTTTATCTTTACTCAACTTTTATTTAACCTTTTCAGCAATCTTTAAAATCTCGCCAAAATCTTTAGCAGACAACGAGGCTCGTCCAACCAATAAACCATCCGCTTCACCATTTTTCAAAAAACTTTCCGCGTTTTTAGCATCCACCGAACCACCATATAAAATCGGGGTTTCCATTGCTCTTTTTTTATTAATTATTTTACTTAGAATCTTTCTAATAAAAATCGCATTTTGTCTAAAGCCTTCTGGTGTCTCTACCCCAGTCGCCTCTTTGCCAATGGCCCAAACTGGCTCATAAGCAATTACCAATTTTTCTGACAAACGAGAGGGTATTTTGGCTAAGGCCTCTCTCAATTGAGCCTCCAAAATTTTTAAATAATGACCCTGAATGTCACGCGTTTTTTCCCCTACGCACAAAACAACCTTCAAGCCAGACTTAATTGCCGCTTTTATTTTGCGATTAATCATTTCTCCGTCTTCACCGGCAGCACGTCTTTCGGAATGTCCCAAAATAACAAGCTCCACCCCGGCTTCTTTGAGCATAATCGGCGAAACCCAACCAGTATAAGCCCCTTTTTCTTCCCAATAAACATCTTGGGCACCAAATTGAAGTTTGTTTGTCTTTTTGTCAATCAAGTTTCCCAAGTAAAATACGGGAGGACAAAGAACAACTGTTACTTTTTTAAGGTTGATCGCTACTTTTTTCACCCCACTCGCGATTTCTCGTGCCTCTTTGCGGCTTATTGGGTTCATTTTCCAATTGCCAATAATTATTTTTTTTATCATATAAACTATTTTACTTTAGACATCGTTTAAAGCCAAATTTTCTAATTATTTTTCCCGCCAAGAAATAATCTCATAATTTTCTGAGACTAGCGGGAAAAACGGCGGTGGACTGTATAAAAGATTCCCATCATAAATCAAATTTCTAGTTTCATAACCATTTGCGTCAGAATAAGCAAAACCATAGCGTTTATTAGTCCCAATCATCCCAAATAAAGTGATAGTGTCACGAACATGGTAAGGATGACAATTGCTGTTGTAGTAGTAACGACCGGCCCGACCGTTTTTGGCAATTAGAGCCGCGTCAATACGCAAAATGTCATTACTATCCATGCCGGCGTTAATATTGCCTTGTGCAATCAAACCGATTACATCTGTCCCATCATAATTTGAATAACGGAGGTCACGATTGAGATTTATATTAGCATAGGTGCTTGGATTTTCTGGAAAACGCGCCGCCGCAATCGTCAAACGAGCACCATTGATTTGACCCTCAACCCAAATACTATCTTCCACAAAAATCAAACCATTAACAGGTAAAGAATAATTACCAATTAAGGTCTGAGTTCCCATACTCCAAGTTCCCCAACCTTCTTGATCGGTCCAGTTTGGCTTGCGACAATTATTCTTAGGTGAAGGCATCAGCGAACTAACTTTGTATAAATCAAAGGTGCCATCTGTTTTCAAAACCAAATTGTAACCATAAGCACCAGAGGGGGCAAAATAATGACCGTTTTGTTCAGCCTCTGTTTTTATCTCATTTAAAGTAGACATCAAACCGTTAAAATCTACCGCCGGCACCGGAAATTCACGACCAGCCAAAAAAACATCATTTCGTATCATTAGGGAACTCGGTGGTGCCTCGTTGGGGCGAAAAGAAGAAACTAGATTGTTTTCCGGTGGTGGTGGATTTAGATGAGTATGAACACCAAACTCATTCCGGTCACCGGTGTCATTATGGTCAGGATCGTTATAATCAGACTTGGCGCTGGTTACAATGTTGTGGGCCAAACCATCAAAACGAATACCCTCGTTAGAATGAACTGGTCCAAAAGTTTCCGTTCCTTGCCCAAAACGCATTACCGCATTAGCTAATAGGGCATATTTAACAAAAGATGGTACGGCCATTTTCACTTCTATGGCGCGAGTTAAGTTGGGAAATCCGTCTACTTGACCAGTAGAATTAATTGTCACTAAAGTAGAGCCCAATTCCGGAGGCGTAATATCCAAAGTAAATTGACCAACAACCTCACCAGTCCGATCGGTGAAATCATGCACATAAGGACCAGATGCGCCAGTTCCATCCTGAAAATCAGTTTTATTATGCGCCAAATGCCAGCGATAATAATCAATGCCCGCTTCAGCAATTTGCAACGCTTTTTCTCGAATAACCGCTTGGTTGGTCAATTTTAAGTTAACTGTCCCCCAAGCTATCAAGCTACCAATCAGTAAAACCCCAATTGAACCGTAAACAAGGACATTAATTAACAAGGCACCTTTTTGATTATATTTAAACTTTTTCATTACCAATTATCTTTTACATTTCTAATCATTACCTCACTTTGGACAGTATAGGGTGCTGGCGCGCGGTTGCTCGGCGATTGAATCACAAAAACAAAACGTGCCATTTTAACCATCTGGACGTCTATTGGTTCGATTAAAGAGGTGGAGGAAGCGGTACCATCATAATCATTGCCAAAATAAATAAAAGTGCTAGAAGCGGTCAGTAGGTCGGCGATCAAAGTCTCAATTTTTTCATCACTGGCAACATATATCGGCGGATTACCAGAAGGTTTGGTTAGGCCACGTTTAAGAGACCGATCTTCAATAAAATAACGCAAACGTTCCCTTATCTCATCATTGTCAGGATCAGAGAAAAAAATCAACGAAGTAGAAGCAGCCACCTCAAGCAAAAAACCACCAGTGGCTGAAGACTCTGCGGCTCGCAATTCCGCCGTCAATTTTTTCAATGCCGATTTGGCGTTGCTGTCAGCCGAAAAAGATAGGTGATAACGATCATTAAAAACAAAAAAGTCACGACTAAAAGTCGTCAAAGCAACCAAAAACAAAACCAAAAGACCGGATACAATCAAAATTTCTATTAGGGTAAATCCTGTTATTTTCTTATTCTTTTTTATCATAACGAATTCAAAGAAGCCTCAAAACTTTGCCAGTCATCAGAAACTAAAATCTCACCCGTAAACTCTTGGTAACCGTCACGAGTTACCGTAACAATATAATTATCAAACGCCAATGAATCAAAATAAACCTGACCAAAAGGTAAACACGAAGAACTGTAAGTAATCGCCACATCAGAAATCCGCGGCGTTACGAAAGAATCCTCCGTCGAAAGCAACAATTTATAACGAACATAGCGTTTATTTGCGTGAATACTGTTTATGTTTGTCTCAGACGCAGTGTAATAAGAACCGATTGTGCCATCAGGACCAATAAATTCCCAGGGGCCTTCCATGGTCTCACTTGAAGCCAATTGGAATCTCACACTGTTTGTTCCGGTAGAAGTAGCTTGAGTTGCCGGTTGCCAACTTAATTGATAATAATTAGTAGTCACTGAACCAACATCAAAAATAGTTGAGGTATAATAACCCTCTGACACATAATTATTTAAAATACTGGTCAATTTTATTTCACCAGCTGGATTATTAACATCAATATTAAAAACTTCTCCGCCAGCCGAAGACCAATCAGATTCCTTCAAATGACCACGATTAGTCGTTTTTTCAACTACAACACTGGTTGAAGTACCGACAATTGAAACACTAGCGTTGTCAAGCGGTAATCCACTAGCACCATCCTTTACTGTCACCAACAAACCTTTTGGCGACTTGGGAGCTAACACCAATAAAACATCATTAGAGGTGTTAGGATCAACTGGGATAGATAATAAGGGAAAAGAACCAACCACATCATAAGTTTCATCATCAGGCAAAATATGGTAATTATCCCATTCAAAATTATTAAGTGTAAGATAACCAGCCACGCTGGTAACCAAATCCTGGTCATACTTCAAGATATCTGGATTTTGCCCCAGCAATTTAGTACCAGATAAATTAAAAGAAAAAGGACCAACTCCCTGACAAAATTGATCAATGGTTCGCAAATTAACAGTGCTCAACTTATCAATCGGCAAACTAATTTGCGTCACCAATCCTTCTGAGACTGTGACATTAGGATTAACGGGATTGATAATGCCACTTTCTCCCATTGCATAGGTTTCCTCGTGACTATAATCATCTTTGCTCACACTTACCTTATAAGCCAAAGCGCCTGGCGGAAGGTCGACCAAAGCCAAAGTTCCGGTATTATCAGTAACATCAGAAATAGTAATCGGCGGAACGTTGGAATCATTATTTACAGCTACCAACACCCCAGAGACTGGCAAGCCACTAGCATCGATAGTCTTTACGAACAAAGCACCGTTACCATTAGCTGTTTCTAAAGCCAAGGGAGCAATATTAGTAGCTACCGAAATTGGTTCTATTCCGCAGCTGCCACAACCAATCAAAACTTCAACTAATTTATAATCTGCCGGCGAAGTATCGTTAGGGCTACCACCAATTACCCCATCATAAGGATCATCTATTTGTCTAACGGTAGTTGTCGCTTCCCAACTAACCCCGCCTCGGTCAATAATTTCAAAAGCATGCAATTTGCCAACGGGCCAACCATCAATAACCCCAAGATCGCCATAGGGTAAATGCCTAGCCAATTCAAGCCGTTCATTCGCCAGCATTAAGGCCATTGTGCGCAAACGCGAAATTTTCGCTATTTTATTGACAGACACTAAGCCCTCATAAAGACCCAAAATAATAATTAAAAAAACAGCGGCACCAACAATAGCCTCCACCAGAGTAAAACCTTTATGAGTAGTTTGTTTTTTACAATAATTTATCAACTTTTAAGATATTGCGCTTGATAAAGAATACATCGGTCCAATGATGGAAATGGCAAAAAATCCCACCGCCACACCAATCACCACCATTAAAACTGGCTCAATAATTGTAGAGAGATTTTTTGTTACTTGATCAATTTCTTCCTCATAAAAAATCGCTCCCCTCAAAAGCATCTCTGGCAATTTTCCAGTTTCTTCACCTACTGCCGAAACTTCTTCCACAAAAGCCGGAAATAGATTTTGATGAGCTTCAAAAACCGCCGACAAGGTGATTCCTTTCTGCACTTTTTCAATCGCCTCCTTCATCACAGCTTTATAATGATGGTTTTGAACTACCCGTTCAGTAATTTCAATTGTCCTGATCATACTAACTCCAGAACTAACCAAAGAAGAGACTGTGCGCATAATAGTCGCTGAATTAGATTGACGCGTTAAATCACCAACTAGCGGCAAACGCAAAGAGATTGTATCCAACCAAGCACGGCCTTGTTTTGATTGCCACAAAGAAACTAGCCCTATCCCCAAGGCAATCATCAACAACACCACTAAAATAATATGCCCAGCCATAAAATCGCTAACACTTACCAAAATCTTTGTTGACAATGGCAAATCAACGTTCAATTCGCGAAAAGTAGCCGTTAAAGTCGGAACTAAAAATATCATCATCAAAATACCGATTATCAACATTACTGATACTATTACTGATGGGTATATCATTGCTCCTTTAATCTTTCGTCTCAAATCATAACTTTTGGTTAATTGTTCACTAACACTTTTTAAGGCTTCTGGCAATTTGCCCGACTCTTCAGCAGTAGAAACCATTGCCACAAAAACTTCTGGAAAAACTTTTGGATAAAATGCCAAAGAATCACTTAGAGTTTCTCCTCGCCCCACTCGTTCGCCAATATCATGAATGATTTTTTTAAATCGTTTATTAAAAGTTTGCCTTTCCATCACCTCAAGCGATCGCAATAAAGACAAGCCAGCGCTAATCATCGCACTCAAATTACTAGCAAAAACAATTTTATCCTTCATTTTTATTCGACCAAACAGATCAATTTGCCAAAAACCCGCTTTTTTTCCTTTATCAACCAATTCGGTATAAATCACCGTCAGACCCTCTTCACGCAAATCTCTAGCTAAAGCAAATTTGTCTACTGCTTCTCGTTCACCAGTTGTTTCTTCCCCTTCTTCTGTCTTGGCTCTGTAAAAAAAGATCATAAAATTTTTAGTTTATTCTGATACGACCCTTAAAACTTCTTCAATCGAAGTAATTCCACGTGCCGCTTTGTATAAACCATCTTCAAACATTGTTACCATTCCTTCTTTTTTTGCTTCTTCCGCAATCGCATCAGTTGTCGCGCCACCAATAATCAAATCACGCAAAACCCTTGTCATAGGCAAAACTTCACTAATACTAATTCTCCCTGAATAATCTTTGTCTTCATTGTTTTCACCGTCACTAGGGTTACTTGGGGGACGATAAAACGATATCTTACGCCAATCTTTTTCTTGCGTCACTTGTTCTTTTTGTAAAACCTTGAGCAATTTATCTAAATCAGTTTTTTTACCGAGTTCTTTAATTTCCGCCTCGGTCAAAAAATATTCTTCTTTGCTATCATTCAAACGCCTAACCAAACGTTGAGCAACAATCACATTTATAGTAGAAACCAAAAGAAAGGGTTCCACCCCCATATCTAACAAACGTGGCACTGTGCCCGCCGCCGAATTGGTGTGCAGGGTAGATAAAACCAAGTGTCCTGTTAATGCCGCATTGACCGCCAGACCGGCGGTTTCGCGATCACGGATCTCTCCAACCATAATAATATCAGGGTCTTGTCGAACCAAAGTTCGTAACCCTGAAGCAAAAGTTAAACCAATATCCGGTTTGACTTGAGTTTGATTGATACGTGAAATTTGATATTCAATCGGATCTTCAATTGTGGAAATATTAACATCAGGTGTATTTAAAATATCCAACAAAGCATAAAGCGTAGTGGATTTACCTGAACCAGTCGGACCAGTAACCAAAATCATGCCAGTCGTGCGACGTATTGCTTCTTGGATATGTTCCAAACCGCTTCCATGAAAACCAACCCCCTCCAGGGTAAAACCATGAACCGAGTCCGGCAAAAGACGCATCACAATTTTCTCGCCATAGTAAGTTGGCAAGGTGGAAACCCGAAAAGATACATTTTGACCATTGGCTTCAATTTTGAAACGGCCATCTTGAGGTAAACGTTTTTCATCTAAACGCAAGTTAGATAAAACTTTGATTCGCGCCGTAATTCCCGGCGCAGTTTCTTTGGGCAAAACCATCGCATCATGCAAAACCCCATCCAAACGATAACGAATAATCAATTCTTTCTCAAATGATTCAATATGAATATCAGATGCTTTTTGGGAAATAGCATGAGAAAGAAGGGTTTCTACAATACGAACGATCGGCAAGTCTTCAGCCATTTTTTTTAATTCACCTTCGACCATCTCTTCACCACCAGTCGTATTAACCATCTTTAACGAAGAGGCTTCCTTTTGGATAATATCGCCAAATTCAGCTTTTAAACTTTTTTGATATTGCACAAGGGCCGCTTTGATTGATTCGGTATCAGTCAAACGTGGCAAAATTTTGAGCTTTGAGCCTTTTTTAATAAATTCAATCGCTTCCAGATCTAGAGGGTCAAGCATTGCCACCTTTAGACTATCACCAGCTTTCTCATAGGCAACAATATTATGTTTGCGCGCAATTGGTTCTGGGATAATCGCTAAAACTTCTTTCGAGATTTTATTTCGTCGCAAATCTACAAAGGGAATACCCATAACATAAGCTTTGGCGCGCCGAATTTCATCTTCAGAAATCAATCCTTTGGAAATTAAGGCGTCTTCTAATTTTTTGTCATTTTCGCCGACTTCTTCAAGAATAATTTTTATATCTTTGGCGGAAATCAAGCCAGAATCAACAAGAAAATTTTTTAGTTGAATTATGTCGGTATGCATTAGATTAAAAAACAAAATTTATACTTAGAGATAGATTTAAAACATAGATAAACCAAGATACAAAAAAGTCTATCTGTATCTAGTCAGTATTTATTTTATCACACTTCTTTGTTTGCCAGACAAAAAAGGGTGGATAAGAAAAAAGAAGATGAAAAAAATAAATTCTTAAAAATTATTTAGATATAATTATAAAAACTAACAAAATTAAATTCTGCCCAGCATCACAAAACAAAACTCTTGCTTAAATATTTTAAAGAGTTATGAGTAGTTATGGCGATAACTATCGCCCAAAACAAAAAAAGGAGAGGCAAGACCTCTCCTTTTTTTGTTTTTCAATTTTTTTAAATAGAAGTACAATTAGTCTGCATAGCTGTACAGTAGTGACCAACCTGATTATATCCATAATAAGTACATTTACTATATGAGGAAACTTGACCCGTACAAGTGCTCGCTGGGTAGGGAGCACCAAGGGCTCTGGCACAAGTAGAATCATTTGGCCTGACAGGGCATTGATATAGATCTTGGTCACCCCCATCTTGACTCTGACAAACTATAGAACCATCAGCCAAAATTCCTGTCATAAATTCACCAGAT
Organism: Minisyncoccota bacterium; assembly: GCA_041657405.1. Lineage (GTDB taxonomy): Bacteria > Patescibacteriota > Minisyncoccia > Phycocordibacterales > XYD1-FULL-46-19 > JAKJEI01. The sequence continues at coordinate 55,585 of JBBABX010000005.1, forward strand.
GGACATGTCCTTTCGATTAAATTAAAACTAAAAGTACCTTCAATTAAATTTAAAGTGCCATTTATATTTCGTCCGGCAAAATTAATAATCGGATGAGTTAAAGAAAAAACATTGGTCGAAGACAATGTCAGCCCAGAACCAACAGTATAAGTAGAGCCCCCAAGCCCCAGTTCGCTTGGAGTTTTCCATGACCCCTTACCACTAGCGTCAGAAACCATCACTTTGCCAACACCTTGAGTTCCGTCAACCATCGTAATAGAACCATTAGAAACAAGCCCCTTGCTAAAAATCGTTCCATTAACATCAAGCTTGGCAGTTGGTGAGTTTGTGCCGATGCCAATATTACCGTGCTTGTTAATAATCAACCGATTGGCTCCAGCAGAATTATCTCTAAGAACAAATCCATTGGGAGCAATCGT
>JBBABX010000006.1:0-54593 GCA_041657405.1 Minisyncoccota bacterium
ATTCGATTAATAACTTGCTCCTTAATTTCAGGAGCTATTTTGTATCCTTTCTTTGACATATTATTTATATGTTAATTGTTTCTAATATAGCTTAGAAAGGGTGTGCAAAGAAAGGGGTACCTTTCATCTTATCTACCAAAGCACGAGCATCCTCTTTTTGCTTTTCATCACTAAGCGCCTTCTTACTTTTGCCACTACTCTTTCTAAGTCCATATACAAAAAAGATTAGTCCTGCCCAAAAGCCAATTGCAGCCATAGTGCCACCACCAAAGCTGAAGGCAATCCATATACCTAGCGCAATGAGCGCCAACTTTCCTTTACTTAGATTTTCCATAATAAAAATGCTAGCTGGTAAGGCTAGCGCAAGGGTTTGTGTATAGACACTGAACCCCGCGCCAGCTAGGACTTGCGTCCCCATACCAGTTTCCCGATATGACCCATGGAAGAGTCGCTGAACGCGGGGTTCAGTGTCTTCCATGGGTTGTCCCGACCATATCCTTTGGAAAACCAAAGGGGTTAGGTCGCTGGCCTTCCGGCCAGTTATTCAATTGTTGCAACAGTGACAAAAGCCACTGCTGTAGTCCTATTTTAGCTCAAAAAAAGGTTTTTGATAAGCTAAGAAGCGAGTCTTGATGACAAGAGGCCGACATCCTCCGCACTATCAAGTTTTTCAAAGCTACCTAATACTTTTTTCTCCGCTTCAGGTGTCCAGTATATTTTTAGTTTATCCTTCGCTCTAGTTATCGCTGTATAGAAAATGTTATGCGTGATCATCTCTTCAGTCTCACTTGAAATAACAACCTTAACTGATGTGTACTCTAGACCTTGGGCTTTGTGTATGGAAACAGCATAGGCGACCTGAAATGGAACCACCGACTCCAGTGGCTCATCATCCTCATCGGTATCACCTCGCTCGTTAACGGTAAACCGTATTATTGAGTTTCCACTTTCTGCACTTCCGATTAATTCAAAATCATAGTCAGAGGTCTGTAATTCATTTACTGCCTTATCTATCTCAATATCAAACTGAATTTGATCCTTAGTTTTTTCAATGCCAACAATCCGACCCTTAAGGTTGTTGTAGATCAACGGCGCAAACCTTTCCGTTTCATTAAAAAGCACTGGGTCGCCAACTTTATAGGTTTGTATATCCCAATCCACAGGAGGATTTTCGTTACTACTCTGTAGAAATTTATTGAGGTTATTTATACCGTAAAGACCATCGTAGTTTAGGCAGAGGATTATTTCGTCTTCTTCAAGACTCTCAAAAATTGACTCGTTCAAGACGGTGGTATATCCATTCCTCGTCATGCTTTCGAGGATGTTATCCTCCAAGTTTCTGACCCTATTCCAAAATTCAATCAATTCTTTGTTCGTGGTGCGGTAAGGAACTGTTAACTCCGATACAGATGTCTTGGGTATAAAATACCGCGCAAGACTAAACCAATTTCCAAATTTTATTGGCTCAATCTGATACACATCACCGACTAGTATCAGAGACTTAAATTTCGCCTTTCTTAACACATTAATCATATGTGTATTGCTCACAGTACTGCACTCGTCGATCACGAGAAGATCAAACTCGATTTCAGTATTCCTAGGGGACAGAAACTTCGCGATTGTCTGGAATTTACAGTTTGCCGCAGGTACCTTTCTTTTCAAATTATCGAGCGCTGGGTAAGTATTTGCTAAGCAGAGCTTTTTATTATCATTGAAAAAGTTTGCTACGTGGTTTATCAATGTTGATTTTCCTGTTCCTGCAGCGCCATATATCAAAGCCACTCCAGAGTCCGCAAATAACTGTCTTAAGATTTTCTCTTTATCCTCACAGTCAATTTGGTATGCAGATGATTTTAGCCATGAGTCTACAGAGTTTGAATAGTTGCTTATGCCGCCAGATGACAATTCTTTAAGTTTTTCTATGATATCTAACGTATCTTTTTCGTACCCGTTAATATAGATAAAATCTTTAACACTTTCTAGTTTGCGATGCGGGTGTTTGTAGTAGATCTTTCCGTTGTAGGCAGCAATTAACTTTTCCACCTCCTCCTTCGATTTAGATAAATCGGCTAGAGGGGTATATAACTTGCCCTTATTCTCTGTATTGTTTTTTATCAGTCTTGCAAAAAGCTCATGCTCTCGATCTGTCGCATCAATACACTCAAAAACATTTGTAATGCTGGGGTCGTGACCTATCGGCGAGGAGCAGAAAGGCATTGTGTCGAACGGCTTACATCCGAGATTAAGATTAAAGTCTTCGCGAAGTTTATATCCTCCATAGTAACTGCGCTGTAGCTTTATGATCCTATTATTTAAGGAGCGAAGTAGGTACCTGACTATGTTAGTGCCGACCTCGTTATTCCTAACTAAATTTCTCACCTTGTCCAAAATCGGCAAAAAGTGTATCGCCTGAACATTCTGAGCGATGCGAGTTTTTGCAGCATCATAGTAATCGTCTGAAAGCTCGATAAGCTCGACAAGACTTAAACTTGTCTCTGTAAGGAAACTCATCAGATTTTTGTATTCCGCACTCTTTGTCTCGATATTTATATTCTCACCTAAAATGCGGCCAAAATTGTTTAGTTCGCAAGGTCGTATAGAAACTTCATACTTATCGATGATTTCAATGGGCATCTTCTTGCCTAAGACTTCTATATCGTCGTGTATTACAGAAAATTTAACAGCGTAGTTGTCAGGAATATCGAGCTTGGTAAAAGCGATAACCCTATCGAATTTACTGACTTGGGCGCTCGCTATTGTAAAAGTAACTTCGTAGTATATTTCCTGATTAACAAAAAATGGCTTGATTTTCTGAATGTAGTAGCGCCCATTGTAGGGATTTATTAATCTTGCCTTTGTTGGCCGCTCAATTCTTTCAACAATCTTTTCATAGTATTCCTGCAACGCAGGATCGGTGTTTATGGGAAATTTATGGATATTACCTAAAACATCTAGACCGTGAGCTTTTTTTAGGCGAGCCTTGATCCTTAATAAATACTCGTAATATTTCAACATCAAGCGTTCAGAATTCTCTTCGGTTTGAGTGTCATGACCCGCAACACCCTGAAGAAAATTATGAAACCTCCTAATAAACCCCAGTGATCCATTTGGCTGTAGTCTATTTGGCGCTTTTTTTAAGTCCTCGAAAGTAAAATCAATATCTTGTGCGCCGTGTTCTTCTTTCAGAGCGACGCGTTCTACGAGATTTCTGAGTTGAGAAAGGATATTCTGCGCCAAAACACCTCTTTCTGAGGCGTGGAATTTATCGATGTTTTTGCAGATTGCAGCATCGATCGTTAATATTTCATTATCCAATCTACTCATGCTCATACTTTACAATTATATACAAAATCAGCTTAAAAAGCAGGACGTTGTCTTCTAGCGAGAAAGCGCTATCAGACCGTTGATTGTATTGAAATGGTACTGCGCGTCGGGATAAATACTCGACCATTCGTAAGTTCGAAATGCGTCCCTCCATGCGAGCTAATTAGCTCTCCCAAGAGGGAAAATGTGATCTAGTATTTTAGGCAATAATTAAGTTAATCCCCCAAAAATTCGCCTGAATTTTTGGGGGATTAATTGTTTTTGGACTTTTCTGGCTTCAGTCTTAAGTTTTGGGCCGTAATCTTACCCGATTCTTACCGTGTTTTTTTCACTGTCTTTTTCATTTTCTTAACTGCTACTTTGGCTACTTTTTTGACTTTTTTAACTGTTGGTTTAGTTGGGGCAACTGGTGTTGGAGAAAGTTTGGTTTCTTGAGATTTTTGTAAAAGACTAATTATCTTTTCCAATTTGGTATTAAGCAAAACAAGTTCTTTTTTTATTTCATCTGATTGGGGATTTTTGTTACTATTAAATGAACCAAATTCTCGTCTAGGTTGACGGTCTCGGTCATTAAACCTTGGAGTATCTTTTTTGCCAAAACATTTGTTACAAAGCACTGGTTTGTTTCCGGATGGACGAAAGGGGACTTCGCATTGTTCACCACATTGTGAACAAATTGCGCTGAACATTTCGGTCGGTTGAGTGTTTCGGGGTCGAAAATTTGGCTTTCCGCCAAATCTATTATTGCTAAAATTCTTCTTAAAACCGCCTCGGTTACTGCTATCTTCTTTTTTATAATTATTCATAGCATTACTATATACTAGTCTAGGATTAATAGCTATTTAGTATAAAATATTGACAAATATTGCAAAGAGTAATATAATGACAATCTAAGTTAAATCTCTCAGTTCCAACATATATTTTCTGGACCTTAGAGACCGCTAGCCGGCTTATTTTTATCTTTAGAGGCTAGAAGAAATTATATGTTTAGAAAGAACAATTTTGGTCAGCGCCAACGTCTTGGTGGAGCTGGTAAGCGTTATTATCGTTCAGTTAGAAAAATAGCTGTTTTTAAGGATGTCTCTAAGTTCATAAACAAAGCGGTTTCAAATGAGACAGTTGAATATCAACCGATCAATTCATTTCAAAGTTTTGCTTTGGGTCAAAAATTAGAGCTGAATATTATATCTTCTGGTTACAAGACCCCCAGCCCGATCCAGGATCAAGCAATCCCGCATATTTTGGTCGGGCGTGACTTGGTGGGTATTGCCAATACTGGGACAGGTAAAACAGCCGCCTTTGTTATCCCATTGCTTAATAAAATTATTGCTAACCGGAACGAGAAAGTAATCATTGTGGCGCCGACTCGCGAGCTGGCTATCCAAATCAATCAAGAATTGGTAAAATTTGCTTTTGGGCTTCAGATTTTTTCTGTTTGCGTAGTGGGTGGAATGCCAATTTTTCGCCAAATTAATGACTTAAAACGTAGTCACAACTTTGTGATTGGCACGCCAGGGCGAATCAAAGATTTAATTGAACGTGGTTGTGTCAAAATGGCTGACTTTCAGACAATTGTTCTTGATGAAGCCGACAGAATGCTTGATATGGGATTTGTGGATGATATGCGTTTTCTCATTTCAGCTATGCCCAAGGATCGACAAATTCTTTTCTTTTCTGCCACTATCTCGGGAGAAATAAATAAAATTATCAAAGATTATCTTAATGATCCAGTCAGTATTTCTGTGAAAACTCGCGATACAGCTAGTGCCGTTGATCAGGACGTCGTTCGGGTTAAGGATGTCAACAAAATTGATGTTTTACATAACTTACTGACGCAACCAGAGTTTAGCAAGGTGCTGGTTTTTGGTCGGACCAAACATGGGGTAGAAAGATTGTCCGGCGATCTCACGAAGAGAGGCATTAAGGCCGAATCTATTCATGGCAACAAAAATCACGGACAACGCCAGCGCGCCTTGCGTTCGTTCAAGGATAATTCTATCAGGGTGCTTGTCGCGACAGATGTGGCGGCCCGTGGTCTTGATATTCCGAATGTTAGCCATGTCATCAATTATGACTTGCCTGGTTCCTACGAGGATTATATTCATCGGATTGGCCGCACTGGCCGCGCAGGCAAAACAGGCAAAGCTTTGACATTTATTGATTAGAAAGTAGTCACTTTAGATTTGGGTCAAAAAAAGAAGTTGATTTCTTTGAGTTGGAAAGTAACGAAAGAAAAGAGAAGGAGCGTAGTTTCGGCAAGTTTATGAAAAAAGCCAAGAAAGATTTCAAAGATTTGGGGCACAAGGGGCGGTAATTGAGATCTTGACAAACAATGATGATTTGTTTTAATTAAAATAGATTGTGTTGAATAAGGCAAAACAATTTAGGGGAGGGAGAATTATGTCAAAAAGAGTTAAGTCAGTTAAGCCCATTATTGTGGCCTTCGGTGAAACTCCAACAGTCACGGAAGTGACACAGATGGCTTTCGCGACAGATGCTTTTCGCAGAGAAGGGGGAGATGATAGTTATTATGTCTGCTTGGGGGAGTTATCTCCACAATGGTATTCTGCTGAGTCTTTGGAAAAGGCTCTGGCCGACCACAATGAGCGTTGCTACGCGCCGCACTAAATACTCGTCGTTGGTGAAAACTCGCCTCGGCGAGTTTTCTTTGACTTTTTATACAAATTTATTTCTGGAGTATAATAAGTAACTTTTTATAAATCTATAAGTAAAAAAACCACAATCATTTTGTTGGTGGTGATTGTTCTTGTGTTGGTCTTTTTTATTGTTTAATTGATAATCAATTAAACGGATTATTAGGCAATGATCGCGACGAGTATAGTTGTATTGGTTTGGCTGGTTATTTTTGGTGTAAAAAAGCAAGGACAAGTTTGCGAGTTTGGGGATAAGGGTGTCCAAATTCTTTATAATTAAACCAGAGGTTAGTTTTTTATTTTTGAGACCAATAATTACTCAATCGATTGCCAATATTAGTGTTAAAATTTATCCTAACTGTGCTATGATAGCAAATACTAAATATGGCAAAAAAATCGCAAAAACAGGATTATGATGTTGTTGTGGTGGGTGGTGGTGCCTCTGGGCTCATCGCGGCTGGACGTGCGGGAGAATTAGGGTGTCGAGTTTTGTTATTAGAAAAAAATCATGCGTTGGGGCAAAAACTAAACATTACTGGCGGTGGACGATGCAATATAACTAATGCGATCTATGATCAGCATGAATTTTTGAAAGTTTATGGTTCGGCACGGGATTTTTTATTTTCTCCCTTTTCTCAATTTGGAGTTAAAGATACTTTTAGTTTTTTTGAAAAGATTGGTTTGCCCTTGGTGGTTGAGGCACGAACCAGGGCTTTTCCTATTACCCAAAAAGCTTCTGATGTCACAGAAGCTTTAAAAAAATATGCTCAAAATAATGGGGTGATAATTAAATTAAATTCAACAGTTTCAAAAATTTTGATTGATAAGAAAAAAATAACAGGTGTTTTATTTGATGATAACAAAACAATCAATGCCAAAGCCATAATTTTAGCCACGGGAGGGCTATCGCATCCAGAGACTGGTTCAACTGGTGATGGTTTCCGCTGGCTCAAAGATTTAGGACATTCTGTTCGGCCCCCGTCACCAGACGTTGTGCCACTCAAAGTAGAAGAATCTTGGGTTAAGGAACTTTCTGGGCTCTCTTTGTCTTTTATGAAAATTACTTTTTACACGGAGGGTAAGCGCGCTTTTTCTAAAAAAGGTAAAATTTTATTCACCCATTTTGGTTTGTCGGGACCGCTTATATTAAATAATGCGCGAGAAGTGAAAGAATTGCTAAAAGTTGGGCGGGTTACGGCGACGATAGATGCTTTCCCAGATACGGATTTGGGCTCGTTAGAAAAACAGGTTATCAAAATTTTTGACGCCAACAAAAATAAGAGTTTGAAAAATATTTTTAAAGATATCGCACCGCTTGGCACAGCTGAAGCGATTCTTTCTATTTTGAATCTTGATCCTGAAGTGAAAATTAACGAAATCAAAAAAGAACAGCGAAAAGAAATTGTCAAAACTTTAAAATTTTTACCGATTACAATTGTTGGGTTAATGGGGTTTGACCGAGCAGTAGTTTCGGATGGCGGAGTATCTTTGATAGAAATTGATACTAGATCAATGAGGTCAAAAATTTGGCCTAACCTTTTTATTTTGGGGGATTTGCTTGACATCAATCGTCAATCTGGTGGCTATTCGCTTCAGCTCTGTTGGACAACCGGTTTTGTGGCGGCTGAGCATATAAAAGAAGTTTTGACCGAGGCTTAAAAATAGCCAATCTTTAATGTTATAATAGTCAAATGACCCAAAGTGAAGTCTTGGCTATTTTAAAAACTGGCGCTAATGTTTTTTTGACTGGTGAACCGGGTTCTGGCAAAACTCATACCATTAATCAATACATAGCTTATTTACGTGAAAACGGTGTAGAACCTTCGGTGACCGCTTCTACTGGTATTGCCGCAACCCATATTGGTGGAATGACGATTCACTCTTGGAGCGGAATCGGTGTCAGGCGGATTTTAGATAATTATGATTTAGACAAAATTGCTTCTACTGAATATTTGGCAAAACGAATAAAAAGAACAAAGATTTTGATAATTGACGAAGTATCAATGATTTCGGCTGGGACTTTAGAAATGGTGGAAGCCGTTTGTCGGACAGTTCGTGGCCGATCAGAGCCATTTGGTGGCTTGCAGGTTGTTTTGGTTGGGGACTTTTTTCAATTACCACCAATTGTTAGAGCAAGAGAAAGGGAAACAGAAACGGAAACCATTTTTGCTGAAACTGACCCGGATTTTGGCCGAGCGGATGGTTTTGCTTTTAATTCGTCGGCTTGGCGACGAGGGCAGTTTTTGACTTGTTATCTTTCCGAACAACATCGCCAGGCTGATGGAGAGTATCTTGAATTACTTTCGGCGATTCGCGCTGGGGAAGTTGGTGAATATCATAGAGAAATTTTGGCTAGTCGTCAGGTTTTTGCGGAATCTCTTGATTATGACTTGCCAAAACTTTTTACGCACAATGTTAATGTTGATTTGATAAATGAACGAGAATTAAACAAGCTGTCTGGTCGTCGGATGATTTTCAAGATGGCGACCAAAGGAAGAGATAACTTGGTGACAACTCTTAAAAAAAGCTGTCTATCGCCAGAAAATCTAGAATTAAAAATTGGCGCCAGAGTTATTTTTACCAAGAATAATCCTCGTGGGGGTTTTATCAATGGCACTTTGGGGCAAATAATTGACTTCAAAGGTTTTGATAATTTGCCAGTGATTAGGACAAATGATGGTCGACAAATAATATCTGAACCAATGACTTGGGCAATAGAAGACAATGGTAAAGTCTTGGCCAAAATAACCCAAATACCGCTTCGGTTAGCTTGGGCAATTACTGTTCACAAAAGCCAAGGAATGAGCTTGGACGCGGCGATAATGGATTTGTCAACTGTATTTGAATTTGGGCAAGGATATGTGGCGCTCTCTCGTGTGCGGTCGCTTAAGGGTCTGCACCTTTTGGGTTGGAATGAAAAAACTTTTCAAATTCATCCAGTAGTGGTAGAAGCTAATTTGGCCTGGCAAGAGCAATCGGAGGAAGCACGAAGGATTTTTGAAACAATGACTGAGGGTGAATTAAAAAAAATGCAAGAAAATTTTTTGTGTGCTTGTGGTGTGGAAAAAAAGAATAAGCAGAAAAATAGTCGGCTGAAAAAAGATGGCAAATTGATGGCAAGAGACACTTGTGTTGGAACACTTGCGTTTTGGAATGAGGGTAAAAGTTTGAAACAAATCGCTAAAGCGCGTGGTTTGAAAGAGGGGACAATCAGAACCCATTTAGAAAAGTTGGTCGCTGATGGTAAAATTGCCAAACAGAGTCTGGCTAAAATTATGAGCCCCAAGGCAGTCAAGGACTTGTCTGAAATTTTGGTGATGTTTCGCCAACTCAAAACTAAATCACTTACGCCAGTATTTGAAAAATTTGACGGCATTTATTCTTATAATGATTTACGTGTGGCGAGATTGTTTTTAGAAGATAAAAATGAAGAGTAGGAGGGCTTTTTCTGGTGTTTTTTGTTTCTGATTTTTTTGTTATGCTAGGTTTATGGGTAATAAAATAAAAAATCAAAAATATCTGGGCTTTTTTGGTTTCTTTGCCTTTTTTGCTATTCCCAGTTTACTAGCCGGCGAGTGGGAGCAAGCTGTTTGGTTGGTTTGGTTAATTTGGTTTATTTTCTTTTTCGTTAAACCGAAAAAAGACGAGTCTTTTGATGAGTAGCGAAAAAATAATTTTAATTGATAAACCCCTTGATTGGACTTCGGCCGACGTGGTTCGTTTGTTGAAACGTAAGTTAAGGCCGAAAAAAATCGGGCATGCCGGTACGCTTGATCCTAAAGCAACCGGCTTATTGATAATTCTTTTGGATGAAGCGACTAAAAAATTTGCCGAGTTTCAAAAATTCCCAAAAGTTTATGAGGCAGAAATAGAATTTGGCCAAAAGACTGATACTTATGATAGTGAGGGAAAAACTATTTTTAGATATCAGAAATCTTTTTTTATAGATAGAGATAGATTAGAAAAAGAATTAAAATTGATGATAGGGAAACAAAAACAAACGCCACCGACATTTAGCGCTGTAAAAATTAACGGTCAAAGAGCTTATAATTTGGCGCGTGCTGGCAAAAATTTTGAATTAAAATCTAAAAAAATAGAAATTTATGAAGCCTGTCTTTTAGAATTGCAAGATAAATTGGCCAAAGTGAGGTTTTCGGTTTCTTCGGGCACTTATATTAGGTCGTTGGCTTACAATCTTGGCGAGGCGCTTGGTGTTGGTGCTTATCTAAAAAATCTAAGACGGGTTGTCATTGGCGAATATAAAATTACCGAAGCTCAAAAAGTGGATAATTTTAAAATGACAGATTGTTAGACTTAATTTTTTTTTGTTCCGCTTCTTGAATTGCTCCCTCTCTTACGATTTTTTCTAAATCTTGTTCCTCAATTTTAGCTTCTTCTTCTTTTTGTAAACGAGAAAAGCCATAGACAGAAAAGATAACAATACCGGCCAAGACAATGCCAAGAAAATTGATAAAAAACATTGCTAAAGAATTTCCTAAAATAGGAAAATCAAAAAAAGCTAAGGCAACGCCAACCGAAGCTAGTGGTGGAACTAGAGCTACAGTCACCGCTACCCCTGGTAAAATCATAGATAAACCCTTTTTAATCCAAGAATAAGAAACCGCCGTGCCAGCGGCAAAAGCAACTAAAAAATACAGAAGATTAGGATGAACATTTTGTAAGAGGGTTAAGTTATTTTCAATTGATAACCCAAACAAAAAAGCAACCAAAGCTGAAGTGAAAACAACTATAAGGATTGATCGCCCGAGTATTTTGAGTGAACGCCAGACAGCTAAACGGCTAGAAGTTACTATTCCCAATGATAAACTGACTAATGGGAAAATCAGAGGAGCTACTAACATTCCGCCAATTAAAACAGCGACACTATCTAGAAGTAGTGCCAATGAAGAAATAGTAGCTGACAAAAAAAGCAGAAAATAGAAATCGCTACTTTCCCTGGAATTATTCATTAATTCTTTTAAGATTTGTTGCTGGTCAAGGTAGCTAGTATTAAAAATGGATGATTTTAACATAAACTGATTTTAACATAAACTGATTATTTTTGGTAATTATTTACTTATTAAATTATTGTGATATAATTATATTATGAAAAAATTATATCTTAGCCAAACAGACAAGAAAATTTCAGGGTTCTTGGGCGGTTTGGGGGAATATTTAGAAATAGATTCAACTTTTCTGCGTTTAATATTTCTCTTCTTATTAATTTTTAGCGGGTTCTTGCCAGGACTCATCTTTTATTTTATTGCGACTTTAGTGGTTTCTAAAGAACCAACGAAAAAAGATTAAAATTGATTTGGATTATTTCTTCAATTTTGATTTTTTTAAACATTTAGCGCAAAGACATCCTTTGGGCTGTATAAATTCCTTCCAATATTCTCGTCCATAATCATAAGTGATTTCTTCACCAGCCTTTATTTTTTTACGGGCGTAAATTAAAATTTTTCCTTTTTTGATTTGTGGTTCGGCGTTGGGGGAACAAGAATGATTTATATAACGAGCTATGTTGGAACGCGGTGAACCGTCAAGAGTTTTTTTAGAATTTATTTCAAAAAGATATCGAGCATTGTTTTTTTTCTCTTCTTCGGCTTTAGAAATTAATTTTCCAGTATATTCAACAATAAAAGAACCTTTCTCAATTTGTTCCATTGCAAAAAGACCAAGCCCGGTTCTAGAACGTTTGATAGAAATTTTTACTGATGAGGAACTTTTTTTCTTTTTATTTTTTATCATAAACAAAAAAAGACCATTTTTAAATTTTAAATCTTTCCCCAATTTCTTTGTGAGAGATTGATTAATGGACTGGTTGGTTTTTTCGTTTTTAATTTTTGAATCAAAGTTTTTGATAACTCGGCGATTGCCAGATTAAAAAGACATAACAAGCCCACTAGCCCTAACCAATTTAGAGGCAGGGGGGTGGTTTTCAATAAATCATTGGCAAGTGGTAGATAAATCGCTATGCCCATCATGATTAATCCCAAAATTACACCGAGTATCATAAGATAATTATCAAAAGGTTTCAATTTAAATATTGGTCGTGACAAACTTTTGAGAGGAAATACCAAGAAAAGGGTATATAAACCAAAACTGGCAAAAATAAAAGTTTTAACTATTGCCGGGGGATGACCAAGGTTCATCAAAATAATATAAAATCCAAATAGGGCCGAACTGGTCAATAGACCAATTATCAAAACTAAAAACTTGACTCTTTTATCAAATAATAAATGTTGATGTTTGTGATTTGGCGATTCAATTGGTTGATTTTCAAAGGCAAAAGCCACTGCCGGCAAACTGTCAGAGAAAAAATTAACCCAGAGAATTTGTGCAGCGGTAATTGGTAAGGGTAAACCTATAATAATACTTCCACCGATTAAAAAGATTTCATCTAAAGTATCAGATAATAAGTAGACAAGGGTTTTTTGGATGTTAGAAATAATTTTTCGCCCCTCTTCAATCGCTCTAACTATTGTGCTCAAGTTGTCGTCTAAAAGAATCATATCAGCTGTTCCTTTGGCGACATCAGTGCCAGACCCTAACGAGATTCCGATATCTGCTTTTTTGATAGCTGGGGCATCATTGATTCCGTCACCAGTCATCGCGATAACTTCTTTTTTCTTTTGATAAATAGTTGTAATGCGTAATTTATCTTCGGGGGTAACACGGGCGAAAATTTTTATTGAATCAATAATATTCATTAATTCATTATCACCCAAAGAACGCAGACTATTTCCTTCGATCATTTGCGACTCTTTTACTTTTAGGCCGATTTCTTTAGCTAAGGCGATAGCGGTTCCTGGATGATCGCCGGTGGCAATGACTATTTTAATTCCTAATTTTTCTATTTGGTGAAGAGTTTTTTTGACATCTGGTCGAGGGGGGTCATAAAAAGAAATCAGACCAGCGAGATTTAAATTGTTTAATTTTTGGTTTAACCAGTCATTTTTTAATTGGTCTTTTTTGAGAGGTTTATAAGCTACCGCCAAAACTCGTTCTCCTTGTTTGGCAAATTCTTCAACTCTTTGAGTTATGATTTTTTTCTCCTCTTCAGCTAAAAATGAATTTTCAATTAAAACTTCAGGTGCGCCAAAATAAACTAAAAAAGCCGCGGAATCACCCCAGGGCAAGAAATCAAGTCCAAGTGAAGGATTAGTGATTAAATAAGCTGAATATTTATTTTGAGAATTAAAGGGCGAGACGATTGCGGCGGAGAGAGGCTCCTTAAAAGAAAAAATATCAAAACCTCTTTTGTGTGCCTCTGAGGCCAAGGAGACCTCTAGGGGTTTTCCACTGAAAAAAGTTCCATTGCGTTGTTTTTCTTTGCCATTGGTGGGAGTAACGTCGCAGTTGACTAAAGCCAAAGAAATAATTTCTTTTTCTTCTTTGGTTAAAGGTTTAGAGGATAAGCGTTCTTTTGGTATTGAATTTGTCAGTAAATTTTTTAGGCTAATGATATGTGCCAATGACATCTTGGCTTTGGTTAAGGTGCCAGTTTTGTCGGTCAAAATCAAAGTTGTAGAACCTAGCGTCTCTGCCGCAACCAATTTTCTGACGATTGCTTTTTTCTTGGCCAAACGTTCTACCCCAACTGACAGAACGACAGTCAGGGTGATGGGGAGGCCTTCAGGGATAGCTCCGACGGCGATAGCGACTGTTGTCAAAAACATGTTTAAGGTTGGTTCGCCTCGCCATAAACCAATAACAAAAATCAAAATGACAATTATCAAGATAACAACAGTTAAAATCCAAGCTAAATAACTGATTGATTTTTGTAGGGGAGTGCTTGTCTCGGTCCCTTTATCCAAAAGAAAAGCTATTTTGCCCAATTCAGTTTGAGAGCCGATTGCTGTTACCACAGCCAAACCGTTACCTTGAGTAACCAGAGAACCAGCATAAAGGCAATTTGTTCTATTAGTTAAAGAGGTGGTTGTCGGTAAAATTTCTTTGTTTTTTTCAATTGGTAAAGATTCGCCGGTTAACATTGATTCGTCAATCGTCAAATTGACGCAGGATAAAATTCTGGAATCAGCAGCAATTCTTGTGCCACTTATTATTTTTATAACATCGCCAGGCACTATTTCCTCGACAGAAATCTCTATTTCTTGACCATTTCTGATTACTCGAGTTCGTTGTTCCAGATAGCTTTTTAGGTGGCGAATGGCTGTCTCGGCTTTGTTTTCTTGGTAAAAACCTAATCCAGCATTAACGACAATAGTCAGAGCGATAATAATTGTATCACCGAATTCTTTTAAAATAAAAGTGACAAGACCAGCGAAAAGCAAAATAAAAATTAAAGGACTGGTAAATTGTCTTAATAATATTTTCCAGTACACGTTTTTTTCTTCAGGCAACAAGTTAGGTCCAAAAATTTTTTGTCTGGCGGTCGATTCATCCTCAGTCAGACCTTTCTTGGTAGTTTCTAATTGTTCAAAAATTGTTTGTTCATCATAGGACCAGAAAGATTGATTTTGGATTTCCTTATTCATACTTGATTTATTATAACAAAAAAAATCTTTTCCCTCCCCTTGAGTGGTTGGGGGGGAGGATGTTATAATCGCTTTTATGCAAATTAAACATATTTGGTTAGTTTTGATTCTTTGTTTCGTAGTTATCGGAGGTTTGATTTATGGGGCCCGTCTTTATTTAGGCCTTCTTCAAGAACAGGAGAGCGCTTGGCAAAAGGTAAGCGTTTTGGCTGATTATTTAACTTTAACCGCCAAAGAAAACCATTATTTAGCAAATTCCCTTGAGTTTGAAAAAGAACGAAATAATATTATTGAATCACAGATTGGTAGAATGGTTGGAACAGTGGATGATTTGACCAAATTAAGCAAAATTGACCCTGAACTTTTAAAGAAATATTCTAAAATTTATTTTCTAAATGAAAATTATACGCCAGAAAATTTGGTGGAAATAAAAAATGAATATCTTTTTGATTCAACAAAATTTTTGGAAATTCATTCTCAAGTTGAACCCTTTCTAAATCGTTTATTGTCAGCGGCTAAGAAAGATGGCATTGCTTTAAAAATAGTTTCAGCTTTTCGTTCTTTTGATACTCAAGAACTATTAAAATCTCATTATAAAGTTACTTACGGTTCTGGTGCCAATCAGTTTTCGGCTGACCAGGGTTATTCAGAGCATCAACTTGGCACGACTGTGGATTTTGCCACAGCCTCCTCTACCTTTAACGGGTTTGAAAAAACAGAAGCTTATAAATGGTTGATGGCAAATGCTTACAAATATGGCTTTGTTATTTCTTACCCTGAAGAAAACACTTATTATCAATTTGAACCTTGGCACTGGCGTTTTGTCGGTGTTAAATTAGCCAAGAAAATAAAAGAAGATAATCGGTATTTTTACAGTTTGCCCCAAAGAACGATAGATGAATATTTGATATATTTGTTTGATTAATTTTCAGGGGTTTTATCAAAATAAAAATTTTATTAAATTTAAATACCCGCCATTGAGCGGGTATTTAAATTTGAACTAAAGTTTTCTGCTATTCAGCAGACGAGTCAGTTTCTGAAGCTTCAGCTTCTGGAGCAGACCCCTCCTCAGTTACTTGACCTTCGTCGGTCGTTTCGTCAACTGGAGCAGTGGTACCATCAGTTTGGGCACCATTATTCATTTCGTCTGGATTCATATTTATTTTAACTGCAACTGGTAATGACGACCTTGTATTGCTTATAATAGCAATAGTCAAACTCTTCGTCAACTAAATCGTCAATAATTTATTAAAATTTGAGTTATTTTTTTTATTATAATTTTTTATCTTAATTTAAAATTTTTAAAATCGTTAAAGAAAGAAACAAGATTCACACTACCTAGTTGCTTTTTAAGGATTTGACAAATTAAGATTTATCTTTTAAATTAAAAAAGGAAAAGAGTTTTGTTCTAATAACTAACAGAAGGAGAATTTATTATGGCATTTGTGTCAGAAGAAGAAACTGCTTTAAGATTAGGGGATAGGGTTCGGTGTGAAAAATGTGGAAAATTCCATTATTTTCGCGGGGCCAAAGGAAAGTCAAGAATGGGTGGTTGGTATTATTGTCCTAGGTGTAAGAGAAATACACGTCACAAAAAAAGCAATTGACAAATTCTTTTTTCTTAGTTTTTTGGATCCTGCCATTGTAATGGTAGGATTTTAATTATTACTTATTTTATGTTAAATTAAATAATTATGGCACTTTATCTTATTGGGACGCCTATTGGAAATTTAAAAGACATTACTTTGCGAGCATTGGAGCTTCTAAATAGTAGCCCACTGGTTTTAGTGGAAAAATGGTCTGATTCCATTAAATTACTAAATCACTATAAAATTAAGCCAGAAAAAATTGCTACTTATGATGATCGTAATTGTCGACGAATTACTTCTCGCCTGATTGAAGAGTTGAAAGAAAAAGATGCAGCTTTTATTACTTCAGCGGGGATGCCAGGGGTTTCTGATCCAGGCGCTTATTTAGTTCGCGCTTGCCGTGAAGCTGGGATTGAGGTAATTCCAATTCCTGGACCGTCATCGCTTTCAACCGCTTTATCAGTTTGTGGTTTTGACCCTCCCTTTCTTTTCGTTGGTTTTTTGTCCAAAAAGGCGAGTCAAATCGCTAAAACTTTTGAAATTGCCGCTTCGGGTAATTTTAACCTGATTTTTTTTGAATCAACTTTTCGTCTTGAAAAAACTTTGAAATTTCTTGAAGTGAACTACCCTTTGAATTTAATTTTTATTGGTAAGGAGATGACCAAGAAATTTGAAAATTATGAAATTGGTTACCCTAAAGATTTTTTGGAGAAAATAAAAATGGATAAAAATTTTACCAGGGGGGAATTTGTTATTGTTGCCAATTTTGTTGAATAAATTTATAATGTATATCATAAAAGGTTATTACCAAATTAGTTTTTAAAAATTATGGCAAAAAAACAAACAGATATGGATGTAGTCAAAGATGACATCTCTTTTGATAATCAAGATGGCAGCAACTCAAAATTATCGCGCAGTCATCTTATGACAAAAATCTTAATAGTGCTTTTAGTAGTCGCTTTTGCTGTTGCAGGCTGGTTTTATTGGAAATATTCTGAAACGCAGAAAATTTTAAATAGTAATCAGACTGAGGCTGAAATAGAAAAAGAAATAGAGGAGATAACTTCGGCCGTTAGTAAATTGATGATTTTGCCAGAAGAGAAACCTCAAATTGCAACTGTTGTTGATCCTGATTCTTTGGTAGAGGAGCAACCTTTTTATGAAGGGGTTGAGAAGGGAGATAAAGTTCTTTTTTACGCTGAAGCTAAAAAGGCGGTAGTCTATAGCCCTAAAAAAAATATAATTATTAATGCTGGTCCGGTTTATTACACCGAAGAAGCGATGACTGATCAGACCATCTCTGAACAGGAGACAAATTCTGAAGAATAATTTCTATGAGAAGAGACCGTTTTTTTGTGCCGGCTAATTACGCGGGAGAAAGTTTAGATTGGCAAGACTCTAAATTGTCACATCAATTGAAAAATGTTTTGCGGCTTAGTTATGAAAAGAAAATTTATCTCTTTAATAACAAGAATCAAGAAGCCACAGTCAAAATTCTTGAAATAAAAAAAGATAATATAAAATTTAAGATCTTATCAGTTCAAAATTTAGAAGAATCAATCAATACAACAACTCTTTATATCTCATTATTGAAAAAAGATAAATTTGAATTAGTTGTCCAAAAAGCAACTGAAGTTGGAGTAATGAAAATTGTCCCTCTTGTTACTACACGAACTGTCAAACAGGGATCGAAAATTGAACGTTGGAAAGAAATTGCCAAAGAGGCGTCAGAACAAAGTGGGCGGTTGGTTATCCCCAAAATTAGCGAACCAGTTCTTTTTAAAGAAGCGGTTTTGATAGCTAAAAAAGATAATGATTTAAATATTATCTTTGATGTGGGTGGCGATAAGCTTCAGAAAATTCCGGATAAAGTTGGTATCTTTGTGGGTCCAGAAGGAGGTTTTGAAGACACAGAAAAAGATTTGGCTAATGAGGCCGGTTTTTCTAGGGTTGGATTGGGAAATTTTGTTTTACGAGCAGAGACTGCAGCTATTGTTGGAACATTTTTGATTGCTGGCGGTTGGTCAATGAATTTTTATTAATTTTAAAAACGCAAACAACTATGATACTTGGTGTGCACGCAATAATTGGTGGCGCTATCGGAAGTGCTCTAGAAACTAACCCTGAAACAACCCTACTGCTTGGTTGGTTTAGTCATTATTTTTTTGATTTTGTGCCACATTGGGATTATTGTTTGCGGTCAGCCCAAATAGATATTAACAACCCTCTTAATAATGATTTATCAAGAGGTCGAGATTTTTATTATGATTTAGTTAAGTTGGGTCTTGATGCTTTCTTGGGCTTAGTTTTTGCTGTTTTATTCTTTGTTAATCTAATGCGTCCAGAGAATTTAGTTTCAGTTTTGGCGGGAGCAGTCGGCGCTTTGTTGCCAGATTTTTTACAATTTATTTATATCAGACTTAGAAGTGAGCCGTTTACCAGTTTGCAAAAAATACATAATTGGGCTCATTCTTCACATCGCCAATTAAATAAAAAACCACTTTTAGGGTTTTTATTGCAACTCCTTGTAATTTTTCTTGCTTTCTTTGTTGGTAATTGGCGCTTTTTTTGTCTCTTTTATTAAATTTAATAAAAGAGATTTATTCAGTTTTTTCTATTTGTTTATCAATTCTACCAATCAAACCTGTCGCATCGCCTTCAATCCCTGTCGCATCGCCTTCCAAACTAGAAACTTCCCCTGACAAATTACTAACATTACCAACAAGGCGGCTAGTATCCCCAGAAATATTTGTGATATTGCCAGAGATATTTGTTACATCACTTTTTAAATTAGTTACATCGCCAACCAAATCTGAAACATTGCCGGAAATATTAGAGAGATTGCCGCGAATATTTGTGACATCACCTCGGACACGACTAGGGTCGCCGATTAGGCCGCTAATATCACCAGAAATATTACTGACATCACCCTTGAGATGGGTTGTGTTGCCGCGGATATTGGAAACATCACCACTTAAAGCGGAGATATTACCAAAAAGACCAGCAATATTACCGCTTATATTTGAAGCATTACCGCTGATCTTATGGAGGGAAACATCTCCATAAATTTTACTAACATCGCCGCGTAGGGCAGAAAAATCTCCCCAGATAGCATTGTGAAGACCGCGGACATTTTCAACATTCTCCTTAATTTGAGGGTTTGTTCTTTTTAACATAATTTGATTAGGATTAGTTATTTTTCTTTTAGACTTATTTCAATTATAATTTAATAATTATGTTTAGCCAAATGACAATTTTTTCAGCTGTGCTTTTGGGGGTAATAGAAGGCTTAACCGAGTTTTTGCCAATTTCATCCACTGGACATTTGATCTTGGTCTCTCATTGGCTTAGTTTGCCAAATTTGGAATTTGTCAAAAGCTTTGAAGTAGTAATTCAGTTGGGGGCAATTTTGGCAGTTATGATTTTGTATTGGCAGCAACTGATAGTTAACCGCCAAGTTTTGGTCCGTGTGGTGACGGCCTTTGTTCCCACGGCGGTTATTGGACTTTTGGCTTATCCGTTTGTTAAACAATATCTCCTGGGGAGTGTGATAATTACTCTGGTTTCTTTATTTGTTGGGGGTTTGTTTTTAATTTTTTATGAGAAGAAAATTGGTGAAAAAGAAAGTCCACTGAACTCTATTGAAAATTTATCTTTTCGGCAAGCGATTTGCATTGGTTTGGCACAAGCAGTAGCCATTATCCCAGGAGTATCTCGTTCGGCCGCTACCATTGTTGGTGGTTTGAGCCTTGGTTTATCGCGGCGTGCAATTGTGGAGTTTTCTTTTTTGCTCGCAGTACCGACAATGGTCGCTGCCGTTGGTCTTGACCTTTTAAAAACCTCGGCCAGTTTTACGGTTGAAGAATATGGTTTGTTAGCGATTGGTATGGTCACTAGTTTTATAGTTGCTTGGTTTACCATCAAGACTTTTTTGTCTTATATTCAAAAACACGATTTTGTTGTTTTTGGAGTTTATCGATTAATTTTAAGTCTAGTGTTGGCCATTGTGTTTTTTATATAAATATGTTCTAATCAAAGTTAGAGTTAAAAGTTCTTAAGAGGCGGAAAGAATGGAATAATTGAGTCTCAGCTTATTTTTGCTAGAAAGGTGGAGTTATGAGTTTAGTTTTTGATTTTGATATTTCCAAATTGGAAGTTTTTTCACAGGTTAGGATAAGAACAACTCTCCAATTTGCTGGAGTTTCTAAGACGATTGATTGGAGACCCAAGGATATTGGCGAAGGCGGCTCTTTTCATTTTCTTTTTGGAGATTGGTTGGAGGCAAAACTTCTTGAACTATCTTTTGGTGAAGACAGATGGAAGAATAATCAAGAATGGTTGATCAGAGTTCACAACGGCGGACGAGGAGACAAGGTTTTGCCCGATTTTTACGAATATGTTATCGGGCAGATAAAAGGTCAAATTGGCAATTTACTCTTAAGTTCTAATTAATCTAAAATCAAAGCTCAGTTTTCTGGGCTTTTCTTTTTTTATTTGATCAGGATTGTTATAATAAAAGTGATGGTTAAATTAATTCTGCTTAGACATTTTTTATCACAGTGGAACAGGGAAAATAAATTTTCCGGTTGGACAGACGTGCCTCTCTCGGAAGAAGGAATGGCGACCGCCTCTATTCAAGCAGCTAAATTGCCAGTTGTGCCCGATATTGTTTTTACCTCACCCTTATCAAGAAACAAAACCACCGCTTGGTTAATTCTGGACGAATTAGGAAAACAATCAGTCTTTTTGAAACCAGGCGAAGAGCCGGCTGATACGTTTGATGTGCCTGTTTATACGACTGAGGCCTTAAACGAACGTAGTTACGGTCTTTTAGAGGGGGTGAATAAGGATGACGCTAAGCGGGATTACGGCGAAAAACAGTTGCAATTATGGCGTCGAAGTTGGGATGTGGCACCTCCAGAAGGGGAAAGTTTAGAAGATGTTTATCATCGAATAGTGCCTTTTTTCCAAGATTATATAGAACCAAAATTGACTTTGGGTTTGGACATTCTGATAGTTGGTAGTCATAATAGCTTACGTGCTCTAGCTAAATATTTAGAAAAAATCTCTGATGAAGATATTACCGATTATGAAATTCCTTTTGGTGGAATGATTATTTATGATTTGGATGATAAGCTGTCGATGGTAAAAAAAGAAATAAAATAAAGATAAACAAAGATGTAATTGTGTTCTGTTTATTTTTGCTGACTTAGATTTAAGCTTTGGAAGTTGGTCAAAATTTCTTTTCCTGGGTAAATCGCTTTTGGTCCCAATTTTTCGACAATTCGTAAGAGGCGGTTATATTTAACAATGCGTTCTCCACGAGAAAGGGAACCAGTTTTGATTTGACCAGCATTGACGCCCACCGCCAAGTCGGCAATTGTAGTGTCGGTTGTTTCTCCAGAACGGTGAGAAATTATTGTGGCATAACCAGCTGCTCGGGCTTCTTTGATGACTGACAAGGTCTCGCTTAGGGTGCCGATTTGATTTGGTTTAACTAAAATGGCGTTTCCGACTTTATCGGCAATTCCTTTTTGCAGGCGGTCAAGATTGGTTGCGAAAAGATCGTCCCCGACTAGTTGGACTTTTCCACCCAAAACAGAAGTCAATTTTTGGAAACCATCCCAGTCATCTTCAGCTAGACCGTCTTCAATGGAAACAAGTGGGTAATCTTCAGTTAGTTTTTGATAGAAACTAATTATTTCCGCACTATTTAATACCCTTTGTTCGTTTTTAAAATTGTATTGATTATTGGCATAGAATTCACTCGCGGCAATATCAAGAGCTAAAACAATATCTTGACCGGGTTTAAAACCAGCTTTTTCAATAGCTTCCATAAGCAAGTCTAAGCCCTCGGTATTTTTAGCAAGCTTTGGTCCGAAACCCCCTTCATCACCAACGGTGGTTGGGAGGCCTTGTTTGGATAAAATTTTTTTCAAAGTTTGGAAAGTTTCCACGCCATAACGTAAAGCTTCATTAAAAGTTGATGCGCCAATTGGCATAATCATAAATTCTTGAAAATCAGTTCCATTGATGACATGACGTCCACCATTTAGGATATTAATCATTGGGACGGGTATCGTTATTTTGGGGCTGTTTGTCAATTCGGCAAAATATTCATAAAGTTCTTGATGATTGCTTTGAGCGGCGGCTTTAGCAAAAGCAAGAGACACTGCCAAAATAGCATTGGCACCTAATCGGTCCTTATTGATAGTGTTGTCTAATTCGATCATTTGCTTGTCCAGACTCCCTTGATCAAGTTTTACGTCAATTAGTTTTGAACTTAATTCTTTGTTTATATTTTCAACGGCTTGAGAGACTCCTAATCCGTTATAAGAGGAACCACCGTCTCTCAACTCCTTGGCCTCATATTTTCCAGTAGAAGCACCAGCAGGGACCGCTGCACGTCCTGATGAACCGTCTGCCAAAAAAACTTCAGCTTCAACTGTTGGGTTGCCGCGTGAATCAAAAATTTCGCGGCCAATAATTTTTTTAATCGTGAGCATTTTTTTAATTTTATTCAAATAAATTAGTGAAAATTAATGTTTTTATTTTATAACAATTTTTATCAAAATAACAGACTTGCCAATTTTGAACTAAATTATTCTAATGTTATAATAAAATTTATTAATAAAAGTAAGTTTAAACTTTATGGAACAAAAATTAAAAAATGCCTTATCTATAATGGCTTTGGTTGCCATGTTGGCAGTATCTTACGCGGCTATTAGCACGGCTTGGTCTTATGCCAAAGCTGTTGAACCTGGTTCTTATAAAAGCTTCTCAGTTGCCGGCGAGGGCAAGATAACTGTGATCCCCGATGTTGCTACTTTTACCGCTAAAGTTATTACCGAAGGAGATAAGAATTTAGATAAAATTCAAAATGAAAATACGAAAAAAGTTAATGAAATAATTGATTATTTAAAATCTTTAAAAATTGATAAAAAAGATATCAAAACGACTAGTTTTAATGTCGAGCCTCGCTATGAATATTATAATTGTCGAGCTGGCAGTATTTGTCCGCCACCAGCCATTGTTGGTTATACTGTTAGGCAATCAATCGGTGTAAAAATTCGAGACTTTAGTATTGTGGGTGAGGCTTTGTCTGGTGTGGTGAAAAAAGGAGCCAACTCCGTTTCTGGACTGCAATTTGTTTTAGACGACAAAGAATCAGCGATAAACCAAGCCAAATCCGAAGCTATTGCTAGAGCTAAGGAACGTGCCAAGGTTATGGCCAAAGCGGGAGGCTTTCGTTTGGGGGATTTGCTTTCTATTGATGAAATAAATTCTTCAGCGCCATATGCATTAGCTTATGACCGCGCAGCTGAAGATGAAGGCTCTTTTTTGCAGACAAAAGAAGAAATTATTACAATTGAACCAGGTTCTCAAGAAATTCAAGAAACAGTTTCTTTGCGTTATGAAATCAAGTAAAAAATTGTGCATATAAAAGCTCGTGTTTTAACTAATGCTAAAAAAGATGAGGTGACGGAATTGGCACCAGATGTCCTTGTCGTTTCAGTGCGGGTTAAGCCTGAACGCAATGAAGCTAATCGACGAGTTATTGAATTGATTGCGGCGCATCTAGCTATTTCTGCTAAACAAATCAGAATAATTAGTGGCCATCATAGCCCAGCTAAAATTCTGGAAGTTATAGATTCAACTTAAACTTTAAGGTTAGAATAATTTTTGTTATAATTATAAATTATTAGCCAAGATTAGAAGTTTAATTCATAAAAATATGAAAACTAATATCAAGGCTGTCTCAATAAAAATGACTCCGACCATTGTTGATTATATTGAGTCTAAAATTTCTCACTTGGATAAGTTGGTTTCTGGTTATGAAGATGCTCTGGTGGAGGTAGAGATTGGCAAGTTAACCAATCATCATAAGAATGGTGAGATAATGTTTGCGGAAATAAACTTAAAAATGGATGGCAAGCTTTTTCGGCAAACAATAAAAGATGATGATCTTTATGCTGCAATTGATTTAAGCAAAGATAAAATTGAAAGAGAAATTGTCTCATATTTAAAAAAGAAAAATCGTCTTTTGCGTCGCGGAGGTCGGGCTGTTAAAAATTTTATTAGGGATTTTTATTGGGGACGAAGGGAAAAAGGTTTACCGAGCTAAAAATGCCAGAGACAACGGACAATTTTTAATGTTTGCCACGCTGATAATCCGACCAATTCATTTCTTTGCGTCCCTCAGGAATGACACGTGTCAAGACTAGTTTGTTATTTTCTAACTTGGCTTCAGTCGCTTTGACTCTGATACTTTGATTGTTATGTCGATCTACAAAATAGGTTCCTGGCCAGGGGTTTAGAGCCAGAATTTTTCGATAGTTTTCTAACGTTGGCGCGGATAAATCAAGCAAGCCGTCCTCCTTGGTAAATTTTCTGGTATAACTAGCCTCATTATGATTTTGAGTCTGTGGTTTTAAATTTCCAGACAAATAATCTGATAAAATATTTACCAATAAATTAGCGCCTATGATTGCTGTTTTGTCTCGTAGTTGCCTAAAATTATAACAGTCTTGTAGTGAAATTTTTTGTTCAGCCAAAAGCGGGCCATGATCCATCTCAGCATCTACGAGCATAATTGTTACCCCAGTCTCATCTTCGCCGTTTAGGATAGCGGTTTCCAATGGTGAAGGCCCACGATATTTTGGCAAAAGCGATGGGTGAATATTTAAAACTCCTTTTGGCGGAATATCTAAAATAGTTTGCGGAATAATTTTGCCGTAAGAAGCGACTAGAAAAAAAACCACTTCTGTAGTTTTTAACTGTTCGGCAAATTTAGACTCACGCAAAGAAATTGGTTGAAGGAAGTGGATGTTATTTTCTTGAGCCCAAATTTTGACGAGCGGGGGAGTGATAACATTTTTGCGTCCTTGTGGTTTGTCAGGAATGGTTACTACCAATGACGGTTTCAAACCATGTTTGGCTAACGTTTCCAAAGTCTTGACGCTAAATTCATCGGTTCCAAAGAAAATAAAAGATTTGTCCATAGTTTAAAAATTAAAAATCACCTCAATTTAAATTTTATATCCTGCCTAAATTCTATTTCCGTGTCCCATTTCTTCTGGTCCTATTTTTTGCACCTTTTTAGCTTTGTCAATAAAGAGCACACCATTCAAGTGATCTATTTCGTGCTGGAAAATTTGTGCCATTAAGCCAGAGCCAGAACGGGTAAATTTTTTACCAGTTTCATCATAAGCTTCAACGGTCGCTTTATTGGCACGGCTAACTAGACCATAAAGCCATCGCACTGATAAACAACCCTCTTCTAGTTTTTGTTTTTTTTGCGATAGTTTGGTGATTTGCGGGTTAATAAAGACCAAATCGGCTGGTCTTTCTTTAACTCCTTCCTCTTGGAAAAGTTTGCCAGAAATAACAAAAATTCGTAAACTTTTACCGATTTGGGGCGCTGCCAAAGCTACCCCATCGTCTTCTTTGACCAAAACCTCACTCATTTGCTTGATAATTTTTTTGATTTCTGGTGAATTGATTTTTTCTAGAGGCACTTCTTGGGCTTGTTGCCGTAAAACCGGGTTGTCTTTTTGCACAATTTCCATATTTATAAATTATATATTGTATATAATTTATAGTCTATCATATAGAAAAAAGAAGTTGCTTTGAATTAAGGGTAGTCTTAGGATTTATAAAAAATTTTTTAATAATGTGCCAAAAATAAAATTATGGCTTACGCTTAAAAAGTTCAAGTCTAAACAATCTCGGTAGAGATTTAAATGTCAAAATCTAAATCTGTCTCTAAAGTATTTTTTTTGGGTCAACCTCTATTACAAAAGAGGGAGGAAGACTTCTGAGAGTTTCTAATAATTTTAGATTTGGCCAATCTTTTGGTTCTAATTTTAACAAAAGGTTTTGTTCATACCCTTTATTGCTGCCGGTTAGGGTGGGGAAAACGAGGGGCTTGTATTTTTCCAGTTCATCAGCTAATTTTTTCATTTCTCGCTTAACCATATCGGATCGTCCGACCAAGCTAATTTTGATTAGAGTTTTAAATGGTGGATAACCAAGTTTTTTGCGTTCGGCGATTTCTTCACGAAAAAAATCTAATAAATTGCCCGCTAAAACATATTCGAATATTTTTTCTTCTGGATTGCCAGTTTGGATTAGAAATCGTCTAGCAGCTTTTGACCTTAGTCTTAAGAGCAGAGAAAACATCTTTTCTGAAATTCTAAAATCTGGCAAAGCAAAAAAGGTGTCTATTCCAGCGATGGCGATATTTTCAATCTTTTCTGACAAATAAGGCAGAGCCATTTCTGTTCCAAGCAAGACTCCGCCAGAAGATGAAAAAAATTTTTGTGCTATTTCAGCCGCTTTTTTACTATTGGAAATAGAATCACTATCTAGTCTAAAAATGTTTATATCAGGTAAAAGGGTTTTTATGTCTTCTTCAATTTTTTCTATCCCATAACCTAAAACTGCTAGTCTTGAACCGCCACAAACTTTGCAAGTGTCATCTATTTCAATAGCTTTACTACAGTGATGGCAGATGAATATTCTATTTGTTTGACGCTCAAGAATTTTTTTATGAATATCCAGTGGTGTTCCACAAACATCACAAGTCACTACTGTTTGGCAATCACGACAGATTGTCAATGGGGCAAGTCCGCGTTGTCCAGAAAAGATAAAAAGTCTTTCATTTCTATCTCTATTGTTTTCTATTAGCCAACCTAATTCTTGGCTCAGACTGCCGATAGCCATTTTTTCGCTGTCGGTTTTGTTGAGCTTAGCTATTACTTGTTTTATTTCAGTGTAAAAACGATACTTGAGCGGTGTGACAGAAGTGATTTCGTTTGTCCCTAATCGATAAATAATCTCGCTTTGTAAAACGGTGTCACCAAAGATGAGTCTGATTTTTCGGTGTTTAGCATAATTTTCGGCGAAACGACGAAAGTCTAAAAATGGTCTAGTATAATTTTTATAAGAAGAGGAATTTTCTTTGTCTAAAATAAGAATTTTTATGTTTTGACGTGGCAAAGACAAAAACATCGGAGTGGCAATTATTAAAACAGGATGTTCAATAATAATCGCTTTTTTCCAAGCGGCCAATAATTCTTTTTTACTCAATTTATTGTGTAAAACAATTACATATTGTTCTATCCCACGAGAGATAAAATTTTGGATATTATTTATTTCCGCGACGCTGGGCAGACACCAGAAGACAGATTGTTTTTTGGCAAAAGTTTCACGAATAAGGCCTTTATAAAATGACCAACGTTCTTCATCTGGTGCTTGGGAAGCTTGAATTTCTGAAATAGTATCTATTGTATTATTTTTTGAAACGTTTATTTTTATGTTTTCTGAATTCTCTAAAATAATTTTAGGAATAAATTCTTTTATAACTTGACCTATTGGGCAAGCAAAAAATTCTGCGGCCCAGATAGCTGTTGCTAAAAATTCTGGCAGAAAGAAAATTTTATTTTTTATAGGCCCAAGTTTTTTTATTGAAAAATCGGAATTTTTTATTTGTGACTTTAAATTCTCCACTTCTTTAACAGAGCTGACTAAAGCCATGACAGTTTTATTTTTTATAGGAGCCTCAACTAGCATTCCGGGTTTGATTTCTTGATTAGAAAAGTAGGTGAGGTGGTCTTTGAAAAGACCTTTAGAGATAGGAATAATTTCAACTATTTTCATAACATTACTTTTTAGAGTATATATTTTTTTGAAGTTATTCACAACTAAAAATAATTGTAGTTGTTTGGGTAAAAATGGTATAATTTAGATAATAAAAAATGGTCAAACTTGAAAATCAATCAAATCCTAGGGAAGACAGACGCTCTGACAATGCTATTATTGTTGATGAATCGGTTTCTTTGTCGACGCAACCTAAGTCTTCTCCAAAATGGCAAAACCATTTGTTTTTTTGGCGTCATCAAACAGCTTTGCCGATTATCAAAAAAAATATTTTGCCTGCTAGAAGAATTAGCAAATTACCAGCAATTTTACTTGGAGTTCTCTTATTTTTTTCTTTATTGAAGACAGATTTGTCTTATTGGAATTCAGTGGTAAACACGGGGACAATAATTTTGGCTATTCCAGTAAGAACAATCAATATCGTATACACTCAATTTACTAAGCCTCTTAATTATATGACAATCAAGACGGATAATTTTATAAAAGATAATAATTCTCAAAAATTATTAATTGTAATTTCCAATTGGGAAAAATCGGCGGAAAGAGGCTATAAAAAAGTCGTTAGAAAAATATTTGATAATAAAACTAAAATAGTTAGAAAACTAAAAAAAGTTAATTTTGAATCAAACTTTGCTTTGGCTCGAAAAAATAATGATTGGGCAACAAGAATAAAGATTGTCAAAGAAAAAAGGATAGACCAATCAATCAGGCTGATAAAAGAAGAAACAGTTGTTCGCCGTGACTTATTGGAAGCACGTGCGTCTGCTTTTGTCAATCAGACAAATAATTTTAGTTCACAATTTTTATTTTCAATTGAACGCGGGGCGAACAAAGTGCAGAATGAAATCAGGGTGAAGTCTTTACAGGCGGCAATTATTTGGAATTCGGCATTGTTGTCTGGAATTGAAGATTTTTTAAATACCTATCGACAAACTTACGAGAATTTATCTGTCAAAATTATTAAAGGGTTAGCTCTTTTGGATGATAAATTGTTCTGGCTAGAAAATCTACCAATTCTTTTTAATCAAAAAGTTTCTGCAACCTGGAACTCTGTCTTGGTTAAGGCCAATGAAGTAGTAGCTAGTTGGAGTAATTTTATGAATCCCAATGAAATAAGTCCTGAAGCTTTGGAAGAAATTAAGAAGGCTGTAGCTGAAGAAATTACCAAAAATCTGCAAGGTCAAATTCAACAAAATGTCTCCGGGGTCAAACAAGCCTCTTATGGTGCGGTAGTGGTTCCGTCAACAGGGAACACTTTGGCTGATGAAAAATTAAAAGAAGATTTAGAAAATCAATTTTCGGATGAAGTTTCTATTAGTTTTGATAAAAGCGGCCAAGCTGGAGTTATCACGCCGATTTTTGAAAATGGTCAAAAAGGAGATGATTATATATTTATGTTAACTCCGATTAAGAAATGACATATGAAAAATTTAAAAATTTTTACCGAATCATATTTCTATCGGCAATTATCTTTTTGCCAATTTTAGTGCAGGCCGCTAGTTTTTCTCTTAGACCAGCTAAACAGGAGATAGCTTTAGAACCAGGAACATCAATACACAAATCTATCACTATCACTAATAATCTTGGTTATAATTCTTATTTTAAAATAAAAGTAAAAAATATTGAATCAAGTCATTCTAGTCCCTATCTTTTAACCGATTTTGTAAATTTAGAAACGGCAGAAATTTTTGTGGCAACCGATCAGACAAAAACTGTTTATTTTGATATCGATATCCCGATTCAAACTAAACCTGGGGGGGCTTATGGTTATTTCCAAGTGATTGCCAGACCAATTTCGGGAAAAGACATTGGAGCCAGTGTTTCGGCGGCACTAGGCTCTTCGATTTTTGTTCGTATAAAGGGTCCGATTAAAGAAGCGGGGAGATTAGTTTCTTTTGGGATTATTGGTGGGCGACAAGTCAAAATAAGAACTCCTCTCTGGTGGCATTTTTCTTTTAAAAACTCTGGTGATATTTACCTCAATCCCTATGGCAAAATTTTATTGACAAATAAAATAATAGGAACCAAGCAATTGGTAGATGTGCCTCCGAGTTCGGTTTTGCCGGGTCAAACTAGATTGTTTGAAATTAAATTAAATGACCTAAGTTTTCCAGGTTTGTATTCAGCTGTTTTATTACTCAATCGGGGCTATAATAATGAAATAGATATTTTAGAAATTGATTTTTGGTTTTTCCCTTGGTCAATGTTGGCAATCTTTTTGGTCGCAGGATTATTTTTTATCTTTGTTTTTGTCTTGAGATTAATTCGCAAGAAAAATGTTTAATTTTAAAAAACTTATCATTGTTATCATATTTTTTTTTACGGGGACCAGTTTGGTTTTTGGTTATGTAGCTGAAAGTCCTAATTATAGATTAGAAAAAGATAGTATCAACTTTGCGGGCGATGACTTTGCCACTTCTTCTAATTATATTTTGAGTGACACTTTGGGAGAAGTTGTTTCCGGTGATTTAGTTGGGGTGTTATATTCAATGAGGGCAGGGTATCGCGCGACAGGTGATGACTACACAATTTCCATTTCTGCACCTGAAAACATTTCCTTATCTGAATTGGCTCAAACCGCTTCTTCATCTGAAGGGAGTGGTAATTGGGTGATAACAACGGATAATCCTGGGGGGTATTTATTATATGCTAGTGCAGATTCCAGCCCCTCCCTAAAAAGTTCTACTGATAATTTTTCTGATTACACATCAAACTTAATTAATGTTCCAGATTTTTATTGGTCAATAGCATCTGATGTTTCAGAGTTTGGTTTTACTGTTTTTGGCAGCGATATTAATTCGGTGTTTAAAGATAACGGTTCTGTTTGCAATGTTGGTTCTAATATTACTATTGACCGTTGTTGGTTTGGTTTGTCTACTTCTGATTATCTTATAGCCTCAAGTAATAGTGCCAACTCTCCAACGGGAGCAATCACCACTATCAAATTTAAAGCAGAGATAGGAGGTCTTAAAACGCAAACCGTTGGTTCTTATACTGCCAATATTACATTAACAGCTTTGACGCAATAATGTTTAATCTTAAGAAAAAAATTGCTCTACTATTGCTTTTGTTGTTGTTAATTCCTTTGATGGCAATGGGCGTGACAGATTCGGCTCAGGTTGGACTTGAGGTTGTAAGTTCAGGAATTTCTGGTTGTACTGATCCTGAAGCCAATAATTATAATTCGGCAGCAACAATTGATGATGGCAGTTGTGAGTATGGTAGCGGAGGACCGGTTGATCCAGAAGATCCAGAAGATCCAGAAGAAGATATTTTAGGCTGCACTGATTCTGAGGCTCTTAATTACAATCCAATAGCAACAATTGATGACGGTAGTTGTGAATATCCAACACCAAGCAATGTATCAAATTTTTCAGTTTATTATGATGAAACAGAAACAAAAGCTTTTTTAAGTTGGGAAAATCCTATAGAGGATTTTGTTTTTGTAAGAATTGTCCGTTTGGAAGATGGAATATCTGGAGGGCCAGATGAAGGGATTTTAATTTACCAGGGAGATGAGCAATTAGCTCAAGACTCAACTGTCGAAATCGGAAAAAAATATTTTTACACTGCTTTTACTAGAAATAATCAAGGAGAATATTCTTCGGGTGCGGTTACATTTCTTGATTTAGTCGAGAAAGAGGAAGAAGAAATAGAAGAAGAAATAGAAGAAGAAGACGAAAAAGAGGAGGGTGGGGAGGATTCCTCTGAGGGGGGCGGTCGGGGAGATTCTGGTGTTCGTGATTTTCCAGATCCATTTGCTAAATTGTCTTTGGCAACTTCAACTCCCTTGTTGGAGTCCTCATGGTTTTTGCGGTTGCTTCAACCTGGAGAACCGGTTAAACTTTTCAATCGGGGCGAGATGATTTATATCAAAGGAGGCAAAAGTTTAACTTTGGAAATGAATTACAAAGTGATGCCAAAGGTTTTAAAAACAATCGGAGTAACTTTTGTTGATATTAATAATCTGCAAAATACCACGGCTGTTATATTGCGGGCTTCAGCTGATAAAAGGGTTTATCAAGCGACATTGTCTCCTTTTGAATATGGGGGTGTTTATGAAATGTATATTTATTTGATAGATTATGATAATCAAACTGTGGTGCCGACAAGAGGGGAAATCTCAGTTTCTGGGCGAAGGCATCCTGGCGCAGAACTTTTATCATTAGCTAGTGAAGCGGCGGTGCCTACAGCGATGGCTTCTGGTTTAGCTGTTGGTTTTTTCCCTTCTTTTGCCGACATTTTTAACTACTTAATTCGTTTGTTTGGTTATTTGTTTGGTCGACGGAAAAAAGACAAACCTTGGGGCACAGTCTACGATTCTGTTACTAAACGACCCCTTGACCCTGCTTATGTTTCTGTGGAGGAAGTTGGTAATGGAAAAGAAATTTCTAGCGCGATTACTGATATTGACGGTCGTTTTGGGTTTTTCTTGCCAGCTGGTAACTATGCTCTAAAGGCTAACAAAACTCATTATCAATTTCCATCTCAAAAATTAACAGGGAGAGAAGCCGACGAGCTTTATAACAATTTATATTTTGGGCAACCCATAATTACAGAAGGAGAGGAGGTAATTAATCTCAATATCCCAATGGATCCAATTGGTTTTGACTGGAATGAATTCGCTAAGACTAAAACTGATTTTTTTCGTTTTTATTCCAAACGAGAACTTTGGCGTAATCGTATTTTCAATATCATTTTTTTTCTGGGTTTTATTTTATCGTTTTACACTCTTGTCTTTCAACCATCAATCTTAAACATAATTTTAGTTTTGCTTTATATTTCCGTTTATATTTTTAATAAATTATGGCGTGCTAAATATCGACCCCATCGTCTTTATAAAAAAGAAACCAACGAACCAATGCCGTTTTCTATTATTAGATTATTTTTACCGGAAGTGGATCAACAAATTAAGAATGTCGTGACTGACCAGATGGGAAATTTTTATGTCTTAGTTAGGCCTGGAGTTTATTATTTTACGGTCGAAGAAAAAATGCCTGACGGTTCATATCAAAAAGTTTACCAATCGGAACCGATGGAATTAAAAAAGGGAGTTTTTGTTTCAGATATCTCGGTTTAATTAGATAAATTTGGTCAAAAAATTTTTAAAGAGTGGGTCAAATTTCTGTCCCGATTTTTTTAAACTTAAGTTTTTTGATTTATAAAAATCGTTTTTAAATAAGGACTTAAACTTTCCATCATTTGTCTGAGACTTTTAGCCCGAAGGTATTCTTTCGGGGATTGATTTAATCAATTCAAAAAATCACCTCAAAACTTTACTATTTTATTAATAGGGTCATTTTTTGCCTTTTCTCTTTTTATCCATTATTATTGTTATTATGTCCGAAATAAATGACAAATTTGTTATTGAAGGTTTGGGGGGAAAGCGGATTTTATCGGGTGAAATTTTGGTTGGGGGTGCCAAAAATGCGGCACTTAAGGTTTTGGCGTCAACCATCCTTTTCCGTGATGGTTTTGAAATAAGTAATACTCCGGAAATTGAAGACGTTTTTCGAATGTTTGATTTGTTAACTGATCTGGGGATCGCAGTTGAGAAAAAAAATCATGGCTTCTATAAATTAAACTCAAAAACTGTCTTTAACAAACCTCTTCAATCTGAAATTGCTAAGCGAATGCGTTCATCGATTGTTTTAACTGGCCCACTTTTGGCGCGCTTTGGTGAAGTATCTTTTCCTTATCCTGGCGGTTGTGTCATCGGCAAGCGTCCGGTGGATTTGTTTTTGTCCGGTTTTAAAAAAATGGGCGCGACAGTAACTGAAAAGGAAAGAACTTTTACAGTCAAAACTTCTGAGAAAGGTTTATTGGGAACAGAAATATTTTTCAAAAATCAAAGTGTCACCGCGACAGAAACTTTTTTAATGACAGCAATTTTGGCCAAAGGACGAACTATATTAAAAAACTGTGCCTTGGAACCAGAGATTGTCAGTTTGGGCGAATTTTTAAACAAATGTGGTGCTAAAATTTCTGGTTTAGGCACTCCAACAATTAAAATTGAGGGTGGAGAACTCTTAATTGGCATTGATCGTAAATATGAGACAATTCCTGATCGGATTGAGGCTGGCAGTTTTATTATTTTAGGAGCTTTGGCTGCTAATGATTTGAAAGTGGTTGGCTGTCAGCCAAAACATTTGGAAGCGCTCATTAATCTGTTGCAAGAAAGCGGGGTGGTAATTGAAATAGGGGAGGATTTTGTTAGGGTTAAGGGTTGTGATAAAAAATATCAAGCAGTAGATGTTAAGACTCACGAATATCCAGGTTTTCCGACCGATCTTCAGGCACCAATGGCAATTTTTTTGTCACAAGCAGTTGGCGAAAGTTTTATCTTTGAAACTATTTTTGAGGGTCGTTTAAATTATTTAGAGGCATTGTCTCGAATGGGTCTAGAGGCAAAAAATTTAGATACTCATCGAGCAATTATTTATGGTCAACGTCTCTTGGAAGGTAAGGAAATAGAAAGTCCAGACTTGCGTGCTGGTTTGGCTTATGTCTTGGCAGCGATAATTGCTTTGGGGCAATCAACAGTTCACAATGTTAAATATATTGATCGTGGTTATGAAAAAATTGAAGAGAGATTTCAGCAAATCGGTGTTAAAATTAAAAGAATAAAATAAAAATAAAGGTGCGAATTGATTTTTTAATTCACGTCTAGTTTTGAGGTTGGTCGGTTTAGGAATTTGATTGAGATCTCAAGTTTTTAGACACCTCTTTTCCTAGACTTTCTAATTGTTGGTCTTCTTGCCAATAGTTGACATCTGTTCGACGGTTAGTTTCTTGGAGTTAATTAGTTGCAAGGCGACGTTTTCACTAAGGGGCACAATAGTCTCTTCTTGCTTTATTTTTGTTTGTGATTAAGAACAACTTTCTGTTGAATATAAAATTTAAAATGCATATTGTCAAGTTATTATTGTTATAACTTTTTGGAACAGGTGTCAAGTGGTTAATTTCTATGAATTGAGCTAAGATAAGGGCAAACAGCTTTTAGCTAAATTAAGTTTTTAATTTTTATATTTATTACCGTGCCAATGTTTATCAAAAAATTAGGAATAGATTTGGGGACGGCCAATACTTTGGTTTATGTGCCGAGTAAGGGAATTGTCTTAAACGAGCCTTCGGTCGTGGCGGTATCCGAGGTTGATAATAAGGTGATAGCAGTAGGTTCGCAAGCTAAAGAAATGGTTGGCAAAGTTCCCGACAATATTCGTATTTATAAACCAATGAAAGATGGCGTGATTGCCGATTATCGCGTAACAGAAGCGATGCTTCGTTATTATATCAGTAAATCATTGGGTAAATTTAATTTTTTTAAACCGGATGTGATGGTATCGGTGCCAGCGGGTGTAACTTCTACTGAAAGGCGAGCCGTAATTGAAGCAGCAATGCGTGCTGGCGCCAAAAACGCTTATGTTGTCAAAGAACCAATTTTGGCAGCGATTGGCGCTGGTATTCCGATTTATGAAGCGCGCGGCCAGATGATTGTGGACATTGGCGGAGGCACAACCGATGTGGCTGTTATCTCGTTGGGGGGAATTGTTGCTTCTACTTCAGTAAAACATGCTGGTAATAAAATTGACCAAGCGATTGCTGATTATATTAAAAAAACTTTTAATTTGGCGATTGGTGACAAGACTGCCGAAGAAGTTAAGGCTTCCATCGGTTCAGCTATTTTGGTTGAAGAAGAATTAGTCTACTTAATTAAGGGACGTGATTTTATGACCGGTTTGCCACGCTCAGTAGAGGTGCGGACTGGTGAAATAGTGCGAGCGATTGATAATGAGCTAAAAGAAATTATTAGAGCGATAAAAGCTGTTTTTCAAGAAACGCCCCCAGAATTATCCGCTGATATTATTGATCAAGGTATTACTATGACAGGCGGTTCGTCGCAATTAAGAAATTTGCCTGAATTGGTTTATCGCAAAACAGGCGTTAAAGCTTATTTGGCTGACGAAGCATTGTTTTGTGTTGCCAAGGGTACTGGCATTGCTCTGGAGCATCTAGATACTTATAAAAAAAGTATCATTAGCAAGAGATAATCCCTTTATAATCTTTAGAATTAAAATTTGTGGTGGTTTTATGGATTTTTTAAATAATTCAAATTTGCATCATGCTTATCTTTTGGTCGGTAGACCAGAAAATTTTTTGATTCCGCTTCGACAGGCATTTTGCCAACGTCTTGGTATTTCTAATATCTCATCTAGCCCCGATTATATAGAAGAAGAATATTCTTTGTTTGGAATAAAGGACAGCCATTACCTTAGACAGCGCCAGGTGCCTAGTTCTTTTAGTGAGAAAGGTCGTTTTTTTGTTTTGATAATCAATTCAATCACAGTCGAAGCGCAGAATGCTTTGTTAAAAACTTTCGAAGAACCAACAGCTGGAGTTTATTTTTTTGTTATTTTACGCTCGGAAGATCTTTTTTTACCAACCCTAAAATCTCGTTTTATTATTATTCGATCATCTTCTGAGATTATTGATGAAAATGAAACAACTGCAGTGATTAATTTTCTTAAAATGTCTTCAGCGGGGCGTTTGGACTATGTCAAAAAAAATTACATTAAAAATAAAGAAACAACCAAGGGTAAAATTTATAGATTTTTAGATAATTTAGAAAAAATTTCTTATGATGTCTGTCAAACTCAAAAACAAACAAATAAGTTAAAAATTCTGGTGGCAATTGATCAAGCAAAGAAAAATCTGGCCAACCCGCGAGCTTCAGTTCGTTTGATTTTAGAGCATTTGGCGTTAGTGATTTAAATTGGTTAAATTTTGGCAACATTCTGAATTTTTGAGTAGACTTATGTTTTGCTTTACGTTTGAGATTTTCTAGTTTATTATTAAATTAATTAAAGAGTAATTTTAGATTCAATGTATAATTTTATATCTTTTAAAAATCGTTTGCAGGAAATAGAAGAGTGGTTGGGTCGTGAGTATCTAAGTATCCGCACCGGAAAAGCGACTCCTCAAGTTTTAGATAGTGTTTTGGTTGATTCTTACGGTTCTAAAACTCCAATCAAACATCTCGCCAATATTGCGATTGAAGACGCCAAAACTTTGCGTATTACTCCATGGGACAAAAGTCAAATTAAAGAAATTCAATTGGCGATAGAAAAATCTAATCTAGGTTTATCAACTGCTCCTGATTCTGATAGTCTGCGCTTGTCTTTTCCAGATTTAACTGAAGAAAGACGTAAAATGTTGATGAAATTAGTAAATGAAAAAATGGAAGAAGCGCGTGTTTCGGTGCGTAAAGAACGAGAAAAAATTTGGAATGAAATACAAGACCAAGAAAAAGCTGGGCAAATTTCCGAAGATGACAAATTCAAGGCCAAAGATGAATTGCAAAAGATAATCGATGAAATTAACGATAAAATTGCTGGACTGTCTGAACGCAAAGAGAAAGAGATTTTAGGTTAATTTTTAGGTTTTGTTTTTTGGATTATTGGAATTTTTATTGTAAAAGATCGGTTTTTAGTTTTGTTTTATTTTGTTAATTTTTATCTAATATTTTTTAAATAGAATATGACCATTGTTATTTTCATTATTATTTTGGCTGGTTTAATTTTTACTCATGAACTTGGTCATTTTTGGGCTGCTAAAAAATTTGGGATTAGAGTTGATGAATTTGGTTTTGGTTTCCCCCCTAAACTTTTTAGTGTCAAAAAAGGAGAAACGGAATATTCGTTAAATCTGATTCCAATTGGGGGTTTTGTTAAGATTTTTGGGGAGAATCCCGACGAAGAGTCCGAAACCGGATCAGATCAAACACGAAGTATGGTTAACAAACCTCGTCATATTCAAGCTATAGTCTTAGCCGCTGGCGTTTTTTTGAATTTGGTTTTAGCCTGGGCACTTTTTTCTGTTAGTCTTTATGTTGGAATGCCTATAGCGTTAGCAGATTTGCCAACTCAGACCAAAGTTACAGAAGAGAAACTTTTAATAACCAGCATAATGAAAGATTCTCCCGCCGCTGAATCAGGATTAATAGCGGGAGATTCTATTTTGACATTAGCGGTTGATGATAAAAAAATTATTTTGCCTACTATCGAAGAAGTCCAAGAGTTTTTACAAACCAATAAAAACAAGATAGTGGAAATATCTTATTCACGTGGTGCCAGAAAAAATCTAAAAGAGGGAGTTGCCTTAACTATGCCAAAGCTTGGGGTGGTTGGAGAAAAAGCTGGTATAGGCATAACAATGGAAAGAATTGGTGTAGCCAAATTGTCTTTTTTCCAGTCAATAATCATGGGTTTTAAATTTACTTGTGAAATGACCATTGCTACGATTATTAGTTTCCGAGATTTTTTAATGAGTCTGTTTGTGAACGGAGGTCAAGCCTTGTCATCGGTGGCTGGTCCGATAGGTTTATTTGGGATAGTGGCTGGTATTCGCCAACTTGGTTTAATTTATTTGATAAATTTCACAGCTATTATTTCTATTAATTTAGCAGTGCTTAATCTCTTACCTTTTCCAGCTTTAGACGGTGGAAGATTGCTTTTTCTAATTATAGAAGCGATCAAGGGGTCACGTCTTAACCCTAAAATTGCCAATTCTCTCAATGCTCTTGGTTTTATTATGTTGCTTCTCTTGATGGCGGTAGTGGCTGTTAGTGACATTCTTAAGATAGTCTAAAATTTAAAAATGGAAATAAATTTTAACTAGAAAAAAGTCAATTTGGCTGATAAATAAAGACTCAAAAAAACAGAAAACTTGTTTTTTTTGTCTGTAAGGTCTGGTTATCTTGATATTAGACAGCAGGCTCTTTTTGGTTTAAGATAGAGATATGTTTCAATCAAAATTGTTTTCTAAAACTCGTCGAGAAGATCCTAAAGACGAAGTTTCTAAAAATGCCAAATTGTTAATTAAAGCTGGCTTTATTCATAAAGAAATCGCTGGAGTTTATTCATTTTTACCTCTTGGTTTGCGAGTTTTGAACAAAATAAAAAAGATTGTTCGAGAAGAAATGAACGTCTTAGGGGCATTAGAGTTAAATTTGACAACTTTGCAGAATTCATCTCTTTATGAAAAAACTAACAGGTGGAGTGATGAAGAAGTTGATATTTGGTTTAAGACTGAGCTAAAAACTGGCGGCGAGTTGGGGCTTGGATTTAGTCATGAAGAAGCAATCGTTGAATTAATGAAGAAACATATCAATTCGTATAAAGATTTACCGCGTGCGGTCTATCAGATTCAAACTAAGTTTCGTAATGAAGAACGAGCCAAAAATGGTATCTTGCGTGGTCGTGAATTTTTAATGAAAGATTTATATTCTTTCCATGCCACCGAAGGGGAATTGGATGATTTTTATGACAAAGTTAAGGGTGCTTATGAGAGAATTTTTGAACGAATTGGAATTGGCGATTTGACCTATACCACTTTTGCTTCGGGGGGTATTTTTAGTAAATATAGTCATGAATTTCAAACGCTCTGCGAAGCTGGTGAAGATCTTGTTTATTTGGCAGAGGAGAAAAAAATCGCGATTAATAAAGAGGTTTTGACTGACGAAACTTTAAGCGAATTGGGGTTGGTGACCGAAGAATTGGTTGAGAAAAAATCGGTAGAAGTTGGCAATATTTTTAAATTAGGAACTCGTTTTTCTGAACCCCTAAATCTTCTTTATAAAGATGAGAAAGGGAAAATGCTCCCGGCTGTAATGGGTTGTTACGGTTTTGGGTTAACTCGGGCCATGGGGGTCATTGTTGAGATTACTTCTGATGAAAAAGGCCTAGTTTGGCCGCGTTCAGTTGCGCCGTTTGATGTTCATTTAATAATTCTGGATAAAGAAACAGGATCATTAAAAGGTAATCATAGTTCAAATGAAACTACCAAATCAGCTCTTGAAATTTATAATGAATTAATCGCGGCTGGTAAAGAAGTTTTGTGCGATGACCGTGGTTTATCAGCTGGTGAGAAATTAGCGGACGCTGATTTATTGGGTTTGCCATATCGTCTGATTGTTAGTGATCGGGCTATAAAAGAAGGTAAATTTGAATTAACAGAACGCGTTACTGGAGAGACTGAATATTTATCTGAAACTGAATTATTTAACAAATTTAGATAAAGGGGGAGAGGGGAGATAGTTATAATGTTTTATTTATTTTTCAATCCTTAATTCTAAACTATTATTATGTGGTATGATCGATTTTTAAAAAATTTAACGACTGATATTGGCATAGACTTGGGGACATCAACAACCCTGATATGTGTTAAGGGTCAAGGAATAGTTTTAGCTGAACCATCAATTGTCGCCATTAATCAAAAAACTGGTCGAGTGGTCGCTGTGGGCAATGATGCTAGTGGAATGATCGGTCGGACCCCTGCTCATATTCAAGCAATAAAACCTTTGGAAAATGGAGTAATTTCTAACTTTGAAGTGGGAGAAGAAATGATTGCGTATTTTTTGAGGAAAGCTTTAAGTCTAGTTAGTAAATCATATTTTCGTCCGCGCGTGGTAGTCAGCGTGCCTTCTGATATTACAAATGTAGAAAGGCGAGCGGTTCGTGACGCGGTGACAAACGCTGGGGCGCGAGAAGTTCACATAGTGGAATCTTCTATGGCAGGGGCTATTGGGGTTAATATGTCTATTTTTGATCCAGTAGGCAATATGGTCATTGATATTGGTGGTGGCACAACGGACATCGCAGTTATTTCTTTAGGGGGGGTAGTTTGTTCAAAAAATCTGCATATTGCTGGAGAAAAATATAATCAAGATATTATCAATTATATACGTGACGAATTCAAAATTTTATTAGGGGAAAAAACAGCTGAAGAAGTTAAAGTTTCTATTGGTGCTGTTGTAAAACAAAATACGCCTGGCGAAGCTTTAATCCGCGGTCGCGATTTGGTAACTGGTTTGCCGCGCGAAGTAGCAGTTACCGATTCAGACATTCGGGAAGCAGTTTTTAATTCAGTTAATCTTTTTGTGGATTCAGTTAAAGAAGTATTAGAATCAACTCCACCAGAGGTGGTTTCAGATATTATGCGTCGTGGGATCATCTTGATTGGTGGCGGCTCTAAGGTAAAAGGTTTAACTGAATTATTAGAGAAAGAATTGGAAATTCCAATTTATTTGGCCGAAGACCCAGAGACGGCTGTTGTGCGTGGTACAGGTGTTATTCTGAATGATTTTGAAAAATATCGTGATATTCTTATTGATAATGAAGATGACTTGCCTCCAAGATGATTTTTTATAATTATCATAAAAAGAAACAAAATTGGCAAAAACCCTTATTTTTATTGGTAATTTTGTTTTTTTTATTTTTCTTTGGCAATTTTTTGGCACAAAGTTTTTCTTCGCCGATTTTATCCATTGTTTCTCCACTTAGCGAAGGAGCCAACAGGACTGGTCTTGGTTGGCTAAATCTCTTTTCTTTTTTCCAGGCAAAGTCTTTATTGTTGCAAGAAAATAAAAAACTTTTGCAAGAAAATTTGGATTTAAAATTATCCTTAGCGATTAGGCGTGATTTAGAAAAAGAAAACCAGGAATTAAAAAAACTCATTAGACTAACAGATGATGAAAACAAAAAACCAATAATTGCGAAAGTTTTACTAACACCTAACATTATTTCTAGTGGGATTATCATTTTGGAGGTTGGACAAAAAAATATAAAAACAAATTTTAAACCCGGAGATCTTGTTGTTTATAATGATAAAGTTTTATTGGGACGTGTTTTAGAGGTGGGAGATTATCAGACAAAAGTTGAATTAATTTCTGCCACTAAGTCTGTTTCCGTTTTGGTTGGTTCTAAAAGTATTTTAGCAGAAGCCGTTGGATTGGGTAGTGGTAATTTTTCTATTACCTTGCCGAAGGGCGCTGAGGTTTTTGAGGGTGACGTAGTATTGGCGCCAGAATATGGCGGCTATTTACTTGGTTTAGTTGATATAATTAAGAAAACAAATGCCGATCCTTTTCAAACTATTCTTTTTAATTCTCCGATAAATATTTTTCAAGTTAAATGGGTAGAAATTTATGCTGCTTAGGTTAGGAGCCACATTTGTTTTGATTATATCAATTCTTTTTTTTCCTTGGTGGTTAAATTTTATTTTATTTTTTGTTTTTGTTTTTAGTTTTAGTAATTTTTACGAAGCGGCAATTAGCGCCTTCTTATTTGATGTATTGCGTCATAGACCAGAAACAATTTGGCTTAGTCTTTTTACCACTCTGGTTGTAATAATGGTTGTTTATTTAAGTGGAATGGTAAAAAAACAAATTATCTTCTATCATCAATAAATTGTTATCTAACTATGTTTTATCAATCACGTCTAAAATCAAAAGAATTAGATCCTGATGAAATTTTTCTTGATTCAAGCAATTTGCCAGAATTTGACAACCAACAATTTGAAGGTCGTTTGGAAAAAGCAATAACTAAGAATACAATCTTATTTTTTTTGTTAGTCTGCGTTGGTATTTTTTTAGTTTTTATTTTAAAAACAGGGCATCTTCAATTGATAAGAGGTAAAAATTATGCTAATCGTAGTCTAAATAATACCTTGAATTTGTTAACCATTTTTCCAGATCGTGGCAATATTTATGATTGTTATGGCAAAGAGTTGGCTTGGAATGATAGGGGACGAAAATACAACGAAAATCCAGCCTTTGGGCATATCTTGGGTTACCTTGGATACCCTTCTCCAGAAGATATGGCTCAAGAACTTTATGAATCTAAAGAATTATCTGGAAAAAGTGGAGTAGAAAAACAATTTAATGAGTTGTTGGCTGGTGCTAAAGGAGTGAAGATAGTTGAAGTAAATGCTCGAGGTGAAACAGAATCAGATCACATAGTTAATCACCCCAAAAGCGGTAAAGATTTAACTCTATCTATAGACAGTCGAGTTCAAGCCAAGCTTTATGACATTATCGGTCAAGTAGTCGTCGAACGAGGTTTTGTGGCAGGTGGAGGAGTGATTATGGATACTCAAACCGGGGAAATCTTGGCGATGGCTAGTTATCCTGGTTATGACTCAAATGCGATTTCTCTTGGCAATGACTCAACCAAAATAAATTCATATTTTAACGATAATCGTAACCCGCTTTTAAATCGTTTGGTTCTTGGCCTTTATACTCCGGGTTCAATTTTTAAGCCTTTTATCGCAGCGGCTGCTTTAGCGGAAAATATTATAGACCCACAAAAAACAATATTCAGTCATGGGCAACTTGAAATTATCAATCCTTATAACCCCAAATTAAAAACAATTTTTAAAGATTGGAAAGCACACGGGGCGGTTGATATGCGACGAGCGATTGCTGTTTCTTCAAATGTTTATTTTTATGTAATTGGTGGGGGGTTTGGCGATCAGGTTGGTCTAGGTATCAAAAATATAAAAAAATATGCCGAGATGTTTGGCCTGGCGCGACCGACTGGTATTGATTTGCCAAGCGAAGCAATGGGCTCCATTCCAAGTGTAGAATGGAAAGCTAAAAATTTTGATGGCGAACCTTGGCGAATTGGAGATACTTATCACACGGTTATTGGGCAGTATGGAATGTTGGTGACCCCTATCCAAATAGTTCGGGCTTACGCGGCAATTGCCAACGGTGGCAAATTGATTCAGCCGACAATTCGTAAGTTATCATCAACCAAAGATATTCAAATAGTCGCTTCTTTACCCATTAAATCGACAGATTTTGAGATTGTCAGAGAGGGGATGAGATTGGGAGTGTTGGAAGGAACGGCCAAGGGACTAGATACTCCCTCGATTAAGATCGCCGCCAAAACTGGCACGGCTGAATTGGGGGTGAGCAAAGAAAAAGTTAATTCTTGGGTGACGGGTTTTTTCCCTTATGAAAATCCGCGTTATTCATTTGTGGTGGTGATGGAAAAAGGTCCGCGTAATAATACTATTGGTGGCGTTTTTGTGATGCGTCAATTATTTGATTGGATGGCTTGGGAAATACCAGAATATTTACAGACACAAAACGACACAAATTAATTGGGATTAAGAGAGTTAAAAATATTTGCTAATGAAGGCAATTTCTTAGGATTTTATTTTTGCTGGTCTATTAAGTTGTATGTTTTTTCAGGTGTTGATTTTTTTGCAAACTTAAGCTATAATTGTTCTAATATGGTGGAGTCAACGGGATATATAAGTAAAGAAAAATATGAAGAACTCAAGAAAGAACTTGAACAGTTAAAGACTATTGAACGCAAAAAA
This sequence comes from Minisyncoccota bacterium, assembly GCA_041657405.1. GTDB lineage: Bacteria > Patescibacteriota > Minisyncoccia > Phycocordibacterales > XYD1-FULL-46-19 > JAKJEI01. The sequence continues at coordinate 43,897 of JBBABX010000006.1, forward strand.
AATGCTGAAGATTTAGAATATGCCAAATCTCTTGGTGATTTGTCTGAAAACGCTGAATATCATGAGGCCCGTGAACGTCAAGCTGATGTCGAAGATCGAATTATACAAATTGAGTATACTTTAAAAAATTCTCAGATAGTTGATAGTCATCGTAGTGGACAAGTAGAAGTGGGCACAACAATAAATATAAAAAAAGACAATAAAGAAGCAGTTTTTCAGATAGTGGGGGCAGAAGAAGCGGACATGTCAATTGGGAAAATTTCTTATGAGTCACCACTTGGTTTGGCTTTGCTTGGTCACAAAAAAGGTGACGAAGTGATAGTAACTACACCTAAGGGCGAAAGTAAATACAAAATAATTGATATAAAATAAAAATCAAGATTAATAGTAGTTATTTATCTTAAGGTTTTTAGCTTTGGTTTTGGTGGTTTTTTGGTATACTATTCTTTAGGATAATATACCAAAAATTATCATTATTAATTAGTAATTTTTAGAGTATTTGTTAAATAAAAGTAATATAAGGTGATTTATTTTATCATTTTGTCGCAAGTAAGATCTCAATTTTTAATATTATAATTTTATGGCTTCTCTTGAAGAAATACAAAAAGAACGTTTGCGCAAATTAAATTTGCTTAAAGAATTTGGTTATGAGCCTTACCCAGCTAAAACAGAAATAACCCATACGTTGAAAAATTGCTTGAGTCAATTTGATAAATTATCAAATGAGTCAAGCAAGGTGACAATCGGCGGACGGATAATGGCTTTACGAATTCAGGGAGCATTGGCTTTTTTTGATTTGTTTGACGGCACAAACAGACTTCAAGCTCTTCTAAAAAAAGATGACGTCTTAAAAAAATTTGAATTGTTTCAAGATGTAGTTGATATTGGTGATTTTGTGCAAGTATCAGGGACTCTGTTTGTTACCAAACGTGGTGAAAAAACAATTATTGTGGGAGATTGGAAAATGCTTGCCAAAAGTTTAAGACCTTTACCAGAAAAGTGGGTTGGTTTACAAGATGAAGAAGAAAAATTGCGTAAACGTTATTTGGATATATTGACGGATACAGAGACGCGTATGATTGTGGAAAAACGATCAACCTTTTGGCAGACTATAAGGCAATTTTTATTAGAGCGCAATTTTATAGAAGTAGATACGCCAATTTTGGAAAACACTCCAGGTGGGGCCGAAGCTAGACCGTTTGTGACATATCACAATGCTTTAGATTTAGACATCTATTTACGAATTTCGCCAGAGCTTTGGCTTAAACGTCTTTTGGTGGCTGGCTTGCCAAAAATTTTTGAAATTGGTAGAGTTTTTCGTAATGAGGGAATTGACGCTGAACATCTTCAAGATTACCAAGTGATGGAATTTTATTGGGCCTACGCTAATTATGAGCAGGGGATGAAATTGGTGGAAGAACTTTACAAAGAAATTGCCCAAAAAACTTTTGGCACCCTTCGTTTTAAGATTAGAAATTTTGAAGTTGACTTGAGCAAAAATTGGGAATGTTATGATTATCTTGAGATTATAAAAGAAAAAACAGGTATTAATATTGAAAAGACAAATCTGGGCGAGATAGAAAAAAAATTAAAAGAACTTGGTGTAGAATATGACAAAGAAGGGTTTAATCTTAATCGAGCAATTGATAATCTTTGGAAATATTGTCGTCGACAAATTGCCGGACCAGGTTTTTTGATTAATGTGCCAGCAATGATGGAACCTTTAGCGAAGCGCCGCGCAGATAATCCAAATCTAGTAGAACGTTTTCAAGTAATTTTGGCTGGTTCGGAAAACGGCAAAGGTTTTAGTGAGTTAAACGACCCGCAAGATCAATTAAAACGCTTTGAAGAACAAGACAAATTGCGCGTGGCTGGTGATGAAGAAGCCCAACGTAAAGACGATGATTTTATTGAAGCATTGGAATATGGAATGCCACCAGCTTGCGGGTTTGGCTTGAGCGAACGTTTGTTTAGTTTTCTTTTGGATAAACCGGTTCGTGAGGGACAAATTTTTCCCTTGCTTAAACCTAAAAAATAATCTTGTTACAAAATTAGCCATCTTTTTCTTTTTATTTGTTGCAACAATAGATAGTTTTTTAAATTATTATAGGAAAAGTCCAACTTTCAAATCAAGATTTTTAAATATCTTAAAATAAGATTTTGACGATTAGGATTCTTGCTGAAAAGTTAAAAATACTTGTATTTTTAACTTAAATATGATATAATTATAGGTAGAATAAAGTTTGTTAAAATAACCAAATTTGTGGTTAGTTATAACAAGAAATGGTCTAAATCCTAACCGATGGAAAGCTGTTTCTCGCTATAACTAAAAAAGTGGTCCTGTATTGTCAATTGATAGAAAAAAAGAAAGGACGAAGTCATGTCTGAGAACTTTGCTGTCTCTCAATGTTGCGCGAAAACGGTTTCGGATCTCATTATTCGTAAGGTCTCGGTGGACCGAAATCGTAGTCAACAGAAAGCTCTGGATGCTACGAAACGTGTCCAGTACGTGAATTACGAAGTTGTGAAATCGATGCCGAAAGGTGGAGGTGACGAAGTTGAACTCGTGTTCTTCAAGCCTCATTTTCCTAGGCGTGACGAGTTCATCTCTGATGATGAGCTTGAAAAGGAGTTTAGATTGCGCGGTCTTAATTCCGCCGATCCGGTATCCGTTGCCGCCGTGAATGAACTAACTCCCACATTCGCTGACAAATTTCCTCATGGTACCCACTGGAAGGATGCTGATGGTAATTGGTGTTGTGAAATGTTTTATTGTGGAGAGGGTGAACGTCGGGTAAGTGTCAATCGCTATAACGTCGACTGGAGTGCTCTTTGGTGGTTCTCAGGAATTCGAAATTTTCAAGTATCTTAGGGATAACTTGGTTCTTGGCCCTATTTTGATTTGTAGTCCTTGTATGGAATATTGATTAAAATAGGGCTTTTTTTATACAGCAACATTTACAACGAGGTTAGTTTTAAGTAAAAATATGAGTGATCATGGTTTTCTGCTATTGCAACAACGACTAGAGGAGTTAAAATTATTGTCAACTCGATAATGATTAAAAAGTTAAAATTGAGACACCTTTCCCCTAAGTCTTTTTATTTCCCTGTTAGCTATTTAAAAAGAAAGTTAAAAACCTGATTCATTTTTAGTTTCAAGGCTTATATTTTGCATCTTTTAAGGAAGAAAGGGTTATTTTGGCAGTTATCCACAACATTTTGTTTGCTCAAGTGGTGTTTGGTGGTATAAAATGTCTATGTAGTGGGACGAAGTGGGGAAAAGCATTTTAGGTAAAAATGTTTACTTGATAAAATTTTTAAAAAATTAGTTTTAAGATTTTCTCCCTGTCTCATACCCAAAGGTCATGCTCATCGGCGAATTTAAGCACACAATAGATGACAAAAAAAGGATTTCCATCCCGGCTAATTTTCGTAAAGAAATTGGTCGTAAGGTTGTGGTAACAAGGGGGTTGGATAATTGTCTTTTTCTTTACACAATTGAGGGCTGGAAAAAAGTAGTAGACCAGCTCAACACGTTGCCGATGACTCAAGGTGCCTCGCGTGGTTTCAACCGTTTTATTTTTGGAGGTGCTTTTGAGGCTGACATAGACACGATGGGGCGAATTTTGATTCCTGATCATTTGCGTGATTTTGCTGACCTCAAAAGTAAGGTAGTAATTGTTGGTTTGAATGATCGCGTAGAAATTTGGGATGAGAAAAAATGGAAAGACCATATTGATAAAGTAGAGAAGCAAGCTGATGTTTTGGCTGAAAATCTGACGAATATCGGGGTTTTGTAGTATGCATATTCCTGTTCTTTTACAACCTACAATTGAGAAATTAGATCTACGAGCAGGTGAAACGGTTTTAGACGCGACACTTGGTCTGGGTGGCCATGCTAAGACAATTTGCGAAAAAATAGGTCCAACTGGCATTTTGGTTGGGTTAGATCAGGATAGTGAGACATTAGAAATGGCTCGACAAAATCTTGAAACTTACCCAGCCAAGAAAATCCTTAAAGTGGGGAATTTCCGCTATCTAACAGATATTTTACAAAAAGCGGGAATTGCTCAAATTGATGCAGTTTTGTTTGATCTCGGTTTTAATTCTTTTCAGATGGACCAATCCGGTCGGGGATTTACTTTTCAGAAAGATGAACCTTTGTTGATGACTTTAAGTGGCGAAAGCCAATCCGAAATTTTGACAGCCTTTGAGATTGTCAACAATTGGTCGGTCGAAAGTTTGACAGATATTATCTACGGTTATGGGGAAGAACGATCAGCTAAAAAAATTGCCGCAGCTATTGTCGCCGCTAGAGAAGAAGGTGAAATCAAAACAACATTTCAATTGGTCGAGATAATTAAAAAAGCGTTGGGAGTGAAGGGTAAAGGGGGGCGAATTCATCCAGCAACTAAGACTTTCCAAGCTTTACGAATAACAGTTAATGATGAATTAGGTGCGTTTAAGGAAGGCTTGTCAGGAGCTTGGGACAAACTGGCTCTCGGTGGTCGAATTGCCGTCATTACTTTTCATAGTTTAGAAGCCAGGTTGGTCAAAGATTTTATCAGGGCAAAAAAGGAAATGGGCAAATTAGAACTTTTAGCCAAGATGATTAAACCAGACCGAAAAGAAGTTTTAGCTAATCCGCGTTCGCGTAGTGCTCAATTGAGGGTTTTTAAAAAAATTAATTAGTTTATTATTTATATTTTTTAATAAAGATGAAAACACGGGCGTTACAACTTGATAATTGGGGACGGAAAATAACCAGTGTGGCTATTATTGGAGTGGTTGTTTGCGCCAGTCTTTATGTTTACTTTTTGAATGATTCCGTTTTTAATACTGTTAAACGGCGAGATAAAGTGGAGGAGATTGCTTTTTTAGAAGCCACAGTAGCTATCTTGGAATCTGAATATTTGGCAAAATTAAGTTTGATAAATTTGGAATATGCTAAATCGCTTGGTTTTGTGGATTCTGCCAACAACACAACCTACGTTACCCTTGATCGTTCAGCGGTTAGTATGATTTCGTTGAACGATGAAATCTAACAACTCTTTTAGAATTAAATTTTCGGCCTTATTAATTTTTCTGACGGCAGTCCTATTTATTATTCGTCTTTTTTTTATCCAAGTTGTCAAGGCTGATTTTTATTGTGCCGAAGCCGAAAAACAACATTTTAGTTCAGGTTCAGTTGATATTTATGATCGTGGCACTATTTTTTTTACGGATAAAAACGGTAAGAAAATTTCAGCGGCGACCTTGGAAACTTCTTATCTTTTGGTTATGAATCCAACCTTGGTTAAATTGGCAGAAGAAGTTTGGGAAAAGATTTCTTCTTTAGTAGATTTAGATAAAGAAAAATTTCTTAATTCAGCAAACAAAAAAAAGGATGTATACGAAGAATTGGCAAGTGGGTTGACCAAGGAGACGGTTGATAAAATTTTGAAATTGCGGTTAAAGGGTATTTATCTGGTTAAGCAAAAAAAACGTTTTTATCCAGCTGGTTCTAGTGCCGCTCATCTTATTGGCTTGATGGGTTACAAAGGAGATGAATATGCTGGTCGTTACGGTTTAGAGAGTTTTTATGATAGCACTCTATCACGAGAAAAAGATTTATCTTTTGCTAATTTTTTTGTAGAAACTTTTGCCACTTTGAGCAAAACTGCTAGCGTTGGCGAAAAAGCGTCAATTCAGGGTGATATCGTTACCACAATAGAACCGGTAGTGCAAAAATTTTTAGAAAGTCAATTAGCGGAAGCGCGAGAACGTTTCCAGGGTGATCTAATCGCGGGGATGGTAATGGACCCCCAAACTGGTGAGGTAATTGCAATGTCCGCTTGGCCAACTTTTGATCCCGGCGCCAAAATTACTGATTTATCTGTTTTGCCCAATCCATTTGTGGGGCATATCTATGAAATGGGTTCTACAATTAAACCCATAGCAATCGCCGCGGCCTTAGACGCTGGAGTGATAACTTCCGACTCTACTTACAATGATACGGGGTGTGCTCTTATTAGTGGTGAGAGAATTTGCAATTATGATAATCGAGCCAGGGGGATAACACCTATCCAAGAGATTTTAAATCAATCCCTGAATCTGGGAATGGCTTTCGTGGCGCGTCAGCTTGGGCAAGATAAATTTCGAGCTTATTATGAAGCCTTTGGTTTTGGCGAAAAAACCTATATTGATTTACCTGGAGAAACAACCGGCAAGATTAAGAATATTTACGAACCCTATGAGATAAATTATGCGACAGCCGCTTTTGGACAAGGTATTTCGTTTACTCCAATTGCTACGGTGCGTGCTTTGTCAGTTTTGGGCAATGGAGGCAAATTGGTGAAACCGCACGTTGTCAAAGAAATAAATTATAAAAACAAATTAACTCGAACTATCAAGCCCAAAGTTGTTAGGCAAGTAATAAAGAAAGAAGTTAGTGAAGAAATTAGTCGGATGTTGGTTCAAGTGGTAGATAAGAAATTAGCTGGCGGTAAGATAAAATTAGAACATTACTCAGTAGCCGCCAAAACTGGCACAGCACAAATGGTAGATCCAGTTGCTGGTAAATATTATTCTGACCGCTATCTTCATACTTTTTTTGGATATTTCCCAGCTTTTAATCCTCGGTTTATTATTTTTATGTTTATCAAGAATCCTAAAGGGGTTCTTTATTCTTCAGAAACTTTAACTGAGCCGTTTAGCAATTTAACTAAATTTCTGTTAAACTATTACCAAGTACCGCCTGACCGCTAGTCCTTGTAAATGAATAAATAAATGGTTCAACTTGATAAAAATATGTTAAAAATGTTTAAAAAATACTTCCGACCGGTGGTCGTGGTTATTTTGCGTTGGGAAGCTAAATTGGTCCTTAAAAAGTATAAACCTCAGATCATTGGGGTAACTGGGAGTGTCGGTAAAACTTCTACCAAAGATGCAATTTATGAGGTTATTAAAGGCTCGTTGTCTGTTGCCAAAAGTGAAAAAAGCTATAACAGCGCCGACATCGGCGTAGCTCTAACTATCTTGGGATGTCAATCAGCGTGGTATAGTGTTTTGGGTTGGCTAGATATATTTTTCCACGGTTTATTCTTAATTATTTTAAGAAAAAATTATCCTAAATGGTTGGTTTTAGAAATAGGGGTTGAGTATCCGGGCGAAATTGCTCAAATCGTAAAATGGGTAAAGTTTGACCATGCGGTGGTTACTTTTTTGCCAGATACTCCAGTTCACGTAGAATTTTTCTCTTCGCCGGAGGAGATAATAAAAGAAAAAATGTTGCTCGCAAAAGCGGTCCCAGCTCAAGGAAAGGTTTTGATTAATGTTGATGATAAAAATGTTGCTACTCACCTAAATGGAATTAGGGGGGAAATATTAACCTTTGGTTTTAACGAACAAGCTGATTATTGTGCCAGAATGGTTAATTTTTTGTATGATGAAAAAGATTTGCCTAATGGTTTAACTTTTAAATTTGAACATAATGGTCGAAGTTTGCCGGTTAGAATAGGCGGAGTCGTCGGCGAGCATCAAATTTATCCAGTTCTGGCAGCAATGGCGGTAGGGGAAGTTTTAGGAATAAATATTGTAGAAATGATTGAAACTTTAAAAAATTATAAACCGGCTCCAGGACGACTGCGTGTTTTGTCAGGTCTAAAAAATTCAGTAATTTTAGATGATACCTACAATTCATCGCCGGCAGCGGTTATGGCAGCCTTAAAGACTTTGGCGAGGCTAAAAGTTAAGGGAAGACGAATTGCTGCCTTGGGAGATATGCTTCAACTTGGCACTTATGCGCCAGAAGCGCATCGCGAGGTTGGTCGCTTGGCGGCGGAAGTTTGCGACCTGATTTATACTGTTGGTTTGCGTTCAAAATTTATTGATGAAGTTTTTATTGAACAAGGTTTAGGCGACAAGGTTAAACATCTTAGTGATTCTCTCGCAGTTGGTCAAGATTTACAGAATGAAATTGAAGCGGGGGACGTAGTGTTAATTAAAGGATCTCAAGCAATGCGAATGGAAAAAGCAGTAGTTGAGATTATGGCGGAGCCAGGCAAAAAAGAAAAATTGTTGGTAAGACAGGAAAAAGAATGGAAGTAAAAAAATTGGAGCAAAAACTCTAATTTACCTAGGGATAGAGGTAAACAACCAAAAAATAAAAAACACGAACTATGGGGTAGTTCGTGTTAGAGAAATCTTGAAATGGTCATCTCTTTTTCCGTTTCTTTTCTTTTTTTCTTTGGGATAAAAAATCCTCAAAGAAAAATGATAAACCCAAAAGATAAACGGAAATACAGATTATCACGTCAACGATCAATGATGTTGTGATTATTGATGAGCTTGCCATTGTTCGCTCCCTCCCTTTTTTTGAGTTAATTTATCTATTGTTAATTATATCATATTTAAGTAAAATATACAAGAGTTAAAAAAGTCTTAATTTGTCTCTTTGTTTCTTGTGTGTTATGATATTTTTATAAAATTAAACAAATTGGCCCTATCGTCTAATGGCTAGGACATCACCCTCTCACGGTGGTAATCGGGGTTCGACTCCCCGTAGGGTCACAGTCATGTGAGGTCTATCGAGACGCCTAAAATCGTCTTTTCTCACCAATTTACTTTTGTATGAGTCATGGGCTACGACTTTTAGTTTTCGCCTGTTTAAATCTATTTATAATGCTAAAATGTTAAGTAATTATGACACCTGAACAATTTTGGCAAAATTTTAAATTAGGACAAGAACAAGAAATCGCTGCAAATTTTATTTATGACGGTTTAAGAATACTTCACGATATAGATTTATTAGGACAAGAGACAGAGATATTTCCAGTCCTTTATAATCTTTCAATTGGTTTAGAAAGGTTATCAAAAGTTTTGATTATTCTTAATGAGTTTGAAGATGATCTTGACGTAACTAAATTTGAGAAAAAACTAAAAACTCATGAACATCTAAAGCTCTTTGATAGGGTAAAAAAAGCCACTCCAACCAATTTTAATGATATTCAAATAGAGTTTCTTGGACTTCTGTCTGAATTCTATAACAATAATAGATATGACCGGCTAACTTTTAGTTCTCTTACTACTTTTTCAAAAGACAAAAAATCATTTTTGGATTTTCTACATAAAAATCTCAATATTAATATAAATGAAGAATCATCTATTAGTTGCGTTGAAAATTCTTTTGAAATTAAGTATTTTATTGGAAAAATAGTTAAAGATATAGTTGATGTTTTATATGATGCAATTAGAGAATCAGCACATAAAAAGAATTTATACACATACGAGATATCAAGTAGTAGTTCAAAAGCCGGAAAGGTTTTAATGGGGGATAGGCCAATTATATTTGAAGATGAGGATAGAGCCATTGTTGAAGCAATTATCTTTTTTATGAAAACAAAAGAGTCTTCATTAGTTAAATTTCTTAAAGAAATTGATTCATTACCACTTGATCCTGCTTTGGACTCAGAGTATTTACAATCTATATTACGGAAAAGACCGCAAGATATTCAGAGTTTAATAGATGAAATAGAATCATATTATGATGATATAAAAAATGTTGATGAGAGACTTGAAATAATAGACGTTATAAAAAATAAGGACATAAGTATTTAAATTCAATAATTTATATGGATCAATCGACACAAAAAAAAATATCTTCATTCACAACTACCCTGCAAAAAATCGATAATTTTTCAGATGAATTTTTATTAGAGATTAAAAAAATTGTTGATGACCATAAAGTAAATGGAGGTCATCTTGAATACGTTTATGTCCAACATTTTCAAAAAGAAATCGTTGGGCTTTCTAACTTATTTCAATACTTACTTAAAGATGATAAAAATCAAAAATACACCTTTTTTGCAGTCAGAGGTTCCTTTGAAGTTTTGCTTTATTTAGAATATGTTTTGAGATTAAAAGACGAGGATGATAATAAAATTCTCGAGTTATTTTCTAAAGATATGGCTCAAAGTGCATCTGCACTTAATGATGCAATACCAACAGATAAAGATCATTTGATGAATAAAACTATTGGTAAAATTGCTATAGTCAACAAAATTTTAGAAACTGATTTTAATCTAGAAAAAATAAAATCAAACACAAGACCGTTTCCTGATATCAGATCACTTTGTAATAAAAGTTCTTTAAAGATTAAAGACTCAGCAGGATCAGATATGTACCATCTGTATTCAATGTATAGTGAATCTAATCACTTACGTTTAGGTAGTCAGCATGCAATTACTGAAGACATTAGTATTTTAACGCTCTTTGCAATTGAATATTTTTTAGAGATTTATATAAAGTTTTATCAATTATTATTAGATACAAATATTTATTCTGATGAATATCGAAACAAATTAAACGAAATCAAAACATCTATAGGACTTAATTAATACTTATCTTTTTATCCCTCAACACCAACTCACTTCTCAAATTCTTCAGCAACTCCCGTTTCTCATAAATAGGTCTGGTTCTCAAAATATGTTTTGCGTAATTTCTGATGTCTACCTCTTTAATTTTAATTTTTTCTTTAATTTCTTTTCCTAAAACAAATTCTTGAAATTCATTGTGTGATTGTATCGTTTCTTTTATTTTGACAGGTACCCCAAATTTTGAACACTCTCTATACAAATTATTAATCTAAATTAGTATAGAAATATGGGAAAATTCAAAATAGATCCAGAAGTTAAGGAACAAATTATTAGTCGAATTAA
>JBBABX010000007.1:0-35510 GCA_041657405.1 Minisyncoccota bacterium
TTGTTTGTTAAGGATGTCAACTTTTTATCAGAAGTCTATTTTGAAAAGAGAGTTGATTTTAAGGGCGGGATAAAAATTCAAAAGGGTATTACCATTATAGATAACGTTACTGGCGAAGAATATTGTCTTTTGGTGGAAGGAGGCAAGAGAAAAAAAATAAAGGGTGATTGTGATTATATCTGGTCACTCCCAGAAATTGCAGGAACAGAGATTAACGGTTTTAATAATGAAATTGTTGATACCTCTCTTTTACCAACCGAACCAGAATCAAGCTCCGACCTTTCAACAACTACTCCACCAACTGATGAACAAAATGAAGATAACCCAGGTGGCAACACCTCGTCTTCTACTCCGCCAACCGAACCAGAAATACCGGAAACACCAGAAGAAACTGAAGGCGAATCTGAAGAACCTCTTGTTGAAGAAAACCCTGTTGTAGAAGAAACTCCAATCGTTGAAGAGCCGGAAGAAGGATCATTGCCAGAACCAGAGTCAGAAGGAGGCTAAATTTTGATAAATTTAAGAACATCGTGAAATGGGTTTAATCTGGGAATATTTAAAAGAAGATAAAATTAAGCTTTTTGGAGCCCTAATGCTATCGTTAGTGCATCAAGTTTTTTCGTTGCTTAGTTTGCAAATCTTGCGAGTTTCTGTAGACCAATATATTACACAAGCAGAGAGCTTGTCTCGTCAAAGTTTTGTTTATGGTTCAGTTTTTCTTTTGGTGGTGCTAGTTTTTATCTTTTTTATTGCTTGGTTGGCGGGGAATTTTAAGGAATATTTCTCTAGTATTTTGGCTCAAGAAATAAGCTCTCAAATTTTTGCGGATTCTTTATCTCATATTTTTTCTATTCCTTATCAAAATTTTGAAGATCAAAAAACTGGGGAAATAATTCAAAAATTAAACAAAAGTAAAAATGAAATTCAAGCTTGGGTTTACAAATTAACAGGTTCGGCCTCGGTTTACGTTACTTCAATCGTTTTAATATTAAGTTATTGTTTTTATGTTAATTTTTGGCTTGGCTTGTCTTTTTTAATTACAGCGCCAGTTGTTGTTTTGATTATCTTTTTCCTTAAAAGCCGAATAAAAGAAATAGAAGATAAAATAAACATTAAAACTATTTTTTTGACTGGGTCAACGACGGAATCATTACGCAATATAGAACTGGTAAAAAGTCTAGGCTTGGATAATCAAGAAATAGAACGTTTTCATTTGGTTAATGATGGAATATTAGACTTGAATAAAAAAAAGTTTTACTTGATTAGATTTCTAAATTTTTTTCAAGGAATAATAATTAATCTTTTTCGTGGCCTTATTATTTTTTTGATGTTGCTATTAATTTATGAAAATAAGATTTCTCTTGGCGAATTTTTGGGAATTATTTTTTATTTGTTTTTGTATTTTTCTAATTTGGAAAGTATCGGGAATTTGACAGTGCAATATCACGAAGTTGGTTCAAGTTTCAAACAATTGAATACAATTTTGACTATTCCCAAAGAAATTAAAAATGAAAAAACAAAAGAAATTAAGAAAATATCATCCATCACTTTTGAAAATGTTGATTTTGTTTACAAAAATAAAGAAAGTGGTGTTTCTCAAATAAACTTTGAAATCAAGCCTGGGGAAACGATTGCTTTTGTTGGTTTTTCCGGAGCTGGAAAGACAACTTTGGCCAAGCTGATACTGGGCCTATATCAACCACGTAATGGAAAAATTTTAATTAACAATCTTGATTCAAATTTTATTGACCTTAATTTTTTAAAGAAACGTATTGGGCTAGTTACTCAAGAAACCCAACTTTTTAGCGGAACGATTAAAGAAAATTTGCTTTTTCTGAAACCAGAAGCAACTGATGAAGAATGTCTAGAAGTATTACAAAAAGTTTCTTTAGAAAAATTAGCAACTAAAAGTGGTTTAGCGACTTTGATTGGTGAGGGGGGGATAAAAATTTCTGGCGGAGAACGTCAGAGATTAGCCATTGCCAGAGCTTTGTTGAGAAAGCCTGACGTCTTGATTCTTGACGAAGCTACCAGCAACTTAGATTCATTGACCGAAAAGACGGTGATGGAAACGATAAAGAATATTAAATTAGCTTATCCTGATTTGATTACAATAATTATCACTCACAGATTGTCCGTTGTCACTTCGGCTGATAAAATAATGGTTGTGTCAGGTGGTAGGATTGTAGAAAGCGGTTCTCACCAAAAACTTTTATCCAAAGTTGGAGTTTATGCCGAGATGTGGGAACATCAGATGAAACACCGAGAGGCAATCAAGGCAGATATTTTTTAAGATAAGGAGAATAATAATTATTTTTAATTAAATTTCTAGTTTGGCAATAAAAAGTTTCAAAATTGTCCGGTTTTTTTTCTTTAAAAACAGACTCGTAAAGCTTGGCCAAGTTTTGAGAAAAATCAAATTTTTGGTTTTGATGTAAAATTTCATTTCGTAAAATCGCCATTATCAAAGCTTCAAAGACGGGGCGCGGAACAGAATTAAGAGCCAAATTAATGGTGAAATGCCAGGCTTTTTCTACTGTATGGCTATTAATTTTTATTTTTAAGGGGTAACCATAAAGAAGAAGTTGGTTGGAGTTTATGTTTAAGGCTTCATAAAAACAATCAGCATTAACAAAAGTATCAAATTCTAAAATTTTTTCGGTTAGGATAATGGGAAAAACATTTTTTGTCAAAAATAAAGCGCTGCGATGTTGGAGTTTGATATTTCCCATCAAATTTTTTAGATGATGGAGATTGTTTAAAAAACTTCCTATTTGTTTTCTAAAGTTAAAAGAATTGCTAGTTTGGTAAACGATATAAAAAGAAAAAGTTTCTAATAGGGAGCTTAAAATATTTTTGGTCAAAACAATGGATTTTATATTGTCTTTGGGTAAAGCTTTCACAAAATTAGAAATCTCTATAAAGGGCGGTATTTTTTTCCCTTGTTTAAGTTTGACGGTATCTATTTGTCTTCCAACAGACAGTTTTTTCTTTTTTTCCTTATAAATATCGGTTAAATATTCGGTTATTTTGATTAAATTGTAAATGATCTCAATATTAAAAGATGAATCAGAACAAAAAAATTTTTTTTGTTTCAGATTTATTATTTTGGTTATAAATTTTTTTTGACAACCGGTTTTGGCTAACCAAGCTTGTATTTGGGGCGATTCCAGGGCTGGGGCTTGATGTGTTTTTTCCATAGTATAACCAGCTTGGACATAAATTTTAAAAAATTTATAAAAAATTCGATAATTGTTTTTTTGAAAAAGAATATTGTAATAAATATTTCCCAGCATTTCTTCATAAAAGAAACGAAGTGAACTGCCGGACATTTTTTGTTTTTTTATTGGGATAACATTTGGCCTTATTTCTGAGCCGTAAATAAGCTTCATTTCAAGATATTTTTGACGGTGATGAATATAATCAGTATTGATTCTATACCAAAATTTAAAATCAATCTCAAAAAAAGGCGAACCGCCCAGCCAGACAAAGGGGAAGATTTTTCCCAAGAGATTTCGCGCTCGATTAACTTTTTTTATTGTTTCAAGTTCTAATTTTGTCTCTGCGTCTTTTAAAACAGGAAGGAGGTCAAGGTCGCTTATCCCAGGCTGGAACCAATTGTCGTGGTAATTGGTTATTTGGTAAATTGATTGAATTTCAGGAATTTTGTAAATTAAATATTTGCAACAGATGAATCCCGCCAGAGTGTAAAGCCAGATTCCAATTTGGTGAAAAGGAAAAAAATGTCCGAAGTGGACATAAAAAATTTTAATAAATTTTAATATTGAATTATAAATCTTCTGTGGCACTTGTTTTAGTTTGATTTTTAAGAGTTTATTATATTTTTATTTTATCATCAAATACAAATTTATTTTTTTGATTTTTTGTAAATATCAAATTGATAATCAAAAATATCATCTTTTATCTCGCCTTTGAACATCCTGATAGCTTCGCATTTGATATAAAGGAATAAAATTTTAGCTCTTCCAATTTTGTAATATCTTCTCATTGAGGTAATTGCTTTGGGATTATAAAACCACTTGAATTTTCCCAATTTGCTTGCTCTGACAACATAATCGTGATCCTCGGCAATTTTCAAACTCTCATCAAAACCTCCTAATCGCAAAAACATTTTTTTGGTTGAAAAAATTATTGGACCTTGGGCGTGTGGAAAAAAGAATTGAATAATGAAATTATAAAAATTGAAAAAAGCTTGCATCATTTTATCAATAATTTTGTCGGAATCTGGGATTAAGGCAAATCCTGCCGCTTCAGTTTTTTTTATTTTTTTCATTAGCTTATCCAAAAATCCATGAGTTAAAATTGTGTCAGCATCTATAAATAATAGATAATCTCCCTTGGCGTGGCGACCAGCATTGTTACGACCATAGGCAACTTTGCCGCCTTGGACTATCTTACAATTGAATTTTTTGGCAATTTCTTTTGTCCCGTCGGTGGAATTGGCGTCTGCGATTATAACCTCAATATCTTTTTCTTTATTGTCGCCAAGGCTTGTTAACAGTTTAGGCAGATTCTCTTCTTCATTTAAAGTAGGGATAATGATACTTAATTTAGGCATTTTATTTTTTAGATTATTTTTTTAATTTTGTCTTAGTCTAAAATTTCTCGCGTTCATATTTTGGGCCATAAGTTTCTTAAGTGTTTTAATTGTAGAAATGTTTTAGATGAAATTATCTTCCAAAATAAATTTACAGATATTTGTTTGAAGTTTTTCATAAGAGTCGGCGTATTGACTCAAGAGATGATTAAAATTTGCTTGATATTCATTAGAATTGGACAAGATTTCCATTACAATATTCTTTGTTTCTGAATATGATCTTGCTAATTTGCCTAAACCGTATTTTTTTAATATTTCAACACAGCCTAAATCATTTGATAAAACGGGTGAAGAAAGAATAATAGGAACCTGATGAAGAATTAATTCTAGAAAGATGCTGGCAGAAGGCCTAATTATCGCCACATCAGACATTTCCATTAATAGATTTAGATCTTTGGTAAAAGTATAAGCTTTGACGTTTGCCAGTGATTTTAAGGTGGTGACTTTCCGGTAATATTTTTGGCTATGTCCGCAGACTGCGATGATATTTAATTTTTCCTGACATATTTTTTTGATGATTTTATAGACAAACCTACCGCCTTGCCCGCCACTAGCTACGAGCACGGTTGGTCTTGATGGGTCTAACCCTGTTTCTAATTTTTTTTCTGATTTTTGATAATGTTTTCTCTCGGCGAAAATTCCAATGGGAACAATTTTGAAATTATTCTTTTTTTCTTTCCCCAAGGAAGTGATGTAAACTGGCTTTCTTTTGAGGAAAAAATCGTTATAATAACCACGCAAGAAATTTAATTTTTGTTTTGCGCTAATTGTTGATGAAATTTGATGAGTAAAATAAGTCAGACTAGAATCGTGACTTTGCCCGATTTCCTTGGATTCTTCTAGGTAACCAAAATGTAATGCTGTTGGATGGAGATAATCAAAATAAGAGGGGAATAAATCAGCAATAAAAACAATAAATTTTTTTCTATTTTTTTCGGCGTAGTAACCAAGTCCTTTGTTAAAGCTTGAAACAGTTGAGATGATAATATCAGGGTTTTCTTTTTCCATAAAAGAATACATTTTTTTATTGCTCTCAAATTCAATAAGAGGGAGAGTCAAATAGCGAGTCATTTTATTGACCAGAAAATCAGCAGCCCTGATAAAATGGTGTTTTAGTGAAAAATTCCAGAAAGATTCTAATTTTTGGATAGAAGAAGAAGTAGTGAGCTCGCTGGTGGTAACTTTTTTTACCGTGTAATTTGGTGCGACGTGGCGCAACATATCTTCAATGATGTTTGCTACACGGAGATGCCCAGTTCCAAATAAACTGTAAACGATTATAATTTTTTTGTTTTTTACCATATCTTTATTTAAAATATTACTATATTTTACTTAATTTAAGAAAAGACATCTTTTACTAATTATCTAAATTCAAATTTTATTGGTGTTTTTTATTTTATTAATCTCATAAAAATTTTTTATCAATTCTCTGTATTTCAAATATGAAGCCTCACGATTTTTTAGGTCAATGGATTCTTTAAAAACTTTATTATAGATATTTATGATATTGTCTAAATAAAGCTTTTTTGTCTTGATTAATAAAAGATATTGAAGAAAATAAATGAATACAATATCAAAAGTTAGATCATCCATCAAATTGAACGAAACGTGAATTATGTCATAAATCCCTTTTGCCGAATCATTAAAGTCTGGTGTTAAATTTGGATTTACGCCTGATAAGATTAGGGAATTATATTTTATATTTGGTGATTCATTTAGACAGCCACCATTCATAAATTGATTAAAATTTAAAAGGTCTGAAAATAAAATTAAGGGGAAGATACTGTCTAGATATATCTTACTACGGACTTTTATTGAGATGTTTTTTAATCCAACCTGAAGGAGTTTTAGACTAGCTAAAATATTTTTGATTTGTTTTTTTGTTTCTTCTTTGTTTTTGTTATTGATAGTCAAGTAAAGAGTATATGAATTTGCTTGAGGAACAAAAATAGACTTGGTTATAAAGATTGAATAAATATTTTTTTTAGAAATTTTTTCAATAAAATTTTTGATACTTTCAATATTTTCTTCTTTTATTTTTGGAGGGAAATTTTCAACTATTAATTTCTCAGGGTTGGTTGTCGGTTTGGTTTTTGACTGTTGGCCAATATAATTGATGATAATATTTGTGTTATAAATGAGATTAACAGAAAAGTCTTCATCAATAACAAGATAATCTAAGGCTGGCATTTGTAAAAGTTGTTTGACGAATTGAGGTTCGCAGCCAGCTTTAGAGAGCCATTTTTCCATCACTTCAGAATGAAAGGAAATTACTTTGTTTTTCTCAATAGAATAGCTAATTTGGGATAATAACTTAAAAAATTTATAAGTATTTCTGAAACGGTTTTCTTTGTTTAGAATATTGTAATAAATTTCAACAAAAATTTCTTCAAAAAAAAGTCTAATGGAAAAAGCTGAAAGCCCGATTTTATTTTGGGGCGCCATCTTTGGTCTCAAATCTGGACCATAGAGCAAACATAAATCTTTGTATTTTCCAATATTATGAAAATACTCCATATTTAATGAATACCAAAGCTTAAAATCTTTTTCAAAAAAAGGCGAACCACCCAGCCAGACAAAAGGGAAAATTAACTCCATTTTTTTAACAGTGCTGTAAATTTTTTTATAATAATCAAATATTTCTAAATTATCAATATCAGAAAATACAACAATCAAATCAATATCGCTTACTCCCACCCTAAACCAATCTCCAGTTACTTCAGTCATTGAGTAAACAGTTTTTATTTTGGGCAACTTGAAAACTAAATATTTCAAAGCGATGAAGCTGGAAATTTTATATAAGAAAATCCCCAGTTTTTTCACAAGAGTTTTTTGTCCATATTTAACAAAGAAAGTTTTAACTATTTTAAGAATTTTGCGGTAAAAATTCATTATCTAGGTTCTTTTATAAATATCAACCATGATTATTCAGTTACCTTTTTAGGTTTTTTTATAAAAGCTTTTGTTTTTAGTTTTCATTTAGAAATTTTGTCAAGATTTCGTAATTCTTTTCAATATTATTGCCAAGAAATACTTCATAACCTTGACTGTGAAAAGATATTTTTATTATACTCTCTAGCCTTTTGAGCACAAGTTTTGATTTAAGAATAAAGTCTTTTAAATTGCCCAAAAGGAAATAGGCCAATGATTGTTGCAATTCTAGCCCCAAAACCATTGGTTTAAACATTCGACAAAAAACGAATAATCTTGAGGCTGGTTTTATGGCACAGGCGTCATTTAATTGTCTAATCCCGACGATGATTTTGCCGTAAGTAGCTTTGGAAGCGAGTTTTAAGTTTGCGGTATCAATTAAGTGTTTGTTGTGTTCATTTCGTCGTATCATCAAGCGTGTCGGAGCAAATTCCGAGCTTTGTTGTCTAACCCCCCAGCGAAAGCTAAGACCATAAAATTTTCCCTTCTTAAACAGGAGAATATCTTCGGTTAGAACTTTTATCGTAGGGTGTTCTAAAAATTTCAAAGCTAAAGTTGTTTTACCACCACCCGGAGGTAACATCAAGATATTGGCTCTCCCGTCTTTTTCAAGGGCTAGGCAGTGAATTCTGGTAAAACCTTTTTTTTCTAAACTTTCGCCGACCAAGGATTCAAAAGCCAGATAAAAAATTTCATACAGATAATCTAAGTCTTGGCAATAAATTTCTGTTTTTTTTGTTTTTTTATCAAAAATAGATAAGCCTTCGCTAAAAAAATCTATTACGCGTAGATTTCCTTTTTCATAAATAATATAGTCTTTATGATAGCCCTTAGCGATCAAGTTATTATAAGGGCTTGTGTCGCCCGGTTTAGCGAACAAATCAAATACTAATTCTGGCTCTCTTGAAGAGAATGTCAAATAAGAATGATAATCGTATTTTATCCAATTTGAAATTTCTGTTGGACTTGTAATTACAACTGTGGTGCCAAATATTTTTAGATAAATGATGGAATTATTGCTCATTCTTAATATTAGTGTAAATTATTTCCAGTTTTTCAGCTAGATTTTGCCAATCAAAATTGGCGGCAAACTTTTGAGCCTCGTTTTTCATTGAAAATCTTATATTGTCATTTTTTAATAAATAAGATATTTTTTTAGCCAAATCATCAATATTATTGTCAACAATAAATCCGTTTTTCCCGTTAGTAACAAGTTCTACTGCCGCGTTCCATTTATTTTTTACTACAATTACTGGCAAACCATTGGCGTTAGCTTCTATGACCACGATACCAAATCCTTCCAAGAGCGAAGGTAAAACAAAAATTTTAGCCGCTTTCATATAAGCATAAACATCTTTTAAATTACTTAAAAAACCCAGGAAAATGATATTTTTTTCAAGCCCTAATTTCACAGACATTTTTTTAAGTTGTTCATAATTTGGTCCATTTCCGATAATTCCCACTTTTAAATTGGGAAAATCTTTTCTGATCAAGTCAGCAGTTTTTATGAGAAGCCCAATGTTTTTTTGGTGGATTAAACGTCCAACGAAAAGCACGTCAAATTTTTCTTGGCTTATCGGGGTTTTTTTGACGATATTTAAATTGACGCCATTATAAACAACAAAAATATTTTTTGGGGGAACACCGGCGTTTATTAAATCTTTTCGAGTGGTCAAAGATACCGCGATATGATTTTGAGTCAAATTTTTTACAGTTTTTTCTATAAGTTTTCCTACAAAAGCCTGCAAACCGCCAATATAATCATACCAATAATCACTCCAATACTGATGCCAGGTCAAAATAAGCGGGGTCTTGTTTAAGATTGAAACTGCTTTACAAACAAAACAGTGAAAGTAAACAAAAGACGAGGTATCAATAATGTCAAATTTTTCTCTTAGTAAAGGGAAAAAAAGTTTTAAAGCAAATTTTATCGGTTCCCAGATAGTGCGCGCGCCGTCAAAATTATACATTTTGGAATAACGACAGACGCCGTGATAAATAATTCCTTCACGTTTGATGACATCAGGACCAATCCACATCTTAACCCCAAATAAGTGCACCTCGTGTCTTAGGGATAACTGTTTAGCCATCTGATAATTTCTTATTTCTGCCCCTCCCACATTAAAGGGGTAAAGCATATCATAGATTATGGCAATTTTCATAAAATTTATCGTTTAGAGGGTTGTCATAAATTAGATAGACTTTAAACAAGCCATCGTCATAAACTTTGGGATAATGTTTATCATAATAAGAAAAAAGTTCCGGTCCAATGGGTTTGGTTTGAAAATTTGTGGAGTAAACTACCTGTTGCATATTTTTTGAGAGAACGACATAAAAGTCGGGGATTGGATGATCGGTTGGCTCTTCGTAAAAAGAATCAAAGTCATACAAGGGGATATTTTGGGGTTCATAAAAGAGAGTTTCGTGTTCAAAATCTTTATTGCCGAAAAAGAAAATATATTTTATTCCTAAGTGATTGAGCAACGCGGAAGTTCTTAGATCGGTAGCAAAAACGCCTTGAATTTTCAAATTAAAAATTTTTTGGGCTGATTGGAATTCTTGGAGAGTATAAAATCTTCGTAAGGTAAAATTATCATTAAAAATAACAAATTGGGAAGCAATTAAGATCAAAAGCGTGACGGAAATGACGGTAATTTTAAATTTTTTGGTAATGTTATTGTCAGTCCAATAAAAAGCAAAGAGGACAAAAGCCAAAGGAAAAGAATAATCAAGAACCCGAACATAATAGTTTTCCAGAGAAAGAAATACAAAAACTAAAAAAATTCCAATCAACCAGCCGCGAATAAATTGCCATTTTTTTTCTTGGCTAAATATTAATTTATTCTTCAATAAAATAAAATAAAGATGTAGGAGAATAATTTGTGATAAAACAGCATTAATGGTTGGGCTGGAAGCAAAATAATTTTCTGGACCAAGAGAAATCAGAAAATTAAAAAAATCAAGAGGCAGAAGAATTAGTATGGTGGCAAATATAAGAAAAATACCGATTAAATATTTGTCTTTAATTTTTATTAATGAGAGAGGAATTAAAAAGAGCAAAGCTCCTATGGGATAAATAAATTTAGTCAAATCAGACCAATTTAGTTTTTCCACAGCATCAGAGATAAGAGATAATTCCTTGCCGTCAAAACAAAATAACCAAAAGCAAAAAAAGCCGCCTAAAAATAATACGCTAGCCAAAAATTTTTTATCTATCGGGTAAGGTGATAAGAGTTGGGAAACAAGCAGCCCAATCAAGGTTAAAATAAACGCTCCAGCGCCAGTATGATAAGTGGTAATGGTGACAATTCCTAAAATAAGGAAAAGACTCAGATGAAAATCACGGTTGGATTTTAGATATTTTAGATAAAAAAGCAATGCGGTAACAAAAGAGAGATAACAAATACCGCTTGGGTAAGTTAGTCCTGTATATTGAATCAGATTTTCATAGCCCAAAGCAAAAACAGCAAAAGTTAATAAGCCACCAATTTTTTGACCAGAAAATTCTTTGCCCAAAAAATAAAAAGAAATTCCGCTTAAAATATAAATGACGTAAAAATGTTGAAGATATTGTCTAGAAATTAAAGTTAGATAATATCCAAGTGGATAACTCAAGACCTTAGATGAAAAAAGATCTAAGAGAGATGAACTAGCTCGCGGCCCGAACAAGCTAGTCTCAAAATAGAGGTCGTAAGGGGAAAAGGGAAGATAGGTAAAAAGAAAATAATAAGCACGGAAAAAATAACCAACAAAAAAAACCCCCAAGATTCCCAAAAGCCAAAATCCGGTTTTGAGTTTGAAATATTTTTGAAAGATGGGTTGGCGGAAAAAGTTTATCATTTTGCAAACTTATGATTAATCATTAGTTTAAAATGTCTCCAACCATCAGGGAAAGTTCTCAATTTAGAATCACCAAGACGGGGGTAATAATCAATTGGCAACTCTTTTATTTTGAGATTGTGACGGCTGGCTTTTATCAACATTTCTGAAGCAAACTCCATTCCGGTAGCGGAAAGTTCTAATTTGGGCAAGAGGCTATGTTTGATAGCTCTCATTCCACAGTTTATGTCGCCAATCGGTAATTGGTATAGGTATCTAAAAATATGAGTCAAAATCGGGCTACCTAATTTTTGATGCAAAAAAGGCATTGCGCCTGGATGTATTTTGCCCTGGAAACGATTCCCAATAATAAAATCGTAGTCTTTGTTTATTACCTCGTTAACGAAACGAGGAATTTCGCCAAAATCATAAGAACCATCCGGGTCAGCCAAAAACAAGATTTCACCAACAGCGACCTCAAAACCTTCAAGATAAGCAAGACCGTATCCTTCTTTGTCGTGTTTAACCAGCTTATCGGCAAATTGTCTGGCAATATCAGGCGAATGGTCGTTTGAAGAATCAGAAACTATTATCTCGCCGGTTAGGTTGGAATTATCCAGAACTTTTCTGATGGAATTAATACTTTGAGCTAAAGATTGTTCTTCGTTGCGACAAGGCAGAATAATACTAATGAGGGGTTTATTTATTTGTTTTAGTTGAGAAACTGGCATTGGTGCGATAAATGACGTTATGTTCAGCGTAGATGACTTCATAAGGACAATCAAGGGGCACTGGCGACACAATATAATTAATATTGCGTTCTTTAATAATTTGATTTTTCTCGTTGCAATTTGCTTTCAAGAAAAATCTTTCTATATCTTCAACATTGCCATAAAAAGCCAGTTTGGCTACCGGATTTTGATGTGCGATAGGGTAGAGAGCGGCCGACATCAAAGGGGTTGCCATTACTGTGCCTTTGGGTAAGTGGGCTAGAAAGTTTAAAGTTTTATAATCATCCTCATCAATTACTTTATAAAGTTCCAAGTCTGGTGGGAGTTTGTAATAGCCAACCAAAGCGCCAGCAATGATAAGAACGCTAACCGTCAAAACAAAAATGTTTTTGACCCAAACTTTTTGTTGAGGAGTCAAATCAATTTTTATGCTAATTGCTTTTTGAGTATCATTAGATGTTTGGGGAGCTAAAAAATTTTCGGTTTGACGAGTGATAATCGTTGTCAAAAAATAAAAACCGAGGGCCGAAAGAGGTGGCAAACTTAAAGCTAAATAATATAAGTTACGTTGATAAGGACTCAAGAAGGAGATACCAGTTAATCGGTATAAGTTTATCAAAAATAAAGCATAAATAGCCCAAATTAAATAGAAAGAAAATCGTTTGGCTTTTTTGTAGTAAAGTAAAAAGCCGGCTCCGATGATTGCGAGCAAATAACCAATTAAACTATAAACTTCAGTAAAGGAGTTTCTTATTTCGTAAACTCCCCAACCATATTTAAATTTTAATTGTTCAAATAGGTGTTCCGAGACATCAACCCACGGAATATCAAGAGTGTATTTATAAAAAAGTAAACCCGTTATTGGGATAATTAAAAAGGATAAAAAAAAGTTTTTATTCTTCAAAACAAATTTATAGTTTAAGGCGGCGTAGAAAAGCATTACCGGGACCAAAAAGAGAACTGAAATTGAGTGGATTGGCACTAAGGCGATCATAAAAAATAATCCGTATAAAATCTTTTTCTTATCTTCTTTGTAAAATCCCTCAGTAAAATAGTAAGTATAGAGATAGATTAAGGGGATAGAAAAAGAAAGTGGAGTAAAAAACCACAAGCCGGTAATGTTGACGTTGGATTTGATTGAAGCAAAGAAAATCATTGCCACCAAAGCTATCAAGAAATTGTGCTCGGTTTTTTTGTAAATTAAATAAAAGATAACTAACCCTCCCAAGACGGCCCAAAGAGCTGGCAGGAATTGGTATATAGAGATTAAACTAACTACTTGTGACAGGAAAAATAAGATTAAATGAAAGCCCATTTCAATGCCGGTAAAACGATTAGCATTTTCGGCTTGTAAAGTTTTAAAGTATTCGCCATAATTACCCATCTTTAATCCTTGCTCTATGTGGTGCCACTCATCAATATGAAAAGGCAGAGAATTTTGATGAAAAAAATGGGGGGAAAAAACTAATAAAAAAACAATGACAGACAGAACTGTGACTATAAAAATCTTTAGTTTTGACATATTGTAATCTTGTTTTGAATTATAAAGACTTAAAAATTCCTCACTTTTAATTTTAAGTTATTGTTTGTTTATTGTCCAATTTTTAACTTAACACTCAATTAGTTTTTTCACTTATCAACAGTTTTTTAGGGTTTGGGGCTTTTCCATTTTAGATTAAAATAGAAATAGTTTTTCTAAAAAATATCAAAATTAGTAATTTTTTATCAATTTTTATTAAAAATAATGGCAAAAAACACAAAAATCGCGAAAAAAACGAGCAAAAGCTCTGGGGTCAAGGTCGTTAAAATAAGCAAGATTAAAAAACGAGATGGAACAATTGTCCTTTTTGATGAAAAGAAAATAACAAACGCGGTTTTGAAAGCTATGAAGGCGGTCAAGGAGGGTGGTGAAAAAGAGGCTGGTGAAATAGCGACAGCTGTAACGATTTTTGTTTCTAAAATCAAAAAAGAACGTGGCAAAGATTATATCCCGACGGTGGAAGAGGTTCAGGACTTGGTAGAAAAGGAATTAATTTTACAAAAATTTCCTTCAACCGCCAAGGCCTATATTCTTTATCGAGAAAAAAGATCAGAAATTCGCAAACAAAAAGGCGAAGTGCCACGCGAAGTCAAAAATTTGGTCACTGAAAGTAAAAAATATTTTCGCAACCAATTATCCGAGTTTGTTTATTACACCACTTATTCTCGTTGGATTCCCGAAAAAAAGCGACGCGAAACATGGCTAGAGACAGTTAGTCGCTATATTGAATTTATGCACAAAAATTTAGGCAATAAACTGACTAAAAAAGAATACGAAGAAATTCGCCAGAATATGTTGTCTATGCGTGCCATGGGTTCTATGCGTCTTTTGTGGGCGGCGGGTCAAGCGGCGGCTGCGACTCATGTTTGCGCTTATAATTGTTCTTTTATTGCGCCAACTGATTGGCGGGATTTTGGAGAAATTATGTATGTTTTAATGTGTGGGACTGGTTGTGGTTATTCTGTAGAGCATCAAAACGTTGAACAATTGCCTATTATTCAACGCCAAACTGGAGAGAAATTGAAAACTTATTTGATAAAAGATAGTAAAGAGGGCTGGGCGGATGCTTTTATTTTTGGGTTGCGGACTTGGGCCGCCGGTAAGGACGTTAGTTTTGATTATTCAGAAATTAGACCTCAAGGTGCGCGTTTAAAGACGATGGGGGGAAGAGCTTCCGGTCCTGAGCCTTTGCGAAACTTGATTGATTTTTCTAGGGAAAAAATGTTATCGCGTCAAGGTCGTAGATTAACCACTTTGGATGTTCACGATATTATCTGTAAAACAGGAGAAGTGGTAGTAATGGGAGGGGTTAGGCGAAGCGCTCTCATCTCGCTTTCTGATTTAGATGATCCAGAAATGAAAGAAGCCAAAAATGGACAATTTTATATTAGCCATCCAGAACGAATGATGGCCAATAATTCAGTCGTTTACAATGAAAAACCGACGGTTGCGCAATTTCTTGAGGAATGGCTAAATTTAATCAAGGGACAATCTGGAGAAAGGGGTATTTTTAATCGGGGTAGTTTGGAAAAACAATTACCTACTCGTCGTTGGCCAGGTTTTCAAAAAGATGCTCAATTCTCGGGTCTTAATCCTTGTGGCGAAATTATTTTAAAGTCTAAACAATTTTGTAATTTATCAGAGGTCGTAGCGCGTCGCGAAGACACT
Organism: Minisyncoccota bacterium; assembly: GCA_041657405.1. GTDB lineage: Bacteria > Patescibacteriota > Minisyncoccia > Phycocordibacterales > XYD1-FULL-46-19 > JAKJEI01. The sequence continues at coordinate 15,308 of JBBABX010000007.1, forward strand.
TTAGCTGATTTGGCCGCGAAAGTTAGAATTGCCACCATTTTAGGCACTTATCAATCAACTTTGACTAAATTTGCTTATCTTTCGCCAGAATGGCGCAAGAACTGTGAAGAAGAACGTTTGCTTGGGGTTTCTATTACTGGTCAATGGGATTGTCCAGCTTTGCGTAATCCGGAAGCGATGAAAAAGTTGCAAAAGGTAGCGATAGAAACTAACAAGAAATATGCTAAAAGATTTGGCATTAATCAATCAACGGCGGTCACTTGCGCCAAACCGTCTGGCAATGGTTCACAACTCTTTGATTCATCTTCTGGTTGTCATCCGCGCCATGCCAAGTATTATATTCGTCGTGTCAGAATTGAGCGTCATAACCCGATTTTTTTGATGCTCAAGGATATGGGTGTGCCATATCATCCAGAGGTTGGTCAAACTGATGCTAATGCTGGCACTTATGTCTTAGAGTTTCCTATCAAAGCGCCAGAAGGGGCCGTGGTAAAAAAAGACGTCAACGCTATGGACCACCTTGAATATTGGAAGATGCTTAAAAAAAATTATACCGAGCATAATCCATCAGTTACTATTTCGGTTGGTGATGATGAATGGTTGAGAGTGGGAAACTGGCTTTATGAAAATTGGGATTTGGTCGGCGGACTATCTTTTTTGCCACGTAATGATTATGTCTATAAGTTGGCGCCATACGAAGAAATTACCAAAGAACGTTACGAAGAAATTGCCAAAAATTTCCCAGAAATTGATTTTTCCAAGATTGTTCTTTACGAATACGACGATGTGACAACTGGCTCTAAAGAGTTAGCTTGTTCAGCTGGCACTTGTGAAATTGATCCAGTGGCAGGTGGGCTTTCTAATGTTGACACAAAAGAAGAAAAGAAATAACGGAACAAAAGTATCAAAAATTCCTAGGATAAATTAATTAAGTCATAAAGCGAGAACCTTGGGGGTTGCTAAAATCAAAAAATATCATAGAGCTTTTTAATTAAACGCTCCAGGTTTGGTTGGAGCGTTTGAATGTTTGAGGGATAAGAATTTTAGAAAAACTGAAACAGTCTCTGGAAATAAACAATTAATCTCAGTCACCATAAAATCCGCTTTTAAAGCGGATTTTATGGTGACTGTTATCTATAAGCCGAATTCTGTCCAGCAACAAAAGTTGCTTAGGCAATTATTTATCTGTTCTGCGTCTTGCGACGTGAATCAAGCGGCACGAATAGTAGAAAATCTACTAAACACGGCCTTGCACAGAGGTAAGGATTTAGCCGTTTCAACTCCCTTATTGCTAGGGGAGCTTGCCCCGTCGAAACGGGGCACCTTTGCCTTTCGGCTAGGGCGTCTCTGTTCGCACCTCTTAGGCAGTAAAATACTGCTTTAGACGGGCATTACCCGCTACCTTTGCCGCGCGTGGCGGCTCTGTGTTCGGACTTTCCTCCCCCACACCTAGAATGTCTTAATTATTTTTTGCTCCAACTCACGTTTATTGATAAATTTGGTGAATGTTACACCTTATTAGTATCAAAAGTGGGTTTTAATTTTTGATAAGCAAAAAGCAAAGACCTTCTGGGTGTGGGGGCAATTGCCCGATAACAGTCTTGTTTATTATATAATAAAATAGTGAACTACGCAATAGTTTAATAAGGTCTTAATCAGTTAATTTGGCACGTTTGACGCGAGGTTCTTTGATTTGTTTTTGTTTGAGCATTTTTTGTAGCTCAGAAATGTTGTAAAGGCGATAACCATTCTGAGGACTACGGCGAGCTTTTAGAATACCTCGCTTATCCCAGTTTCGCAGAGTCTCAACAGAAACTCCAAGAATCTCTGCGGCAGATTTGATTGTGATTAGACCTTTTTCCATAGGCAAATAAAGCGAAATGTTATATACTTAATTGTATTAAAATCTTTTTTACTAAAGATAAACTATTTTTAATTGAACGAATGCAAGATGAAAATTTAAAAAATTCTTTTTGGGATTTTAAACATTTAAGCCTACTTTCATTATACGCTTGTTTGTTAGTTTTGCCACTTTTCTATTTGCCATTATGGGGAACAGCCTTAGAATTTAGCAAAAAGCTTTTTCTTTTATTGTTTGCTTTGGCGGCAATGACCTTTTGGGTGCTTGATATTTTAAAAAAGGGTCGCTTAATTATTCCCAAAAGCTGTATTTTAGCTCTTTCTCTAATGGTACTTGTTTCGTCTTTTGTTTCAACTATTTTTTCGGGTTCATTTATTCAATCTTTTATTGGCCTAGGTTTTGAGTTGGATACCTGGTTGACGTTAGCGGTCGGTTTTACCCTCTTGTTTTTAACGGCAATCTTTTTCCAAACAAAAAAAGAGCTTTGGCGCGCTTATTTTGGCTTATTGGCAGTAGCTTTAGTCTTGTTCTCTTTCCAATTGGCGGCAATTTTCTATTTTAATGTAGATTTTGGATCTTTGGGTCTTAGAGAAAGTGGAGTGATTAAAATTTTTATGGAAAGTCTTTTGGGGAAGTGGCATGATTTGGGGGCTTTTTTAGGCCTGATTGTTTTGGCGACGGTAATTATTCTTGATTTTTTTAAGGTGAAAAAAAATTTACTAAGATTGCTGGTATTTTTAGGTTTATTAATTTCTTTGATCACTCTTGGTCTAATTAACGATCCTTTTCTTTGGGTGATAGTTGGTTCTTTTTCAGTTTTTATTTTTGCCTATAAATTTTATTTGAATCAAAAAAATAAATCTGGTTATTATTGGAGTTTGTCTTTAATTTTGGCAATTGTTTGTTTGGCGGCCTTCTTTTTGGGTAGTTATCAAATGATAAATGATCAACTGGCTTTGTGGCGTAGTCAAATAGGAGTGCCGGTTTTTGATGTGCGTCCGTCATGGGAAAGTTCTTATATTGTGACTAAAGATGTTTTACGAGCTAACAGTTTTTTGGGAACTGGTCCAAACAGTTTTTCTGTTGCTTGGGCAAAATATAAACCGATCTCGGTCAATCAGAGCAATTATTGGAATGTAGATTTTCGTTTTGGGACTGGTTTGATTCCTTCATCGGCAGTTAGTCTTGGTTTGGTTGGTTTTGTTTTGTGGTTGACTTTTTTGGCAACAATCTTAGGTAGTGGTTTTTATGCTTTGTTTAAATCTAAGATTGAGGATAAAACAACAAAAAACTTTTTGTTCCTGTCTTTTATAAGTGCGTCTTATCTCTGGGCTTTGGCATTTTTCTCTGTGCCTGGCAATTATCTTTTTATCTTATCTTTTATCGTAACTGGTTTTTTGGTGGCAACTTTGGCTAATCTTGGCTTAGTTAAAAATTTAGAAATTTCTTTACCAAAAAAATTCTTAGCTAGCTATATTTCCGTAATCTTGTTTATTATGGTAGTTTTTTTCTCTGTGGTTGGAGGTTATTTGATTGTTAAAAAATATATTTCAGTTTTTACTTATCACAAAAGTTTATATGATTTAAATAAAACTGGGGATTTAATTACGGCGAGCGCTCTTTTGGAAAGAGTTATAAATCTTAGTCAACAAGATTTATATTGCCAAAAAAATTCAGAACTTTATACTTTACAGATAAAAGAATTACTTCAGAAAACAGATTTGCCAGAAGAAGACATTTTGGCTAATTTTAAGACCCTGTTTGATTCAGCGGCGGCGAACGCGCAATTGGCAACTAAAGTAGCGCCCCAAAACTATATGAATTGGTTGGCTCTGGGTCGTGTTTATGCTTCAGTCGTGCCTCTTAATATTGAAGGAGCTTATGAGGAGGCGGTCAAGGCTTTTAATAAGGCTTTAGAACTTAGTCCCAATAACCCGGTAATTCTATTGAATAGTTTAGCACGTTTAGAGTTGGCTTATCGACGACCAGATATTGCCCAAAAATATATTGATAAAACTTTGACTATCCGTCCAAATTATGTGCCGGCGGCTCTATCTTTGGCGGAAATTGAAACAAATAAAGGCAATTTAGAGGTGGCAATTAAAATTTTGGAAGATTTTTACGCTTCTTATTCTCAAAATACTGATGCTGATTTTCTTTACCAACTGGGTTATCTAAGATATAAAAATACTGATTATAAAAAAGCGATAGATACATTGAAAAAAGTTGTTGAAATGGTTCCAATCCATGCCAACGCCAGGTATTTTTTAGGTCTTAGCTATGATGCTTCTGGACAATCTGATTTGGCTTTAGAAAACTTTAGACGGATTAAAATTACCAATCCAGAAAATACAGTTATTGCAGCTATAATTTTTAACCTAGAAAATGGTCGCGGGGCTTTAGACGGATTAGCGATTGAATAAAAATGGTCAGAAGGATAATCAATCTATTTAAGCGAGAAGTTTCTAGCTTGCATGAGGCCGCAATTTTGTTGGGGCTCTCATCTTTGGCCTCACAATTTTTAGGTTTAATTCGCGACAGACTGTTGGCGGGGACTTTGGGCACGGGAACTGAATTGGATATTTATTATGGGTCTTTCCGTTTGCCCGATTTAATCTATGCCACAATCGCTTCGTTTGTTTCGGTAACAATTCTGATACCTCTCTTGAGCCAAAAAATTTCTGAAAATAATTTGTTGGCAGCTCAAAAACTGATATCGGCTGTTTTTAGTGTTTTTATGGTAGTGATGATAATTGTGTCGATGGTGGCTTTTTTTGTCATTCCTTTTGTGGCTCCTTTTTTAACCCCAGGGTTTTCGGCTGAAGCTTTGGATAAACTAGTGCTTCTTTCCCGTATTCTTCTCTTGTCGCCATTTTTGCTCGGATTATCTAATTTATTTGGTAGTGTGACTCAAACCTATAGAAAATTTTTATTGTATTCACTTTGTCCGGCTTTTTATAATTTAGGTATCATTACTGGCATTATTTGGTTGTATCCCAGGTGGGGCTTGGCGGGCATTGTTTGGGGAGTAATTTTAGGGGCTCTCTTCCATTTATTGGCGCAATTACCTGCTATTCTCGAATACGGTTTTTGGCCGACTTTTTCATTTCATTCTATAAAAAATAATTTTAAAGAAATCAAAAAAGTAATTTTTATTTCTTTGCCAAGAACAATCACTTTGTCTGCAAATCAGTTAGCTTTGATGGTGGTAGTAGCCTTGGCGTCTGTTTTAGGGAAGGGGGCAATTTCTATTTTTAATCTTTCTTATAATCTACAATCGGTTCCTTTGGCGATTATCGGGGTGAGCTATTCAGTGGCAGCATTTCCTACTTTAACTAATTTGTTTACGAAAGGTCGGATGGTTGAATTTTTAACTAAAATTAGAGAGGCTAGCCAGCATATAATTTTTTGGTCTTTGCCGGCAATGGTTTTATTTATTGTGTTACGAGCACAAATTGTGCGAGTGATTTTGGGGAGTGGTGAATTTGATTGGACTGCCACCAGGTTGACTGCCGCTTGTCTGGCAATATTTACTATTTCTATCGTTGCTCAAAATTTGATGCAATTGCTAGTTCGCGCTTATTATGCTGGTGGCCGAACACAGAAACCGTTATGGGTCAATCTTTTTTCTTATCTGGTGGTTATCTTTTTGGCTTATGGTTTGTCTCGGTTTTATGCCCTTTCGGCATCTTTCCAGCAACTAATCGGCAATCTTTTCCGGGTCCAGGGGTTGGAAGGTGCATCCGTTTTAATGTTGCCACTAGCTTTTTCTTTAGGCTCTATTTTAAATGTTGTTTTGTTATTGGTGTTGTTCAAAAAAGATTTTGGTTTTAATTTAAGCCCTCTTTTAAAAACTTTTGGTCGAACTGCATTATCTGCCTTGTTGGGAGGGGTTGTTACTTATCAACTCTTAAATCTTCTTAATTATTTCTTTGACCTCAACACTTTTGTGGGTATTTTTGCCCAGGGTTTCTTGGCGGGACTGGGTGGTCTTATAAGCATCCTGGTTGTTCTTTGGTTTTTGCGTAGTCAAGAGTTGAGTCTTCTAATCTTTTCTTTAAGACGCAAATTTTGGAAAGTTGAAGTTGTCAGACCAGAGCCAGAAGAACTGTAAATTTATTGATTTTTTATCTCTATCATATAAGATACTGATACTGTATGAATTTAGAAAATATTAGAAATTTTTCCATAATTGCTCATATTGACCATGGCAAATCCACTTTGGCTGATCGACTTTTGGAGTTGACGGGGACTATTCCCAAACGTCAAATGAAAGAACAAATTTTAGACACGATGGAATTGGAACGAGAAAGAGGTATCACGATAAAAATGCAACCAGTGCGAATGAAGTATAATTATCAAGGAAAATCTTATGAATTAAACCTGATTGATACCCCTGGACATATAGATTTTTCTTATGAAGTTTCGCGAGCATTAAAGGCGGTAGATGGGGTTATCTTGTTAGTGGACGCGACTCAAGGTGTCCAAGCTCAAACTTTTACCGTGTTGGCAATGGCTCAAGAGTTGGGCCGAGTAATTGTTCCAGTTGTTAATAAAATAGATTTGCCATTGGCACGGGTAGAAGAAACTAAGTTGGAAGTAGCTAAATTGCTTGGTTGTAAACTGGAAGAAATCTTGACTGTTTCTGGCAAGACGGGCGCGGGCACGGAAGAATTATTGGCGGAAATTGTAACCAAAGTGCCTCCACCGAAATCAAATTATTCTAGCAAAGAAGGTTTACGTTCTTTGGTTTTTGATTTTGAATATTCAAAACATCGAGGAATTATCGTTTATGTTCGTGTTTTTGATGGCGAAATAAAAAAAGGTGACCAGTTGGTCTTTTGGGCGGCGAATGAAAAATTTGTAGCGCAAGAAGTGGGAGTCTTTGCGCCAATTAAAAAAGCGCAAGAAAATTTGTCAGCAGGTGAAATTGGTTATATCGTGACTGGAATCAAAGAAAGGGGTCAGGCTAAGGTCGGTGAAACTGTGATAAAAGTGGGTAAACCATTACCGGCTTTTGCGGGTTATATGTTGCCGCGACCAGTTGTTTGGGCTTCAATTTATCCGGAGAGTCAAGATGACTTTAGTTTGCTCAGACAGGCTTTGGAACGCTTAAATCTGCAAGACGCCGCTTTATCCTTTGAAGAAGAATATTCTGGCTCATTGGGGCGCGGTTTTAGAGTTGGCTTTTTGGGGATGCTTCATTTGGAGATAATTTCTGAACGTTTGCGACGAGAATTTGGCTTGGCGCTTGTTACAACTATGCCAACCATCAGTTATGAAGTGATAGACAAAAAAAGTGGTCAGACAGAAATAGCTTATTCGCCCCATCTCTTTCCCAAAGAAATAAAAGATAAAATAATCAAAGAGCCATGGGTTAAGGTAAAAATTATAACCCCGTCTTCTTTTCTAGGAGCTATTATCTCACTTTTGCATGGGCACGAAGCTGTCATTATGATAACCGAAAATTTTGGCGAAGACCGAACAGCTTTGGATATTGAAATGCCTTTACGTGAATTGATGCGAAATTTTTTTGATGAATTAAAAAGTGCTACCTCGGGATTTGCTTCTTTGTCATATGAGATGGGAGAAAGACGAGAATCAGATGTCGTTCGTCTAGACGTGTTATTAAACGGCGAAATAATGCCAGCTTTTTCGCGAATTATTTCTCGACGACGAGTTGAAAGAGAAGCAGAAGATTTGGCAGACAAATTGAAAGAGCTTTTGCCACGCCAGATGATTGTGATAAAAATTCAAATAGAAGGAGTGGGACGAATTATTGCCTCGCGCAGTATTCCTGCCTTACGCAAAGATGTAACTGGCTATCTTTATGGTGGGGATATCACTCGGAAAATGAAGCTTTTGGAAAAACAGAAAAAAGGCAAAAAGAAAATGCAACAAATTGGCAAGGTCAATGTGCCGCATGAAGTCTTTTTAAAGATGATGAAATCTTAAAGATTGCGGTTTAATTTTAAAAAAAGTAAGATAAAGAATAAAGAGCAACCATACTGATGATAGTTAGAACACCGACAATGGCAGCAATTCCTCGAAATACTTTTTTTTGTTTGTTTCCTAAAAACATAATATAATTTAATTACTGAGCTTATTGTAGTCTAAAAATGACGCGAATTCAAGGCAAAAAAAGAAAAAAGAGATATTTATTAGGTTTGCCAATGGCAGTTTTGGCAATTTTGGTTTTGCTGGTTTTTTTTAGAGCTGCTTGGAAAATGTATCAACGAGATGCCTTAAGCCGAGAAAACTTTGAGATTGTTGAAGAACAATTATCAGCTTTAAAAATACGAGAGGATGATTTGCGGATAAAAATAAAAAAGCTTGAAACTTCGCGCGGGATAGAAGAAGAAATCAGGGCTAATTTTTCGGTTGTCAAAGAGGGTGAAAAGGTGATAAGTTTAGTTACAGAAAAAGCAACGGCGACAGCAACCACAACAGAAAAGAGACCCTGGTGGAAATTTTTTTAGTGATGATAAAACATAGATTATTAGAGGAATAACATTGTTTTCAATAGCGAGTATGGTTTAGTGGCAGAATGTGGCCTTCCCAAGGCTAAGACGGGGGTTCGATTCCCCCTACTCGCACAAGTTTATTTGATTAATTTTTATATTTTAAATTTTCCCCAATGTCTTCTAAATTTAAACGTAAAATTGAAGATTTTACCTGTCTGCATTGCGGCACTGTTATTTCTGGCGATGGTTTTACCAATCATTGTCCGCAATGTCTTTGGTCCAGGCATGTTGATAATTATCCAGGAGATCGGGCAAATTCTTGTTTTGGCTTGATGGAACCAGTTAGCTTGGAAATGGAAAAGGGGAATTATGTAATAATTCACGAATGTCGGAAATGTCGAATTCGTAAAAGGGTTAAAGCGAGAAAAGAAGATAAGATTGGCAAATTTCTTCAAAATATGCTATAATATAAAATACAAGCTCTTATCAGCTAATTTTTATTTGTTTTAAATTATGGACAAGAAAGTAGCGATTTATACTTCCCCGACTTGTCATTTTTGCCATTTAGCCAAAGATTTTTTGGCTAGTAAAGGCGTGACTTTTGAGGAATATGATGTTTTGACGAATGTTGAAAAACGTCAAGAAATGATAGAAAAAAGCGGTCAAATGGGGGTGCCGGTGATCGCCGTGGAAGACAAAATTATGGTTGGTTTTGACGAACAGGAATTGTCAAAATTATTGGGGCTTTAGTTTAATTTTGTTTATATTTGTGGCAAACTAAAAGGGGATTCAATCCCCTTTTAGTTTTAGCCTTCATAGTTCAATGGATAGAACGAGGGACTCCTAAGCCCTAGATGTAGGTTCGATTCCTACTGGAGGCACCATAAAAAACAATCAGGCTATCATTTTTTGTGTCCTTGGAGCGAGTCAAGTCTTGGTTTTTTTGTCTTTTAATTTTTTTCTTTTATACTTATAAAATGGAAGCTGGTTTTTCCCCAAAACTAACCCAAATAACACCCTTAGCAGATCGGTTGAGACCTGAAAACTTGGTGGATTTTGTTGGTCAGGCAGAAATTGTTGGTGAAGGGAAGCTTTTGCGCAAACTGATAGAACAAGACGAAATTCCCTCCTTGATTTTTTGGGGTCCTCCGGGTTCAGGTAAGACAACTTTGGCTAAAATAATTGCCAGAATGTCTGGTGCGGAGTTTATTGCTTTTTCAGCCGTAACTTCGGGGGTAGTTGAACTGCGAGCTGTTATTAAAGAAGCGTTAACTCGTTTAAAAGAAAACTATCAAACTATTTTATTCATTGATGAAATCCATCGCTGGAGCAAGTCCCAACAAGACGCACTTTTGCCACATGTCGAAAATGGCACGATTACCTTGATTGGCGCGACTACCGAAAATCCGAGTTTTGAGATCAACTCGGCGCTTTTATCTCGCTGTCGGGTTTTTGTCTTGAAACAATTGGACGAAGAGGCGATAAAGACAATTCTAAAAAGAGCATTGTCAGATAAAAATTATGGTTTGGGAAAATCGTCAGTTAAAATTTCAAATGAAGTTTTAGAATTTTTGGCAGAAGCGGCCAATGGGGATGCTCGGAATGCTCTCAATGCTTTAGAATTGGCTGTTAAAACTGGCAAAAGAGGCAAGAAAGGTCAAATGATAGTTGGTAAAGAATTAGTTAAAGAATCATTGCAAAAATCTCATCTGCTTTACGATAAAAAAGGCGATGAACATTACAACATCATCTCAGTTTTGCATAAATCTATTAGGGGTGGAAATGCTGACGCGGCTTTATACTGGTTGGCGCGAATGATAGAAGGAGGAGAAGAACCGCTTTATATTGCTCGTCGTTTGATTCGTTTTGCCAGTGAAGATGTCGGCCTGGCTAATTCTCTGGCCCTTGTCCAAGCGGTGGCTGGCTACCAAGCGTGTCATTTTATTGGATTGCCCGAATGTAATGTAATTTTAGCTCAAGTTGTAGTCTATTTGGCCAAATGTAAAAAAAGCAATGAGCTTTATGTTGCTTATGGGCAAGCGCAAAAAGATGTTCACGAGACAATAAATGAACCAGTACCACTTCATTTACGCAATGCCCCGACTAAATTGATGAAAGATCTTGGTTATGGCCATGATTACAAATATAGTCCTAATTTTGATTATCAAGAAGAGCAAGAATACTTGCCAGAAAAATTAAAAGGTAAAAAATATCTGAGAGATGATAAGCCTAAGAATGTAAGTTAAAAACAAAAAATAGTAAATTAAAAGTTTTTTAGTAAAAAATAGTGTATAATTTAATTTATGGATGAAGAGATTAAACAATTGCTTGTAAAGAATATTGAGCTTGGTGAAAATAACAAACAAATTTTAACCAAGATTTTGCGTTATCAAAGAAATATTCAAATTTTGGCTACCCTTAAATGGTTATTGATTATTTTGTCAGCTGTCGGCGCTTTCTATTATCTGCAACCATTTTGGGACAGTTTGTTGTCCTCCTATAAAAATTTAATTGAAATCTTTAACACGATTGATATAAATAATGTTGGTTTTACCCTTTAGAATAGGTTGATTTTCTGATTAAAATAGCTTATTCTTAAATAGAAGTGGCTTTTTTGTTGTTAAATTTGCTCGGGTAGCTCAGTTGGTAGAGCGCTCGCCTGAAGAGCGATAGGTCGCCGGTTCGAGCCCGGCCCCGAGCACATCATTTTTCATAAACAAAAAAAACGGACAAAAGTCCGTTTTTTTTGTTTATGTTTTTAAAAAAGATTTTTATAAAGATCGAACCTTAATCTTTTGGGTCTTTTCTTTGTCAATTTTGGGCATTCTGATTGTGAGCAAGCCATTTTTTTCAAAAGCCTCGCATTCAGTCGGCTCCACTTCAGCTGGTAATAAAACCTTGCGGGAAAAGGCTCCCCAATAAAGTTCGCTTAGAAAATAATCATTGTCTGTTGCTTCGGAAGCTCGCTCTCTTTTTCCTTGAAGGGTGATCATTTCACGCGTGATAGAGATATTGAGATTTTCTGGTTTAACGCCAGCAATCATTGATTGAAGGATTATTTCGCTATCAGTTTGATAAACATCAACCGACAACTCTCCCTCAGGTTCTTTCTCTGGCCAATCGTTAGTTTTGACGTTGACGGCAAAACTACCACTTTCTTTGATCTCAGGCGTGGAAGATGTTTCCTCGTCATCATTAACTGAAATGCTGCCTGTAATTCTTTCAAAAAATGATTTTTTTTCTTTAAACATAATATTTTATAATTATAAATTGTTAGTTTTTAATTTGAGAAATTGGCAGCGATTTTTTGATTTCAATTTTTTTTACTATTTCAAACACAAAAATAATAATAGTTGCAATTAACCAAAGAAAAATTAAAACACTTAAAATGTTTTTGCCTTCATCTATAATTATAAAAAAGTTAAAGAGAGTATGCAAGATTGTAGCAGTAATTAACCCCAAAAACAATGACCATTTTTTGGAAGAGGGGCTTTTATAAAATGAAAAACTGATAAAAGCGCCCAAAGTGGCAGAAGTAACAATGTGCAAAAGGGTTGCGCCCAAAAAGCGTAAATTGCCTGTGAAAATAAAAGAGCTACTAATAGGCCCATCACTTAATGCGGTTGAAAGTAGGAAGAAGAAATTTTCTATAGCAGCAAAACCAAGTGCGGCGGTAATCATATAAATCATAGCATCAATTGGCTCGTCAAAATATTTTTTACGAAAAGCGGCAACATAAGCAGCCGCATATTTGATAATTTCTTCAATAAATGCCCAAATTAAGATTGGTGAAATGGTGATTAAAATGACTGTTAAATTGTTGGTTGTGAGAGCTTGATGAAAATCTCCAATGATATCGGAGCTAGAAGTTATCAAGCGTTCTAGGCAGAAGGCGATAATAACAAAAAAACCGCCAACAACAAAAGTTTTCAGAATCATTTGTCTTGGCTCGGGCTTGTTCTCATCTTCTTGCAGCCAGAACCAAAGCCAAAAAATTGTTGGGACTAAACCAAAAAGAATAGCAAATAAGAGGTGATAGCCTCCCCAGAGGTTAAAAATATTCTTGAAAAATTGGATATAACCAATAAAATTCATTTTATTTTTTATTCTGGCCAACGAGTGACCAATAACATTTCTTCTTTAACTTGGGGTAAATCTTGCCAGATAGTTTCGGTCAAAAAAGGCATAAAAGGATGTAGAAGTTTTAATAAATCTAGAAGAATGACATTTAAAATTTTAATGCGAGATAGGCGATCTGTTTCTTCTTTGCCAAAAATTATTGGTTTACTTTCTTCTAAAATAACATCAGCTAAAGTGTGCCAAGCATATTGGTAAATTTTTTCACTTGCTAAATGAAAACGGAAATTTTCCATATCATTAGTAACATTAGCAGTTAAAGCACGGAATTCTGCCAAAATTTTTTCATCAATTGGGGTCAAATCAATATTCAGTTCTTCTTGTTTGGGAGAGTTTTCTAAAATAAAGCGGGTAATGTTCCAGATTTTGTTAGCAAAGTGTTTGTATCCTTTGATTTTGTCTTCAGCTAGGGCCATATCGGTGCCAGGAGTGTTGCCTACCACTAGCGCCATTCGCAGAGCATCAGTGCCGTATTTTTCGGCGATTACAGTGGGGTCAATAACATTGTTTTTGCTTTTGGACATTTTTTGATTTTTGGCGTCACGTACTAAGCCGTGTAAATAAACTGTGTGGAAGGGAATTTGACCGGTGCGATAAAAACCAAACATTACCATGCGAGCGACCCAGAAAAAGATAATGTCGCTAGCAGTATTCATAACGTCGGTTGGGTAGTAAGTTTTAAAATCGTTACTATCTGGGTAACCTAGGGTAGCATAGGGCCACTGACCAGAAGAAAACCAAGTGTCAAAAGTATCGGAATCTTTTATAAGTTTTCCGCCACATTCGGGGCAAATAGTCTTTTTGTTTTCAATATCCACAATGGCGTAATCACATTTTTCGCATAGCTTGGCGGGGATAGGAATACCCCAGACAATTTGGCGAGAAATATTCCAATCGCGGATATTGTCCAACCAATGACAAAAAATTTTTTCTTGATGGTTGGGGATAATGCGAATTTTTTTCTCTCTGACGGCAACTATAGCCTTTTGAGCTAATTGGTCCATCTTGACAAACCACTGTGGGATTATTCTCGGCTCTATTATGCGTCCACACTTATAACAAATTGCAACGTTATGCTCATAATCTTCGGTTTTCAAAAGGAGTCCCATTTCAGTCAAATCTTTAACAACCGCTTCTCGTGCTTCATTTATTTTCATCCCGACATATTTTCCAGTTTTTTCGTTGAGCTTACCATAGCAATCAATAACTTCAATTGTCGGCAGATTATGTCGTTGTCCGATTTCAAAGTCGTTAGCGTCATGAGCTGGTGTAATTTTTAACGCTCCAGTCCCAAAGTCCTTTTCCACAGCTTCGTCGGCGATGACTTTTAATTTCATTTTGCCAATTGGTGTTTGAACTTCTAGCTCTTGTCCAAGATATTGTTTGTAACGTTCATCATTCGGATTAACTGCCACAGCAACATCGCCAAACATAGTTTCTGGGCGAACCGTTGCGACAACCAACGGTCCGTATTGTATGTAATAGAGTTTATCTTTTCTATTTTCACTTAAAGTTTCCAAATCAGAGAGAGAGGTTTGATGTTTGGTGCACCAATTAACGATTCGTTTACCACGATAAATTAAACCATCGTCAAACATTTGTTTAAAAGTGTCATAAACTGTTTGAATGATGTCGGGGTCAAGAGTAAATTTTTCGCGAGTCCAATCACAAGAAGCGCCTAATTTGCGCAGACCATCTTCGGTAGCTTTTTTGTAAGTTTGAACAAAATCTATAATTTCAGCATGGAGTTTGTCGCGATCCATATTGAAACGAGAACGGCCCTCCTTTTCTAACTTCTTTTCGTAAACAACCTGGGTTTCAAAGCCGGCATGATCGGTCCCTGGTAGCCAGAGTGTTTTAAAACCTTTCATCCGTTTGTAACGGATCATGATATCTTCTAGAGTCACAAACAATGCGTGGCCAGCGTGAATTTGACCATTAGCGTTTGGTGGTGGCATGATTATTGTAAAAGGACCTTCGGTCGCGTTGGGTAAATTTTCGGGTGTAAAGTAACCGCTTTTTTCCCAGAGTTCATAAATGGCCGATTCATTTTCGGTCGGGTTGTAAGGTTTGGTAAATTTGGAATCCATTAATTATATAATAACAAAAAACCCTTTTAGTTCAAAGCCATTTGACCTTCTGCGCGGAATTTGGATGCGACTTTTAATTTTTTGTTATTCAAGCTCCGTAGGTAACCAGCGGCCGCAATCATAGTGGCGTTGTCGGTTGTATAATTAAAGTCGGGGATAAATAATGAAATGTTCGGGAAATTTTGGTTTACCATTTCTGTTAGCTGTTGTCTTAATTCTTGGTTGGCAATTACTCCGCCACCTACAATTATTGTCTGAGGTTTAAATTTATTAATAGCTTTTTTAGTTTTTGCCGACAAGACATCAACACAAGCTTGTTGAAAATCGGCAGCGATCAAGGCTCTGGTTTTGTTGGTAAAATTTCCAGTTGACTTAAGTTTTTGTATCAAATAAAGAACAGCTGTTTTAAGTCCAGAGAAGGAAAAATCAAAATCTTGAGAATTTATCATTGGTCTAGGGAGGTTGATTTCCAGTTTATTTTTTTTAGTTTTTGTCACGGTTTTAGCCATCTTGGCGATTTGCGGTCCGCCCGGGTAGCTTAAACCGAGAAGACGAGCAACTTTGTCAAAGGCTTCACCGACAGCATCATCACGTGTGCTACCAATTTGTTTATATTTAAGCCAATCGCGCGCTAAGACTAGTTCGGTATGACCGCCGGAAACAATCAAAGCCAAAACTGGGAATTTCAAAATCCTTTTTTGAATTTTGGTTTTTTCTTCTATCAAAGCCGCACAAAGATGTCCCTCTAGGTGATTGATCGGAATTAGGGGCTTGTCCCAGACAAAAGAGAGAGAACAAGCAAAGTTGATACCAACCCACAGCGCTGGCTCTAAACCTGGTCCCTTGGTGACAGCAATGGCGTCAATCTTTGGTCTTTTAAGGGAGGGGATTGTCTCCAAGAATTTTGTCAAAAGTTCTGGTTCACGCGCCAGGATTTTTTTTATTTTTTTGGTTTGGCTTGGCGAAAAGTTTTTCTTTTGTTTATCCCCCAAACTCGCTTCTCTCAAAGTTTTGATTAAAAGGGGCATCAGATTTTTGCTATGTTCACGTTTCGCCAGTGTTGGCACAACCCCACCCCACTTTTCGTGAATTTTGGTTTGAGAAGAGATATTATGAGCCAAGACTTCAAATTGAGGTCTTTTAAAACCACCCTTGGCCTTTATGAGGCTGATAGCGGTATCATCACAGCTGGTTTCTATAGCTAAAATTATCATAGATTTAAACTATAACGGAAAAAGAAGGTCTCGGCAATGTAAAAAAAATGTTTTATAACTAACAGTTTGTTATGGTTTGTGGGCAGTTGGAGATTGATTCCTAGAGAAAAAATAAGGGGTAAAAAGGGTTGAAATCTTTTAATCCCCCCAAAATTCGCCTGAATTTTGGGGGGATTATCTAAAGTTGCCGTTTTTGTGTTTTTTTGCTAAATTTATAGATGTGGGGCGGTTAGCTCAGTTGGCTAGAGCGTATCGTTGACGTCGATAAGGTCACAGGTTCGAGCCCTGTACCGCCCACAAAAAGTTTCTAGGTAAAAGAAGTTTTGCGATTTAAAAAAGCAAAGCTTGAGTGAAAGAAAAAATGCAACCGCTGAAAATTATTAATATACTTTTTTCTGAATTATATAGTCTGATGTAGATTTTTTCTTTTTAATTTTTTTGTCCTACTATTGATTTTCTATTATTTCTCTTAGTCTGTTAATATAAGCTTTCTCCCATGCTTTCATGGCGAACCAGCCGATAAGTGGCTTGGCAATAATTTGTAACCACTTTTTATGGATATTTACCTCATAGACATAATTGATTTTTGTGTCACCTTTCACATTTTCCAATAAAAGTTCCTCATGTCCCGATGTCCCAAATTTTGAACTCTGATTGTCGGAAATAAAACCCTTTTGCGGAATTATTGCAGTTTTCATTTTGACAGGAAAAGAAGAGCCAAAAGATTTTACTTGAGCATCAATTTCCAAATCATTGCCTTCTCGTTTTGTAATAGTTACTGACTCTGCAACTTTGGGAAAATTTTTTGGCATATTTTCAAAATCAGTGACGATATTAAAAACTTTCTCAATAGGGGCTTTTATTATCCATGAATTTTTTAAAAGGATTTGTTTCATATTAATTGGTTAATTTTTATTAAAAATTGAAATGAAAAAAATTACTTTTACCTAACGTTTCAGTATATGCGATGTTTTGCGGAACGCAGTGGAGCAAAATATGGGAGAGCGAAGTGCAACGAGCGAACCGCATATACTGTGTTAGGCGAGCCGAACGGAGTGATAGCGGAGTGAGGGTGCAACGTGCCTTGCGTATTTTTGAAAAATTTATCCATATTATTCCGTTTTTGGTGGGCTTTTTATTATTGTATTTGATTTTTTTGTTTATTTAACATTAGTTCCGGTTTTCCAGAATTCAATTCATCTCCTGTCTTAATATCTAAAGATTTTATAAAATTAAGAATTTTCCTTTTTACAACTACCACATCTTCCTTGTCGCCAACTTTTAACTTTTCAACTTCTAAAAATAATTCCAGATTTTTGACATCTTCTAAAACAATTTCATATTCTTTTGTATGATAAGTATACTTTATATTATCAATTTCTACTAAAGGAGTTAAATTTAATAAGGAAAAAATTTTTAGTGCAATATCAAAATCTTTAATCTCAGTTTCTTCCTCTTCAGAATACATCCACTTTCCTAGGCTATCAAATTTATCAACCTTATAAGTAATATAATTTTTTTTATCTTTTTTTCTTAATCTAAAACACTTTATAAGACGGTTATTTTTTGGTTGTAAAGATTTTCTTTTTTTGTCATAAAAATAGATATCTAGTATCTCTCTTTTTCCTGCAAAATTAAATTTACTTAGTTTTTCTAAGGCTTCGTCTTTATCATCTTTTACCTTTACTAAAATTTCAACTTCTTTCATTTTTTTCTAAATTAACTATTATTTCATTTTTAGAGCCACTATTTTTTATTCCCCAGCCCCACGGCTTCACCGAATCGAAAACATTTTTACGATTGTATTTAATCTTCATATCTTTTCTCATCTGAAAAATTAAATTTCCTAAAGCTCGTGCTTCTCCTTCCGCTGAACGATTTTTGTTTGATGCTCTAATCTCATCCTGGTAATTTGTTAGTGCGGTGATGACTTTAGGACTCGCAAATAAATACAGGTTGTTAGAAGCGCGGGCAAATCTTTTTGCTCCTTCTGCAGTACTGCCACATTTAAGATTGTCGGTTATAGAAGATATAAATTCAATATAGAAATTTAATTTTTCTTTTTGCCAGTCTGCTTCACGTTCTTTTTTCTTAGAGAGATAATATGTTAACGAAGCAATAAAAACGCCCCCAAGAACTGAAAGCAGGGTTGTAAAAAATTCAGTAGTAAAAATGTTTTCGATAATTTCTTTCATTATATTGAACTCTTAAAAAATAGTGGCCCTAAAAAAATATTTATTCATAATTTTTTTATTTCCGATAACGTGGCACGGATAATCCGAAGTTTCTTGAAGCAGACCCGAAGGGTTTGTGTAAAGAAATTTTGGATATCTGCTGTTATACGAAGTTCCGCGAAGCGGAATGAGTATAACAGCGGAGGTAGCCGCGCCACGTTATTCAAAATGGAGCGGAGCGGAATTTTGAATAACTCTTTTCTATCTGAATTGTTTATTGGATAAGAAGCTGAAAATTGTGTGTTATACGAATAATTGATATAATTATATAAACGATTATTGTTTTTTAATTTTACCAAATTAACCCTTTTTATGCAAAACTATTTGGAAGATACTAAAAACGAATTATTACTAAGAAACTACAGCCAAAAAACAATTGCCAGCTACCTAAGATGTATTGGCGATTATTTTAACTTTTTAGAATCTAACCCCAGAGAATTAAACATAAATAAAATAAAAAAATTCTTACTCAAAAAACAAGAAAACAATTATTCCCCTCAGACTATAAATCTTTATCTTAATGCTATAAAATTTTTCTATCGCGAAATACTAAAAAATTACACAAAAATAGACATTAAATTTGCCAAAAGAAGTAAAAAATTACCCATAGTATTAAGCCGAGAAGAAATAAATCAAATTATCAACACCATAAAAAACAACAAACATCGACTATTAATAGCACTATCCTATGGTGCTGGTTTGCGAGTAAGTGAGGTAATACGACTAAAAATCAGAGATATTTTAATAGACGAACTAACAATTCACATTAAAGAAGCTAAGGGCAAAAAAGACAGGATAAGTTTAATTCCAGAAAAGCTTTTATCTGATTTACACATTTTAACCGCTAACCAAAATGGAAGTGAATATCTTTTTCAAAGCGAAAGAGGTGGACCCTTAACCGAAAGATCGGCACAGGCAATCTTCTACAAAGCATTAAAACAAGCAAAAATAAAAAAAGAAGCCACTTTCCACAGTCTACGGCACAGTTTTGCCACACATTTGCTGGAAAATGGAACAGATGTTCGTTATGTCCAGGAGTTGCTAGGGCATAGAAATATTCGCACAACGCAAATTTACACACAAGTGACTAACCCGGCTATTAGAAATATAAAAAGTCCGTTTTAGTGTATAGTAAATAAAGCAATCCTCTCGTAGTTTAATGGATAGAACATGGGCCTCCGAAGCTCGTAATGCAGGTTCAATTCCTGCCGAGAGGACATTGAAAAAAACATTTAAAAACGGCATAATTTAGAAGTGTTGGCACCCTTAGCTCAGCTGGTTAGAGCGTACGATTCACATTCGTAAGGTCGCAGGTTCGATTCCTGCAGGGTGCACCATTTAAAAATTTCAGAACTAAAATCTTTGATCTTCAATCTCGCTGAATGTAAATTTGCGGGCTACGTGGGTTAAGTACCCCCGTGTTCAAGCCTTGTAAGGGTATTCTAGCGCGTTTTAGGTATGCGAATCTAGGTACGTGGGTCGGGGTCTTAAATGCGACAATGCGACACTCCTAAAAAGCTTGGTATAATAGTAAAAGCAGTACGTTGATTTTGGTCGGCGGGTTACAACTACGGTTCGAGTCCGTACTTGATGAACGAGGCAATAGACTATGTGCAATTACTAGCAACGCTAACTAACTACACAAAAGCTATGAAATATATTTTCACCATTGTTTCTACAATCGGTTCGCTCTCACTATTCTTGATTGGTGCATGTACCCCGTCAGCCAAAGCTCGCGTACCCTAGGAGACATATTCTACGGACTCTGCTTCCACAATAATTGGAAAGGTTTTGCTTTCGTTGAAAGTAACCTCGTAGCAGTTATTTCTCTTTAAATCAGGACAAGTCTCTCCTTGGTAGGCAACAAACTTTTCTACATACATTTCCTGTTCTCGATCGTACAGATCAAATGTGATCTTGTAGATTTGTTTTTCGCCCCTGCCATAAATGTTTTTTCTGTAGACTCGGATCAGTTCATTCTGACCGCTTGCTTGGAATAAGGTCGGCGCTTTCTTGTTCGCAGTTCTAGTTGCTGTAAATTTTCCAGCCCTATATCCGTAGTCGGTTTTGGTCGGGTTGAAAGGTACCCCTTTCTTTGCACACCCTTTCTAAGCTATATTAGAAACAATTAACATATAAATAATATGTCAAAGAAAGGATACAAAATAGCTCCTGAAATTAAGGAGCAAGTTATTAATCGAAT